>JAAYTD010000087.1 GCA_012518115.1 Ignavibacteria bacterium | reverse complement strand
TATATTAATGAATTGGCTCTATTACAAAACAAACCGAAATATCTTTATTACAATAGTATTTCATTGTTCAGCTAATGTATCAAATGAGATATTTGCCACACATCCTGACAGCAAAGTAATTCAAACAATATTGTTACTTATCTTTACTATAGTTGTTTTGATTAAAGAAAAAGAAATGTTTTTTAGAAAAGAATTGTGAGTAAAATTAACAACAGACCAAGAAAAGATTTGAACTTCCAAAAACTTATTAATATTTTTTATAATTTTGTAAATAAAAAACTGCATTTGCTTGTTGAATCTACCAAAGAGAAAATTCTATGTTAAAACATTTTTTATTTTTTATACTATTAATAGCATCTTTAGGTGATTTGTTAGTACCTGTTATTATTGGAACGAAATATCCTAACTATAATCATTTAATCCAGACAATAAGTACTCTTGGGACAAATAGTAGTCCTGTACAACTATATCAACGAGTAAACCTCATAGTAGTAGGAGTATTATTCTTACTGTTTTCTATAGGACAACACCTTCTTTTTGATCAAAAAACTTGGGCTCATAATTGGTATGCTATTGGAATTATTATATTTGGAATAGGGTGTGTTTTAGCAGGTGTTTTCCCGGAAGATATTCAAGGTGTTCCCGAAACGACCAGTGGAAAAATTCATGGGATAGCGTCTGGAATAGGGTTTATTTTATTAACTATGTGTCCTCTATGGGCAGTTTGGATAAATGAACTTCATGATTGTAAAATTATTAATTTAATCATCTTTGTTCTGGGATTATTAACCTTTGTTTTATTTATTTTATCAGAAAATAGGACAGCAGGTTTTTTGAAATATACAGGATTATTTCAAAGAGTTAATTTGATAATACTATATGGGTCATTAATAATAAATTATTCAAAAATTAGCAAGCTATTATAATACATAGAATTTAAATAACGTTACAGCGATAAGAAATGAAAGCAGTTATATGTACTAAATACGGACAACCCGAAGTCCTTCAACTCAAAGAAGTAAAAAAACAGTCGTCGCAACAAACACAACATTAATAATGAAAATAGAATGAATATCGAAACTATAAAAAAATACTTGCTTAACTGTTTTCTCTTGACACTTCCGATTATGATATGGAATATTGTCTTGACAAACAAATTGCCCCAAGAGTATCAACCCGAAATATTTTGGAAAGATATTCCTGCGTGGTTGAAATATGCTGAAAATATTTCTAGAACATTGGTTTTTATACTTACTTTACTTATGCCTTTAAGCATTTCAACATTGACACAAAAACGGGGATTTATTTTATATTTGGGTGGAACAATACTATACTTTGCTTCTTGGCTTGTCTTGATTTACTTTCCCGAAAGCAGCTGGAGTTCTAATATTTTTGGATTTATGGCACCTGCATATACACCATTGTTATGGCTAACAGGAATCGGATTTATTGGAAATTCATTTTATTTCAAACTGCCCTATAGACGCTGGTTTTTTATTTTGACAGTAATTATATTTCTGATGTTTCATAATTTTCATACGATGACAATATATTTTAGGATACATTAATTAAGCACACTATAAATAAATATAAATGAAATGAAAGCAGTTGTTTGCAGAAAATACGGAAAGCCCGAAGTTTTGGAAATAGTTGAAGTTGCAAAACCGACACCAAAAGATGACGAAGTTTTAGTAAAAATTTTTGCCACTACCGTACACATTGGTGATACACGTATCAGAAAAGCCGATCCTTTTCTTGTGAGACTAGTATTTGGTTTGTTTAAGCCAAAGAAAAATATGATACTCGGAATGGAAATTTCGGGAATAATAGAAGCAATCGGAAAAAATATAAAATCACTCAAAGTGGGCGATAAAGTGTTTGCTTATACAGGTTTAAAATTTGGCGGCTATGCTGAATATATCTGTCTGCCTGAAAAATCAAAATCATTTACAAAAAATGGATTGCTTGCATTGAAACCCGAAAACTTGTCATTTGAAGAGGCGGCAACTATTCCCGCAGGTGGACTAACCGCATTGAAAAATTTGCAGAAAGCAAATATCAGCAAAGGACAAAAAATATTAATTAATGGAGCTTCGGGCAGTTTGGGTACATTTGCTATTCAGTTGGCAAAATATTTCGGTGCGGAAGTTACGGCAGTTTGTAGTGAAAAAAACTTTGAACTAGTAAAATCAATTGGAGCAGACAAAGTGATTGATTACACGAAAGAAGATTTCACAAAGATTAATGAAAAATACGATATTGTTTATGATGCTGTAATGAAATCAACAAAAGCTAAGTGTAAGAGAATATTGAAAGAGAATGGTATTTTTTTTAAAAACTCTCAACTTCCGAAAACAGAAGAAAAAGATTTACTATTTTTGAAAGATATAATTGAAAACGGCGAAATGAAACCTGTTATTGATCGCATCTATTCAATAGAGCAAATTGTTGAAGCACACGAATATGTTGATAAAGGTCATAAAAAGGGTAATGTAGTAATAAAAATTGATTAAAAAATAACAAGCATATTACAAAAGCATACTTAATAAAATAGAATTTAATGTGCTTAATTTTGAATAATAATAATCGTTGAAATATATAAATAATAATTGTATGAAAACTCGAAATCTATTAGTTGGACTTTTGCTTTTCCTTTCAGCTGGAGCTCTATTTGGTGGAGGAGCTTTCTTATTATTTCCTGAAGGATGGATGGGAATGACACCCGAATTAATGCTACAACATTCGCCTTTTCGAAACTTTTTTATACCCGGACTGATTTTATTCACTATACTTGGATTGATGCCGATTTTTGTCGCTTGGGGATTGCTAAAACGCAAAGAGTGTAAGTTAGCTCAGTTGGTAAATATATTTCCCGATATGCATTGGTCGTGGTCATGGTCAGTTTACACAGGCTTTGCACTTATGATTTGGATTTATATGGAAGTCTATTTCCTGCAAGGTTTCCATTGGTTACACTCGTTTTACTTTTTCTATGGTGTGTTACTGTTGGTGCTAGTACTTTTGAAACCGCTACGAAAGCTTTATTCGATAGAGTAGTATTAATTATCGAAATAGAAAAAAATTAGATAAACAAAAAATTAACTAATCCTTTATTTTAACTTCATCTTAAATTATTAATTTTGTAAACCAATTTAATTAACTAATATTACAAAATTTATATGAAAAAGAAATTTATTAAAATTGCAAACACGATGTTGCTAGTAGCAAGCATTGTATTAATTAATTCTTGTGATGAAGATAATAATCCGATAGGACCCATTAATTACCCTGACAAGGCTATCTTGAATAAACGTATTGTTATGAGTACAGTAGGGGAAGTGAATGTATATAATGGTGGATATGGCTCTGCAGCTGCTTCTACAGGAGATGGTTATTTCTATGCTATGACCGATAGAGGTCCAAATATCGACGGTAGCGGAAAAGACGAAAAAGTCTTTTCTAATCCGGAATTTACTCCACAAATAGGAAAATTTAAGTTAGAAGGTGATTCATTAGTATTAGTAAGCACCATAGAAATTAAAAATCCTGCTGGACAAAAAATAACAGGATTGCCAAATCCTATTGGCGCAGGTGGAACAGGAGAAACTCCGAAAGATATTAATGGAAACACACTTAATACTGACATTTATGGGTTAGATCCTGAAGGGTTAGTAGCTATGAAAGATGGTTCTTTCTGGATTTCCGATGAATACGGTCCGCATATAGTTCATCTGAACTCTAATGGGCAGGAAATTGAAAGATTTAATCCATATAATACTGCCAAAAAATTACCTCCTGTATTTGCAAAACGTAGAGCCAATAGAGGAATGGAAGGGCTAACTATTACTCCAGACGGCAAATACTTGGTAGGTATTATGCAGTCTCCTTTATACAATCCTGATAAAAGTGTAAAAAAGAACGCTACTATATGTAGAATATTATTTTTTGAACTAGCTACAGGAAAGAGCAAGGAATATTTATATGCTTTGGACAATACAAATATGGCAAACAGTGAAATTACAGCTATTAGCAATACTACTTTTTTAGTATTAGAAAGAGATGGAAATATGCCGGGTAAAGATACGAGTTGCTCGAAAAAAATATATAAAATTGATATTTCTAAAGCAACTGATATAACTACTGATTTAGCTACAGGAAAAATGATAGGTGACAAGACAATTGAGCAATGCACTGCTGAGGAACTTTTGGCTGCAGGGATTGTAACTGTTACCAAAGAATTGGCATTTGATATTATGTCTATTCCGAATTATCCACACGATAAACCTGAAGGCGTAATAATCATTAATGATAATTTAATTGCTATTGTAAATGATGATGATTTCGGAATAGGTGGTGAGGGTACTTACGAAGCTAAAATTTCACCTTTATTAAATAATGAGGTTGATAGAAATATTATGTATTTCGTAAAACCTTTAAAGGCACTCAAGTAAAATTGTAATTTATTTTGTACTTCAAATATAATTCAAACTGTATAATGAACTTATACAGTTTTTTTTTATTATTGGGGTATTAATACGGCTCAAAAGGTATCAATAGCTGCGGGTCAAACAACGTATGAGAGAGCTCACTAACAGCTGGATTACTTACTGTAAAACCGATTAGCCGTACTCCGTGATTTTCTAGCTCTACTGTTTCTAAAAGTCTTGTAGCTAGTTGTGTAAATTCCGTAGCTAATGTAAAGCAAGTTTGGGTGGTTTGGCTTCGGGTTATTTGCTTAAAATCGCCTCGCTTTATTTTCAGTGTGAATGTATATCCTTGGAAATGAGCTCGTTCAATCCGCTTTTCTAATTCTTCAGCCAAATCGTCAAAACGAGCGATAATTTGCTCTTTTTCCATAATATCCTCACCAAAAGTTTGCTCACATCCTACAGATAAACGTTCTCTATCGGGCTCTACTTTGCGATGGTCGTAACCTTGCGCAAATTCCGCAAAAAGTGTTCCTCTTTTCCCGAAATGCTTAACCAAAAACAATTCTGATTTTGATTTTAAATCTTTTCCTGTGTGAATGCCTAATTCGTGCATTCGCCGCGCTGTAACAGGTCCCACGCCCCAGAAAGCCTCTATCGGCAAACTTTCAATTACTCTTAGAGCTTTTTTAGGGTGAATAACGGTCAAACCGTCGGGTTTCTGCATATCGGAAGCTATTTTAGCCAAAAACTTGTTATACGAAACTCCAGCAGAAGCTGTAAGGTTAAGCTGTGATTTTATTTTTAGTTTAATTTCCTTAGCAATATCTTGTGCAAGCAAGATGTTGAACTTGTTTTTAGTAACATCGAGAAAAGCTTCGTCAAGCGAAAGAGGTTCTATTAAGTCAGTATATTCGCTAAAAATCTTATGAATTTCTCTTGATACCGATTTGTAAACATCAAAACGATGTGGTGCGAAAATCAGGTGTGGACAAAGTTGCATCGCTTTTTTTGATGCCATAGCTGAGTGAATGCCAAACTTACGAGCTTCATAACTTGCTGCCGCAATTACTCCGCGAGGGTGCGAACTACCTACCACAAGCGGTTTGCCTCGCCATTCAGGATGATCGCGTTGTTCTACAGATGCATAAAAAGCATCCATATCCACGTGGATTATTTTGCGGTATTTCGGTGTACTTTGCATATAGGTAAACGATGTCAAATGAAGCTAATTTTCTTACAAAATTTTCTGCAAGCTGATTTACAATTTCGGGTTTGTTCGCATTGAATTATGAACTGTATTTTTATTCATTCATGCAAGATGTTGCTATTTTATGCTATGTTTCTTAATTTGTTTCCCGACTATCCTTTAACAACAGCAAGTGGCGATAATTCAACCTTTATTTTTACCAAATCTTCTTGATTTGCCATAACTTCAGCAATATTTTTGTATGCGGAAGGAGCTTCTTCTAAATCTCTTTTACCTCTCACAGCGTGGAGAATTCCCAAGCTATCGAGTTTTTGCTTTTCCTCTTCAAAGTTTAAGTTTCGTATAGCTTCGTTACGTCCCATTGTGCGACCTGCTCCGTGCGAACAACTTGCAAAGCTCTCAGGATTTCCTAAGCCTTCTACAATATATGACTTTGTACCTTGCGAACCGGGTATAATTCCAATCTCGCCTTTATGTGCAGAAGTAGCGCCCTTACGATGCACCACCACTTTTTTACCAAAATGTTTTTCCCATGTAGCATAGTTATGTGCAATGTTTATAATTTCACCAAAATTGATATTAGGGAAAAAATCTAAAAATACTTCTTGTACTCTTGTAAGCATCAATTTGCGATTTGCTAATGCAAAATCAACACAGTATTTCATCTCTTCATAATAGCTATGTGCTTCTTTACAAGTAAAAGGAAGATAAGCAAGATCAGCCTTAGGAGGTACAGGAGAATTCCACTCCTTGTTCAGTTTTTTTGCAATATTATTATAGTGGTCTGCAACCTTTTTGCCTATATTTCTGCTACCTGAGTGTATCATAATCCAGATATAATTGTCTTTATCTTTTTGAATTTCGATAAAGTGATTTCCGCCACCCAGAGTTCCAATCTGTTTTAGAGCAGATGAATACTCCGTTCTTACCACTTTCATATCATCAATGTCGTAGCCTTGAGGCATAAGGTTTTCATCTTGTGCTTTTTTATGGTGAGAGGATCCAACAGGTACTCTTTTCCTTATATCTCCTAAAATATTCTTTAGTTCTTGCTGAACTTCTGGCGTTAGTTCAATATCGGTTTTCACAGCACACATACCGCAACCAATATCAACTCCTACAGCATTAGGCACTATCACGTTATCAGCAGCCATTACTCCACCAATAGGCATTCCGAAACCTGAGTGTGCATCGGGCATAAGGCAAATATTTCTAAATGCAAAAGGCAAATTAGCAAGATTTTTTGCCTGTTGAAGAGTATTTTCTTCAATTTCATCAAGCCAAAGTTTAATGGGAATTCGTTCCGTATCTATAATTTTTTTCATAATGTTAAATTTTTACGACATAATTATAAGTAATCTACAAAGATATAAAATTATTAACATATAAACAATACTTATGGGTGAAAATTTAATACTGTTTTGAATATATATACAATTTTTTTTGTTATATTTGTTTTGTGTGTTAAATGTTATAAACAAGTAGAGATATATTAATATAAAAATTATAAATGAGGAAAGAATATGGTTAAGCATGGACATGGAAATCACTGGGACTGTGTTGAAGAAATTGACAAAGTACTTGATGAGATTTTTCCTTCAATGATTCAAAAAGGAAATAAAATAGAAAAATCTGAAATAATTGCTAAGTATTTTGGGGATAAAACTCCAACTGCTACTGAAGTCTTTACCATTACAGATGAAGCTGAACTAACTACAAAAGTTTTGGTTGCAGTAAATCCGGAAAAACAGATTAATGAAGCTGTTTGTGCTTATCCATTTATTCAATCAAAGGAAAAAATATTGTTCAATTGGAAATTACTGAAATCAATGAATGGGAACACCTTATTGAAGCAGTTATAACAGGAAAAACAGAAGACGATCAAACAATTTCATTTTTCGACACAAGTTATTTTTTACATAAAGAAACCTACAAAATAGGTGAAACATACGATTTTGCTATTTCTGCATTAGGGTATAATGTTAAAATTCAGGAAGAAGCATCATTATCATTGGAAGGACAAGAAGCAATAGATTGGCTTGAAAAAATTGAAGAAGAACCAACTTATGATGAAAAGGGCAATGTGGAGCCTTTCGTATTTAATCTAAGTCAACTTGTTATTTTCCTACAAGCAAATAAGGATTATCCGGATGATGCGGAATTTCTATCACCAATTAGTAGCATTGAAACTATACGTGCGTTTGACAAAGATTTCTATAAATTTAAGATAACGCTTTTTAGATTTCCAGAGATTGAAATTAACTTATATGCTAAGACAGATTTTTTTGACCAAAAACCTAAAGTAGGCGACTTGTTAACTGGATTTATGTGGCTACAAGGGGAAAAAGTATAATAAGCTACTTGTTTTGTGATTGATGCTGAAATTAAAATGATAGAAACAAGAATAAAAAAATCTGAGTTTTGAATATATATACAATTTTTTTTGTTATATTTGTTTTATATAAAAATGGGAACGAACTAATGGAAAATATACGAAGAATTTCTACGGAATTTGCAGAAGCTTTTAAACAAAGTGAACTTTATAATCTTTATAAAGAACACAAACACGAATTATTTATCGGAGTGAGAAACAATTATTTGAATTTGTATTATAATTGTGATAGTATTGCGAGGGTAGAGTATAAATTGCGAGATAAAAAAATCAATTGTGTGATTGATAAGTATTATTTAGATGGAAAACATTACGATAGCAAGGATAAAAACAAGCGATATAAAACTGGACCGAAAGAAATATATGCTCAGTACGAGGTTATTAAAAGCCATAGTAATATAAGAAAAACTCAGGAAAAAAAAGCTCAATCAAAATTAGTCCTCTTGAACAACAAAAACTTAGATTCAAATTGGTTTTGCATCGATATTGAATATGTAAAACCTTTTAAAAATGAAGCAGCAAAAAACGAGGCAAATTTTAATGCGCGATTTGATATTATTGCACTTTCCAAAAAGAAACCGTATAGGGTCGCTTTGATAGAGTTAAAATATGGTAAAGGCTCTCTAAAGGAACCAAGTGGAATCAAGAAACACGTAAGCGATTTTAGTGTTTTTTTAGAAAAAGGTTATTTTGAAGAACATTTAAAACATGACATAATTGCTATAGTTGAAAGTCAAAAAGAACTCGGGGTAGATGTGCCTTTCGGGTTGATTAAAGAATCCGATTTAAAGAAAGTTCCAGAGTTTTATTTTATTATATTGGATAATAATGCCGAAAGTGTGAAAGCAAGCACCCCTAAACAAACATTGGCTGGATACCTTTTCAAAGAAAAGCGTTGGGGTTGTAAAAGATTAGCAAAAAACACTGTGGAAAACGAATTCGGTGACATTACAAAGAGAGGTAACAAATTTTTTGCAACTTTTTTATTTTCTAAAGCAACACTTGATAATCTTGAAATTACTGATATTATTGATGGTGCTTACGACGAAAGGATACCTGAATGAAACTAACAATTCATAGAGGAACAAATCAAATTGGCGGTTGTATAACCGAGATTGAAAGTGACGGCTATAAAGTTTTTATTGACTTTGGCGAACAGTTGCTCGGAACAGATGCTAAAGAATTAAGCCCGATAGATGGGTTAACTTGTGGTGATGTTTCAAAAAGTGCATTATTTATAACTCACTATCATGGCGACCATATTGGAAAAATTTGCGATACGGTTAATGATTTACCGATATACGTAGGGAAAACTGCACTAGAAATTTTTAAACATATCGAAAATAGATTGTCCTACATACCGGACCCCAACGAGGCTGAAAGGCACAAAAGAATTGTTGAGCGTATTAAAACAATCAACACTTTTGAGGCATTGCAAAAAGTCACAATTGGGGAAATTACTGTTATGCCACTATTTGTTGACCATTCCGCTTTCGACGCTTATATGTTTGTTATTGAGGCTGATAATAAACGAATACTACATACGGGCGATTTTCGCGGACATGGATTCAGAAGTAAAGGACTTATTCCAACACTTAAAGCCTACGCCAAAGATATTGATTACATTATTTCCGAAGGTACAAATATTCAACGCGCAAATGATAAAATTAAAACAGAAAACGAACTACAAAAAGATTTTGAATCCTATCTTCAAAAATACAAGTACAACTTTGTTTTAGTTTCTTCAACTAACATAGATAGGATATTCGCATTGTATCATGTTTCAAAAAAGGCAAAGCGTTGTTTTGTTTGCGATGACTATCAAGCGAAAACTCTAAAAATAGTCTCAGAAAACCATAAGCAATACACATCTTTTTATGACATTGACTATGAGCAAAATACAGATCCAGCAGGGCGTTTCTTTGATTTGATACGTAAAGGGGAAAAACCTTTTTATTTTCATGAAAAATTAAAATCATATTTAGATAGATATGGTTTTTGTATGCTCATACGTTCAAATGATGCCTTTAAGCCACTCTTAGAGGAATACTCTAAATTAAACGACACTAAGATATATTATTCTATGTGGGACGGATATTTGGATCGTGAGAAACCTGCTTTTAATGAAACATTATATGATTTTTTGAAACCATATGAAATTGAACATATGCACACAAGCGGTCATGCAGATTTGGAAACGCTAAAAGTGGTTTTTGAAACAGTAGAACCCAAAGGTGGCATTATACCCATTCACACAGGAGCTCCTGAAAAATTTGAGGAATTTTTTAACAAACAAGTTAATATTATTTCTCTTCGTGATGGAGAAGTATTTGATGTAAAATAGAAATTAATTAATTAGTTACTTCAATACCAGTAGCCCTTGCTTCAATTCACATAACATTACAGCCAAAATAAAAATATTGCAAAAAAATCAAATTTTTTTCCAAATTATGAACATATGTTCAAAACTTTTTCGTATATTTGTACGTATATGATAGTGTAATTCAAAAAATTAAAGATTATGGCACGTCCAAAACAATGTAGAAGAATAAAATCGCAGCCCTTAATGTCAGGTTTCAAACCGTTTGGCATTCCTCGTTCGGTAACGGGAGAAGTCGTTTTGCAATACGATGAGTATGAAGCTATTCGATTGTTAGATTATGAGGGCTTGCTGCAAGAGGAAGCAGCTGAGCGAATGAACGTATCGCGTCCAACGCTCACGCGGATTTATGCGAAAGCTAGGCAAGCGGTTGCCGAAGCATTTGTGGAAGGGAAAACATTGGTAATTGAGGGCGGAAATGTAGATTTTGGCGGAAAGCGGTATCGTTGTCGTCGTTGTAATATGTTAATAGATGACACACGCAGTCAAGAACATCCTTGCAGAAAACGCAAAAGGAGAGGAAGCGAGGAGCGCAACCCGCCAGATATAAATTTAGAGATTGAAACCGATAAATAAAGGTTTTAGATATTAGTATTATTAACATTTTATAAAGATAAACATTATGAAAATTGCAATTGTATCAGAAAAGAACAGTTTAGACGCACGAATAGACAGTCGTTTCGGGCGTTGTGCTTATTTTGCTATCTATGATACTGATAGCAAAACTACCGAATTTTTTCCTAACCCAGCAAAGGATGCTCCTGAGGGAGCTGGTCCAGAAGCTGTGAAGTTCATCGCATCGAAAGAGGCGAAGAAAGTCGTAGCACCTGAGTTTGGAAAAAAAGCAGAAGATATGTTAAATAAACTTCAAATTGAAATGGTAAATGACAAAGATAAAACCATTTCGGAAATCATAAAAGGGTTTTAAACAAATTAATTAATTAATAATTTTTTAAATAAAGGAGATATAATATGCCAAGATTTAATCAACAAGGTCCAATGGGCGAAGGTCCCATGACTGGACGTAAATTAGGTAAATGCACTAATTATGGTGCTGAAAATATAGGTTCTACAGAAGAACCTATGAATGAAAATGTAGGAAGAGGTCTCGGAATGAGAAGAGGTCTCGGTTTTGGTCGCGGTTCTGCCGGACAAGCTGAAGGTCGCGGACTTGCACAAAGACGCGGGTTCGGACAATGCGGAGGTCGAAACAGACAAGGCAGAGGACGCGGAAATAATTAAGTTTTTATAAATAATTTAAAAGTAAATGGCTATGACACAAAAAATTGCTATCCCGATGGAAAACGGGAAACTTTCGACACATTTCGGACATTGCGAATATTTCGCGATTATTGATGTGCAAGACAAAAAAATTGCAGAAATAACTAAACAGGTGCCACCTGAACATAAACCGGGCGTGTACCCAAAATGGATTGCTTCGCTTGGGGTTACTGATGTAATCGCAGGCGGTATAGGGCAACGAGCTATTGACCTGTTTAACGAACAGGGAATTAACGTATTTGTAGGAGCTCCTGTGAAAAGCGAGGAGGAAATTGTTAACGAATTTTTAGCTGGGAATTTATCCCTAAACGCTAACTATTGTAATCATGACGGCGATCACCATAGCCATTGCTAGTGGCAAAGGAGGCACAGGGAAAACGTTCATATCTACCAACCTATTCAACTCATTACAAGATAGTGAGTTGAATATGGCTTTGGTGGATTGCGACGCAGAAGCACCTAACGACAGGGAGTTTTTGAAGGAAGGAGAACTGCAAAGTACGCAAGCAGTTACGCAAAAGGTGCCGGTTATTGACAAATCAAAATGCACCTATTGCGGAAAATGCGACGAATACTGTAACTTCAATGCTATCTTTTTTATTGGGAAGCATTCAATTATTGATGTACTTGAGGAACTTTGTCATGGCTGCGGAGCTTGTTCTGTTGCGTGTGAATATGGAGCTATATCGGAAAAAGATGAACTTCTAGGTCATGTTAATAGATATCGCTTTTCCTCTGGCAATGAGCTTATTGAGGGAAGAATGGAAGTGGGAGTTCACATATCAATAGAAATTATAAAAGAGTCAATAAAGGCTGCTAATAAGTTTGATTTAGTACTGCTTGATTCGCCGCCCGGTACTGGTTGTCCGTTTATTCAAACGGTTTACAGAGCCGATTATGTGGTTTTGGTAACTGAGCCTACTCCTTTTGGACTTAGCGACTTAAAGCAATCAATAGAGATTCTAAAAGAGATGCAAATACCTTGCGGTGTTATTATCAATAGAGCAGATATGGGAGTTGATGATGTACGCAACTATCTAAAACAGGAGAATATTCCGCTGCTTATGAGCGTGCCGTTTGACAGAGAAATTGCGGTTGCTTATTCGAAAGGTGAGTTGATTACTAGTATTAACTCCGAGTGGAAAACAAAATTTAAACAGTTGTACCACACTATAAAAGAAGAGTTTCAAAAAGTTAAGATAAAATAATTATGGAAATAGCAATAATTAGTGGAAAAGGCGGAACCGGAAAAAGTAGTGTTAGCGCGGCATTTGCTACCTTGCAAAATCCTGTGGTACTAGCGGATTGTGATGTAGATGCGGCAAATCTTTACTTGCTGTTTAATCCTGTTTGCGATGAAGAGCATGTTTTTATTTCGGGACAGAAAGCGATACTCAATAAAGAGAAATGTATAAATTGCGGTATCTGCGTGGATTACTGTAGGTTTGATGCTATCGTAGAAAATGAGCTTGGAGTATCTATTATTGACACGCTGTGTGAGGGCTGTTTATTGTGTTCTCGCGTGTGTCCGCATGGTGCTATTACCGTTGCAGAGGAAGATAGAAGCCGTTTTTATGCGGGACGTTTTAAAAATGGCAGAATGGTTTATGGGCGACTTGCACCGGGCGAAGAAAATACAGGTAAATTGGTTAGCAAAGTTCGTGAAAAGGCAAAAGAGATAGCGAAAAATCACGGGATAGAACATATTATTATTGATGGACCGCCGGGCATCGGCTGTTCTGCAATTAGCACTATAACAGGCGTTGATGCTGTGATTGTGGTAACAGAACCTTCCGTGTCAGGAGTTCACGACCTAAAACGTACTCTTGAACTTACCGCAGGATTTAAACTGCCGACTAGCGTTTTAATAAATAAATTTGATATAAATCGGGAGCTCTCTTCTGAAATAGAAAGCTATTGCAGTGAAAACGGTATTGAAGTTATAGGCAAGCTGCCATTTGATCCGTTGGTTGTAGAAGCTATGGTTAATTGCTCATCAATCATCGTTTACGCACCCGATTCAGAAATAAGCAAGCTAATTAAAAAAGCTCATTCGGCTGTTTTTCCGAATGTCAAGGTATAAAAAAATAATACAAATAGCGGTGCTAATGACACTGACATATATAACAAATTACCATTTTCGTATTCTTGCGGAAATGGTTTTTTCTTGTATAAAAATTATAAAAAATATGTATATTTGCATATTAGATAATATTTAGTAATATCAAATTGAATAACTATTTGTTCATAATATAGTCGTCAAATTCTCCTCTTGAGAGTTGTAGATAAGGGTCTTTTGCCCTCATTTTGCGAAGCAGGGGATGTGTAGTTATAATGCTATGTCACCCCTACGGGGTTTGATTGTTTGCGGTTTAATTTATTCTATAATCTTGTCACCCCTACGGGGTTTGTGGTTAATTTTATTAATAGACTACCCTGTCAAACTTCGTTTGCCACCCCTTCTGGGAAGGGGAATTTTAAAACATCATTGAACAAAATATAAATTTTGAACGGTTGTAATATTATCTAAATATAATTAATATCATATTTTATTTTTACAAGATAGTGCATCGTTACATAATACATATATTTTTTTTCATTTTTTGTTCTATCAGTGTCTTTTCAATGGAAAAAGATACTGTAGTAAAATATTTGCCTGCTGTAGAAGTTACGGCTGTTCGTCCTTTCAGTAATTCTGCGATAGAGTTTACACCTCATAAACTTATAGGGCTTGAATACATAAATAGCTTGTCGCCTGTTCAAATTTCTGATATTCTAAATCTTTCGCCCGGTATCTATATTTCTGATTATGGTGGGCTTTCGGGATTAAAGACAGTTTCTATTCGTGGCACAGGTAGTTCGCGTACTTTGGTGTTGCTTGATGGAATGCCTATTAGCTCTACACAAAATAGTAGCTTTGATTTAGGTGATTTTTCACCTTCATTACTTGATGATATTGAGATAGTGCGTGGAGGATCTTCAGCGATTTTTGGCGGAAATGCCGTAGGTGGTGTGGTTAATCTGCGGACAAATTTTCGTCCTAAAGATTTATTTAGAGTTGATCTTTCGCTTGGCTCTTTTAGTGAGCGTGCTTTGGGTTTAGGAGCTAATGTTTTATTTGACAATAGCTATCTTTTAGCTTCTTTTGATTATTTAAGTTCAGAAGGTGATTTTCCTTTTACTTATAATCAATTTGGTAAAGAAACAGAATTTCGCCGCGTAAATTCCGATTATGAGAGACTTTCGTTTTCTGTGTCTGGAAATGCAAGTTTTTCCAAATGGAATTTTTGGGCGCGCGCTATATATAGTGAAACGGAAAAAGGCGTTCCCGGTGCTATTTTACAGGGAAAAATAGCGGATTGTACAGATAGATTATCAGATGATAAATTTCTCTTTGTTCTCAATAGTTCTCGTATTTTTTCGTCTACTTCTTCTTTGCTTATTTCTGCAATCTCGCGTTTTGACAATAGCTGTTATCAAGAACCTGCAAAAACTTCGCAAACAGATAGCTATTTTAATTTAAAAGATATGGGCATTAGTGGCAAATATAATAGCTTGTTTTACGGAATAAATAACGAATTTTTATTTTCTACTTTTTTTAGCCATTTAACAGGCAATATGCTTGATCCTGTTTCGGATTCATCTGTTTTTCGTCATACTTTAGGAATTGCGTATCGTTTAGAGAAGTCTTTTAATTTCTTAGATTTGCATAATATGGACTTTAGCTTAGGTGGGCGTTTTGATTATATTAGTGACACTGAAACGGCATTTTCTTATTTATGTGGCTTGATGTATGGCATTTCAGATTTTCCTGTTCGTCTTAAATCTACTTTGTCATATAATTTCCGTCCGCCTAATTTTAATGAAATGTATTATCGTAATTATGGAACTATAGATTTGCGTTCGGAGCGTTCTAATAATTTTAACTTTGGAATAAGTTCTAATATATTCAATTACTTAAGTTTTGATGTAGATGTGTTTTTTATTTCTACGCGTGATATGATAGTTTCTGTTCCAAAAACTCCTGTAAGTTGGAGCGCCACAAATCTTGATAATGTTAATTCTAAAGGTTTAGAAATTTCTCTTTTTTTGAATAATCCTTTTTTATTCATTGAAAATTTTTCTTTGTCTTATACTTTGCAGAAAACTTTAGATAATACTAGCGGTTCAATAACTTATGGCAAGCAGCTAGTATATACACCTCAAGAACAGATTACGTTAATGCTTGAAACTTCTTTTTATGAGATTCATTTAGGTGGGAAAATGGATTATTCAAGTTTTCGTTATGTGCAGCCTGACAATGATTCGCGCTATATTTTACCAAGCTATCTTACTTTTGATGCATATATTTACAAGCAACTAGCTTTATTTGGTGCAGATTTTACGCTTCGTTTGTCTTGCAGAAATTTATTTAATGAGCATTATTCTTTAGTTTCTAACTATCCTATGCCCGGTCGTTCGTTTCGTTTAAGTTTAAGTATGCGTATTTGATTTTAATTTTGAATATTTTTTATTAACTACCCCGTCAAACTTCGTTTGCCACCCCTTCTGGGAAGGGGAATTTTAAAATTTTCCTCAGTAGGCGAGGTGGTTTATTATTTTTTATTAACTATCTCATTAACTTCATCTTTATCTTTTTTTAGCGTTTCATATTTTGTACGCGTGTGTAATTTTCCTTTAATTTCCTCTGTAATAACAGTCTTTATTTTATCAATTTCTTGTAAAGTTATATTTGATTCGTTGAATTGTCCGTCAAAAATTCTTTCTTTAATAATACCATTAAAAATTGTTTCAAATTGTTTCAAATCGTTAGAAGATTTTGAAACTGCTTCTGCTGAATCGGAAAGCATAACTATAACCGCTTCTTTAGTTCTTGGTTTTGGACCGGGATAGCGGAAGTCTTCTTCATTAACAGTGCTATTATCGTTTTCAGCCGCATTATTTAGAGCTACATTATAAAAATGTTTTATCAAAGTAGTACCGTGATGCATAGGGATAAAATCTATAATTTGTTGAGGCAGTTTGTTTTTTTCTGCATTTTCTATACCGTATTTAATATGTTCTTTTATAACTTCCGCACTTTTTTGAGGTGTTAGCAAGCTATGCTTGTCTTTATACATATAAATATCTTTATTTTCTGTAAAGTATTCGGGATTGTTAAGTTTTCCTATGTCATGGTATAAAGCTCCAACTTTAGCTAATAGAGCGTTAGCACCGATAGCTTCAGCACATTTTTGAGCTAGTTGAGCAACTTCGCGAGAGTGTTCAAAAGAGCCCGGTGCTTTTTGTTTCATTTCTACTAAAAGCGGATTGTTTTCGTCGTCATATTCTTTCAATTTAATATCAGTTGTGATATATCTACTATATTTGTTCAAATAAAATATTGCAAGAAAAGTGAGCAGAGGAGCTATTATAGCATTTATTAAAGCAAACAGTAATTGTGGCATTATCTTCGAAAAGTTAAATCCACGCTCTAAACTAATTGAAAATATAGAAATTATAAATCCAACAAAAATAAAAATAATAGCGCTAAAAATTTGTGTTCTATCTTGAATATCTTTTACAGAATATGCGGCAATAGAACCTGTGAAAAGCATTACAAGCCCAATATAATAGTCGTTTTCGCGTACTCCAGCTAATAATAAAGCCATACTAACGGTTGAGTAAAAAGCGGTACGCGAATCAAAAATTATAGCTATAAACATAGAGCAGGCAGGTAAAATCACTAAATACTCTAAAGGCATATCTGGATAAACTAATTCGTATTGATAGGATATCCAGCCAAGAAAACACGTTATAATGATCGGTACACATATTAAGAGAAGTTGATAGTTATCTCGCCAAATTTTTTGTCTGATTATAATTAAATAAAAGAATAATAAAGAGAGGGCAATAAATACATTTCCGATATTGCCTAAAATATTTAAAAAAGTATAGTCTTCTTGATTTTGTACATCTCTGTTAGAATAATAAGATTTTAGTTTAATAATTCTATCATCGTCTAATCTGTCGCCTTTTTCCACAATAAGTTCGCCTTTACGCATTATACCTAAAGTTTTTTGTACAGATTTTTCTGCTAAATTGGCATTCCTTTTAGTTAATTCTTCAGAATAAATAAGGTTAGATTGCAGTATTTTATAAAGAAGTTCGCCGAGAAAATTGCTAATATGTTCGTCAAACATATTATAAGAGAAAATTTGTGTCTCTATAGAAAGTGCTTGTTTGTCAAGTAAATTAGCGCGATTTATAGAATATTCTTGGTTCGGAGCTGGTCTAACAGTAATAACATCATTTGCAGTTAACTTGTCAAGAGTTATATTTATAATTCCACGTTTGTAAATGCTTTTGATATAAGGGATTAGAAGTTTGTTTAGTTTATCTATTTCACGTTTTTTAACTTCAGGTTCTAAGGCAATGAATTTTTTTAACTTGTCTCTAGAAATATAATTATATAATGAAGATATATCATCATTAGTAGATAGTTTTTGTATAAGTGATGAAATTCTCTCAATAGAGTTTTGTTCTGCAAAAGCATCTAAAATAAAAACGCTTTGCGCGCTATCTCTTGCATTTTGAACTTCAGCGCTATATTGTAACTTAGGTTTATAAACAGCAAAATTATATTCGGCAACAACAGAAGGAGCAGTCCAAATATAACCATTTTCTAAACGTAGAGAAGAAACGACATTAGAAGATGGAGTGTTAATGTTAAAACAATAAAAAAAGGAACAAATTAATATGGTTAAAACACAAATCACAATACGTATAGTAAGTGAATGTCGTTTTTTGTTTTCAGAAGTGTAATCGTTTAGATAATTATTATTGTTTATGTTTTTATATAGATTAAGCATTGCTTTTTTCTGTAAAAATTATTTACAAAAATAAGCATATTTTTTGTAATTTACGAACTAAAAAACAAATTTTATTATTTTGACAAGTGATATGAAAAATTATCTAAATAGAATATATACAATGCAAAACATGTATTTTCATTTTTTTCTGTTGAAAAATATAAATAAATTCAATAAATTTGTAAAATATAAACTATAATTTAACAAAAAAAAACATGCAAAAAACTTCTATTTTAATATCAAGAAAATCATTGTTTATAAAACTTATCTGTTTCTTATATTTCTCTTTTACTTCTTATTTTCTGTTGGCACAGAAACAAACAACTATTATAGTTAAAGTAGAAACAAGAAATAAGAGCAATTTTCTTCTTGAAGATAATCTTTTGCCTGCTATAAATTTTCCAGATTTAACTAAGAAAAATATAAATGAGTTACAATCAAATTCAGAAGCTTTATTACTTTTAGAAGAACTAAAAAAGTACTATTATTTACAAGTGTCGGATATTGATAAGTATTCTAAATTAAAAGAATTGCGAGAAAAAGGACTACAAGTATATTTTGATGTTCAGTATAAAATTGAGCAAGATAAATTAAAAATCAATGATCCGCTTTATAAAGAACAATGGGCTCTTCAAGCGGTACAAGCTATAGGTGCTTGGCGAAAAGCGACAGGCAAAGGTTCTGTTGTTGGCGTAATAGACACAGGTATTGATTATGATCATCAAGATTTAGTGGAGCAGCTGTGGATAAATCCTGCGGAAGATTTGAATGGAAACGGAAGATTTGATAATTGGGCTAGTACAGAAGAAAGAGATGGAGTTTTCGGAGATTTGGACGGTATTGATAATGATGGAAATGGCTTTGTGGACGATGTTATTGGGTATGATTTTGTAGATAAAAAAGTTATTTCGGTTGGAGATGTTACGCTTCCAGATTGTAATCCTGTAGATGAGCATGGACATGGGACAGCAGTTTCTTCAGTTATTGCGGCTAAAAATAATGACTTAGGCATAATAGGACTAGCGTTTGATGCAAAAATTATGACTTTGCGCGCTTGTGATGCTCAAGGGGTAGGCGAGTCTAAAGATATTGCAAATGCTATAGTTTATGCAGCTATCAATGGAGCTCATGTAATCAATCTTAGTCTTGGTGAATATCAAGGTTCGGAACTTATGCACACTGCTATAAAATTCGCTAATTCTCTTGGCTGTGTTATAGTTGCTTCAGCGGGAAATAAAGGTATAGCTATGCCACATTATCCGTCGGATTATTCGGAAGTGATTTCTGTAGGCGGTTGCAATGAAAGTTTGCGTTATCAATTTAATTATGGTGATAGATTAGATATTACTGCACCCGGAATAAATATATATTCGGCATTGCCAAATAATAGATATAAAAAATCACACGGAACATCGTTTGCTGCACCGCTTGTTTCGGCTGTTGCTGCACTTTTGAAAGAAAAAGATAAGACTTTGAACGGCAAGGAAATACGCGATATAATTCAGTTCTCTGCTAAAAAGGTAGCTAGTGGCTGGACGCGAGAATATGGCGCTGGAATTCTAAATGCAGATAGAGCATTAAACGAAATAGAAAAATCTAACATAGAAATTATATATCCTAAAAATGAACAAGTGATTAACTTGTCAAGAACAGATACAGTTTTTGTAAAAGGGAATGTAATGACACCGCTTTTTCAATCTTATGTCTTGCGTATTAGAGAAAATAGCCCGTCTTTTTACGACAATATTGCTTGGGATACTTTGGTAGAACCGCAATATACAACGAAAAATAATGAAATTATAGGGAAGTTTTATACAGGAAATTTCAGTGACTCTCTAAAAACTTACACTTTAGATTTAATTGTAACTCTTAAAAATGGAAATACCTTAGAAGCGCGGAGCTATATAAAATTCTGTTCTGATCAAAATGGAATAGAAATAAAAAAATTTGCTTGCTATCAGCCTTTTTATTATGAAAAACGATTAGCTGTAGCTAATATTCAGACGAATGTACCTTGTAATGCTATCATTTTTTATCGTCCTAAAGATAGTGATATGGATTATAAAAAAGTTGTTTCTAATAACCACATTACAAAAAATCATATTGTGCCGATGGATATAAAATTTACAGGTGAAATAGAAGCTTATGCTCTTGCAATTCTAACAGATGCTGACACTGCAAGGAAAGATTTTGAATTTATTTTAACTGACGAAACTTTTCCTGTTTATAGCTTCAAGAAAAAAGAGTATGAATTGCCAAGAGCATATATTTATGATAAACCTATAAAGCTAGAATCTAAAGGAAATGAGTACATTTCAATTAATAAGTTAACGGATAACTTAGAGATAGGGGCGGCACAAATCTATGATTATTCTAAAAAAGATGGCTTTGTTATGATAGATAGCGCGCAAAAAGTATATATTACAAAAGGGAATGGCGATTCAAATCACGACGGAATTTATGAAATTTTAGCAGGCGCTTATACGGAATATAGTGTTTTTCAAAAGAAAGATAAGCAGAGCTCTATTTATGCAAATCCTATATTTCAATTAGGTTATGAAAAAGGTTTGAAAGGCGAACAAATTATTGATGTAAATGGCGATAAAAAAGAAGATGTTGTTTTTGTTGATGAATCTTCATCTTTTTATGTTTATTCTTACGAAGATAATGAATATAAATTAAAGGTAAAACAAGACATCAATAAATTTATGGAAGAAATTTTACAAGAAAAATTTGAAAAGAAATTTTCTATACAACAAAATTTCGCTATTGATGATTTTGACGGCGACGGTTTTAATGAAATTGCATTAACTACGAGATATAATGACTATTTACTGATTATCGGCATTGATGAAAATTTTAATGTTAAATTGAAAGATTGGATAAAATTAGAGAATTTTCATTCCGTTCCTTATGTGCATTACATCACAAGTTGCGATTTAGATGCTGACGGAAAGAAAGAAATAGTTTATTTGTATTTCGGAAAATTTGATATGGGAGAAAACGAGCTAGGGGAGAATGAAATATGGACTTATTCGGTTTTTCAATTTGACGAAAATAATAAGATTAAGAAAATTTTTGAAGATGATATTTACGGAGTAAGAATTTCTAATTTAGAAGTAGGTTTTTTCTTTAGAAACGGAATAACTGCCGGGAATTTAGATAATGAAAAAGGTGATGAAGTTATAATAGCTACATTTCCTAATCTGTATATTTTGAAATGGGATATAGAAAATAAAAAGCTTGTTCCTATGTGGTCATATCCTGCAAGTTTAACGAACAATGCGATAGTTTTTGACGTGGATAAAAACGGTAAAAATGATGTTGGATTTACAGCTTTTTCTAATACTCTTTTCTTTGAATTTGATGAAAAATATAAAAATGGAACTGAAATTATAGAATTTGACGGCTGGGCAACTTCTAATAATTCGGCATATTTTCAGTGGAAAACAACAGATGTTTCAAACAAAGAATTTGAACTATGGATTATAGAAACGAAAAAACTAACTGATCCAAAAGCAAAATTTGATATATATAAAACACAAGATAACCATATTGAAATAACGAACTTAGGAATTAATAAGCATTATACTGCGTATGTAAAATGTAGCCAAACGGAAGATTATTTTTCTCAAGCTATAGAGGTATTTACTGCGGAAAAAACAAAAGCTATATATGCTAAGTATAATGAAAACAATAATCTTATAGAAATAAAATTCACTGGACTTTTACCATTTTTGTTAGAAGCAGGAAATTTTTCAATAAGTAATGAATCTATAAAAGATAAAATTATTCCGATTACAAGTGTAACTGTTTTAGGTGATTCAACTGTAAATTTAGATTTTAAGGAGCAATTGCCCGAAGGTGAATATCAAGTAAAAGTGCATTCATTTAGAGATTTTTGGGGCAATCATACACTTGATACAGTTTTAGAGTTTTCTCTAAAAAATCATTTTATTACGGAGCTCTTTCTAAAAAAATTAGATTACATTCAACCTAATAAATTGATCATTGAATTTTCTGAACCTGTGCAAAGTGATTTAGCAACTGCAATAGAAAATTATAAGTTTTTGCCGTTCGGAGATATTAAAAATATAATGCAAATTGCTCCCGATAAAATTGAAGTTTTATTAGAAGAAAGTATGTTATTTGGACGCGGGAAAAACTATCTTATAACAGCTTCTCAAAATATTATTGCAACTTCTGGTAATGTAATGACTTCTGGGGCAGGGAATACGCTTGGATTTGCTCTTGCAGAAAAGAATTTGGAAAATGTATATGTTTATCCAAGTCCTATAAGTTTAAGCAAAGTAGAAGGGGCGTTTATTGGACATTTAACGCGTAATGCTAAAGTTGAAATTATGAGTTTAGACGGAAAAGTTTTAGCAACATTAGAAGAGTTTGACGGAAATGGCGGAATTTATTGGGACTTAAGAGATACGAATGGAAATTTATTAGATGTTGGCGTTTATATTATAAAGGCGATAGACGGAACGAGCTCAGGCGATGAAAAAATTACAAAATTTGCAATAATAAAATAATTTGAGAAATTAAATTTATGGAACTAGCTGTAACAATTGGAGATGCAAACGGAATTTCGCTTGAAACTTTCGTAAAAGCTATTAGTGAAAACTTAAATCTTGATGAAATTAAATACAATAACTTTACATTGTTCGGCAATAGAAAAGTTATAAATCAATATATATGTCAATTGAATTTACCTGCAAAAATTTGCGATTGCGATAATACTTTAATTATAAAAAGCAAAGCAGTAAAAATATATGATTTATCTTATTCATTTGATTTGAAATTAGGCGAATTATCTGCTGAAGCGGGGAAGCTAGCTATTATGGCAATAAATGAAGCTACTAAAAAAACTTTGGCAGGTGAATTTGATGCAATTGTAACTTTGCCAGTAAATAAAAAAGCAATTAATGAAACGGAAGTTGGTTTTATAGGGCATACGGAACATATAGCGAAAATGTGCAATGTTAAAAATCCGATAATGATATTATTTCACGAGAACTTACGTGTAGTTTTAGCTACTACGCATATTCCTTTGTATCTTGTTTCAAGGCGCGTTACAAAAAAAAGGTTGTCTACTTTAATTTATCATTTGAATAGGAGCTTGCGTAAAGATTTTGCTGTAGAAAAACCGAATATAGCTGTTTTAGGAATGAACCCGCATTCAGGAGAAAACGGATTAATGGGAAAAGAAGAATTGCAAGTAATAGCTCCTGCTTTGGAAGTGATGAAACGTAAAGGAGTTAATGTTTCGGGAACTTTTGCTGCTGATGGTTTCTTTGCTCACGGTAGCTATGAGAAATTTGATGCAGTAGTTGCAATGTATCACGATCAAGGTTTAATCCCATTAAAATTAATCGCTAACGGTAGCGGAGTAAACTTCACGGCTAATTTACCAATAGTAAGGACTTCGCCCGATCACGGAACCGCATTTGATATGGTAGGGAAAAGCAATGTTAGCGCTAAAAGTACACTAGCTGCAATAATAGCTGCTATAAAAATCGCTCAAAACAGACAGAGAAAATAATTTTTGAATTCTCCTCTTGTGGAGGAGTGTCTGCGCTAGCAGACGATGTGGCTATTAATTATATATCCTTTAAAAATCCCGTAGGGATGACATTATTATAGCATTGTGAAGTCCAAATTTTGATAAAACCCCGTAGGGGTGACATTTTTAATTAGCCAAACAAGAACGCTATGTCACCCCTACGGGGTTTCTTTGTTTTTGTGCATTAATTTTTCTATAATAATGCCACCCCTACGGGGTTTGTAGTAAATTTTATTAAAAACTACCCTGTCAGGCTAGCGCCTGCCACCCCTTCGTTCCAAAGGGGAATTTTTAGTACATCTTAAAATCACACTAATCATATAAATCAGGTAAATCGACACAATCCGACTTCTATCTTCTTTGCGATCTTTGCGTAAGTCTTTGTGTTCTTTGCGGTTAAAAAATCCATTGTCAATTGCTTCTGTCTCCCGTCTTCCGACTTCAAACGACTACCACGTCAAACTTCATTTGCCACTTTAAAATATCAATTTGAAATTACGAGTTCTCCTCTTCATCTTCGTTAGTGTTATCTTGTTCTTTAGGTCTGTAGCTTATGCGAACTTTTTCTATTTTGCGAGATGAAGCGCCTGTAATTAAAAACACATAGTCATCTGTAACAATTTGCTCTTGTTCTTTCGGGATAGAGCTAGTTAAACTTAAAATATATCCGCCGACAGTTTCATAATCTTCACTTTCGGGGATTTCAACAGGTAAAAAGTCATTAACATCACTTATAGCTAAAGAAGCAATAACATCAAAATCTTCGTTACTTACAGCTTTAACAAACGTTTCGGCATCATCGTCGTGTTCATCTTGGATTTCGCCAACTATTTCTTCTATAATATCTTCAAGTGTAACTAAACCTGCTGTGCCTGCAAACTCATTATAAACTATACCAAAATGCAAGTGTGAAGTTTGCATCTTTTTTAACACTTTAGATATGTATTCGTTTTCATCAATAAATAATGGTTTTCTTATAATGTCTTCTAATATAATTAAGTTCCTGTTTTTTATTAATGTTAGAAGATCTTTTCCGTAAACCATTCCTATTATATTATCTATATCTTGGTCATAGATAGGAATGCGAGAATAGCCATATTCTATTATAGTTTCCCAAATTTCAATTATTTCCGTGTCTTTTTCTAAAGCTATGATTTTATTACGTGGAACCATAATTTGTTTTACAGGCGTATCGGAAAAGTCAAATATATTATCAAGTAGCTTATGTTTTTCATTTTCCAATTCACCGCTTTTTGAGCTGTCTGCTAATATCATTCTAAGTTCTTCTGTAGAATGATATTCGTCATTTTCTGTAGGTGGTTGCAGTCCAACTAAGCGTATTAAGGCATTAGCCGTGCCATTTAAAATAAATATAAAAGGTCGGAATATTGTATGCAAAATCTTTAATGGAATGGAAAGCGTCATCGTAACATTTTCAGGGTAAAGAATTGCTAAAGATTTCGGGACTAATTCACCTAAAACGATGTGTAAAATAGTTATAACTGAAAAGGCAATAGGTAAAGATAAAGAATGAGCCGTTTCAGGTGTGATATTTAAGTTTAAGTAATCTATAGCTATTAGAATGATTTCGCCCACAACAGGTTCACCAATCCAACCTAAACCAAGACTAGCTAGAGTAATACCTAATTGTGTTGCTGAAAGATAAGAGTCAAGGTGAGTAACAATATTTTGAGAAAGTGCTGCTAACTTGCTGCCTTCTTTAGCCTTAATACGTAATTGCGACATACGAACTTTGACAATGGCAAATTCCGCTGCAACACAAAAAGCATTTGCAAAAACAAATAAAATCGTAATAAAAATATTTAGTAACATAATGTTATAAGTATCAGAAAAATAATCAAACTAATAGTGAAAGAGATTTAATAGAAAATTTTTTACTTAAATGAAAAACAAAAAAATTATTGAAAAAAAATGCAACTTCAATAAATTCATCTTTAGTTAAATAAGAAGTAAATGTAGGTGAATAAAAAGATTTTTGATGATAATCCAATAATTTTACTAGTGTAGTTGTCTTAAAATTGTAACAATAATTAGAATTAAATTTTGTAGCTATTGAAATATCGTCTAAAAAAAATGAAATATGACTGTTTGCGTTGCAAGAATTTAGATATTCTTTGACAAAAGAAAAATCAACTAAAAAACCTATCAATTCGGATAACTTAAATAAAAATAAAGAAGTTAATGAATAATTTTCCTCTTTGGAATTATTTAACAATTGTAAATAATTTACAAGATTTACAAATAATTCTTCGCTTGCAGAGTATTCTAACTGCGTGTTTAATAAAAATTCACAAGTTGTAAGTCCTAATAATAAATTTTCATAATTATCTGAAAGTTTGGTAAGTGGTTTTATCAATTCAATTTCTTTGAGTAAATGTAAATCAGTACTTGATTTCTTATAAAAAATTGCATTTACATAAGATAAAGGACTTAAAGCACCGCCAAATTTATTTTTAGCAGTGAAAGCACCTTTTGCTATAACAGATATTTTGCCATATTCTTTAGAATATAAAATAGCTATTTTACTCGAATCTCCAAATTGCCTTACTTGCAAAACAACAGCTTCACTTTTAACAATCATTTAACAACAAAAATACGAAAAATTATAGTATTATTTGATATGTTTTGTAAGATTAATAAAATAATTTCATATATTTGAATGTTTTTCATAAAATTAATATAAAATGATTGCACAAATTACAGGAAATTTAGTTTTAAAAAAAGCAACAGAAATTGTTGTTGATTGTTCAGGAGTAGGATATTTATTAACAGTTTCTGCAAATACTTCTGAAAAGTTGCCGGAAATAGGAACGCTAATCACTATAAAAACTTTTCTTATACCAAGAGACGATGCATTGTTGTTGTTCGGATTTGCTGATGATGTTGAAAGAGAGATATTTAAAATGTTGCTGACCGTTCCAGGAATAGGACCTAAATCTGCCATAGCTATTTTATCTTCTGTTGATAGCTACGAATTAATTCAAGTTATAGGCGAGAACAATTTAACACTACTGCAAAAAATTCCGGGAATAGGAAAGAAAACAGCCGAAAGAATTTTGATAGACCTAAGAGATAAAATAACAAAATTAGGTGTTCAAGGCGTTGAAAGTACTACAAATGTCTTTAATGCAGAAGAAGCTATTGCCGCATTAATTGGTCTCGGACATAATAAAGCAACAGCGGAAAAAGCAGTAAAAAAAGCACTAGCTAGTTTAGATAAAGATGCTACAATACAAGATATAATAATAGCTTCTTTGAAACTTGCTGTGAAATAAGTTATGAAAGATATATATATTAAGTAAAAATTATTCAGTTTTTTTAAATATTTTTTAAAAAATATTTGGAAAAATAAAAAAAAAGTTTAAATTAGTACTGTTATTTTTTTATTTATAATCAAAGGAGTTCAATAAAATGAAAAAGAAAATTTTAATGGTAGCTTCACTATTTTTCTTTTTGGGAGCTACAATGGCTTATTCACAATCTTCTGTGAAAATGCAACTTGATGATTTTACGTTAGAAGATGGGTATAATCGTTGGTGGGGCAAGCAGCACAAAATAACTACTGAGCTTATGCCGTGCAGTCCAACTTCTAATGTCTATACAAAAATAGAAGTTCATAGAAATTATGGCATTCCGAGATTTGGAATTATTACTAATTGTGCTCAGCAAACTCTTGATACTGTTTGGTATTTGCCGAATAATTTAGTTAGAAGTGAAGCTGGTATTAATAGACCAACTACAACAGATACTTCAATTACAGTATTTTGGCAAGAGTCTGCTTTTACGTTAAAGGTAATAGATGTAATGACAGGTAACGTAGTTCTAAACGAAACACGCACAGGACAACCTGCTAGTTTGTTTGGTGAAACTATATATAGTATGCCACTTTCCGAGACTATTGATGGTCCGATAGTAAAAACAATTGAATTTCCAGAAGGTGGTTTTACTCCAAAAACAGATGATAACCCTGGCGCTACAATAAGTTTAGCAAATCTTCCTGACGGAATATATTTTATTTATGTTACTGGGTTTGGAACAAACGAAATTGCATGGATGCGAACAATACGTAAAGGTATTAGCATTTAATTTTCGTGCAAGCAATTAAATTAAAAGGAGCTTAGTTATTTTTTAGCTGAGCTCTTTTTTTTTATTCTTTTCTATAAAATTATAATCTTCGCGCTAGCTAGTAATAGCATTTTTAATTATGTATTAGTTTGTTTCTATTGTCTGAACTGTGATTTTTGTGGTTTATATGATTTTGGGGATTTTTTAAATTCAACTTCCCTGAAGGTCGGGCTACAAAATTCCCCTTCGGGACGAAGGTGTGGCAGGCGCTAGCCTGACGGAGTAGTCTATTACAACTTATTATTTTTAAAGAGCTTGTCAGGGACAGGGTCAAAGCCACCTTTAGCGAAAGGATTGCATCTTAATATACGCCACATGCCGAGCAGTACTCCGAAAATGCCGTGTTTTTCTATAGCTTCTATTGTATATTGCGAGCAAGTAGGTACATAACGGCATGAGTTTGGAAGAATAGGTGATATAATTTTCTTATATACTTTTATCGGAGCTATTAAAATTTTGCGTACTATTGTCATTATAATAAATAAAAGCCTGCATTAAAATATTTTCAATAGCAGGCATAATGTCTTTAAGTTTTATAAGTTTTTGATGAGTTGGTGCTGCGTTGTAATATAGTATAATTTGTTCTATGCAATTAATTTTTTCATGATATTGTTTTGTTAGTATTCTTAAACTTTCACGTAACAATCTTTTTATTCTATTTCGGACAACTGCTTTTTTTGCAGTTTTTTTTCCTATAATAACAGCGAAGTATATAGTAGAATTTTCTTTTGTTACGTTTTGGCAAGAATAATTTTTTCTAAATACAACAATTGCTGTAGCATTGTTTGCATAGAACTTATTACCATTTTTATAGATAAGTCCTATATTATTAAATCCCTTAATTGGTTTTAATTGCAGCATATTTGCAGCATTTATTTATTCGTCGCTAACGGTAAGTTTACGTCTTCCTTTTGCTCTGCGACTAGCTAGCACTCTTCTTCCGTTTTTTGTTGCCATTCTTGCGCGAAATCCATGTTTATTTGCGCGTTTTCTACGACTTGGTTGAAATGTTCTTTTCATTTGTGTTCCCTCATTTATTTATTTTTTTATATATTCAAAACAATAGGATTACAAATATATCATTTTTTTTTCTAATAATAAAATAAAATTATCAACAACTGCATTTTTTTTATAAAAACGAAAAAAATATAGTTTTTCAAAAAAAAAAATGTTAATTTTGCAAATTAAATGATTATATTTAGAGAATAATTAGATACAAAATTAATTTTCAAATTTTTTAAAGTAAAAATATTATGTTTAACAGACTTATTGTTAGTATAATTCCTTTAATGCCAAAGAAGTTGATTTGGTTTTTTGGGAAAAAGTATATTTCGGGCTTAAAACTTTCCGATGCTATTCAAACGACTAAAGATTTTGCTAAGCTTGGTGGTGGCACTACTATAGATGTGCTTGGCGAATTTGTTACTGAGAGGGAGCGCGCTATAAAAGAGCGAGATGCTTCTATGGTTGTTCTTGATACAATTAAGAAAGAGAATTTACCATCTTATTTATCAATTAAACCTACTTCTAATGGTTTAGGAATAGATGCGGAGTTCGGCTATGAAAATATAAAAATGATAGTAGCTAAGGCTAAAGAACTTGGTCTTTTTTGTCGCATTGATATGGAAAATTCGCCATATACGGAGGCTACTGTTGCGCTTTATCGTCGTCTTTTAGAAGAAGGTTTTACAAACGTAGGAATAGTTTTGCAAGCTTATTTGAAGCGTACGGAAAGTGATATTAGATCTCTTTTAGAATTAAAACCTAATATACGTCTATGTAAAGGTATTTATGTAGAAAGTGCTTCTATTGCCTATAAAGACAAAGAAGAAATTAGGGATAACTATAAGAAATTGTTAGATTTATTGTTAGAAAACATTCCTAATGGTGCATTTCCTGCTATAGCTACTCATGATGAAGATTTACTTCAATATGCTGAAAAACGCATAAAAGAACTTAATTTAAGCAAGGATAAGTATAGTTTTGAAATGCTTTTAGGAGTTCGTGAAGAGCGTCGTAATAAGCTTTTAGAAGACGGACACAATGTAACAATTTATGTGCCGTTTGGCGAGGATTGGTATGGTTATTCAATACGTAGAATGAAAGAGAACCCTGAAGTAGCTATGCATGTTTTCAAAGCAATTTTTGGAATAGGCAAGTAAATTTAGAGCTAATAACAGATATTAATTCTACGATTATTTTTATATCTTCTAAATATTTTTTAGAAGATATTTTTTTGTATATTTTAGTAATTATTAAAAAATAAATTATAATTAATTACGTCTATCTATTTTTTTGTATTCATTTTTATTTTATAGGGAGTAAAAATATGACATTAATTATAGCTTTAATTATTTTTGTTGTAATAGTTGCTTTTTCCAGTGTAAAAGTTGTTAATCAAGCTTCTGTTAAAATTATTGAACGACTTGGTAAATTTCATAAACTTGCTCAGTCGGGCTTAAATATTATCGTTCCATTTATTGATAAGGTTCGCAGTACTCTTGATTTACGTGAGCAACTTATAGATATAGATCCTCAATCTGTTATAACGCGTGATAACGTTACTATGCAGGTGGATTGTGTTGTTTATTGGCAGGTTATAGATCCGATAAAAACTGTTTACGAAATTTTCAATGTAAGTATAGGTATTCAGCAACTTACAACAAGTACAATACGTTCCGTTATAGGTGAAATGGATTTGGATCACACTTTATCAAGCCGTGAAGCGATTAATGCGAAGTTGCGTGGTGTTTTGGATAGCGCTACAGACAAATGGGGTGTAAAAGTTATTCGCGTTGAAGTTCGCAATATTCTTCCGCCTGAAGATATTCGTGTAACTATGGAAAAACAGATGACAGCAGAACGTAACAGACGCGCTGTAATTTTAACGGCTGAAGGTGAAAAACAATCTGCAATTTTAACGGCTGAAGGAAATCAACAATCCGCAATTATCTCTGCTGAAGGTGAAAAACGCAAACGTATATTAGAAGCTGAAGGTGTGGCTGAAGCTAAACTACGTGTAGCGGAAGCGGAAGCGAAAGCTATAGAAATTGTTTCAAAATCTTTAGCTAGTACAAAAGCTGATCCTGCTTCTTATCTTATAGCTCTTAAGTATATTGAAAGCTTGAAAGATATATCGGACAATCCGAACAAAATGGTGTTTATGCCTTACGAAGCAACGGGTGTTTTAAGTTCAATAGCTACGATTAAAGAACTCTTTAATCAACAAAGCTAATATTTTATAAGTTAATGCTATTTCAAGACTTGCCTTTTATGTTAATTTTATGCTAAAAAAAATAATAAAGATAATATAAAAGGCATTTTTTTATATAAATTTTGAATTTAATAAAAATATGTTTATTTTAAAACGTTTGTGTATTAGAAAAAAATAAAAAATGGAGTAAGTTATGGCAAAACCTAAAATTGATCCTCGCTGGGCTGAAGGCTCTGCATATAATATCATTCAAGAAATAGCTATAGGATTTCAAAAAAGTCAAGTCCTATTTTCTGCCGTAGAATTAGATATATTTTCGTTAATAGGAAAAGAGAAAAAAACTGCAACAGAATTAGCAGAAACTCTAGGAGTAAATAGTAGGTTCTTAGAACGCTTACTAAATGCGCTTGTAGCTATAAAGTTGCTACATAAGACTGAGATGTATTATAAAAATACAGAATTATCAGCACAACATTTAATTAAAACAAGCGAAGATTATTATGGGTTTTTGCTTCATAGCTCGGACTTATGGGAAAGTTGGGGAACATTAACAGAAGTTATAAAGACAGGCAAAGTTAAAGCTAAAGATAGGTTGTGTGACAAAGATGAAAAATGGATACATGATTTTCTTTTATCGGCAAACTGGAGAGCAAAAATCGAAATAGAATATATAATGAAATTTTTGCTTAGCAATATTAAATCTTTTAACAAATTACTATGTTTGGGCTTAGGTTCGGGACGTTATGCAGTAGAGTTTGCAAAAGAATCTCCTAATACTCAAGTCTATCTTTTTGATTATCCGAAAGTTGTAAATGTTGCTGAAGAAATGATAAGAGAAGAATGTTCTACCTTAGAAAAAAACATAAATTTTATTGAAGGTGATTTGTTAGAAGATGATTTTGGTGAAGATTATAACTGTATTTTCATTAGCAATCTTTTGCATGATTATTCTGTTGTAGAGAATATAAATATTCTTAAAAGAGTATATACATCACTTGCTCGTGGTGGAAAGTTAATTATTCATCAACAGCTTATTGATGACCATCGTACTTCTCCTCTTGTTACAGTATTGCAGTCAATTAATTTGTTGGTAAACACAGAATCAGGTGATTCATATACGTATGCAGATATCTGGGTAACAGTAAAAGAAGCTGGTTTTGGAGAAGTTGAATTTTATAAAACAACATTTGGAACTTGCGTAATAATTGCACATAAATCACTTGTAGGATAAAGAGTATTTTTTTACATTCTAATAGCTAACGTTTTTTATTGGATAAGCAACTAAAAGAAAAGATAAATTTTAAACGGATACTTGGGATTGATTTCGGAAAGTCGCGTGTAGGCATAGCTATTTCTGATGCTTTACATATTTCTGTAACTCCTCTTTTAGTTTTGAATTATAGAGATAATAATTTTTGGGAGCTCCTGCTGAAATTGATCGAAAAAGAAAATGTCGGTGCGATTGTTGTAGGAAAACCTATATACGATACAGAGTCAAATTCGCATTTAGAACTAATTGAACATTTAGAAAAATTTATTGAAGAATTAAAAATAAAAAGTGAATTGCCTGTTTTTATTCAAGATGAGTCGTTTAGTTCAAAAAAAGCAGTAACTACAATGTTAGAAATAGGGAAAAAAAAGAAATTTCGTGCAACTAAAGGAAGCACTGATAAAATAGCTGCTGCTATTATTTTACAAGATTTTATAAATTATTTAGAATAAAAAAATGAAAACTACAAACTTAAAACTAATTTTAATTATAGCTATAACTTCGCTTATATCTATAAATACACTTGAAGCACAAAATTTACCTAAAAAAACAAGTGTAACTGTTTATAATGAAAATTTAGGAGTTATAAAAGAAACACGAGAAATTTCCTTGAAAAAAGGAATTAACTATGTTAATATCCAAGATGTTGCAGAGCAAATAGATCCTACTTCTGTTTTTATTAAGCTACCTGCAAAAGTTTTAGAACAAAATTATCAATATGATTTAGTTAATATATATAAAATTTTAGATAAATATATTGATAAAGAAATTAATGTTAATTTAGATGGACAAGTTATTAAAGGTAAATTGCTTAGTGCTTCTGGAAATAAATTAGTCTTACAACGTGCAGAAGGTGGACTTGTAATGTTGAGTGATATGCAAAAAGCTCAAATTTATGTACCGGATTTACCTGAAGATTTAATTACACGCCCAACCTTAGTTTGGACAATAGAAGCAGACAAAACAGCTAATCAAACAGCTGAACTTTCTTATCAAACAAGCGGAATGTCTTGGACAGCAGAGTATGTTGCAGAGTTGAATGACGACGATTCTAAAATGGATATAAATGCTTGGGTAACTATAAAAAATAATTCAGGAGCTACTTATAAAGATGCTCAATTAAAGTTGATAGCTGGCGAAGTAAACCGCATTAAAGACGAGTTTGTTTATATGCCGAGAATGGCAAAAATGAGTATGGAAACGCAAGGAGCATACAATGATGGCTTTACAGAAGAAGAATTTTTTGAATATCATCTTTATGATTTAGATCGTCAAACTACAATAAAAAACAATGAAGATAAACAAATTTCTTTATTTACAGCGAAATCTGTTCCTGTGAAAAAAACATATACTGTAAGACCGCCTTCAATTAATTCATTCTCGCAATCTAACAAAACAGAAGTAAATGTTAGTGTTGAATTTAAAAATAGTAAAGAAAACAACTTAGGGTTGCCATTTCCTAAAGGACGAATAAGAATGAATAAGTCAACGGGAAAAACATTAGAATTTATTGGTGAGGACAGAATTGAACACACTCCTAAAGATGAAAATATAAAAGTTAAAATTGGAAAAGCTTTTGACGTTGTTCTAACATCAAGAACTGTAGAAAGAAAACAAATTGCTGAAAAAATTGAAGAAGTTGAAGTCGAATACTATTTAAGAAATAGAAAAAGTAAAGAAGATATAGAAGTAGATTTTGAATGTCCTGTTGGCTTTTATAATACTTGGGAAATTTTAGCATTAGATTATAAATGGACGCAAAAAAACGCTAATACTATTATTTTTAAAGTACCTATTAAGAAAGAGCAAGAATTAAAGTTTAGAATTAAAGCTAGGTTCATATCAAGATAGGGAGTTGGTCGTAATTAAGAAAGAAAAAAACATTAATTGAAAAATAAATGTAGAAAATAACATTTTTTTTAGGTGAATAATGATTCATAATTTTTTTTTGAATTTGCTTTTGTTTCTTACTATTCCGTATTTTGTCGCTCTTGATAGTACAAAAGATACTCTTGAGATAAAGACAAACGAGGCGGAAAGTAAGGCAACAACAAGTATAAATGTAGATCAATACTTGCGGAAACAAACGGGAATAGCTTCTTATTATGCACATAAATTTCACAATAGAAGAACTGCAAGCGGTGAAATATACGATATGTATGGATACACTGCGGCACATAAAAAAATTGCTTTCGGTACTATTGTGAAAGTTACTAATCCTATAAACGATAAATCAGTCCTCGTTAAAGTTAACGATAGAGGACCTTTTAAAAAATCAAGAATTTTTGATTTATCCTATAGAGCTGCTAAAGAAATTGATGGACTTTGTACACCTAAAATAGAATTAACTTACTTTAATTTCAAAAAGTTAAAGCAAGATTTAGATACTCATTATCTATTAGGGCATTCTATTTCTGATGATTTTGTGATATTACATAGAGAACAAGTTGAGATTTGTGATTCCATTGAAACTGCAAATTTTGAAGAAGTTGTAAATGCTTATTTGCAACATAAACAAATATCAGATGATAAGTATTATATTTTCACAAAAAATCATAAACCTCGCAAAAAAAATTTGTTTTATATTGGTACTTCAATTATAGATGATATTGATGAAGCTCAGTAAATAGTAAAAATTTCCTTTTGGTACGAAGGGGTGGCAGGTGAAGCTAGTTATTTTTTTATTTTTGTTTGAACTGCGATTTATATGATTAGTGTGTTTTTGAGAAATTTTAGTAATCTTTTTAAAAACATAAAAAGGTAAACATAAATATGTGCCGTAGGCACAAAATATCGGTAAAAAAAATGTAAATTATTAATCTCGTCCCATACGGGCCGAAACAGAGTAAAACATAAACTTTTTTACCAACATGCTATCTCTAACGGGATAAAAAAACAAGTACAGTACTATTTTGTAAATTTCTAATTTTTTGGCATATTTCAGGACAATACATAATAACCACACCACACCTTCCCCGCTACGTAAAAACGAGGCAGAACGCCCTAATAGTGGAATTTTTCTAGCTAGTAAGTATAAGACAATATAAAAAAGCAATGAAATACTCAACATTTGAAACTAAATAAAAAAAAAACGAAATTACAAATTACGAAATATATAAATTATTTTTAATTTTTAACCTTAAACTAAATTTGATTAAATTATGTATTCTTTTCTTATAGATACTCCGGAAGTTGGTTCAGCAACAATAAAAATGAACAGAGAAGCGCTTGGCGGTAAAGATGCTATGGATTTTGCCAATACTATTCAAAATATTCCTACGAATATAAAAGTATTAATTTTAGATATGGAAAAATTGGAATTAATAAATAGTTCTGGTCTTGGAATGATAACTAAAGCAAATAACGATTTACTTTCTAAGAATATAGAATTAGTTTTATCTTCTGTGCCAGAGAATGTTATGCGTTTGCTTGAGATAACTAGATTAAATAGAATATTTAAAATTATATAAATCTTATAATTCTCCTCCTGTGGAATGATGTAGAATGAGGGTGTTCTGTCCTAATTTTAGCGTAGCGGGGGAGGTGTGGGACTACTCCGCGTCAGACTTAGTTTGCCGTCTCTTCACGAAGGGGAATTTGACTATTATATTTTATTTTGATATATTATGTTAAGCAAATCTATTTTTAGTATTTCACATTTTATATTTATTCTTACAATAGTTATAAGTTTAATAGCTTTAAGGCGACGTTCTTTTTTAGAAAAATTAATGTTTTCGCCTTATCATGTAATACATAAAAACAGGTGGTACTTATTGCTAACAAGTGGGCTTGTCCATGGCGATTTTATGCACTTGTTTTTCAATATGCTGACATTTTATTTTTTTGCGTTTGACTTAGCGTATGCAGTAGGTGAGATTAATTTTTTTATAATTTATATACTTAGTTTGATCTTAAGTCACTTACCGACATTAATCAGGCATAAAGATAACTATTATTATCGTTCTTTGGGTGCTTCGGGTGCTATTTCGGGTATTTTATTCAGTTCTATATTAATTTATCCGACTAATAGGATTATGTTTTTTCCTATTCCAATTCCTATACCTTCAGCTATTTTTGGTGTAATCTATTTGCTATGGTGTAAATTTGCGGATAGGCGGATAGATGATGGCATTAATCATTCGGCACATTTTGCAGGAGCTATAGTTGGGATAATAGTTTCTTTTATCTTATTTCCTGAAGAAATAATAATGATTTGGCAGAATTTTTTAATGTAATGTTATGAAGATAATAGATATAAAGGACTTAGCAATTCAGGATATTAAAGTTATTCGTTTTGAGAAATTCAACGATAGTCGTGGATATTTTACTGAAGTTTATAATAAAAATGATTTTCGCAATCATTGTAAATTTTTGGAAGATGTAGAGTTTCAACAAGTTAATGAAGCTTTTTCTTATGCTAATACTTTTCGCGGGTTACATTTTCAATGGAGTCCTTATATGGGTAAATTAGTTAGGTTGATTTATGGCTGTTTAGTTGATTTTGCTTTAGATTTGCGTCCTAATAGTTTAACGTATAGAAAGATTATAGCTTATGAAGTTAAAAGTACTTCTCAATATAGCGATTGGATTTGGTTGCCGCCGGGTTTTGCTCACGGAACTTGGCTTCTTGAAGATTCATTGATAGAGTATTTTTGTTCAGGAACTTACAATCCCGAATGTGAAGGAACTATTTCTATTTTTTCAGACGATATTCAGTGGGATTTATCTGATAAGAATTTAAGTAATAGTTTTAAAAATATAGATATGTCTGTATTAAATATAAAAGATAGAGATATAAATGGCATTTCAATTACTGATTTTGAAAAGTCTGAAAATTCAAAAATCTTCGAAAATTTTTAATTTTTTTCAAAAAAACATAAAATTATTTTGTAATTTCAAAAAAAAATGTTAATTTTGTAATCTATTTTATAAATCATATATTGTTATTAAGATAAATAAATTGTCTGTGCTCGGGTGGCGGAACTGGTAGACGCTCAGGACTTAAAATCCTGTGAAGGCAACTTCGTACGGGTTCAAGTCCCGTCCCGAGTACGAAAAGCTCATTCGGATTTTTAATCGGCAGAATGAGTTTTTTTTATTGACTACTCCGTCAAACTTCGTTTGCCACCCCTTCGTTCCGAAGTGGAATTTTAACAACATCTTAAAACCACAAAAATCATATAAATCACAGTTCAGATAATAGAAACGAACTAATTATATAATTAATTAAATTGAAAAATTAAATATTTTTTGCTTATATTTCCTTATAAATATTTAAAACAAAAACATATTAACTTCATATAAACATATTAGATATAATTTATAATTTGTAAAAAATAGCTTTTATTTATAAAAAACGTTTCTGTTAGTTGTGCTGAGAAAAGGTATAAATTAATGGAAAAAAGCCGTTAAAAGTAAAAAAAACATCTTTTTTTACAAATTATTTATTTAATATTAATTTTTTTTTTACAAAATTTGCTTATATTTATATTTCATACTAAATTTTAATTGTTAGAAACTAATTTGATATTATAAGAATAATGTTTGATATTAAAAAACTTAGAAATATTGGAATAACTGCTCATATTGATTCAGGTAAAACAACTTTAAGTGAGCGTATTCTTTATTTTACAGGTAAAATTTATAAAATGGTAGAAACGCGTAGTAAGACAGGTGATGGTCCTACTATGGATTCGATGGAATTAGAGCGAGAGAAAGGAATTACTATTCAGTCTGCAGCTACTTATTGTAAGTGGAAAGATTATAACATTAATTTGATAGATACGCCGGGTCATATAGATTTCACGGTTGAAGTAGAGCGTTCTTTACGAGTTTTAGACGGAGCGGTTTTAGTTCTTTGTGGTGTTGCTGGTGTTCAAAGTCAATCGACGACTGTGGACAGGCAGATGCGTAGATATTCTGTACCTCGTATTGCTTTTATAAATAAGCTAGATAGAAATGGAGCTAATGCTGATAGAGTGGTTAAGCAATTAGAAGAGAAGTTAGGGCATAAGCCAGTAATGATAACTATGCCCATAGGTTTAGAAGATAACTTTGAGGGTGTTGTCCATTTATTAAAAATGAAAGCTATTTATTATAAAGGTAATAATGGCGAAGAACTTGTAGAGACAGAAATTCCGTCGCATTTGTTGGAAGAAGCTAATAAGCGTCGTATGCAGCTTATAGAAAGATTAGCTGATTATGATGATATTATTGCTGAGAAGTTTCTAGCTGATGAAGAAATCCCTATGGATCTTCTTGTGAAAACAATAAGACGTTTGACAATAGCTTTGCATATTACACCTGTATTTTGTGGTACTGCAAAAAAGAATATGGGTATTCAAACACTTCTTGATGGTGTTATTGATTACTTACCAGATCCAACAGAGATAAAGAATCAGGCTCTTGATTTAGACAATAACGAAGAAAAAATAGAACTAGCTACCGACAACACAAAACCATTGGTTGCTTTAGCTTTTAAATTAGAAGACGGACGTTACGGGCAATTAACTTATATGCGTGTTTATCAAGGCGTGCTTAAGAAAGGCGATTTTATTTATAATAGTACAAATAAGAAGAAAGCAAAAGTTAATCGTCTTGTAAGGATGCACTCTAATGAAATGAATGATATAGAAGAAGCAAATGCAGGTGATATAGTTGCAACATTTGGTTTAGATTGTGCTTCAGGCGATACTTTTACAGATGGTCAGATAAATGTGAATATGACTTCAATGTTTATTCCTGTGCCTGTAATAGAGTTAGCAGTTGCTCCGAAAAGTCGTGATGGAGAAACTAATTTTTCTAAAGCACTTAATAGATTTACGAAAGAAGATCCTACTTTCCAAGTTTCACGTGATAAAGTTAGTGGTGAAACAGTTATAAGAGGTATGGGCGAGCTCCATCTTGAGATTTACATTGCAAGAATGTTGCGTGAATATAATTGCGAAGTTGTTGTAGGTAAGCCTAAAGTTGCATATCGTGAAGCAATAACAAAACAAGCAGAATTTAACTATACTCATAAAAAACAAACAGGTGGTGCAGGTCAATTTGCAAGAGTTGCAGGTTATATTAAGCCTTTCGTAGCCGAAGGACAAGAAGAATTTACATTTAAAAATGCTATTGTTGGTGGTGTAATAGGTAAAGAATATATTCCTGCTTGTGAAAGAGGATTTAGAGAGCAACTGGCTGAAGGTGTGCTTATCGGACAACCTATTGTCAATACTTTTATAGAGTTAAATGATGGACAAATGCATCCCGTTGACTCTTCTGAAATGGCGTTTATGTTAGCAGCGCGTGCTGCAATTCGTGAAGTTGTGCCAAAAGCAGGATTAGTTGTATTAGAGCCTATAATGAAACTTGAAGTAGCAGCTCCAGAAGAATTTCAAGGAAACGTAATAGGGCAAATCAACCAAAGACGCGGAATAATAGTTGATACGGTAAACGAAAACGGATTTGTAACAATTAATGCGGAAGTGCCATTGCGCGATATGTTCGGCTATTCTACGGATATACGTGGTGTTACGCAAGGTAAGGGTGAATTTACTATGGAATTTTTGAAGTATGCTCAAACTCCTAAAGCAATACAAGAAGAAATTATCAAAGAATACCAAGAAGAAAATAAAAAATAGCTAGTTTGCTTATAATGAAAAAAATCATAATAATTATATAAAAAACATTTAACAACAAACCAACTAAAAAGGGCTGAATCCTGAAAATGGAATCAGCCCTAATTTTTTTGTCTAAACTATGATTTATGGAATTTTTATGATTAATACCAAATTGAATTATAAAATTCCCTTTGGTACGAAGGGGAATTGCTATTGCTGAGCATTTAGCTCAGCTAGTTCTTTTTTAGCTAATTCATAATCAGGGTTATATGTTATAGCCCATTCAAACATTTTTTTAGCTTCATCTAATACATTTGCTTTTTTATAGCACACTCCTAATCCGAAACAAGCTTCAGGTGAATAGTTGTCTTTTGCCAGAGCAGCTGTATATACTTCTAAAGCTTCAGCATATTCTTCCATTAGCATAAATGTATCTGCTATTTGTAAAAGGTACTTAGAGAGATTAACACCTAATGTTGCATTGAATTTGAAGTCGTTCCAATTTTCAACTATAGGAGTAATTTTTTCTAATGCTTCGATATATTTTTCTTCTGCATTTAGTATAAATGTTTCTAAATAAACTGTTTCTGGATTATTTTCTTCAACTGCTTTAGAAGCTTCTATGTATTTATAAGCATCTAAAAATTTATTTTTTGTAATAGCTATTTGTGCTAATCTATTGAAACAATGTGCAGTGAACTTATTGTTTAACTTATCATTTTCTAAAGTATTAACATATATTTCTTCTGCTTTTTCTAAGTTGTTATTTGTAAATTCATATTCTGCGTAACATATTTCTAAATATGTGTCATTTTTATCAGTAAGTATTTTTTGTGCTTTTTCCGTCATATTAGTTGAATATAGATAGTCTAGGCGCGAGATAATCTTCAAAGTAGCTTTGTTCCAAGTCCATTTTTTTCTTGCATGATAAGAAGCTAGTAGTCCTTGTGAAAAAATAATTTCTGGATTATTGTATATATGTTTTAATGTGTCAATTAATTCTTGAATATCAGGTTCTAAAACAAATGTTTCACCTGCCATTTCATCGCCATCGATATTTGTTCCAATCGATTTTTTTATGGCATTAATATACCAAGTTGTTTCATCGGTAGTAAAATCATCTGTTGCACCGCCACGAGTAACAATAACAGGTAATCCGCAAGCCATAGCTTCCAAAGTTGGTAGCGAAAATCCTTCGCCACGGTAAGGTAATACAAAAGCATCACAAGCGCGATATAAAGATGATATTTCATTTTCCGTCAAGGTATCATCTTCTATATAAATTATTTCAGGAGTTTCAAGATTTTCTTGTACTCTGGCAATAATATTTTCCATTGTTTGATTGCGATAATAAGTTTTTGCACCTGTAGCTTTTATAACTAAACAAACATCGTCTGTTTTTTTGAAAGCCTTTATATATGCCATAATTAACGCATCAAATCCTTTGCGATAGGTTGTTCCACCGACAAATAAGAATTTAAATCGTTTTTCTGTGTCAAGTTTATAAACATTACCTTCAGGAGTAAATATTTCAGGATTTATTCCATTTGGTAAAACTTGTACTTTATTGAAAGGAATGCCCGAATCAACAAAAGCTTGACGAGAAAAATTTGAAGGTGTCCAAATTTCATCGGCTTTTTGGAATATATTAACAATTTTTTTCGATAGCAAACTGAATTCCCAAGGTTGATTAATTATCCATTTCGCACCTTTTGGTACTTCATCTTTTGGGGGCCATTGGTGGCGGATCCAAACATAAGGTAAATTCGTAATTTCGTCTTTTCTTTCTTCTTTGTATCGAATATCATAAGAGCTCAAGACAGAGAAACGCGGATCTACTTCCGGACTAAAAGTATCTTTTTCGTAAGGAATTATAGTAATTTCAGCGACATTACTTTTAATTAGATTTAAGCAATGTTCGCGATTGATAAGTGCAAATGAATTATAGACAAATTGTGAGCCTTCCCAAACAATATTAAGGCTTGGCATTTGATTTGTATCGCTTTGTAATTTTGCAGAATCATCAGCTTTTGGAATTGCGGAGCTCCTATCTAATTTTCTTGCTTTTACTATCATATTCAAATTGATAAAACCTTCTGTTTGTGGAATATCGTTTTCTTCAAATGAAAATACTTCTAAACCAGCATTATGCAAATGTTTTTTTATAGAAGTTTCATCAAAGGCGGTGCAATGATAGTCGCCGGGATTTGTTTGTCCACCGAAAATCATATACGAAGCTATGTCTGCGTCCCAAGTATTTGTGTTATATGCTTTTGTTTGTAACCGTAAAGAAGGACAGCGGATAATTAACACGCCGTCCGGCTTTAATACGCGCGCCCATTCTGCTAAAACAGAAGCAGTTTCTCTGTGAGAAAAATGTTCTAAAATATCACTAGCTAAAATTAAATCAGTAGAATTATCAGGCAATAGTAGGTTTCTAACATCCATATTTATAACGCGTTCATCGTTACTATAGATATCTATATTTAAAAAACCATCGCGAACATCATGTCCGCATCCTAAATTAAGATATAGTGGTGATGGTAAATTGTCAGGCAGTTTTCCCTTTGATTTACTATTTGAAAAGCCACTTGAAATATCTTTATCGAATAAAATTCTATTCATTTTGCCACCTTTTTATTTTTATTATTTTAGATTCAAAAATTATGCCAAACACACAAAATATTGAAAATAATTTAATTTGAAAATTTAATATGTTTTTTTTGTAATATTTTTTATTCATAAATTATAAATAGGTGTGAAATGATGATTTATCTTAATAAAAGTTGTTATTTTTGTGAAATTATTCGTATTTTTGTTGTTTCAATTATTTATAGATTAAAATATAACTGAAAAAATGAACAAAATACAACTTGTTATACTTGGTTTAACTGCTTCTACTAATCCTCCAAACTCTTATGCTGTTATTTTAAAAGAAGTCGGTGGAAATCGTACTTTACCTATAATTATAGGTCCTTTTGAAGCACAAGCTATTGCTTTGGAACTTGAAGGGGCTACTCCTTCACGTCCTATGACACATGATTTGATAAAGATATTAATTTATGAAGCTAATATAAATTTAACAGAAGTATTACTTTGTGATTTTAATGATGGTATTTTCTATGCGCGTCTTATTTTTGAAGATGATGAAATAGAAATTGATTGCAGACCAAGTGATGCCATAGCTATAGCTTTACGCTGCAAAGCTCCTATTTATGTAAATGAAGATATTTTAGAAGAGACTGGATTAATGTTTCAAATAGAGAAGGAAAAAGAGAATGAGAGTTTTGAACCTATTATAGAGCAAATGTCTTTATCTAAAACAAAATTAGAAGTATTAAATCAGAGATTGAAAAAAGCTATTGAAAGTGAAAATTATGAAGTTGCAGCAAAAATTCGTGATGAAATAAAAAATATTTTGGAAAGTCAATAACTTTTTCATATATTTGTAATCCCAATTCGTTGCTGAAATATAGTTATTTATATTTTAGGAAATTTGAAGCAGGGCAATTAAATGTGCCGGAGTAGCTCAGTCGGTTAGAGCACAAGAATCATAATCTTGGTGTCGGGGGTTCAAATCCCTCCTCCGGTACAATAATATAAATATAGTACATAACCATAATTTTTTCATTTTTTACACTTCCTGAGTAGCTCAGCTGGTTAGAGCATCTGACTGTTAATCAGAGGGTCGGGGGTTCAAGTCCCTCCTCAGGAGCTAATCCAATTGTTTTATTGTTTTAAAATAGTTGGATTTTTTTATTAAACACTTCGTCAAACTGCGTAGGGCGTGTTGCGACACACCCCGACATTTGCACCAAAGGAAATTTTTGAACTAATTATATAATTCAATTTGGTATTACTTAGGTAAAAATTAAACGATTTCAATATATAATTTGCAAAAATTACTTATATTTGTATTGAGGTTTAGGATAATTTATTTTTTTTATAAATGAGGATAGATAGTAACACTTTCTCTTTTGAGAAGTTAGAAGAAAAAATGCAAAAAGAAACACTGGAAGAACTTGAGTATTTCAGTGTTTTGGAATTTATTTCTAATAAATGTTTATCAGAAAAAGGTCGTGAATTAGTAAAATTAGCTCTACCACAGAATGATTTATCTTGGCTGGAAACTGAACATTCTATGATAGATGAGATGGTGCGTTTGCTAATTTCTGATGAAGAAATTCCTTTTGAAAATATAAGTGATATTAGAAGTGTTCTAAAAAAATCAAAAATTGAAAATTCAGTTTTAGACACCGGTGAAATTTTGTCAGTTTTAGATGTAATTCGTGTAGCACACAATCTAAAACTATTTTTAACGATTAGATCAGATAAATATTTACTTTTAAATGAAGAAGCTAATCATATTTTTGATGATCCTGTTTTGCAGAAAGATATTTTAGCAGCTATTGATGAAACAGGGGAAATAAAAGATAATGCTACAAAGGAGTTACAGCGAATACGTATAGAAATTGCTGAAAAATCTAATCGTTTGCGGTCGCGAATGAATAGAATTGTAAAGCAATATTCAGATGAAAATTTTACGCAAGAAGAATTTTTTACAGTGCGAGATGGACGTTTTGTTTTGCCTATTAAAGCGGAACATAAACGACATATAACAGGTATAATTCATAGTGTTTCGCAAACAGGTGCAACTGTTTTTTTAGAACCTACAGAAGTTATAGAGATGAACAATGAAATTTCCTTGCTAAAAGTAGAAGAACAGCGAGAAATTTATAATATCTTAAGAAGATTAACTTCTGAAATAGCATCTAAATCGTCAATGTTATTTGATACTTATGAAATTGTTGGGCATTTAGATGCTTTATATGCAAAAGCTCAATATGCTTTACAATTTGGGGGAGTTAAGCCAGTTATAAGCGAAAAAAATGAGATTTATATTAGTAAAATATATCATCCACTTCTTGTTCATTCTCTTGGTAAAAAAAATGTTGTGCCACTATCTATTGATTTTTCGGAAGAAAAACGTGGACATCTTATTTCTGGACCTAATGCAGGCGGAAAAACAGTAGCATTGAAAAGTATCGGATTAAATGTTCTTTTGGCGCTGAGCGGTTTTTTTCCATTAGGTGAGGTACATACTAATTTTAGAACTGTTTATTCAGCTATAGGCGACCATCAATCGATAGAAAATAATTTAAGTACTTTTAGCTCACAGCTTCTAAAATTAAAAAGAATTCTTGATGTTGCCGATGCAAAATCGCTTGTTTTAATTGATGAAATTGGGTCGGGAACAGATCCGCAGGAAGGAGGAGCTCTAGCAGCTGGTATCCTTGATACGTTTATAGAACTTAACCTGTTTTTTATCGCAACAACTCATCAATCTTCTTTGAAAACTTATGCTTTAAATCGTGAAGTTATTGATAATGCTTCTTTGGAATTTAATGAAAATGCATTAAAACCGACTTATAATTTCCTGTCTGGAATACCCGGTAATTCATACGCATTCTTTTTGGCTCAAAATATGGGAATATCGTCCAAAGTATTAAAGAGAGCAAAAAAATATTTAGGAAATAAACAAAAAGAAATAGAACAAAGTATAGCTGTTTTGCAAAAATATCATAAAGCAGCAGAAGAAACATTGACCGCAGCACAACGTGAAAAAAATAAATATGAAAAGTTAAAAAACGAAGTTGAGGAACGTGCTAAAGATTTGAAAATTAAACGAAAGGAAATCATAGATAAAGCAAAATTAGAAGCTTATGAGATTTTGCAAAATACTAACGCACTCTCAGAAAATATATTACGCGAACTAAAAGAAGGAAAACGAAATCCGAAAGAAGTTAAAGCAGATCTTAATAAAAAAAGAGAAAAGTTGGGCAAAGAAGTGCAAGAATTAAAATTAGCACGAATAGATGATGCTAAAAAAGTGAAACATCTTGAAATAGGAGATACTGTCGCTATGATAGAAAATTCTCAAATAGGTGAAGTACTTGAAGCTGATAATGATGCTAAAATTGCACTAATTGATTTCAACGGAATAAAGTTTCGCTTGCCTTTTGAACAGCTTTATTACAAAGATAAAGATAAAATTGAAAAGCCGAAAACTTATAAAAAACAATCGGAAATTGTTGATTATCTTAAACTTGATGTTAAAACTAAATTAGATTTGCGAGGAATGAGAGCGGAAGAAGCTTTGAAAGAAGTTGCTGATTTTATTGCACAAGCTATAATGGGAAACGCAGATTTTGTAACAATAATTCACGGAAAAGGGACAGGAGCTCTAAGACAAGCAATACACGAACAATTGGAATATATGGGAAATATAAAATCTTTTCGCTTAGGGGAGCTCGTTGAAGGTGGTGCAGGAGTTACAATTGTTAATTTACGCTAGCTAGTACTATATAAAAAAAGGAATATTAGATTGAATACTATAACACAAAAAACAGTTGCAAAAACAAGAAAAAATAAAACTACAGAGATAGAAAAAAGTACTTTGAAATTTAGTATTATAGTACCTACTTATTTTGAAGAAGCTATTTTAGAACAGTTATTAAAAAAATTTGATACTTCGCTACGTAAAAAATATAAATTTGAACTAATTGTAAGCGACGGCGGTAGTACGGATAAAACTTTGGAAATAGCTAAAAAATATGCAGATAAAGTAGTAGAAAAAGTCAAAGAAGAAAAACAAACTATTTCAGAAGGTAGAAATTGTGGAGCTAATGTAGCTAGCTCTGATGTATTAGTATTTTTGAATGCTGATTGTATGCCTCAAAATATTATTGACTTTTTAGAGTATATTAGTAAATGGGCAGATGATGCAAGCCAAAGCGATGCAATAGCTTGCAAAGTTAAAGCATTTGAAGAAGAAGAACTAGTTAGAGATAAAATTTTCTACTTTTTGCATAATAATTATGTTAAGTTTTTGAATTTTATCGGACTTGGTATGGGACGTGGAGAATGCCAAATAATAAGAAAAAAAGTTTTTACAGAACTTGGAGGATATAACGAAAAATTTGCAGCAGGCGAAGATTTTGATCTATATAGAAGAATCGCAAAAAATGGATATAATATAAAATTTTCTGAAAAATTACTAATTATGGAGTCGCCTCGTAGATTTAGAAAATATGGCTATATGAAAACGATATGGTTTTGGACATTAAACGCTATAACAGTAATGTTCTTTAATAAATCGGCTTCTAAAGAATGGGAAGCTATAAGATAATAGAAGGTAACAAGTGAGAAATATTTTTTTGACATTAGTTTTGCAAAAAGAAAAAGATACATATTTTTTTACGTGTCTTTTTATTGTATTGAATTATATATTAATTAGTTTTAAAATTACACTAATCATATAAATCATAGTTCAGACAAAAAATGACTACCCCGTCAAGCTAGCGCTTGCCACCCCTTCGTCCCGAAGGGGAATTTCACCAATCCCTTATAAATCACGGTAATCATATAAATCAAAAAATCACAGTTCAGACAAAACATCTACTTAAAATTTTCGCCTTTATAAGCTTGTCCTTTAATTATCCAATCAGGAGCAGGTTTACCCAGAACATAATGATCAAAAAATTCTTTCATTTTTATGGAATAATCTAATTTATTCCAGTATCGAGTTTGCCAATGAGGTTCATTCACATATTGTAGCATTATAGCTGGTGCTTGAGCTCGTCTCATAGCCATATATAATTCGATCCCTTGTTCCCAAGGAACTGCTTCATCAATATCGCCAAATTCAATTAGAAGTGGAGTTTTCATTTTATTAGCAAAAAATACAGGTGAATTACGTATATATGCTTGCAATGAGTCCCATAAGTTGCCACCTATTCTACTTTGTTGAGCTTCGTATTGGAATTGTCTCACTCTACCTGAACCAAGTCTAATGCCGCTATAAGCGCTTGTCATATTACCAACAGGAGCGCCAGCACAAGCTGCTGAGAAGAAATCAGTTTGAGTAACAAGATAAGCCGTTTGATAACCGCCCCAAGAATGTCCTTGTATGCAAGATTTATTTGTGTCAATTATTCCCGTTTTAGCTAGCTCGCGACAACCGCTAAGAATACAATTTACAGCATCAGGTCCAGGACTTCCTACTCCATATTTTATATCAGGGAAAAACATTATATAATTATCCATATATACTTGATTTACAGGACGATGCGTAACATTCGGCATATAAAATCTGTTCATTCGGGAAGACATTTGATCGTAAAAATATACGAATACGGGATATTTTTTCTTAGGATTAAAATTATCAGGTTTAATTAAGTAACCTTGTAAAATAGTATCTTGATATTTCCATTCAAACAGTTCTGTTGTACCCCAATTAAATGTATCTTTTATTGCTAAGTTCAAGTGAGAAATGCGTCTAAGTGAATTAAATTGCAAATCAGCTATCCAATAATTTGGAAAAACATCATATTTTTCTTGAGAAAAAACAATTTGATCTTTATCCTTTACTTTTCTTATAGATTGCAAATATTGATTTGTCATTTGATAGCTATTTGAAAAATTTCCTGTCGTTAAATTTGCAATAAAGTATCCAGAATTTTTATTATTTTTATCAAAAGCATGAACAATAATATCCTCAGTTGAATTAAAGTATTTTTTATCTCTATCAATTTTTCTTAAAGTAAATTTTATGTTTTTTTCTTTTCCTTCACCTTTTGTAATTATCTTATTATTCGTAAGGTTCGCCGTTTCAAAATACCAAATATCCCAATTGTCATACAAGAAAAATCCTTTGTCGTTATCAACCCAACCACCAAATCCACAGCTATAGATATTTGAAGGAATATCTTGAAAAATATTATAAAATGGATTATCTAAATTTTGAGTGATACTTATAGCTTCATCTTTTTCCGTGTTGTATAAAAACCAATGTTTATCTTTATAATAAACAATGAATTTTCCGCTTTGAGAAAGCGAACCATTTTCTTCTATTTTTTCAACAACTTTATTTTTTTTACCTGTTTTGAGATTTATGCAATATATGTCTCTATAAGTGCCATACCAAGTTGTTTCTTTACGGTAAGGCATATAGCTATAAGCGATTGCGAAGTCTAAATTATTTGCGGGAATAACTTGCGGAACTAATGTATCAGCTAGTTGAATATATTTATCTTCTAAAAAACTATACACTGCATAATAAGTTTGGTCTTTTCGCCATTTATCCCATTGATTTATCTGTTGAGGAATTGTATATGGATCGTTCCAATGCCATACATAGACTTCCGATTTTGCAAGTAATGTATCTGTATCATAAAAGTTTTCTTCTTTGAACTTAACAGCTTCTTTTTCTATAAATTTTTCACTTAAAGGTTTTAAACCGAAATAAAGTAGATTAAAATCTTCAGCCCAAGTCAAAGAATTTTTATGCGGTAAGTACCAATTTTCAGGACAAGTAGAGTCGGCAATAGCTGTTTTTACTTCATCTGCGTTTTCTTGCCATAAATTTAATGAGCAGTTTTCAGGTTCTCCTTTTTCGCTTAAAGGTGCAGAAAGAAACGCTAAAGAATTAGCAGTTTTACTCCAAGCTATATTTGAAAAATGTGTGTTTTCTCTAGTAATTATTACTTTTTCTGGTGCAAATTCTCTTGTTAATTCTCGTCTATAGACACCGTCTTTTTTGCCTTTTGGTGAAGAAACAACATAGAAAATATAGCGCGCGTTTGTGTCAAAAGCAAATTCAGAAACCCAATTTATTGTAATATCTGTACCAGAAGCTAGATGATGTAAAATTAAATCTGTTCCTAAAGATTTTTCTTTAAATTTTTCCATTTTAGGTTTATTTTTGTCCGCTTTTTTAGAATAAGCTAGCCATTTAGAATCTTCAGAAAAAACAAACTTATCTAAATCTTCCGCATCATATTCAACTTTAGTTTCTAATTCTATTAATTTCAAAGAGTTATTCTCTAACTTATCTTTTGAAATTTTTGCATTTTCTTTTTCCATTTGAGTAGAATTAATTGCCATAGCAACCCACTTAGAATTGTTTGCAAATTTAATGTTACTTGCATTTTTTATACGAAAAACTACAGCCGAATCAATTGTTGAATTTATGTGTGCAGTTACATCGCCTCTATCTTGCTTAGCTTCATAAGCAAACCATTTTCCGTCGTTTGATATAATAGGATTGCGTAAAGCTTCAAACTTCATTGCATCATCAAATGTAAAATTGCGTTTTGCTTGTAAAGAAAGAGAGGAGAGTAATAATAAGAAAATAATAAAAATTGCTTTGTTGTTATTTAAAATGTTCATTTCCATATTTTTTTTATTATATTATAGAAAAATACTAAGTTTTGAAAAAGTTAATACTTAACTAACTTTTTTATTTGAATAGAACAGATATATCCAAATCACAGATTTTTTTGTCTAAATAAAATTCTTTTAAGTCGTTTGCTGCGATAATTAATTCATCGGATTTTATTCCAGATTTAATAGAATTTGTAGCTTCTAAATATGCTGAAAAATGGTCGGCAAATCGAACTATTTCACCGTCATAAGGGGAAAAATCAGAGTGATCGTATTGTTTATTGATTTCATCAATGGTTACAAATTTAGTAGTGCCACCGTCAATAATTTTGTTTTTGAATTCATCTTGCGTAAAGTATTTAATTTCATCGATCCATTTTTCATCTAAATAAGGATAAATTTCCTTTTCAGTCAATTTTTTTTCAATATGAGAAATTAAACTATCTAATTCAGGCGAAGATTTTTTTACAGGTGAAATTATATCACGCGTTACCGTTTCAGGTAAATCGTGGAATATGCCACCGAAGAAATTATTGTAAATCCTTTTTTCACAAGAAGTTACATCTAAAGATAATAAGTAAGTAAAAACGGCAACTAACATAACGTGTCCAAGCACTGATGTTTTTGGAACTCTTGGAGTTTGCGACCAGCGTATTTGAAATCGCAATTGTCCGCAAAGATCTATAAAGTTAGTAATTGAAAAGTTAGACAATAGCCTAGATATGCCTTCAAGATGAAGATAAGGAGCAACTCTTTTCGTTAATTCCCATTTTGTTTTTTCGTTCTGATAAGTAAATGGGTTTGTAGCTTCTACTATTCTAAATTCCCAATAGCTAGCGTAAGTATGTGCAGCATCTATAACTTGATGAGTTAAAGAAGTTCTATCATTTGAGCTATCTAAAAAAAGTTTAAAATCATTTTTTAGAGTTTCATCGCCAAATTTATTTTCTAACTTTTTAAATACATATTCATTTAAATGATGAAATACTTGTTGTTCTTTTCTAATTTCTTGATAAATAGGGGACTTAATGTCAGATATGATAATTCGTCTTAAAAGTTCAAAAACAGAATCTTTTATAATAGTTTCCCATTCAATTTTATTACCTTTATTTTCTTCATACTTAGCAATACAGTAAGCTATTATTAATTTATGCCCATGCTTATCAATTTCATAAAATGGCATAGGGCGTATTATATCATTCCAACGTTCTATATAAAAACCGCGAAAAAATTCATTTGCAAGTTCTAATGTAAGCTTCATAATATAATTTTATAGAATTAATCTTTCCATCTATATGTTTCTAATAACTTGAAATTTATTTTTGTTTTAATAGTATCGGTTACCAAAGCTTCATCTAATTTTATATTAGCTATAGTATTAAATTCACCTGTTGCTTCTTCAAACCTTCCACGTGGCGATAGTGTAACATCCCAATATCCTGACGACTTACTTGCTGAATCTACAGTTGAAAGTACTCTATCAAGACCAACTATCGGCACAACGGTATTGTAGTCTGGTTTCATAAAAGGCATTTCGGCTTTTATATGGTAATTTTTTGTATCATATAGATAAAACGTTACATTAGCAGTATCACATGTATAATTTATTCCTTCAATAGGAATAGAAAACTTCATTTTCCAAGTTGAATCTCTTTTAAATCTACCGTTTTTAATTACATTTTTATTTAAGTCCGTGTATAGCTTCAAATTTTCATCTGATAGTGCTTGCTGAAATATAAAGCGTAGAGTTGTATCTGACATATCATCTATGTTATCTTTTGCACGTTGCAAAAAGTCGCCTTCAATTTTAGCAACTTCAAAATATGGTGATATAGTTGAGATAAAAAATTGTCCGATTAGAGCAGAACGTTTATCAAAGTCCGGATTTGTTGGATAAGGATCGTGATCACTTTGAGACCACCATTTAATAGTTTTTTCCCCGTCGGAAAATTCATAGTTAATAGAATCAATTCCTGTATTTAATTCAACAAAACCATCTTTTTCACCTGAAGGATCACGTAAAGTTATATAAACTTCTTCTTTTCGTTTGAAATTTTTGGTCGAGGAGTCGGGAAAAGCACGAAGTATTTCAGTGTCTATTGTACACTTATAAATAAAAAACGTTCTTGGTGCAAAACGATACATAAAACGGAAATTCAGTTCTTTAACATCTAAATTTTCTTCAGTGTTTTCTATTTCTGTGGCTTGTAATTTAGATTGAGCCAAAGAAGTATTATTAACAGCTAATAATACTAACACAATAAATAAAATTTTCATTTTCATTTTTTACTATTATTAAAATTTTTATTGTTGGTAATACTATTACATTGATTGTTTATTTTGCAGCTTTGAAATTTTATTTCTAAATTCTGTTATTTCGCGTTTATCAAGTCCTAAATCAAGTAAAGTTTCATCATTAAGGTCAAAATTACTACAGAATTTAGATAAAGCGATTTGTTCTTTTTTTGAAAAATTTACTGCTTCTAAAATATAATCTTCAAAAGCTTCATAAGCTAAAGGAACTTTTTCTTTAAGTATTTCAGCAATTACTTCGGCATAAAGACGTATTTCAAGTTGTGCATGACTATCAAGTCGTAACTTTAAGAAATGGAACAAGTTATGTAAATCTATTTTCCAATACCATTCGGTATAAATTGACAATGGAAGATTAATCCTAGCTAGCTCGCGTGCAATTCCTTTATCTATGAAGTTTTGATATGATTCAAATTGTAAGGAGTTAGATTTTTCTAATTCTGCGATAAATTCATTAGCTTCATTCGGCGAAAGTTCTTCGTCATCTCGTCCTTGTTTATTTGTTAAACTTTGCTTTCTAACACTTTCAACTTCTGGTAAGTAAAATTCATTTTTCATTTCTGAATAACGTCCTGAATACTCGTTTACGTTTGCGGTGCGGTGTCTAATCCATTGACGTGCAACAAAAATAGGTAATTTAATATGAAATTTGAACTCAACCATTTCAAATGGGGAAGTGTGTCTATTCCTCATTAAATAACGAATTAGCTTTCTGTCTTCACTAAATGTTTTTGTTCCTTTTCCGTAGGATGTGCGAGCAGCTTGTACAATAGCCGAATCATCTCCCATCATGTCAACAAGACGAACAAAACCATTATCTAATACATTTATCATAATAAAATCAATATTTTCTTTGAATTTCTTTAATTATCACAAAGATACAAAAAAATATCTATTTTTTTATAAAAAAACCATAATATTTAGCGGATACTTCTTGTGTTTTTTTTAAAACAAGAAAAAAATCTCTTTTTATAGCAGAATTATAGAAAATTATTTTGTTTTTTCGCAATAAAGTTATAAATTAGGGAATATTAATAAATTAAATTTAAAAATTATTGAGGTAAAGAACTTGAAACATTACATTAAATTAATTGCGATATTAATTGTTGCATCAATTGTTTTGCAAGGTTTTCAGTGCTCATCGAAAGAAATGACAACAGCAAAAGTTGCTATAAAAAATCGTGACATTCCTAAAGCAATTGAAAACTTACAAAAAGAATTGGAGAAAAATCCTAAAAACGGAGAGGCTTACATTTTACTTGCTGAATTAAAACTTACCGAAGGTGATATTCCAAATGCTATTGCTTTAATGGATAAAGCAGAGCCACTTGTAGCTAATGATCCGAAATTAAAAGATAAACCTATCCAATTTAAATTCCAAATTTTTAAATCATTATTAGAAAGAGGACAGGAAGCTTTTAATAATTATTATCACACAAAGGATAAAAAGCACTTAGAAACAGCTATCCAATCTTTCCGAGGGGTTGTCATTGTACGTCCTAACTTTTTTGAAGCTTATCGTCGTCTTGGACTTTGTTATGAATATTCAGAGAATATGGAAGAAGCAATAAAAGCTTATAAACAATATGTAGAAGTTATTCAACCTTCTATTGATATTGCTAAAGAAAAGAATTTCTTTGTAGGCTCTAATACTTCTAAACTTAAAGACATAGGAGAGGTTAAGTTTTTAAGAGGCGCTAAATTTTCTGACGACGGTGATTCTTCAATTGTAGAAAAATATACAGTTAACGGCAAAGATTTATTTGTGATGTCAGTAGCTCCTAAAGGAACAAATGATTTCACGGTAAGAAGCTGGAGCTATGATCCACCTAAAAATATTTTAGAAGGTGAACGCGAACTTGTGCCAGACCATATTACAGCACCTATTTCTTCTTTAGCATCTCTTTATTATGTTCATAAAAAAGATAGAGAAACTTCGTTGGAATACTTTAGAATGGTTTCTTCTATTTCGCCTTTAGATGATGATGCAAACTCTGCTATCGTTGCTCTTTATCAAGAACTTGGCAGACCTGAAGAAGCTATTAATGCTATTAACGAAAATGTGAAGAAAAATCCGAAAAATCCTATTTTTATAGCACAATTAGGCGATGTTTATATGGGAAATAAACAATTTGATCAAGCTATAGAACAATATGAAAAAGCATTAAGTATTGATCCAAACTTTACTGCTGCATTAAGAAATGTGGCTGCTTGCTACGGAAATAAAGCTGCGTTAATTCAAACTGAACAAAATGAGCAAATTGGTGCTGGTAAACTTAAAGATTATGACACTAGCGCTTACTTTCCTCTTTTAAGAAAAGCGGCAGAAAATTTTGAACGTGTGATAAAAACGGATGCATTTAGTGCTGATCCTGATGCTATTGGCGATTTATGCGGAATTTATTTAGTATTAGGTAAAAGTGCAAAAGATAAGTTTGAAGAAACACTTATAAAATTAGAAAGATTGGAAAGTATTATTTCTGAAAACAAAAAAGAAGCATACTATTTGAAATTACTGAAAATTTATGGACAAACTAATAATCCTAAATATTCGGATATAGAGAAAAAACTTAACTAAAATTTTTTATTAAACATATAAACCTAAATTTTTAATTATGGAAAAAAAAGATGAACAACAAAAACCTCAGCAAATAAGTATCGAACTAGATGAGAAAACTGCTGAAGGTATTTATTCAAATCTTGCTATTATCTCTCATTCGCAAGCTGAATTTATTATTGATTTTACAAGAATTTTGCCGGGAGTTCCTAAAGCAAAAGTTCACGCTAGAATCGTTATGACACCTCAACATGCAAAAATGTTTGCAAATGCAATGATGGAAAATATCAAAAAATTTGAACAATCAAATGGAGAAATAGAAACAGAAGGTACAGCAGGAGCAGGTATTCCGGGCTTTTCAGGATTACCTAATTAGAAAAAGCTGTATTTCTTTCTTGATATAACAAAAAAAACCGCTCAATAACTATTTTTGAGCGGTTTTTTGATTTTAGTATTGATGTATTTTAAAATTCTCCTTCAACTTGAAGGGGTGGCAAACGAAGTTTGACGGGGTAGTTCAGACAAAATATTCAACTTAGTACGAAAAACAGCAATGTAAGATTTATTATTATCTCAATAAATTTTGTAAAAAAAATTAGTATATTTGCAATTATAAATAATTAATTGTGATAATTGGAAAAATTAAGTAATAAATTATGGCACAAGAAAATAATCCTAACGAAGATAATAAACTTAAACTTGCTATAACCAAAATAGGGGATTTACTTATCGCTAATAAAATTAGCCGTAATGCTGAAGGTAATTCTATAGAAAATATTAATTTAGTAATCCCGCCTTATCAGCGCCCCTATAAATGGACTGCAAGAAATGCTATCCGCTTACTTGATGATATTATTGAAGCCAAAAACGAAAACAAAGAAACCTACAGAATAGGTACTCTTATTCTTCACTATGATGAAAAATCAAAAGATGAAAATGATAAAAAGAAGCCAGAATATAATATCGTTGATGGACAACAACGAATAATAACTTTATCGTTGCTACTTGAGGCTTTTAAAGATGACAAAGATGACAAAGACGAAAAAGATGAAAAAGATAATATAGAGAAAAACGAAGACAATCCTAAAAAAATAAGTTTTTTGGAACAATCTTTAACTGACAATCCGTACAATTCCAGGAATATTCCCAATAATTTTCGAGTATTACAAAGACGCATACGCAATATCACAGATGATAGAGAAAGACAAGAGCTATATAAATATATTAAGAATAATTGCGAGCTTATTGTTGTAATAACTGACGATATTTCTGAAGCTTTCCAGTTTTTCGACTCGCAAAACTCTCGCGGGAAAAAGCTATATCCGCACGATTTATTAAAGGCTTATCATCTTCGGGAAATGAATGATCTTGATGTAACGCAAACTGAAAAGACCGTTAAAGAGTGGGAAGACTTAGACCAGAAACAACTTTCGCGTTTGTTTAGCGATTATCTATATCGGTTAAAAGAATGGATTAAAGGGAATCGAGCGTGGGAGCTTAACGAACAAAACATACATAAGTTTAAAGGTATTACAAGCGATGGCAACTATCCTTATGCTCAATTTTTCAAAGGTGCGTATGCGTATGCCCAAATGATTAATAATTCTGCAATGCCCTTTGTTTCCGGTATGCAAAATCTTAAACCCTTTCAATTAGATGCACCGCTTATTGCAGGGAAAGCGTTTTTTGACTATGCTCAGCACTATTTTGAAATTCTCAAAGACATTCAAAGTAACAATAAATATGAAGGGTATTTTATTAGTGATAATGAAATTGTAAAAACCTTAGACTTGGAAAAATATAAAAATGGCGTTGGTAATGGAATAACTCGTTTATTGTTTGACACAGCAGTTTTGCTTTATGTAGATAGATTTTGTCCCACCGAACGACCTTCGAAAATAGATATAGAAATGCTGGAAAACCGGTTTGTGGTGCATGCTTTTATTTGGGCATACTCACTCAGGGCTCAATATCAAAATCTCGGTTGGCAGTCTGCACAAAATTATATTATGGGAAATGACAAGATTAATTCTTTTAATATCTATAAAATGATAGCTGATGCTGATTCTCCGGCTTCGCTTTTAAGTTCGCTCTCTGATAAATTGAGTCCGTTACCTAAGAGTGCAATAAGAGTGAAAGAATATGAAAATATGAAAGAAGATTTACTAAATGAAAAAGACGAAAATGATATTTATCAATACTATCTGCACTATTTTAAAGAACATAATTTTATTCAAGGATAACTATGGAAACGAATACCTTGCCACTTAAAGAACAATCTATTGATGAACTATATAACGGCAATAAAGCAACATACGAAGTGCCAATTTATCAAAGAAATTACGCCTGGGAAGAGGATGAAATTACCGCACTTATTCAAGATGTCTATGATGCTTACCTAAAAAGTAAAAATGGCGGCTCAAAAAACAACTATTATATAGGGACATTAGTCTCTTATCATAAAGGCGACCAAGTGTATGAAGTGATAGACGGTCAACAGCGACTGACCACTATTTATTTAGTACTTTCTGTCTTGGGTATTTCTGTACAAAATAAATTGACCTACCGAGCACGAAAAAAAGCTAATGATACCATTAAAAGTATTCCCAAATTTGACAATGATGAAAAAGATTATGGTATTATAAATGGTTATAATATTGTAGAGAATGCAATTGGTAGAATTGTTCCGAAAGATAAAAATGAAAAAGAAACAGGTAAAGAAACAGGAAGTTTTAAGGATTATTTTCTGGACAAAGTTCATATTATTCACTACAATGTGCCAAAGGATATTGACCTAAATCACTATTTTGAAATAATGAACTCCAGAGGTGAGCAATTAGAAAAGCACGAAATAATAAAAGCACGCCTAATCGAGAAATTGAAAGATGATGCAGACAAGGAAAAATTCAATAAATTATGGGAAAATTGCAGTGAAATGAATGTTTACATTCAACAAAAATACAGAGAAAAAGTGATATTCGGCGAATCGCCAAAAGTAGAAAAAAAACCATTAATAGAACTTATTAAAGGTAAAGTATCTGATAGTTCAAATAAGAATGGCGACAAGTTTGATACTTTCCAACTAATTATTGACTTCCCAAATTTCTTGTTGATTGTATTAAAACTCACAAGAATAAGAATAGAAAATTCAAATTTTGATCCAACGGATTTCATTCTTGATGATAAATACTTAATTCAGGAATTTGACAAACTGGGGAATAATATTAATGAAGAGTTTGTAAAAACATTCAGCTATAACTTATTGAAAGCAAGATACTTTTTAGACAACTATATAGTGCATCACTCCAACGAAGATGATGCTATTGGAAACAATCCTTGGAAGTTGCAACGTTGGCATAAAGAAGGGAAAAATGAATATCTGAAAAATCTTGATGGTGAAAGTGATGATCAGAATAAATTAGTGCAATTGTTATCTATGTTTGAAGTATCATATACTGCAAGACAAAGGAAAAATTACCTATTCTATTGCTTATTGCATTTATTTGAAAAAGGTACTAAAATTGAAGAATATTACAAATTTGTAAATGACTTGGCAGATAAATACTTTAAAGATGTATATTTAAATAAGGACAAATTAAACGATACTAACAACACGCCTAAACCGGGCAGTTTTGATGAAACTATTTTACGTAATAATAATGAGCTGGATTTAGAGTTGCATAATCAAGATATAAAAAATTTCTCCGAAATTTATGGAAATGGCACTGAAATATCAAAAGGAGTTCCCTTATTTGTGTTTAACTACTTAGATTATAAGTTATGGGAAAAGTATTATGTTGAATTAAGTGGTAAAGGAACAGATAAAAAGAGCAGAGAAAGAATAGAGTTTTTTAAGATTTTAGGTTGCAATGATTTTGGATTGGAAGTATTTGAACAATTTTATTTTTCAAGAACAAGAAGAAGTTTAGAACACTTTTATCCACAAGCAAACGCAGATGGAAAAGATGGCAGACCCACACAAGAACAAATAAACTGTATGGGCAATTATGCAATGATTGGAAGCGAGGCAAATAGTTCAGGAAGTAATTGGAGCCCGCTAACAAAGCTCAGTCATTATTTAGACTCTTCCGGTAAGATTAAACAGGTTAGTGTAGCTTCACTCAAGTTTATGATTATGATGCAAAAATGCAAGGATAATAAAAAATGGACATTTGAAGAGATAAAACAGCATCAGAAAAATATGGAAAATATTTTATTTAAAAAGGAATAAGCTTAAATTGTTTTAACTATAGATTATTATGATTTTAAGTTATATTTAAAATTTCCTTTCAGATTGAAGGGGTGGCAAACGAATAATAAGCCACACCTTCCCCGTTGGCGCGAGTCTTCTCTCAAGAGGAGAATTTGACTACTACGTTTGGAACAAATTATTATTCAATTTTCTACAACTTACGATGAAATGTACTTCTAAAAATACCACGCGCGCCAAATTTCTCTTTGAAATATATCAAATCTAAAGAGGGAGTCATAGGATTATCACTAGCTGTATCTTGTGAAACTCCTATATCGCACCATTTGTAGCCGTTAGCAATAGACCAATCAACTACGTGATTAAGCAAAATATAACCTGTATCTAAAAAAGCATAATCGTAATCTATGACGTTGTAAAAACATAAACTTACGTTTTTGTTAGTTAAAAATAAAAGATGCCCGCCTATAGGAATATCCTTATAATATGCCATAAATAATTTTAATCTTTCTGGGATTAATTGTTCAAGCCTTATCAAATCTTCAAAAGAGTGTGTTGGCTTTGCATTATGCTTTAATTTGTTCTTAACAAGTATAGGATAGAAAGCTTTATAATCTTTGTTTTCAACTATTTTGATGTCGGGATTTTTTAAGCTATGCTTTATTTTTCGTCGAGCTCGTGCTTGATAATTTTTGTGGACATTAGCACCGTGAGATAAATCTATAGCGTGAGAAATGTAGTGATATTCAAAGTCAAAATTTCTGTAAAGCATAGCATATTCAATATGTTGATTGAATGTTAAATTGTAAATAAGAGGGGGCGGAATTAAAAATATTTCTTTAACATTGCGTTTTTTAAAAAACTCAAGCATTGTATCAACAGTTTTTAATGCTAACTCAAAAGGAATATCGCCAGTTACAAAAGAACCATAGCTAGCTCCTATTGGCGACCAATAAATTGTGCCGTTTTCCTTGTAGCCACCGGGCAAAACAGCTATAATTTTTTCTTTATGCCTTATAATATAATTTGTGAACTCAAACTTTCCCGGAGCATGATAATCAAGAAAAGATTGTAGATGAAACATTGTGCCATTGTTGGAAGCTTTTACAAATTCTTCCCATTCCACTTTGTTTTCTACGCTATATTGCTCAATTGTAACTTCTTGAAATCTACTTTTGTTTTTAGATAAACTCATAATTACTAATTTACTTTTTGCTTATTTAAAAGAGAAACTATGCGAGATTTGCTGTTTTCTGAAACAGGGACAAGCGGCAGTCGCAAATTGTTTTTAATTAAACCTAATTCTGCCATAATTGCTTTGACTGGAGCAGGATTAGACTCAATAAAATTGACTTGCATATAATCAAATAGCTTGTAATGCAAATCTATAGAATTTTTGTAATCGCCTTGCAAAGCAAAATTTACACATTTGCTAAACATTTTCGGAGCATAGTTAGAAATTACGGAAATAATACCTTTTCCACCTGCACAAATGCACGGAATAGTCAAAGCGTCATCACCACAAAGTAAAGTGAAATCTTTAGGAGCGGATTTTATTATTTCCATCATTTGCTCTAAATTGCCTGAAGCTTCTTTTGTAGCAATAACGTTTTTACATTCAGTAGCTATGCGTATTTGAGTTTCAGCGTTTATATTTAAGCTCGTACGTCCGGGAACGTTATATAAAATCTGTGGAATATCTACCGCTTCAGAAATTGCATTAAAATGCTCAAAAAGCCCTTTGTTTGTAGGCTTGTTATAATATGGACAAACTAACAATACCGCATCAAAATTGTTTTTCTCCGCAAGTTTAACCATATCAATCGTAGCTCGAGTATCATTAGAGCCCGCACCAACAATTATAGGCACTTTTCCTGCTACTTTCTCTTGTACTTTTAGTATAAGAGCTAATTTTTCATCACTGTTAAGAGTTGCCGCCTCGCCCGTAGAACCAAGAACGACAAGCCCGCTTATATCAGAATCCAATTGATAATCAAGAATAACATCTAACGCTTTATAATCAATTGAAAAATCATCGTTAAAAGGAGTTACAAGAGCTGTTATTGTGCCGTTTAAATTTATATTTTTCATAATCTATGAATGTAAAAATTTAAGTTCAAAAAAACAAACAAATTTAATCAAAAAAAATGAGAAAAGCACTTGTTTGTATGTTTTTTTTGAAATTACAACAAAAAATTATTATATTTGTGATAAGTTTTATTAAAATTATTGGTGAAGATAAAATGAAACGTTTTAATGTTTTTCAAATAATTGTAATTATTAGCATAATGTTATTAGTTTCCTGCAAAGAAGATGTAAATACTCCGAATAATGATCCCTTAGTTGGAAAATTTTCTTGGATTGAATGGCAACAAAAAGCCAACTGGGACGATTATAGTGCTGACGATTATACGCCCGATGAAAATGCTGTAAAAATAATAGCAGATTCTATAAAAACTAATCAATATGGTTTTATATTGTTTACATCAAATTGGTGCCCTGATTGCAAACTCCAAATGCCGCGTATTATAAAATTATTCGATAAAATCGGATTTGATAAAAATAAATGTGATATATACGGATTAGATTACAAGAAGACTGAACCATCAGGAATATATTTGACTTACGAGATTAAACGTGTTCCTACTTTGATAATATTGAAAAACAATAGTGAAGTTGGAAGAGTTGTTGAAACGCCAACAGAAAGTTGGGAACAAGATATACTAAAAATTATAAGCAATTAATTTGTAAAAACAATAGTGAAAGGGAAGTAAAGCTAAGAAAGCAAAAACTATACAGACGCTGTGTTTTATCAACAAAACAACTTACTGCTTTTCAAAATGCTTAGCTATTGCTTTTTTTATATCTTCAATTTTAAAACCTCGTCCTAACAAGTAATTAAATAGTGCAGGATATTGTTTTTCTTTTGGCTTACGTGAAATTTGCCGTATTTTTTTATCAATTTCGGCATTAATTAGTTCTTCAACATTTTCTTTTGGATAAAAATTTTCTATAGCTTGTTCTATAGTATTTTTATCGACACCTTTACTAGCTAGCTCTTGTTTTATTTTAAGTTCACCAATCTTTTTCGTAAGCAATCTATTTTGTATAAACTTACGTGAGAACTCATAATCATCTATCAAATTATATTCTTCTAAAAATACTAAACTTTGAGCAATTTCTTCTTGTGAGAAGTCTAAAGTTATTAGCTTATCATAAATTTGTTTTTTAGTTCGTGGCTTATAGCTAGCAAAACTATAAGCTGTGCTTTTGCAAAGAATTAACTGCTGTTCAAGTATTATTTTATTCCACTCTTCTATAGAAAAAGTAGCTTGTTTAGCAATTTTGAATTTTAGCACTAAATCCATTGATATTTCCCAACTTTCGCCGTCGTCAGAAATTACAATGCAATTACTGTTATTTTTACTTTTCTGTTTAACTTTTATGATAGTTTTATAATTTTCCATGCTATTTTCATATCCATTTAATAATAAAAAATTGGAAAGGTGAAAAAAAATGCAATTATTTCACAATAATTTACTAAATTTAAAATCATTTTTTAAAAAATTTCTGTGAAACACACGACGATTAATATAATAAAAAAAATACTAATTATCTTTAATTTATTTGTCAGTAGAAAAATCATTTTTTTTGTTGCAGTATTTTTCAGTGGTTTTTCTTTTGCGTTTGCACAAACGGAAACAATTTCTGTGCAGAAAGTAAAGACTATTTCTAATGATACAACAAAGTTAGAAGAAATAAAGTCGCCTTCTGGAGTTGATACTACAATTACTTTTTATGCTGCTGATACTGTACGTTTTAATCCTAGTACAAAGCGGATGCTTTTGCGAGGAAATGCAAAAATTGATTTTAAAACGCAAACTTTAACGGCTGATATTATAGAAATTGATTTTTCTTCATCAATTTTATACGCAAGATTTAGTAAAGATAGTTCGGGGAAAATAGTAGGTATTCCTAAGTTCAATGATAGTGGCGAGGAATTTTTTGGTGAAGAGATTGTTTACAATTTCAAGAATAAGACAGGGAGTATAAAAAGTGGCGAAACGCAAATGGGGGAAGGCTTTTATTATGGTGAAAATATAAAGCGAATTTCCGAGAATGAACTCTTGATAAAAAACGGTTACTATACAACTTGCGATACTCCCGAGCCGCATTATCATTTTGGTTCTCATAAGATGAAAATGATTGTTGGGAACAAGATATTTGCTGACCCGCTTATTTTTTATGTTGAAAATATTCCTGTTTTTGTAATTCCTTTTGGTTTGTTTTTGCCTATTGAAAAGGGGCGGCGTTCAGGTTTTATACTTCCGTCATTTTATTTTTCAAAAAGTCGTGGAGTCGTTTTTCAAAATTTAGGATTTTATTGGGCGGCTTCAAATTATTGGGATACAAAAATTACAACTGATATTTACAGCAAAGGCGGTTTTCTTTTAAATACTGACACACGTTGGGCGTTAAAAGATATTTTCAATGGGAATGCTCAAATAAGCTATGGTAAAACGCGTTTTTCTTTAGATGATGAATTTACGCAAGAATGGCGACTTATTTTAAATCATAGCCATAAATTTTCGCCGTTTGAAAATTTGAATGTTAATTTGAATCTAGCTTCACAGGATTTTAACCGTAATACTTCAACAAACTTAAACCATAGAGTTCAAACAAATATTCACTCTTCGGCTGCATATTCACGTACATTTGAAAATGGAATAAATGCTTCCTTGTCATTCCAAAACGACCAAGATATAATCACGACAGAATATCAAGGGCGCGTTCCGCTTAGTATTTCGGTGCCACAGTTTCCACTGAAACGGCTTGTTGATATAAAAGCTAATCAATGGTATTCGTGGCTGCGTGATATTACTTTTTCTTATCGTACTAGCGCTAATTATAACTTTGATAAAAAGCAAGTGATTAATAGCTATCAAGATCAAGATAATACAATTTTTGATACAAGTTTTACAAAAAGTTCCACAAAGTACATTACTCATTCACCGCAAATTAGTATTTCACCTAAATTTGGTTACTTTACGATTACGCCAAGTATAAATTTTGCAGCTAACAATTATTTTCGTAAGTTAGAAAAGAATTTTGTTCCGCAAGATTCAAGTATTCAAGAAAATTTTACTAATGGTTTTTTCACGGAATATAATTATTCTTTTGGGATTGGAACTTCAACACGACTTTACGGAATTGCAGATTCTAAACAGCGACTTTTAGGATTTATAGATCCTAATTCGCTTGGTATAAAAGCTATTAGACATACTTATCAGCCGAGTATAAATTTAAATTATACGCCTGATTTTTCGCAAGAAAAATATGGATTTTACGGAAAATATGTAGATGAAAAAACGGGGCAGGATGTAATTTATTCATATTTTGAGAAAGAAGGTGGAAGTCATGCTTCACGTTATCTTCAAAAGCGTATAAGTTATTCTGATATGCATAGTTTGGAGATAAAAAAATCTGGGGCGAACGATTCTTTACCAGATGAAAATATAGAATTGTTACGACTAGCTTTGAATGGCTCTTATAATTTTGCTGCTGATTCCTTAAAATTCAGTGATATAGGTTTGAGTTTAAGAACGCCTGCTATTAATTTTTTAGAGTTTTCAGGAAATGCTAATTTTACGCTTTATGATGAAGTAAAAGTAAAAAACGAGAAAAATAATTATGAATATTTTACAAAAGTCAATCAATTTCTAATTTCAAATAATAAAGGACTAGCGCGCCTTACAAATTTTAGCTTTAATGTTTCAACTTCATTTTCTTCTGATGGCTTAATAGGTGTGAATGACAATCATATTACTAACAAAGATACTACAGCCGAAGAACAGACTGAAAATCTGAATTTAGGTGCAAGATTTGACAAGCGGAATGATAGAAGCGGAGATAACGATGATTTATTTGCAACAAATTCGCCGGGTTATTCGCCTATACGTTTGCCGTGGAGCGTAAATTTAGGAATGAATTTCAATTATAATCATGCTGTAATTGATAGAATATCACGAACATTAAATCTTCATGCAACATTAAATTTCACAATTGCTGATACTTGGAACATATCAACCACTTTACAATATGATTTTATTAATTGGCAATTAATAGCTCCTCAAATAAATGTTAGTAAGGATTTCCATTGTTGGAACTTAACAGCACATTGGTATCCTACAGGTTATAATCAAGGATTTTATTTGCGATTTGGAATTAAATCTTCGCAGCTGCAAGATTTGAAGATTGAAAAGCGCGATTCTCCTATTTTTAGATAATATTAAATTGAAGGGGTAGTTAATAAAAAACAATATTTTTTGCAAAAAAACAAAAAATATTTGGTTGTAATAAATAAAAGTGTTATTTTTTATATTAAAAATAGTAGAAATGAAAATATCAAACAAAGATATTTTTAAAAAATTAAATGATAATATAAACTTAAGATATTAAACTTGGAGATTTGAAGATAAAATGTAAATGAAATAAATGAGCAATATTGTTCATATAATTATAATGTTCCCAATGGAACAAGGAGTTTTTTTATTTATGAGAACAAAAGTTTTCAGAATGCTAAATATAGCATGTTTATGCATTGTTAGTATAATTCTAATAAACAATTTAAAGTCGCAGCTTTTAGAGCCAAATTTTATAGGTAATTTAATAAATCAAGAGAGGGTCTTTCTTGGTGCTTCATTACTTGAAGGTCAGTTTCATTTTAAATGTGTAGCAAATAGTTGCATATATTTTGTGCAACCATTTGCTACTTTTTTATAATATAAATATGGAGAGAATAATGGTACGAAAAATATTCTTTGTGTTGTATTTTCTTTGCTTAGCTAGTTTTATTTCTATTGCAGCTGAGCCGCCTAAATACGATACTTTGAAAATAGATGTTGAGGATAAGCGTTTTAGCATACCGGTGGATTATTGTCATAACAAAGAAGATAAAACTGTATTTATTGCAGGTGTTGCACAAGATATGCCTGATATTGGTAAAGTTGTTTCTAATTTAAATTTTTTCAAATTAAATTATAAAAATGGCAATATTCAATATGAGTGGCAAAAGCGTTATGAAACTGCGAAATTTATTGATGGTAAGATTGAAGGATTTAATTTTCACCATAATTGTAAAGGTGTGATGTATTGCAACGAAGAGGAAGGATTTAATCTATTTTGTTCTATGGAAAACAAGTACAAACAGGTTCCGACTATTTTTTCTTTTGACGCTAATGGCAATCTTTTATATGAAAATAAAGATACTGATTCACTTCGCTTTGCAAATGAACATTTTTGTGCAGCAGGCGAATATCCTGTATATATTCTAAATGCTGACAAATCTGTTTATTCAATTTTTAAGAATTATAATTTATCTAAAAATACTACTTATCCTAAGGATTTAGTATATATCCATACAGATGCACAAGGTAATTTTATAGCTAAGGAACGTATTATAGATTATTTGGACAAATCGGTATTTCCTCAAATACCTAACTTTTTTTCTATGGGTAGATTTCATATCAAGAATAAAGAAGATTTAGTTTATGATAAAGATAGTAATATGTATGTGCTTGCGACGTTAAGATATACTGTTAGTGAATCGGGAGATGGTGATGATCTTATTGGCGCAGGTCCTGAAATGATTTTATTAAAATTTGATAAAAATTTTAAATTGCAGTGGAGTAAGTTCGGACACGAGCTAGTAAATTCATCATTACCTACTTATACATCTGATACTTTATGTGGTAGTGTATCTAATATCGATTTTACGCAAGATGGTAATTTATTAATAATAGTTCAAATATATAGTAAAGAAGCAAAGCAAGAAACGGCACGACATATTCTTAAATTATCAAGTAGTACAGGAGAAGTAATAGAGCGGAGTCCGTCTTTGGAAGAAATATCCGAATACTTATCTAATATAAACTCTATCTCATATAATACAGATATTGATGATAATATGTATCTTTATACTACATTTAATCATTATTTTCCTGAATATGATATTGAACGTTTCAAGTATTGTGTAATTAAATTAAATCCTAATTTGAAAGATATAGAATGGATATTAAAAGATGATAAACATTTAATAGATTTAGATACTTCTTGTTCATCTTTAAAACAATTTATTGAATTAGAGCCAGGGCATTTGCTTTTTACGGGTCAAATTTCTAATAAGAGAGTTATTGATCTTATAGACAGTAGTAAAGTAGAAAAGCCTATGTTTTTCTTTTTAGAGATTTTTGATAATAAAGGTATTGCTGAGCCTATAGCATTAGAGCGTTTTATAAGTTATCCCAATCCTGTAAGTGATAAATTTACAGTTCAAGCTAATTTTTTAACTTTTGTTTCTAATGTTAGCATTTCTGTTATTGATATTACTGGTAGAGTAGTTAAGCAAGTTTTTTTTGGTTCATCTATTTCGGGAGAATTTTCTTATACTTTTTCAACAAGTGATTTGTCTAATGGCGTTTATAATGTAGTTTTGAGTTTTGACGGCAAAGAGCAGAGCGAGAAACTAATAATTAATCGATAATTTTTTTATAATGTAAATTAAATAAGGAGAGAACAATGAGACTAAAAGTCATTTACATATTATGTTTTTTTTGCTTAGCTGGTTTTATTTCTATTGCAGCTGAGCCACCTAAGTATGATACTTTAAAAATAGATGTTGAAGATAAGCGTTTTAGCATACCTGTAGATTATTGCCATAATAAAGAAGATAAAATTGTATTTATTGCAGGAGTTGCAAATTATATGACTAATATTAATGAAGTTGTTTCTAATTTAAATTTTTTCAAATTAAATTATAAGAGTGGCAATATACAATATGAGTGGCAAAAACGTCATGAAACTGCAAAATTTACTGATAAGATTGAAGGATTTAATTTTAATCATAATCGTAAAGGTGTGATGTATTGCAATGAAGAGGGAGGATTTAATTTAGTTTGTTCTATGGAAAACAAGACAAGAAATGTTCCGACTGTTTTTTCTTTTGATGCTAATGGTAATCTTTTATATGAAAATAAAGATACTGATGCATTTCGTTTTTCAAATGAACATTTTTGTGCAAAAGATGATCATCCCGCATATATTCTAAATGCTGACAAATCTGTTTATTCAATTTTTAAGAATTACAATGTATCTAAAAACACTACTTATCCTCGTGATTTAGTATATATTCATACAGATGCACAAGGTAATTTTATATCTAAGGAGCGTATTATAGATTATTTGGACAAATCGGTATTTCCACAAATACCTAACTTTTTTTCTATGAATAGATTAAATATCGATTCTAAAGAAGATTTACTTTATGATAAAGATAGTAATATGTATATGCTTGCGGCGTTAAATTATACTGTTAGTGAAGAAGAAGGTATGGGTGGCTATTCAGCAGGTCCTGAAATGATTTTATTGAAATTTGATAAAAATTTTAAATTGCAATGGAGTAAGTTCGGACACGAGCTAGTAAATTCATCAATACCTATTTATACAGTTGATACTTTATGTAGTAATGTATCTAATATTGATTTTACGCAAGATGGTAATTTATTAATAATAATTAATGTATATAGTAAAGAAGCAAAGCAACAAACACGACATATTCTTAAATTATCAAGTAGTACAGGCGAAATAATAGCCCAGAGTCCACCTTTGGAAGAAATATCCGAATACTTGCCTAATACAAGATATATTTCATATAATACAGGTAGTGATGATTATATCTATATCTATACTACATTTAATCATTATTTCCCTGAATATGATATTGAACGTTCCAAGTATTGTATAGTTAAATTAAATCCTAATTTGAAAGATATAGAATGGATAATAAAAGATGATAAATACTATTTTGATACCTCTTTCACAGTTTTAAAACAATTTATTGAATTAGAACCCGGACATTTACTTTTTACAGGGCAAATTTCTAATAGGAAAGACGACAATATTGATGCTAAAGACGATAGTGAATTAGAAAAGCCTATGCTTTTCTTTTTAGAGATTTTTGATAACAAAGGTATTGCAGAGCCTATAGCATTAGAGCGTTTTATAAGTTATCCCAATCCTGCAAGTGATAAATTTACAGTTCAAGCTAATTTTTTAACTTTTGTTTCTAATGTCAGTATTTCTGTTAATGATATTACTGGTAAAGTAGTTAAGCAAGTTTTTTCTGGTTCATCTATTTCGGGAGAATTTTCTCATACTTTTTCAACAAGTGATTTATCTAATGGCGTTTATAATGTAGTTTTGAGTTTTGACGGCAAAGAACAGAGCGAGAAATTAATAATTGAGAGATAATTTTTTCATTAGTTTGGCAAAAAAGCAAAAAGACACGTAAAAAATACGTGTCTTTTTTTATTGAATTATATGTGTTTCTATTGTCTGAACTCTGATTTTTCAAATTCCCCTTCGGGACGAAGGGGTGTCAAGCGACAGCTTGACGGGGGTAGTCTATGATTGTCTGAACTATGATTTATGGGATTTGTATGATTAACAGGATTGTGCCGTAGGCACAAAATTTCGGTAAAAGAAATGTAATCTTACTCATCTCGTCCCGTACGGGACGAAACATAAACGAGTATAAGTTTTTACCGATATTTAATTCCTACGGGATTTTTGAGGATATATAATTTACAACCACCTCGCCTGCTAGCGCAGGCACTCCTCCACAGGAGGAGAATTTTCCGCTCAGCGAAGTTGGCAAATTCCCCTAGCTTGACGGGGTAGTTAATAAAAAATATTCAAAACTACAAACGTGAGCAGTCAGCTAATTTGTTATAAATTGAGTTGGGATAAGATTTTTTCAATCTTTTAAAATACTGTTCGGCTTGTGAATTATCGCCTAAAAGACAATAAATTTGTCCAATTCTTACAAGGATTTTAGGAGCAACTGCACGATTTAATTTTGCATTAGATATACTTTCTAAAGTAGATAAAGCTTCATCTATCTGATTATTCATAATGTTACATTCTGCCAAATAAAAAGTAGCTTCCTGTCTCAAAGAATCATTAAAATCAAATTTATTTATAAAGTATTTAAAAGTATTGCAGTTAGAAAAATTTTTATTTTCTAAGTCTTCAATAGATTTATTGAATGCAACGATTAAATTTTCGCGATATTGCTTTATATTAGCGTCAGGAGTTGCATTATCGGCAAGTCCTATTTTTGTTTCACCGTCTTCCATAAAAAGAAAATAGTAGGTTGTATCAATAAATCTATCTTTATCAGAGGTAACATCTTTTAATAATTTTTTTCTTTCTTCAAAAGGTTGACTTTTCTTTTTCCTAGTTCTTGTTTTTGATGTAATAAGATCTATTCTATCGTTTTTTTTAACTTCTTCAGCTTTAGCAGTTTTTTTTCCTGTCGTATTTTTCGATGCTTTTTCATTGCTGGTTAAGCGTGATGGCGGAGTGCAAGAAGAAATAGCGTATAAAAAACAAATAATATAAATAAAAAAAATATTTTTTCTCATGTTTTAACAATTACAATATTATAAAATTAGTTGAAACCTTATTTAGTTTTATCGGAATAAAATGATTAAGCTTTACATATAAATAAAAAAAAGGCCAAGCTTACAAAGCACTCTGAAGACAAACTGACCGCTGCTTCCTTCCGGATCTGACGGAGTTGGGTTCGCTTCAGCCACTTAGGGCTTGACCAAACAATAATTTAAATATTTTTCTATAAATTTATGTGGAAAACATAAATCATGTCAACTACAAATATACAAGGTTTTTGCCTATTTTCCAAATTTTTTATAAAAAATTATTATTTTATCTTTATTTTAAAAATTTTGCTCCAATTTTTCCCTGTTACATAGAAAACATCTTCTTCAGGATCGTAAGCAATACCGTTTGCAACTTCGGGCGAGTAGCTATCTTCTTTTACTATATCTCGCAATGATGAAATATCTATTTGTTCAATAACATTTCCGCTTTCAATATCAATAACTACAATAATATCGCTGCCCCAGATATTAGCATATATTTTATTTCCAACGAGCTCTAACTCATTAATTTGTGTTAAAGATTTATCTTTGTAAGTTATTAATTTACTATATAATATAGAAAAATCTTCTGGATTTATAAAACGCAAATATGCTGTTCCGTCACTTAAAATAAAAAGAGAATCATTGTTTGTAAGTCCCCAACATTCGCCATAATATTTTATTTCATTTAATTCCTTAAATGTTTTTAAATCATAAACAATGCAAGTTTGGTTGTGCCAAGTAAGTTGAAATATTTTATTATCAAAAATTGTTATTCCTTCTCCGAAATACTCTTTTTTTAAGTTCTTAGTTTTAAGTATCTTACCATTTTTAGGATCAATTTTCACAAGTTTTGATTGTCCTTCAAGTCCCGTTCCTTCATATAAAAATCCGTTATGGAATATAAAACCTTGCGTAAAAAGAGTTTGGTCGTGCGTTATAGTATCAAGAATTGTGAACGACAGTTCTTTAATTTCATATTTTTGTTGTTGTACTTCTTGTGTTTCTATTCTCTCCGCTTTTTCTATTGTATTCTTTTTTCCTGAACAGGAAACTGCGAGAAGTATTGTTGCTAAAAATATAATTAATTTAATTCTTTTCATTTTTTTCTCTTATTTTTTTTAGAGTACATATAATTTCATGAGCTGGTGAAGCTAATAGATAGAATATCATAACTGGAAAAATCGCATATCCTTTTGTAATTATTACAAGTATTATTGCAACTATTAAGAATATAAATAAAGCAGGTCGCTGTTTCAAAGTTTCTTTATTAGGTCGTGGTAAATTATAGAATTTGAAAGTAGAAGTCATTGCAAGTGGAACTAAAACTATAATTACAAATGCGATTATCTCTAAAGTAAGTTTATCTAAAATGTTTTTTTGTAAATAAAATATAACAAAAGAAACAATAGTTAGGGCAGCAGCAGGGATTGGCATACCTTTGAAAAAAAGTTTATCTTCAAATGTTACTAATTGTACATTAAATCGAGCTAGTCGCAAAACGCCCGCAAGTGCAGGAAGCGACGCTAGTAGTATACCTAAATTGCCATATTGAAAGAAAAAAGCTTTATAAATCATAAAGGCAGGTGCTACTCCAAAAGAAACAGCATCGCAAAGCGAGTCAAGCTCCGCTCCTATTTCACTTGTTGCATTCAACAAGCGCGCTACTATTCCGTCAAGCATATCAAAAATAGCAGCCATAAAAATATAGAGTGTTGCGTTTGTAAAATCGTAATTAGATATAAAAATAATAGCGGTAAAACCTGAAAAAATATTACCAAGTGTTAATAAATTAGGTATAATGGAACGCGTAACACGTATTTTTTTCATTAGTTTGAGCCTTTTAATTTTGCAATAATTGTTTCGCCTGCTACAACTCTATCGCCAACTTTCACATATATTTCAGTGTCGGGAGCAACCGCAATATCCATTCTTGAGCCAAATTTCATCATTCCGAACCGAGCTCCTGCTGAAACTGTGTCGCCAACTTTCAATTCACAAACAAGACGACGTGCAACAATTCCAACTATTTGCTTGAAAAATACTTTGCCGAAATCTGTTTTTACTCCTATTCGTGATTGTTCGTTTAACTCACTAGCTTTCGGGTGATTAGCTATAATATAATCACCTTTATTATAATGATAAAATTCTACAATACCTGTAACAGGAACTCTATTTACATGGACATCTAAGGGCGATAAAAATATACTTATACGTTTAGAATCCGCTTTTAAATAAAAACTTTCAGTTTCTTCAACTATTTCAACTATTTTGCCGTCTGCAGGTGATATTACAAGTGATTTATCTTTTTTAGCTTCCTCAGGTAAAACTCTTTCAGGATCACGAAAAAACCATAAAGTAAATAAAATTAATAAAATTCCCGCTATTAAAAGTGGAATAGATGCAAATTTATTACTAAAAAAATAAGCACCAAGCCCAACCATTATAGCTCCTAATGCTAACATTACAACAATGTTGTTCGTACCGTAGTTTGATAACATATTTATAAATATATGTGCGTGTTTTGATTAATTAAAAATGTCTTGAAGTTAGACGAATGTAAATACAAAATTACAAAAAAAATATGTAAAATAAAAGTAAAGATACTGTTTTTAAATATATAAAAAATGTAAAATTAGAAAAGACAGTAGAACACAGTTGATTGTGCCAAAGGAAAATGTGGTTTTAGCAACCCCGGCAGGAATCGAACCTGCGGCCCCAAGTTTAGGAAACTTGTGCTCTATCCTACTGAGCTACGGAGTCAAAATTTATGTTTTAGTTTATTGTATCGTAATAATTTAACAGTGTTCTACTACCAGTAGAACCAAACTCAGGAGCTTCAAACAAAAAGATAGCGATATATTGTTTTATCATATCAGCATTTATTTTATGGAAACCTAAAAAACTAGCTTTTTCCAACATTATATCAATATGTTCATTACTAATTAAATTCAAAGCTTGTAGCCGTATTAGAATTTCTAAAGCTTCTTTAGTGAACATCTCTTTTTCGTCAGCGCTAATAAATCTATAAACATTTTGTTCCGAAAAATGTAACTTGCTTATTTCATTAGAACTTTCACTCCATAGTTTATCTTTCATCCAACTAACTGCCGTAGATATTTCTTTTGCAGTGAAGCCTTGTTTTCTTAATGCCGAGATATTTATATCTTCAATTTTTTTTACTTTATCTTTATTATTTATTTTCAGTTGGGAAGTTAGCCAAATAATAATATCTATGATTCTTTCAGTCATTAAAGTTTTTCCTACTAAATTGTAATATATTTATCTTCTAATTTACGCATTTTTTCTCTTTCTTCCAAAGAATAATCATCATAACCTATAATGTGTAAAACTCCATGAATAGCATAGCGAATAATTTCTGCCGTCCATGAAGTTTTGTATTCTTTTGAGTTAACTTCTGCTGTTTCCACACTTATATATACTTCGCCCTCTAAAGGTTCTTTTTCTAAACAGAACGAAATAACATCTGTTGTATAATTATGTTTCAAGTATTGTTTATTGAGTTCCTTAATAGCTATATCATCAATAAAAATTATGTTAATTGTAGCAGTATCGTAGCCTTCCATTGAAAATAGTTTTTTGAGCGAAAGAATAATCTTTTTTCGTGGAATTCTTTTTCTACTGCTTTCATTGAAAATGTTTATAATTATTGACATATATTTTTAGAGTCAAAAATTGATAATTGTAAAGTTGATAATAATAGTGATGGATCAACCTCTGTTATATCAATAGATAAAATATCTTTTGAAAGGTTGGAAAAAATAGATACCCCATTATTTTTACTTATACTTAGACATGATATTTCATCGTTAGTTTCTGTAAAGAAAAAAACTTCATCAGGCAAGAGAATTTCCCAGCGTTGTATATTATGTAATTCGTAATAGCCATAAATAGTTTGAACAGAAACAATAGATATAGTTCTGTCTAATAAATTTATTCCAGTATGAATTGAAAAATATATGTTATGTTGAGAATCGTTACTACCTTTGAAAGTCCATGTATAAGTATTTTCGCTTTTTTTAGGTTCTTGTCCAAATAATTTCGCAATACTTTTTATATCGTCGGCACTTAGTAATAAATCTTGCATTTTTTTCTTTTTTTTATTAAAAAAAACAACAAATTAAATATTTTTAAATACTAATTATTTTTTCAAAAGTTTCTTGTTTTCTCATAAAAAAAAATTATATTTGCAAACTATGTGTTTTTAAATTGAAGTTTGCTCAACTAACTTTTTGACTTTCTCAATTAACTGTGTATATTAATAAATTCATTATTGGAGTTTTGAACTATGAACAAATTTTTCTTTCTTTCTTTCTTTCTTTGTGCTTATTCTTTTTTATATGCTGAATATAATAATGATAATCCCATAATAGTATCTAATAATACTTTTGAGCAATCGGGGATTATAAAAATGGTTGCTTTAGATGACGGTAAGAATTTTATTGCTTGGCAAGAAATTGATTATAATAATGGAAGAACTTCTACCTACTTGCAATTACTTGATAAAAATGGAAACTTTTTATGGGATAAAAAAGGGGTTTTTATTAAAGAAACTATAGATTCACAAGTAAATTTTGAAGAAGACTTGAATTTGATGATATCGAAAAAAGGCGAAGCTATTATTTCTACTACTGAATTGAATGATGATAATATACGCTCTATTTCTTTTTATAAAATATCTCAAAATAAAGAATTTTTATGGGGAAAATCGGGCAAACAGATATTTAGTGAAGAGGAAACAACTTCGTTAAATCAAGTAGCAGTTCATCAAACTGCAGAAGGCAATATTTTTATTTGTGCAACAAGCGCTGGTAAGGCTTTTTTACAAGCAATAAATGATAATGGAGAAAGTTTATTTGAAGAAACAAAAACAATAGAAGAAAATATTACAGATGTACAAATTTTATCAAGTATAAGTAATCGTTTTTTCTTGACTTATAAAATAAATAAAGCGTTATATGTTGATATTTATGACAATAAAGGTGCGATACAAGACAAAGCAATATACGTTGGCAATGAGAGTGGAGAAAAACTAAATCCAATGGAAAAATACTATGCTTTTAGTGATGGAAATGGCGGAATAATTATTGTTTGGGAAAATATATTTGAAGGACTTAAGTCTGTTTTCGTTCAAAGAATTAACGAAAATGGAGAACGACTATTTGAAGCAGACGGAGTAAATTTAGCTAACGGAGAGGCTGACTGTTCATCGCCTATTGCTGATGTTGATATAAAAAATCAAATTATTTATGTTGCTTTTGCAAAATCTGAATTGAATAAAAAGAATATTTATTTGAAAAGGTTAGATTTCGATGGGAATATTCTTGGCGAGATGGAGCTTAGCGAAAAAGTAGATTATGAAATTGACAATAAACCGATAGCTATTGTTCATATTCCGAATGGGCGCGCTATTATAGCGATGAAGATAAAAAAATCTTTTAATCAAGATTATACTATAGTTGCAGTACGTGCTGATGAAAATAATGCAATTTTCTGGGAAAAGACTGTATATGATGGTGAATTTTCTTCTGTTTGTGCAACACATTTTCATATGCACCAAATTGTTTTAGCTTGGTGCGGTAAAAATGGCGCTAGTAAAGCTATTAAGGCACAAAATATTACTTATAATGGTATTTTAGGAGTTGACGACGGAAGCATAAAAACAGATATGAATTTGATGAAAGACGCTTTAATTTATCCAAATCCGGTTAATAATTTTGCTAATATATTGATAACTTCAAAATTACCACATTTTACAACAATAAATATTTATGATGTTAATGGTATTTGTGTTGTTAAAAACTTACAAAATTATCTAAATTCTGGTGAAAATGAAGTAAAGATAAATGTTTCTAATCTGCCGTCAGGATTTTATCAAGTGTTTTTAAGCACAGATAGTTATGAATATAACTATGGAATTATTAAACAATAAATTGTTTTGGGAAAGAAAAAATATATATGAAATCATCGAAAGCTAAGGAAGTCAAAAATAATATAGTTCAAAGTGTTGCAAATACATTTCAAGGACGCAAAGCACCTGCAAATTATGAAGCTGAAGTTGCTGTTTTAGGCGCTATGTTACTTAGTCGTGAAGCTGTGTCTAAGGTGATTAATATCCTTGCAGTTGAGAATTTGAAAGATGCTAATGTTGCAAAGAGTAAATCTTCGAATGATATTTCAAAAGTTTTTTATGACTTGCGTCATCAAGAAATATTTAAGGCGATTGTTGAACTTGATAAAAACAATATTGTTCCTGATCTAGTTACGTTAACAGATTATTTGAATAAAATGAATGCATTAGAAAGTGCAGGAGGTGCTTATTATTTAACTGAAATTAGTTTGCAAACACCGACTGCTGCTTATGTAGAAAGCCATGCTCGCATTATTCAAGAACGATATTTTAAACGTTGTTTGATAGAATTAGCTGAAGAAATTTTAGAAAAAAACTATGATGAAACTACTGATGTTTTAGAAGAAATTGATGAAACTGAGTCAAAAATCTTTGCTATTTCTGAAAAAAGGATACGGAGAAACTATAAAAGTATGCACGCTCTTGCTAATGAGACTATGAAATTGATAGAAAATATTACTAGAGACTCAAAACAGACAGGTGTTTCAACAGGTTTTAGTAGTTTAGATAATATTTTAAATGGTGGTTTCCAAAAATCTGATTTGATTATTCTTGCAGCGCGACCTTCTATGGGAAAAACTGCTTTTGCATTAGAATTGACTTTAAATGCTGCTATGAAATCTAACAAACCTGTTGCATTTTTTTCATTAGAAATGAATAGTGTCCAATTAGTTATGCGTATGCTTACATCGTTGACAATGTTAGATTTGAAGACACCAAGCAAGATGCGTCAAAATATGCCTGAAATAGCTAAAGGTATTTCGAAACTTTCATCTTTGCCGATTTATTTAGATGATTCTCCGTCGCTTTCAATTATGGAATTAAGGTCGAAGTGTCGCAGACTTAAGGTAGAACAAGATATAGAACTTATTGTTGTTGATTATTTACAATTAATACAATCTGTAAAAGCTGAAAGTCGCGAACGTGAAGTTTCTATAATATCGGCAAATTTAAAGCAGATAGCACGAGAATTAGAAGTTCCTGTGCTCACACTAGCTCAGTTGAACAGAAGTGTAGAAACTCGTACGGGAAAAGATAAAGTACCTATGCTTTCAGATTTGCGTGAATCGGGTAGTATTGAGCAAGATGCCGATGTAGTGATGTTTATAAACAGACCTGAATATTATGAATCAAACGAAGAAATTGTAGAACGTGAAGGCTGGAAAAATTTAGCTCAAATTTTAGTAAGAAAGCATAGAAACGGTGCTACAGGTGATGTAAATTTATCATTCTTAAGAGAAATTGGTAAATTTACTGAACGCGAATTTCGTCCTGACTTCCCTGAGCCAAATTCTCACCAAGCAGCTGAACCAAAATACTCTGTTGATGCAATAAGACAACATATCCATTCTACGGGCGGAGAAGGCGGGGACGTTAATTTTTAATATGGTTAGCAAAAAATAAAATAAAAGGAATATGTATGTTTTTATATATAAGACATTTTTAATATGAATTTTCCAGAAACTGAAGGTATAAAATATGCAGGTTCTAAATTAAAAATTCTGCCTTATATATTTGAAATAACTAAAGATATAAAATTTGAAAATGTATTGGACGGCTTTAGCGGGACAACGCGAGTAAGTCAATTGTTTGCAAAATTGGGATATAAAGTTACTTCCAACGATATTTCTATTTGGTCAAAAACTTTCGCTACGGCATATCTTTTAAATAAGCGATCACCAAACTATTATGCAGATTTAATAGATCATCTAAATAATTTAACACCTGTAAGAGGTTGGTTTTCAGAACATTACGGTGGTGAAGATAACACAAAGAGAAAAAATCCATTTCAACTGAAAAACATGCAAAAAGTTGATGCAATTCGTGAGGAAATCGATAAAATTAATTTAGATGAGATAGAAAAAGCCGTTGCATTAACAAGTTTAATACTAGCTTTAGATGCTGTTGATAGTACTTTGGGACACTACGTTTCATATCTTGCAGAATGGTCTGCTCGTTCTTACAAAGATATAGCTCTTAAAATACCGAAATTATTTGCAAACCAACAAGAAAACAATGTTTTTCAAGATGATATTTTTAATGTTATCAAAAACAATAGCTATGACTTAGCATATTTTGATCCACCTTATGGCTCAAATAATGAAAAAATGCCGACAAGTCGCATTCGCTATAATTCTTATTATCATATATGGACAACTTTAATCAAAAACGATAAGCCGAAACTTTTTGGAAAAGCAAATAGAAGAGAAGATTCGCGTGATATGGTTAACAACTCTGTTTTTGAAGAGGTTAAGAAAAATGAAGACGGAAAATTTATAGCTATGTTAGCGATAAAAAAATTGATAGAAGAAACTTCTGCAAAATATATTTTGCTTTCGTATAGCTCTGGTGGACGCGCTTCGCGTGAAGAACTTTTTGATATATTAAATTCTAATGGTAAGATATTGAAAAGTATGGAAATAGATTACAAAAAAAATGTTATGAGTAATATGTGCTGGACAAATGAATGGGTTAATAAAGATGAAAAACATCTTGAATATCTGTTTTTGATTGAAAAATAAAAAAATGTATAGAAAAGTTTAAAATTTAGTAGTCAAATTTTCCCAGAAGGGGAATTTGACCTCCCCTAGCTCTCCAAAGAAGGGAATTTGCTAATTTCGTTGAGCGAAAATTCTCCTCTTTTTTTGTCTGAACTGTGATTTGTGGGATTTTTATGATTTTGTAAAATTTTGGTATATTCTTGTTCAAAATAGAAAAAGGTAAACATAAGAATGTGCCGTAGGCACAAAATATCGGTAAAAAACGGGATAAAAAAGCAAATATCCTTAAAAATCCCGTAGGGATGACATTATTAATGAATAATTATATTATAATCTATTGCCGTCAGTTTTAACTGACGGATAAAAAGATAACTAAAAAAGAAAATTGGGTTTTAACCCAATTATAAATTTGGGATAAATCCCTGATTACAATTAGGAGCATTATATCCGTTGCCTAAAGGCAACGGCAAATGATGAATAAACAAAAAAAAGCGTATAGAATACGCCTCTAACATTATTTCTAATCATAATAATCATATAAATCCCATAAATCATAGTTCAGACAAAAAAAGGGCGTATGCAATACGCCCCAACATCTGATAAAGGGAAATATTAAAAAATATATAATTCAAAATAGTATTAGTTATCGGCATTTTTTCATTTAACAAAGGAAATTCTTTATTTTTTTCATATTTTTGTAAATTAATTTTTTAATAGAATACAAAAAATATTTTCAATGAACAATAAATTTGATGTAATTGTTGTAGGTGGGGGACATGCAGGTTTAGAAGCGGCAGCTGTTGCGGCGAGATTAGGAGCTTGTACTGCTCTTGTTACAAGTTCGTTCAAAACTATTTGTAAACCGTCTTGTAATCCGAACATAGGTGGGACGGCGAAAGGACATCTTGTAAAAGAAATAGATGCACTCTCAGGAGCTATGGGCGTTTTAGCCGATAAAGCGGGCTTACAATTCAAGACGCTGAATAGATCTAAAGGACCAGCAATATGGTCACCACGCGCTCAAATTGATAAAGATTTATATCCTTTGGTAGCAAAAAATTATCTTGAAAGCTTAGAAAATTTAACTCTTATAGAACAAACTGCTTCTGAAATTCTTGTAAAAGAAAATAAAGTTTTCGGCTGCAAAACTTTAGAAAATGAAACCTTACTAGCTAGCTGCGTGATTTTGTGTAGCGGAACATTTTTGAACGGTAAAATATTTATAGGACGTGAAGCTATTAAAGCGGGTAGAGCTGATGAGCCAGCAGTTGAACATATATCCGATTTACTTGAAGCTAATGGCATAAAAAAAAGCAGACTGAAAACAGGAACACCGCCACGCATACATAAAGATTCTATAAATTATGACAAAGTTAAAATAGAAAAAGGTGATGATGTTCCGCTTCCTTTCTCTTACAAAACAGAAAAGGTTGAAAACAAAATAGTTTGCTTTTCATCAGAAACTACAGAAAAAACTCATAATATTTTGCGTACAGGCTTTGATCAATCTCCTATGTTTACAGGATTAATCAAGGGAACAGGACCGCGATATTGTCCATCTATTGAAGATAAAATAAATCGTTTTTCGGAACGTAACAGCCATAAAATTTTACTTGAGCCAGAAGGATTAAATACAAATTCTATATATGTTAATGGATTTTCAACAAGCTTACCAAAAGAAGTTCAAATTGCAGGATTACGAAGTATTGCCGGGCTTGAAAATTGCGAAATTCTTCGTTATGGTTATGCGATAGAATATGACTATTTTTTCCCAAATCAACTTAAATACTCATTAGAAAGCAAAGCTATTGCGGGGCTTTATTTTGCGGGTCAAGTCAATGGAACTTCGGGCTATGAAGAAGCAGCGGGACAAGGAATGATAGCAGGAATAAATGCTGTTCTTTCGCTCCGCGATTGCGAACCTATTCAACTTAAACGAAACGAAGCTTATATCGGCGTTTTGATTGACGATTTAGTGAATAAAAGCACCGACGAACCTTATAGAATGTTTACTTCGCTGGCTGAATATAGATTGCTTTTGCGACAAGATAATGCTATGGAACGTTTGGCGGGATATGCTGCGAATTTGGACTTAATTTCTCAAGAGCTCTATGAGAAAATTTTGTGGAAAAAAAATACCGTTGAACAAGCGTTTGAAGAAACGAAAAATATAAAATTGAAAGCTAAGGAAATTAATTCTTATCTTGAAGAGCTCAACGATTCTTTAATTACAGATACAACTTCGGTTTATGCACTTTCAAAACGAGGAAAAGTTAAATTAGAACATTTACTAAACAAGTTTGAAAAGCTGCCTAAAAGCCTTGCTAATGTTAAAAATGATGCTGAATTAATAGAAAAGTTAGAAATCGCTTTGAAATATGAAGGGTATATATTGAAACAACAAAACGAAGTTGCTTATTTCTTAGAAAATGAAAATAAACGTATTCCTGAAAATTTTGATTATGATGCAATTCAATCAATTTCAACAGAAGCGCGAATGAAATTAAAGCAAATACGCCCAATTTCATTAGGACAAGCTGCGCGCATATCAGGAATATCAGCTACGGATATTTCTATGATTTCTGTTTATATGCGATTGTAATTTTTTGAGTTTCTATTTTTTTAGAAATATTGATATTTCTTTTTTATTTACAGGTTTTTATTATATCAGAATTATAATTAATGACAGAAAAACTATTAAAATATAAATATTCTAAAATAAATTTTGTATATTTAGAATATCATATTATTAAAATTTTTCAAAACATATTAAAAAAGGAGTAAAGAATATGGAATGGTATTTAAAAGTATTAAAAAATTATGTGGTTTTTTCCGGTAGAGCTAGACGTAAAGAATACTGGATGTTTATTTTAATTAATGCAATTATTGCATTAATTATAATGGGCATAGGACAACAGATTGGGACTTATGGCTTTATTTTGTCTCTAATTTATTCTTTAGCTATACTTCTTCCTTCATTAGCTGTTTCTGTTAGAAGGCTTCATGATATAGGCAAGAGTGGTTGGATGATATTAATAACACTTATTCCAATTATAGGTGGAATTTGGTTTTTAATTTTGACAATTAAAGAAGGGGAAAAAGGTGCAAATCAATATGGTGAAGATCCTAAGGCGGAAGTTTGTTAGATAAAGATAGTATTTAATAATAATTTATAAATACACATAGTAAAAAAACGATGTAATAAAAAAAACCTTGCTTTATTAATATGAGCAAGGTTTTTTTATTTGTTTTTTATAAAATAGTGTGATTTTGAGATGTTTTTCAGATACAATAGAAGTATTTCTAATAATTTTCTAAAAAATGTAACAAAACCAAAAAAATAGTGTCTTATTTATAAACTATATTTTTTATCAAATAATTTTTCAACGAGGTAGTTTATGAAAAAGATTCTTTTTCGCCCCTTAATTTTATTTTTCTTTTTCGCTTTATTTAGTTTTTTAATGCTGCCAAGTAGCGCTTCTGCAGGCAAAAAGGTATTTAAGCAAGTGTGGAAAAATGAACTGCTTTATGTTAGCGAACAACGTTTTTTTGATAATGGCAAAAAAATTATAGCTACGTATTATGGTAGTGGTATTAACTATATTTATATATTAGATGCTCTTAATGGTAAAGTATTATATTATGTTGCTGCTAAAGGCAATGGGGACGTATCGCATGATGGCAAGTATTTAGCAGTTATGCTTCCTAGTTCCGCAGGCAAAACTTCTACAACAATATCTATTTATGATATGCAAAACTTTGGACTTTACAAAGAAATACCTTTGCCTTATCCTGAGAAGCTTCCTTACTCTTATAAAGATCTAAAAGTATTTTTTAGTGCCGATGGTAAAGAATTATTTACATCTGTTTTTGTTACGGATACATCAGGGTTTGGGCCATACCCTGGTTATGGTTGTAATAATCTTTTAATAATAAATATAGAAAACTTAGAACGAACTGAGATTAAATTAGGAAACGAAGGCAGGTTAAAAGGTTTGCTGACAAGTAAAGACAGTAAGTATCATGTAGTATTAACCGAGAGATATGACGGTCGGTCATTTTATTTGGCTACTACAGTTTATGATGCAAAAACACACAAGAAGTTACCCTACGGCGTAACAATGATATGGGCTGAAGACAATTGTTATGGTATTGAAGAACGACATACTTCTACTCCATTTCATTTTAGTTCTGACAACAAGTTGTATGTTGGAGGTAAACAAGATATTCGGGATAATTGGGGTGATTTAATCGGTCATACTCATCATATTAGAGTCTTTGATTTAGATGCGGGCGGTAAATTAGTGAATGATTGTAAAAAAGATGATGGTTTTGGTGGTGCAGTCTCCTTTTTAGATCATGACGATTGTATATTTAGGTTAGGTTGGAACAAAGAACAAGGTTATAATTATCGCATATATAATTTTTCAAATTGTAGTGTATTAGAAGATTTTTGGACACCACTTCTTTTATCTGATTATCATAATGGATGTTATTTAGCCAATGGTATGGGAGAGATAGTAGGTATAGAAGAAGGTATATTAGGTGGAGAAGGCGGTATAGCAGCTTATACTATAGATTCTACTGGTTCGGTAGCTTCTTCTTCTGCAATTGTTAGTAATCTTTTTGTAGATAAAGAGCTCTTACGTTTCACATTGTCTTTACCTTCTTTTAGTCATTGTTTAATAAAGATATTTGATAACAGTGGCAAAGAGTTATCTGTAGTAGCAGAAGGTGATTATGTAGGTGAGAATGTATTTAATTATAATATACAAAATTTGCCGGCTGGCGTTTATTTCTTGCGTGTAAATGATAAAAGTTTTAAGTTTATAATCGCGAGATAATTTAATTTAGATAAAAAAATAAAAAAAACCTTGCTTTATTAATATGAGCAAGGTTTTTTTATTTGTTTTTATAAAAAATATTAAAGCACTAAAAAGTATCACTAAATTTTTGTATATTTGTAATACCAAATTGAATAACAATTTGTTTAAAATATAGTTGTCAAATTCTCCTCTTGAGAGGAGTACCCGCGCTAGCGGGGGAGGTGTGGGACTACCCCGTCAGGCTTCGCCTGCCACCCCTTCTGAGAAGGGGAATTATTCTAATCTTTGGAATAACAAAAGTAGTCTGCAATTGTTGAAGTAATAAATAATTCAATTTGATATAAAATAAAAAAAGCAAAATAGAGAATGCAAAAAGCAAATATAGTTTTTATGGGAACTCCAGAAATAGCAGTTCCTACTTTAGAAAAATTAAATGAATTACATAATATTCAGCTTGTTGTAACTACGCCTGACAAGCCTAAAGGTCGTGGTTTGAAATTGCAATATTCGCCGATTAAAGAAGCAGCTCTTAAATTAGGTTTACCTGTTCTTCAACCTGTTAGTATGAAAGAACCAGAATTTTGTGAGCAAATCCGTCTATTGTCGCCTGATATTATTGTTGTTTTTGCTTTTAGGATTTTGCCTCCGAGTATATTCAGTGCTGCAAAAATTGCGACTTTTAATATACATACAAGTTTGCTTCCGAAATATCGTGGTGCAGCTCCTATAAATTGGGCAATTATTAATGGTGATAAAACGACTGGAATTACTACATTTATTTTACAGGAAGCAGTTGATACAGGTGATATTTTGTTGCAAGAGGAACTAGCTATTCCTGCGAATGCTACTGCGGGCGATTTATATAATCTGTTTCAAACGCTTGCACCGTCATTAGCTATTAAAACTTGCGATTTACTTTTAAAAGGAAATTATGAGTTAAAGCAACAAGATCATAGTTTAGCGTCTCTAGCTCCTAAAATTTTTCGGCGAGATGCAAAAATTAATTGGTGTCAGTCGTCAGAAATTGTTGCAAATTTTATAAACGGATATTCTCCTGAGCCGTGTGCTTTTACGATGTGGAACAATGCTACAATTAAAATTTATAGAGCTCTATCGAGTGATATTCATAATGCGGAAAGCAAACAAGCAGGGGATTTTTTTATTGAAAAAAACAAATTTTTTGTTAAATGTTCTGATGGCTTTATAGAGATTTTAGAGCTTCAAGCAGAAGGTAAAAAACGTATGTTAGTTAAAGATTTTCTTGCAGGTTATCGTGGAGATAAGCAAGGAACTTTTATAGAATAATCAAATTAAAGAAAATGAAAACATATATAGATTTTAAAAATCGTGTTAAGGCAGGTGAAACAACTTGCGAACAGGAGCTAAGCAGTATTTTAGCTGCAATTGAATCGCAAAAAGATTTAAATGCTTATCTTGAATTAAATGAAGATGCTATTTTGTCGGCGCGTGAGTCAGATAAAAGGTTTGCCGCTGGTAATCCTCGTCCATTAGAAGGAATGCTTATTGCCGTTAAAGACAATATTTTCGTAAAAGGAATGCGTGCAACGGCAGCTTCGCGAATGTTAGAAAATTATCGTCCTATTTTCAATGCCACTGTAGTAGAGCGACTTCAGCAAGCGGGCGGAATTGTTGTAGGAAAGGTAAATATGGACGAGCTAGCTATGGGTTCTTCCAATGAAACTTCATATTTCGGTGGTGTAAAAAATCCGATAAATAAAGAGTATGTTTCGGGTGGTTCTTCGGGTGGTTCGGCGGTAGCGGTAGCAGCGGGATTGGCTCATACTGCTTTGGGCACTGACACAGGTGGTTCAGTTCGTCAGCCCGCAGCTTTATGCGGAACTGTTGGATTTAAGCCGACTTACGGAAGGTTATCGCGTTACGGAGTTATTGCATTTGCATCTTCATTTGACCAAGTGGGGATTTTTTCGTCAAATATAGAAGATACTTCTTTAATTTTTGATGTGATAAACGGACAAGATGAAAACGACCAAACGACTGCTAAGTTAGATGCGGTAAATACTTTTGAAAAACTGAATGAAGATTTGCCAAGTAAGTTTAAAGTTGGCGTATTGCCTGATGATATGTTAAAGCAATTGTCGGCAGATATATTGGAAGTTTACGAAAGTAAACTTGAGCAATTGAAAGCTATGGGCGCTGAATTTCATAAAATTGAACTTATAAATTCTGAATATTGGGTGCCAACTTATATTGTTTTGACTACAGTTGAAGCTTCTTCTAATTTGGCAAGATTAGACGGGGTTCGCTATGGGCATCATACAGATTTAGTTGTTGATGATGTTGATTATGTTGCACTCAATCGTGGTGAAGGCTTTGGTGATGAGGTTAAAAGACGTATTTTGTTAGGAACGCATTTTTTAACTTCAAATTCGCAAAATAACTATTACGATAAGGCTAAACAAATTAGGCAACTTATAACAAAAAGTTATGCCGAAACATTTACAAAAGTAGATTTTATGTTTTTGCCGACAACTGCAACAGCTGCTTTTAAGGCAAATGTAAAACAAGATGATCCTGTAAAAATGTATCTTTCGGACTTTTTTACAACATCTGCAAATTTAGCGGGAATACCTGCGATTTCTATTCCAAGTGGTAAAAATTCTTTAGGATTACCAATAGGAATGCAACTACAAGCAGCAAGATTTGAAGAAAATAAATTATTAAGGTTTGCTAAAGCTTTAATGAAATAAAATTTTATAAATATATTCTTAAAAACTAAAAAATTAATAAAGAAAATTACTATGTTTAACTTAAATTTAAATATTGACCATTTTGCAACTTTAAGAAATGCAAGAAATAGTAACGAACCTAATGTTATTTCTGCAGCTTTACAAGCAGAAATAGCAGGTGCAACAGGAATAGTAGCTCATTTACGTGTAGATAGACGACATGTTAAAGATGAGGATATTCGCTTATTACAGCAAGTAATTACAACTAAATTGAATTTAGAAATGTCCACTGACGATGAAATAGTAAAAATTGCTCAAGAAGTAAAACCAGCGGTAGCTACATTAGTTCCTGAACGACCTGAAGAATTGACAACTGAAGGTGGATTAGATGTAGTGAAACATTTGAAACATATTAAAGAATGTGTAAAAAAAATGCACGATGTTGGAACGAAAGTAAGTTTATTTATAGAACCTGAGCAAAAGCAACTTGAAGCAGCAAAAGAAGTAAATGCTGATATTGTTGAACTTCATACAGGAAATTATGCTATTGCGTGGGAAAATGACAATAGCAGAGCTATTGAAGAACATATAGATAAATTTGCAAATGCTACTCAATATGCAGCCGAAAATGGATTGTTTGTATCTGCAGGACATAGTCTAAATTATAGAAATATCAAAGATATATGCCGAGTTATTGATATTGAAGAATATAATATCGGACATTCTGTTGTTGCAAGATCTACTATGGTTGGAGTGCAAGCTGCGGTTAAAGAGATGATAGATTTAATCATTAAGTATAAAACTTTTTATATGGCCAGTATAAGTGGTGAATTAGTATAGATATTATGAAAACTTTGCAAGATAGAGCTAAAGATACTTCTATTTTAATAGCTGCCCATCGCGGAGCTTCTAAGGCTGCACCTGAAAATACAATTGCAGCTTTTAAAGAAGCTATAAAAATAGGTGTGGATATGATAGAAATTGACGTGCAATTTACTAAAGATGGCGAAATTATAGTTTATCATAATGATGATATAGAATTTGAAAATAAAACAGTGAAAATAGCAGAACTTTCATATAAGCAAATAGCTAATTATGAAATTACAGGTACTTTTGCTGATAAAAAGTTCAATGAAAAAATACCGACTTTTAAAGAAGTATTAGCTCTATCTAAAGATAATGTCTATATTGTAATAGAGATCAAACCGTTTCTAACACAAGATAGAGCTAAAGATAATTTGAAAAATTTGTGTGAATTGATATTAGAAAACGATTTACAAAAATATGTAATATTGATCTCTTTTGATTTAGATAATCTTATTTTTATTAAGAAAAATTATTCGGAGCTATTTACAGCGGCTGTATATTTTCCTAATAGTGGAATTTTACCAAGTCAATATGCAGCAAAAACTCAATGCGATGCATTTATTTGTAATATAACAGAGTTAGATGAGAAAAAAAACACTGATGCTTTAGAGAACAATATTTTTATCGGACTTTATGGCGTAGATTCGGAAGACGCATTAGAAAAAGCATTGAAATATGATGTTAAAGTGATTGGAAGTAATATTCCTGATAAAATGATTTCATATCTTCAGAGATTGAAATAACAATTTGTACTAAATGTAGTATTATATCACCCCTACGGGGTTTGTTGTTAATTTTATTAATTGACTACCCCGTCAAACTTCGTTTGCCACCCCTTCGTCCCGAAGGGGAATTTGTATCTAACCTTTAGGAAAGTGGAATTTTTAGACATCATACCAATCATATAAACCACAAAAATCACAGGTCAGACAATAAAAACGAACTAATATATTATTCAACTTGGTATTAACTCCGCCTACTTTTCTAGTCTAGTTTTTCACAAAGTGATATTATCTTTTGGTTATATCACTTTTTTTGTTTATTTTTGTACCACTTTAAATATGTGTTATATTTAAATATTTTGTTAATTTTTAATTTAGAAAAATAAGTATTTTTTCGTCATATTATAATTTTTTTTGTATAAAAAACAGCTAAATTTGTACTTAATTTTAATGATGAGACCACAATGAACGGAAAGACAATTGTAACTGGCGTGATAGGTGCAGATGTTCACGCTGTAGGAAATAAAATTCTAGCTTATGCTTTAGAGCAAGCCGGATTTAAAGTTATTAATTTAGGAGTGATGGTATCGCAAGAAGAGTACATCGAAGCAGCATTGGAAACTAACGCCGATGCTATTTTGGTTTCTTCGCTATACGGACACGGTGAAATTGACTGTAATGGTTTGCGTCAAAAATGTGATGAAGCCGGATTGAAAGACATTCCGCTTTTGGCAGGTGGAAATCTTGTAGTTGGGAAACAGAATTTTGAAGATGTCGAAAAACGATTTCTCGATATGGGGTTTACACGTGTTTATCCTCCTGGAACTTCCGTAGAAACAAGTATTGCAGATTTAAATGAAATTCTTGGATTATAACTAGATAGAAAGTTAGTTGTAATTCACAGATAATTATGTTGTATTGCTGACTATGTTAGCTATACAACTTTTTTTGACGTAGCCAGAGTGCGCGAGAAGTGAATAATTTTAAGTAGATATTATGAATATCCTTACAGCAGATATAGGAAGCACATACACCAAGCTAACGGCAATTGACGCAGTTGCAAAGAAAATTATTGCCACGTCAGCTGCATTTACCACCATCGAAACCGATGTGATGGAGGGCTTTATGTCTGCATTTTCCAAACTTGAGGAGAAAGTTGGGCCGTTCAAATATGACGAGCTCCTTTGCTGTAGCAGTGCTGCTGGCGGACTAAAAATGGTGGCTTTGGGGCTTGTTCCCGAACTTACTGCAAAAGCGGCAAAACTTGCTGCTGCAAGTGCCGGAGCGAAAGTGGTAAAAACGTATGCTTTTGAAATATCGGAAGCTGAACAGAGTGAAATTAACGAAATCAATCCCGATTTGGTATTGTTGTGTGGCGGAACTGATGGCGGAAACAAAGAGGTTATACTTGCCAATGCTTGCCGTTTATGTCAGGTTGACCGTCCGTTTACAACTATCGTAGCAGGGAACAAAAGTGCATCGTTCGAACTTAGAGAGATTTATGAAGCATCGGGAAAATCGTTTGAAATAACAGAAAACGTGATGCCCGAATTCAATAAACTTAACATTGAACCAGCAAGGCAAAAAATCAAGGAACTGTTTATCAGCCGAATAATAGAGGCAAAAGGGTTGAGTCGCATTCAAAAAATGTGTAAATCCGATATAATCCCAACGCCACTAGCTGTGCTGAACGGGTGCGAACTATTAAGTAAAGGAACAAAACATACAGGCGGGATAGGCGATTTGCTTGCCGTGGATATAGGCGGAGCTACTACTGACATATATTCCATTGCTGACGGAAAGCCAACAATAGAAAACGTAATTATTAAAGGATTGCCCGAACCATTTAGTAAACGCACTGTTGAAGGTGATTTGGGAATGCGTTATAGTTTATCTTCTCTCGCTGATGAGCTTGATTTAGAATTTCTTGCAGAAGAAATTGGCTTACAACCAGCAGATATTTCAACTTGGGTAAAAACGTGTAGCGCAAATCCCAGCACGTTGGCTAACCCTCAGTCTGCGGAACAGAAAATAGAAGAGGCGCTAGCGCGTGGAGCTGTAAAAATTGCTGTGGAACGCCACGTGGGAGTTTATCAGCCGGCATATACGCCTTTCGGGCAGGTGTTTTCGCTTACAGGGAAAGATTTATCGGTTGTGCCATTTGTAATTGGAATTGGCGGAGCTATAATTAATGCTGAAAATCCAAAATACATTTTGGAAGGAGCTAAACTTCAAGCAGACGATTTCGTATACGCAAAACCAAAAAATCCTGATTACTTAATTGATAAGAAGTATATATTTGCCTCTATGGGTTTGCTGAGTTCGGCATATCCAGAATTGGCATTAGAATTGATGAAAAAAGAGGTCAAGCAATTAATATAAGTAGAATAAATAACTTAAAATAATGCAAATAAAAAATCAAAAACTTTCAGACGATACATTCTTTGCTGAGCGCAAAGAAGTTCTCGGGCACTGGCACACCGGCAAAGGTGTTAATTTTGATGAAGCTGTTGCCTACCAAAAATCGATTCCAACAGAAAAACGTTTTGGAGAAAAACTTTCTAAAGCCGTTGCCGATGGCATTACACTTATTCAGCCACGTGCAGGTGTTGCTCTTTTCGACGAGCATATCAAACTGTTAAACTTTCTCGAAACAGAAGGTGAGGCTGACCTGCTTCCAACAACGGTTGACAGCTATACTCGTTTAAATCGCTACAATGAGGCTGAAACGGGGATTGAGAGAAGTAAAGAGACAGGACGCTCCATGCTTAACGGCTTTCCTATTGTAAACTATGGAGTAGATATTTGTCGTCAAGTAACCTCGGTACTTAAAAATCCTGTTCAGGTACGTCACGGAACACCCGATGCCCGCTTGCTTACAGAAATAAGCATTGCTGGAGGATTTACATCATACGAGGGTGGCGGAATTTCCTATAATATACCATATTCAAAAGCTCACTCCATTGAAAAAACAATTGCGTACTGGCAATATACCGACCGATTGGTTGGATTATACGAAGAAGCAGGAGTTTCTATTAATCGCGAGCCGTTTGGTCCGCTAACAGGAACGCTTATTTCTCCTTGTATTTCCAACTCTGTCGCTATCATCGAAGCATTGTTGGCTGCCGCGCAAGGCGTAAAAGATATTACAGTAGGTTACGGACAATGCGGAAACCTTATTCAAGACGTTGCCGCTATTCGTTCGTTAGGTATGCTTGCTCGTGAATATCTTGATAAATTTGGTTTCAAAGATGTGCGTATTACTACCGTTTTTCATCAATGGATGGGCGGTTTTCCACAAGATGAAGCTAAAGCTTTCGGTGTAATTTCATGGGGAGCTGCTGCTGCTGTGCTTGCAAAAGCTACTAAAGTGATTGTTAAAACTCCACACGAAGCTATGGGTGTTCCCACCAAAGAAGCCAATGCAGCAGGGTTACGCGCTACAAAACAATTGGTTTCAATGCTGAAAGATCAGGATTTCCGTTCTATTCCTGCGGTAATCGCTGAAAGTGAAGTTATTATGAAAGAGATGCGTTGCATTTTGGAAAAAGTAGAAGAGTTAGGTAAAGGCGATTATGCTATTGGAACTGTTGCAGCTTTTGAAGCAGGCGTGTTAGATATTCCGTTTGCACCAAGTCGCTATAATGCAGGAAAAGTTATGCCTGCCCGTGATAATGTTGGAGCTGTTCGTTTCTTAGAAATAGGAAATATGCCTTTCACACAAGACCTTATTGATTTCCATCGTCAAAAATTAGAGGAACGTGCTAAATACGAAAAACGCCAAGTTAGTTTCCAAATGGTTATTGATGATGTGTATGCTATAGGCAAAGGATTTCTTGTAGGACGTCCAAAGTAAGCAAACTAGGAACTGACTGATATTTTGAAAATTATATTTTTTTGTACGGGTGTAATGCATTATGCCCCTACTTTAAACTAAATAATGATAAATATATGAAGATTACAAAACTTATATGTGCTCCCGGCAAAACAGGCTTTTTCTTTGATGATCAAAAAGCCATTAAACAAGGAGCTAAAAACGATGGTGCATTTTATGTAGGAGATCCAGTAACACCTGGATTTACATCGGTGCGACAAGCCGGAGAATCTATCTCGGTTATTTTTGTTCTTGAAAATGGAGCGCTAGCTCATGGCGATTGTGCTGCTGTTCAGTATTCTGGAGCAGGTGGTCGCGATCCGCTTTTCCTTGCAGAGAATTTTATTCCTATCATTGAAAAACATATCGCACCGCTTTACGTAGGGAAAGAGATTACTACGTTCCGCCAAATGGCTGATTTAGTGGATAAAGGAATTAATCCCGACACAGGGAAAGTATTTCACACTGCCATTCGCTACGGTGTATCGCAAGCTTGCTTAGATGCAGTTGCAAAGAGCAAAGGCAAAATAATGGCACAAGTGATTGCAGAAGAGTACGGAACTAAAATATCAAAAAATATTATTCCTATTTTCTCGCAATCGGGAGATGACCGTTATCTTAACGCCGACAAAATGATTATGAAAGGTGCTGATGTATTGCCACACGCGCTCTTCAATCATGTTGAAACCAAAGTTGGGTTAAAAGGTGAAAAAATCAAAGATTATATCAAATGGTTGAACGACAGAATATTGAAACTAAAACCATTCGAAAGCTATAATCCAACAATCCACATTGACGTTTATGGTACGTTAGGACTTGTTTTCAATAATGATTTCGAGGCTATTGCAAATTATATAGGAGAGCTTGAACAACTTGCTAAACCGTTCCGTCTCCGTGTTGAAGGTCCTGTTGATATGGGCGAAAAAACTGCTCAAATAGATGCGCTACGCACTATCCGCATAAAGATGGAGGAAAAAGGAATTAAGGCAGAGATTGTTGCTGACGAGTGGTGTAACACATTGCAAGATGTGATTGATTTCTCGGCACACAAAGCTGGACACATGGCGCAAATTAAAACACCAGACCTTGGAGGTATTAACAACACCATCGAAGCTGTTCTATATTGCAAAGAACACGAAATGGGTGCTTATCTTGGTGGAACTTGTAATGAAACTAATCGCTCAGCTGAAGTTTGTGCACATATTGCTATGGCAACATCGCCAGTTCAATATCTTGCTAAACCCGGCATGGGCGTTGACGAAGGATATATGATTGTATATAACGAAATGAGTAGAATTCTTGCACTTTGTCGTTAATTATTGGCGTTGAAGTCAAGATTATATTTATCTCAAAAGAATATAGCTAAAACATTAAAGATGAAAGAATTAAGAATATTATCCCCCACAGCCATTCTCGGATACGGATTTCCGATGGAGTCGTTTGTAGAGGGAATGAAACGTAAACCGCACGTAATAGCGGTAGATGCGGGTTCAACTGACCCAGGACCATATTATTTAGGTGCAGGAAAATCGTTTACCGACCCAAATTCAGTTAAACGCGATTTGGAAATTATGATTCCTGCCGCAATTGAAGCAGGAATTCCGCTAGTCATTGGTACGGCGGGAGGCTCAGGTGCGCGTCCGCACGTAAACCTTACGTTAAATATTGTAAAAGATATTGCGCGTGAGAAAAAATTGTCATTCAAATTGGCAGTTATCCAATCGGAATTTGATAAGGAGTTTGTGAAAGAGAACTTGCGAAAAGGAAATATAACGCCTCTTAAACCCGCTCCACAAATTACCGAAGCTGATATTGACGAGTCAGTGCATATTGTTGCACAAATGGGAGAAGAACCGTTTATCGAAGCGTTAGAAAACGGAGCAGATGTTATTCTTGCGGGACGCAGTTATGATCCATCTGTATTTTCTGCACTAGCTATTAAAAACGGTTTCAACAAAGGACTTGCTATTCACTTAGGTAAGATTTTGGAGTGTGCAGCTATTGCAGCGTTGCCCGGTAGCGGAAGCGATTGTATGTTTGGATATCTGCACGAAAATGATTTTGTACTCGAACCGCTATCGCCTTTGCGTAAATGTACTACGCTTTCGGTTGCAGCACATACGTTGTATGAAAAAACTAATCCATATGTTTTACCTGGTCCCGGTGGTGCAATTAACCTGCACGAATCGCAATTTGAACAAATTGATGATAACAAAGTACGCGTTACAGGAAGCCGTTTTGTGCCAACCGAAGAGTATTTTGTGAAATTAGAAGGAGTTAAACGCGTGGGTTACAGAACAATATCGTGTGCAGGAGTAAAAGATCCGATTATGATTTCAAAAATCGATAGCATTACTGAAAGTGTTAGAGATAGAGTGAAAAACAATTTTGAGACATACGGAATTAAAGATTTCTTCTTGGATTTTAAAGTCTATGGAAGAAACGGCGTTATGGGAATGTTTCCAGATGCTCCGCATAGCAAAAGTGATGAGTTGTTGATTATTATTGAAGCAGTTGCACCAACGCAAGAGCAAGCCGATACAATTTGTGGATTTGCTCGCAGTACAATGCTTCATTTCGGATATGAGGGACGTATAGCTACGGCAGGGAATTTGGCGTTTCCGTTCTCGCCATCTGACGCGAAAATGGGAGAGGTGTTTGAGTTTAACGTCTATCACTTAATGAAAGTAAAAGATCCTAAGACCTTATTCCCGATAGAGTACATAAAGTTTTGAGTGTCTTTCTAAATAATTTTGTATATCAACCTTTAAAAAATAGAAAAATGCAATATAAATTAACAGACATAGCTTCCGTTATTAGAAGCAAAAACTCAGGTCCTTATGAGTTGACGTTCGATGTTATTTTTAAGGATTTTGAGACGTATGAACGTGTAAAAGCAGCAAAAATTTTCAATGAAAAAATGTTTGCTTCATTGTATCATGTGTCCGAGTCAGATATTATCGGTGTGGTACATTTCGACCCTGCAAAGGCGATAAAAACTACTATTGTTCGTCCTATTCCTTCGGGAGCACTGGGCGAAACTGACGTGTACGGTGCACAACAGCACGCTCCATTGATGAACTTTACGTTTGAAATGTAAAATAATAACTATTGGCTTTTATCTATTAGTTGATTAACCAAGTGTTTGCTAATCAGCTAACAGCTAACGGCTAAAAACTAAAATAAAAATTATGCGAAACTTCATTCAAGAGTATATGGTTTCGTCTCAATATTTCGCGCCACGCGGAAAAGAGCGACTTATGTTTCTCGGTGAACAAATTTCACATCGACATCTAAACTATAGCGATAAACTTATAGCAATAGTGGGCGATGCAGGTGCAGGAAAGTCGTCACTGATTAAAGGAATGTTTCCCGGTTTGCAACTATCTAATGATGACGATATTGTAAATCCGCGTAAAATGTTGCAAGTGCGAAATTCAATGATGGAAGTCGATGAGGCAACCACATTTCACATTGATATTCGTTTTCAAATGGCGTTTACGCAAATGTACGAGATTGTTGACTACGTGAATTCTCTGTTGGATCGAAATCGCCGTGTGGTAATCGAACACTTCAATCTTTTGTATCCAGCATTGGGCAGAAATGCAGATATTATTGTAGGTATCGGCGAAGAAATCATCGTTACTCGACCAAGTCTTTTCGGACCTCAGCCAGACAGTGTTTATAGGATTGTGCATGAATCACTTAAATACCGAAAAATGGCACATTCTGCCGAAGAAGTTACAACAGAAGTTCTTCATGAATCTTTTGATATCAAGGAAGGAGAATATTTCTTTTCCGATGTTAGAAACGGATTTGTGATTAAATTCTACAAGAAACCAGATATAGATTTAGAAAAACTGGAACTCCTTATTGACGAAAAACTTGCAAGTAACTTGCCTATTTCGTACTATGACGAAGATCATATTATGCTGGGTGATAGAATTGTAGCTTGTAGTGGATCGCGTTTTCATGTGAAAAATACTTCAGAGATTGAGAACTTTGCACTTGTTAAACGCTTTATTTACGATTCCGCAACTAACACACATTGCCTGGTAGGTGTTGTGGATAATTACACAGAAGATTTAGAAAACCGAAATACCCGTTATTTCTTAACCAGAAAAAGTTTAAGATGAAGATAATAAAAGTTTCAGATATTACAAATTTGGTTGAAAAACTTTGTATCGACGCTTGTTGCGTTATCAGCGACGATATAAACAACAAATTTAAAAGCTGTTTGGAAACTGAAAAATCGCCACTTGGCAAGAACGTTCTTAGTACACTTATCGAAAACGCTAAAATCGCTCGTGATGAGTGCAGTCCTATGTGTCAAGATACAGGAGTAACAGTCGTTTTCGTTAAAATGGGACAAAACGTAAAAATTGAGGGCGGTTTTATAGAAGATGCTATTAATCAAGGTGTTCGTCAAGGATACGAGAAAGGCTATTTGCGTAAATCGGTGGTACGTAGCCCGATAGATCGCGTAAATACCGGTGATAATACACCTGCCGTTATCCATTACGAAATTGTTCCCGAAGATATTTTTCATATTACCGTGTCGCCTAAGGGATTTGGCAGTGAAAACAAGAGCGCGTTGAAAATGCTTACACCAAGCGAGGGAGTTGAGGGTATAAAGCGTTTTGTTATAAATACAGTTTCGGTAGCTGGTGGAAACCCATGTCCGCCTATTATTGTTGGTGTCGGCATCGGCGGAACTATGGAGAAAGCTGCACTAATGAGCAAAAAAGCACTACTTAGACCATTAAATACAAAAAATCCCGATCCTGTACTTGCCAACTTAGAGGCAGAGCTACTTGACGAAATAAATAAACTCGGTATCGGTCCAGCTGGATTTGGCGGAACAACTACTGCATTAGGTGTTCATATTATGACGTATGCTACACATATTGCAGGGCTACCTGTATCTGTTAATATCGGTTGCCACGCAACCCGACATGCTGAGGGCGAACTATAAAACAGAAAGCCGACAACCTTTTATTTTACGCAACAAAATTGAAAACTATGAGTAATAAAAAGATACTACAAGCACCATTTTCTGACGAGACTATCCGCTCACTTCGTGCAGGCGATATGGTTTATATTTCGGGTACAATTTATACAGCTCGTGATGCTGCACACAAACGGCTGTACGAGATGATTCAGCGTGGTGAACAAATGCCTTTTGATTTTACAGGACAGGTTGTATATTACGCAGGTCCGGCACCGGCAAAGCCGGGAAAACCAATCGGTTCTGTTGGTCCCACAACGGGTGGAAGAATGGATGCATATTCGCCAACACTTATAGCCGAGGGGCTAAAAGTTATGATTGGAAAAGGTACGCGTAGTGCAGAAGTTATTGAAGCAATGAAAACCCATACAGGAGTTTATTTTGCTGCTATTGGTGGAGCTGCCGCACTAATGGCAAAATGTGTTCTAAGTGCAGAGGTTATCGCATTCGATGACTTGGGAACTGAGGCAATACGCAAATTGCAAGTTAAGGAGTTGCCAGTTGTTGTAGCAGTGGATTCTGCGGGAAACGATGTGTACAAGCTAGCAATCAGCAGCTATCAAGTTAAAAGTTTATAAAGTAGGGGGAGTTCCTTATAGTCGTTTAATATAGCTAATTCTTCTATTGAGAGGAGAATTTTCCTTTCTGCAAAGTTAGCAAATTCCCCTTCGTGCCGAAGGGGAATTTTTGTACTAATATACAATTCAATTCATTATAAGTTTTTCTATTTTTCGGGGGAATATGGCTGAAGAATATTAGTCATTGGTGATTATTATTCAAAAAAATACATTCCATATAATTTTACATTTCATACACAACTTCTTTCTTTTCTTATAACTTACCTGAAATATCTTTTTTCTAAATTATTCAAATTTCCTGTGGCATAAACATTGAAGCACAGGATAAAAAAATATTTTTTAGATAATAAAATTTATATAAAATTATGTTGAAAGAACTTCATACTGCCTCTCTTGGTATGCTTAATACGCAAACACGCCTTGAAGTTACTGCAAATAATATAGCAAATGCTGATACAAAGGGCTATAAGCGCGCTAGTGTTTTTGAACGCAACTTGATAGATTCAAAAGCTAGTCTTTTCAATCATCCGGGCAAGTTGGAACAAGATGATCCACCTGTTGGTTCTTATATAGATTGGAGTACGCGAGGAGGTTATCATCATACAGATAATCCTTTAGACTTAGCTATTGACGGTAGCGGTTTTTTTGTTACGCGTAATGCTAGCGGAGACAAATTTTTGACACGTGACGGCTCATTTAAATTAACGCCCGACGGCTTTATAGCCACTTATGATGGCAAGTACTTAATGGGGACAGACGACGATGCGATACGCATTCCAGACTATATGAATATTGACGGTAGCGATGGAACAACTAAAAAAACTGCGGTTAATATTGTAGTCTCTGCTACAGGTGATGTTTTAGCAAACGATGTAGCTATTGGCACGGTACAAATTGTTGATTGTGAAAATTATTCACAGCTTACAAGAATAGAGCGTCAATCATTTATAGCTGATGTTGATGCGGGCGTGAAACAGGTGGCGGAAGATATGGTGAATATTAAACAAGGTTGGTTGGAAAATTCAAATGTTGATATAATTACTGAAATGGTTACGATGATAGAGCTACAGCGTGCTTTTGAAGCAGGTAGTAAAGTTATTCAAACAAATGATAATACGTTAGAAAGATCAATTAGTACATCAAGATTTGGCTATTATTAATAGCTAGTTTTTTTAATAAATAGGAGAATAAAAAAATGGATAAAACATTAAGAACGGCTGCAACAGGGTTGAATGCTCAGCAAAGATATATTGAAGTAATTTCAAACAATATTTCAAACGTTAATACAACAGGTTACAAAACTGTACGACCTGAATTTCAAGACTTGTTTTATGAAACATTGCGTCCAGCAGGTGCAATAAGTCGCAATGGTGTTGAACCTTTGAACGAAGTGCAAATCGGTTCGGGAGTTGAACTTGTTGCTACTTCAAAAGATTTTTCACAAGGTGATGTAAATCAAACAGGGCGTCCTTTAGACATAGCTATCAATGGTGAGGGTTTTTTCGTGCTTGAATTGCCTAACCACCACACTGCATTTACGCGTGACGGCTCATTTCAATTGAATAGAAATGGGGAGCTCGTTACTTCTCATGGTTATCGCTTGCAGCCGGGTGTTACAATTCCTGATGATACAGTTGAAGTGCAAATTTCAAGAAATGGTACTATCAACATCTTGCGTGAATTTTCTGTTGATGTTGAAACGGTTGGACAAATAGAGCTAGCTAGGTTCGTTAATCCGGGAGGATTGCGAAATCTTGGTGAAAATATTTATATAGAATCACCAGCTAGCGGAAAAGCGATTTATGAAGAGCCGGGAACTAACAATACAGGTGAGGTTTTACAAAAATATCTTGAAACTTCAAATGTAAGCGTTGTTGAAGAAATGGTGAATATGATAACCGCTCAGCGCGCTTATGAACTGAATTCAAAATCTATTCAAACAGCAGATAATATTTTAGGTAGTGCTGTTAATTTAAAACGTCAATAATCAATAAAGAAATATGAATAAAATAAAAGATATTCTGATACTTTCATTTTTTGTTATAATTTTCGGGCAGTTGCAATTATTTTCTCAATCTACATTTTCTAAAGAGCGGATAATAAAAGCTATTGAAAGCTATGTGCAAGCTAATTCGCAATGTGAAACGAGGACGGAAATAGAGCAAGCTATTAGGGATTTCTCTTTTCCACAAGATAATGTTAAAGCGGAATTTAGTCATACTGACGAACTTCGTGGAAAAACAAAATTGACATTGAATTTTAAGAAAAATAACGAAGTAGTAGGAAGTAATACAATTCGCTTGCATGTATTTTGTTATGCGAAATATCCTGTAACTACAAAATTTATTCCAAAAGGTGAAACAATTAAAGCAACAGATATAGAAATTGCTAAAGTTGATATTACACATTTAGCAGCGCCAATAATTACTCAAAAAGAAGAAGCTGTTGGAAAAGTTGCTAAAACAGGAATTGTAAAAGGGGATCCGATAAAATTCAACGACTTATTGACAGGAAAAGAAGTTACGATAAAAAGGGGAGCCAAAGTAAACTTATTACATTATTCCGGTGCAATTCTGATAAAATCAAAAGGAACTGCTTTGCAAGATGGTGTTACAGGTGATATTATAAAAGTCAAAAAAGATAACGCTAATACTCTTTATGGATTTATAGCGGAAGATGGAAATATTATCATTGAAAAGAAAGAAGATTTAGAACAATTTTTACAAGTTAAAAAATAGTGGATAGTATGAAAAAATTCATTCCAATTTTGTTGTTTTTGGTGGGTTCAATGTATTTGCCTGCACAGACAGAAGAAGCAGTGCAGGAAGAAGCAGTGCAGCAGCAAAAAAGTAGTTTAAGAAGATTAGACAAAGTGCGACAACGTTCTTTGTTTTCTGATTATAAAGCTATGGGCGTAGGTGATGCTGTAACTGTTCTAATAGTTGAAAGTACGGAAGCGGGAAATTCAGCAGGCACAAGAGAGCGTAGAGAAAGCGAATTGTTTGCAGGCGCTAGTGTCAATCCATCTGTTGTTTCTGGCGATGTGAAAATAAATTCGGGAAATAATTTTGATGGCACAGGTGCAAACACGCGAAAAGAAAGTATCCGTTCTAAGTTAAGCGCTCGTGTTATTGAAGAAGATGCACGTGGTAACTTTGTCATTGAAGCTAGTCGCAAGACTAAAGTTGATGGTGAGGAGCAACTTATAACGCTTAAAGGTATTATTAGACCTGCGGATATAAAAGCAGATAATAGTATTTACTCATATAATATTATGGACTTAGAGCTATATATTGAAGGTGAAGGGAATGTTAGCAAGATGCGACAACCCGGACTTTTTACAAAATTTTTTAGATTACTATTTTAAGAAAATATAAATGAAACGGACAAACATATATTTTATACTCACATTAATTTTTCTATTTTTGCCAAGTCAAATTCAGGCAGCTAGGATAAAAGATATTGCAACGATTTCTTTGCCGGGCGAAGGTGAAATTGTTAATCAAGTTATGGGTTATGGATTGGTCAGTGGTTTGAACAATTCGGGCGACAATATGCAAACCTCGTTTACAACTCAATCAGTGATAAATATGTTGAAACGTTACGGGATAACGATGCCTAATACAAATCTGAGAATAAGAAATGTAGCTGCTGTTATGATTACTGCAACAGTTCCAAATTATTTGAAGCGTGGAGCTAAGGTTGATGTTATTGTTTCAGCTATAGGTGATGCAAAATCTTTGCAAGGTGGAGTTTTAATAATGTCGCCTGTTACAGATCAAAATGGGAATATTATAGGTATGGCACAAGGTCCGTTAACAGTTGGCGGATATAGTTATGAAAATTATGGCGCTAGAATTAGAAAAAATGAAACAACAACAGGACGAGTACAAAACGGGCTGATATTAGAGCGCGATATAAATCCAGAAGCAAGTGAGTTCGGAAATCAAATTAAAATAAACTTAAACGAGCCCGATTTTACAACTGCAAATAATATAGCGACTGTAATAGGAAACAATGCGAGAATAGCTGATGCGGGGACTGTCATAGTTGAAGTTCCGCAAGGAACACCAGCGCCTCAATACATTGCACAAATTGAAGTGCAGCAAGTTGCCGCAGCTTTGCCCGCAGCAAAAGTTGTAATAAATGAGAGAACAGGTGCTATTGTTGTAAATGGAAATGTTGAGATATTGCCGTCTGTGATTGTACATGGAAATCTTGAAATAATTATTGATAAATATTATTTCAACAATCGTCCTTATTATCATCACTATGGATACTATGCAGGCACCTATGGTTACGCAAGAAATAGTCCATATCCATTTGCGGGCGGAATGAGAATGCCTAAGCCAGTATGGAATTATATGGATACCACAGTGAAATATGATATTAAAGTACTTGAAAATTACGAGCAACCACATGCTTTAGAATTCGGTGAAGGAGCTAATATACAAGATTTAGTTGAAGGATTACGTGGACTTTTTGTCCAACCTAGAGATTTAATTGCAATTTTTCAAGCTTTGAAAGAATCGGGCTCTTTGAAAGCAGAATTAGTAATTCAATAAATTAATTTGTTATAGAAAATGAACTTAGAACTATCAAATATAAATTCAAAAGCAGTTTCAACATTATTAGATAATAAAATAGATGAACTTAAATCATCTACAATTTCTTCTAAACGAAAATATTCTGATGAAGAAAAATCTAAATTAGCGGAAACTACGCGAGGCTTTGAAGCTATATTCATCAATATGATGTATAAGGGAATGAAATCAGCGATGCTTGATACATTGTCTGATTCTTCTGCACCTGATATGACCTTTGGCAACGATGTTTTAGGCGGCTATACGGATATGATTTTCGCTGAGCAAATGGCTAACACTGATACAGGTATTGGAATTGCAAGTATGATGTATAAGCAGATAACAGGAGAAGATCTAAAGCCGATAAGACAAATTAAAACAACAGAGTTAACAAGTTTGTTGCCAATATTTGAGAATAAAACTGATGAAAAAAACGCACCAATTAAATTTAATTTGGCTAATAATAATAGTAATTCTAATCCGAACGGCAACTTTCTTGGACGTGTTGAAAAAAGAATTAGTAATTATAGTAAAATAATTTCTGATGCATCAAAAGAATATCAAATTCCTGAACCTTTGATAAAAGCAGTGATTACCGCCGAATCTGCAGGACGTTATGATGCGAAATCACCTGTAGGAGCTAAAGGATTAATGCAACTTATGGACGGAACAGCAAAGGGTTTAGGAGTAAAAAATTCTTATGATCCATACCAAAATATAATGGGGGGAACGAAATATCTTCGACAAATGTTGAATAATTTTGGTGGTAAACTTGATTTTGCATTAGCTGCTTATAATGCTGGACCAGGTAATGTTAGAAAATATGATGGAATTCCACCATTTAATGAAACACAAAATTATGTAAAAAAAGTAAAATCTTATTTCCAGCATTTTGCAGTAAATGGAACAAATCAATTAGTAACAAATAACAATAATAATAAAATTTGAGATAAGAACTATGAACTCAATGGAACAACAACTTTATGGACATTTGCGATTTGAGCAACAGTTATTGGAAGAGTTAGTAAGACTTGCTCGTAAACAACAAACTGCACTTGTAAATTATAATGTTACAGAACTTGAAGAGATAACTGCTTTTCAAGATGAGTTGATAAAAAATGTACGAAATGCAGAAGAAAAACGTATAAATTTAATCACAGCGTGGTTTGGGATAAGTCGTAAAGATGCCGCTAACTTAAGACTCTCATCATTAGAACAGTATATAAAAAATGAAGATATATCTTATGATATAAAAAATATGAGAGAAAATATGAACGATTTATTAGAACAATTGCAAAATTTGAATATTACAAATAATCTATTAATAAATCGTGCAAATGCCGGCATAAAAGAAATAGTAACGGCAATAACAGGTGGAAAATCTGTTTGTAATGCTACAGTGTAAGTTAAAAGAGTATTTTTTTAAAGTATATTTTAAATAAGTTCTTTCTATATATTATTTCAATAATTCCCCTTCTCAGAAGGGGTGGCAAACGAAGTTTGACGGGGTAGTCGCTTTGGCTACGCTCAACGACCAAATAACCACACCTCCCCGCTAGCGCGGGTACTCCTCTCAAGAGGAGAATTTTAAAATTTTCCTTCGGGACGGAAGGGGCGGTAACTAGGTAGTCATTAACACAGAATTTATTCAAAATGGTGTTATATAGAAAAACTTTAATTATAAAAACAATATGGCAACATTTTCTTCTTTAGAAGTTGGACGACGCGCATTATTAGCTCATAATTTTGGGCTTGATGTAACGTCTAACAATATAGCAAATACTAATACAGAAGGCTATTCGCGTAGGCAAGCTATATTTTCTGAGGCTGCTCCTTATTTAACACAAGGTTACTACATTGGCACAGGTGTTGATGGACAATCTTTGCGTTCTTTTCGCGAAGAATATCTCGATCGTGAAGTAAGAAAAATAAATGGTAAAGAGACTAGCTATGAAAATGATATAGAAATATTCAATGCTATTGAAACAATACTAAGAGAACCGACTGATAATAATTTAGGTGAAGTAGTAAATAATTTGTTGAATATTTTTGAAGAATTAGCGTTACAGCCAGAAAGTATAGGATTACGTGAAGTTCTTTTACATAAAGCACAAACGTTAGTAGAGAGATTTAATTCTGCAAGTAACGATTTAGAAGCTTTAAGAGTGCAAGCTTATGAAGATATAAAACAAGATGTAACAAAAGCTAATAAATTAATTGAGGAAATAGCAGGGTATAATAAAGTTCTTGGTTTAACGAAAGATAGGAATGGACAAGATTCTTTAACCTATGTAGATAAACGCGAAGTAGCTATAGAGGAGCTAGCTAAACTTGGAAACGTAACTGTTACTTATGATGATAATAGAACAGCTAACGTATTTATGAATGGCATTAATCTTGTTAATCAAGAAGAAGCACATTATTTGAAAGAATTTGAAAACGTTGATGGTAATACAGGTGAAAGTAGCTTAAATATTATGCTTTATGATAAGAATAAAGAGTTATATATTGATATTGATCCTAAAGCAGGAACTTTCTATTCAAATCTAAAACATTATAATGTAACACTTGACAGGAGAGATAGCTCTTTAGGGTTTTCTATTTTAAAAGAACTTGATAGCTATGTTTCAGCTTTTGCAGAAAAAATTAATGGTTTTTTAGTTGGAGCTTATGGACTAAATGATTATGGAACTACAGCAGCGCCAGGACGCATACTATTTACATCAGATTCAGGCGAAATACTAGCTTCAAATATAAAAGTTTCGTCTTCTGTTAGTGATCCTGCGGATATTCCGCTTTCTGCTACTGCTGGAACACCGGGAAATAGCGATATTGCACGTAGTATATCGCGGATTTCGCAAGATGGCACTTTTCTTGCTGGACAAACTCCGAGTGAGTTCTATTCTAATTTTATAGGTAAAGTTGCTAATTTAGCAAATGATGCGGTAAATGGTGAAAAAGCTATAAAGCTTGTTTCGCAACAGTTAAACTCACAACGTAATTCGATAATGAGTGTAAACGAAGACGAAGAAGCTATTAACTTAATTAAATACCAAAAAAATTTCGAAGCAGCTTCAAGAATTATTACTATGAGTAATGAAATTTTATCAACTTTAGTTAATCTGGGACGATAATAAAGGGAAAAATATATGCGAATATCAAGCAATATGAGTTATGATTCTTTTGCATTTAATATAGAAAAATTGCAAGAAAGTAGATATAAAAATTTGTTGAGACAATCTACCGGAAAAGATATGATTAATATCGCTGACAAACCGGGGAGCTTAATGGATGTAAAGAAAATTGTAACGGCACAAGAACAAAGAAGTAATTATATTAATTTGAACAATCTAGCTGCAAGTGAAATGCGTGCAGCTGAGGATCAAGCAGAAGCAGTTATCACGGCAATGCAAAAAATTAGAGATTTATCTATTACTTCAACTAATATGATTTATGATGGTAGTGGAGTACAATCTATAGGAAATTACATTAAAGGAATAGTAACGGATATATTGCGAAATGTTAATGCAGATTTTAATGGAAAATATCTATTTAGCGGAACAAAAACAAACGCAAATTCTATAGAAGCAGATAATCCAGGAATGAATGAAATGCCTTTCGAGTTGATTAAAAATGAAGCTAGTGCAGATAACCCCTCAGGATTTCAAGTTGTTTTTAAAGGAAATATGGAACAACGTAAAATTAATAAAGATACACATTCTACAGAAATTATAAACTTAACTGCTGATGAATTGTTCGGAGAGAATGGAACAAAAACATTTGAAGCTATAATTGATATTTATAACATATTGTTATTCGGACCAGATAATACTGAGCGGGAAAATCTAGAGTCATTAAGTAGAGAAGAAAAAATAAAAATTGCAGAATTGCAACAAAAAGTAGCGCATGATCTTGAAGAAATTACAAAAAACAATGCTAAACTTGCAAGCAGGCGAGAAAGATTAGAAACAGTAACAGAGCAAATGACTGAGGAAGTTGTGAGATTAAAAGAAGTACAATCACTTCGTGAAGATGCTGATGTGGTAAAAGTCTTATCCGACCTTAAAAAAGAAGAAACTGTTTTGCAATATGTTTTGCAATCTGCTCCAAGATTAACTCGCTTAACATTGTTCGATTTCTTATCTTAAAATAAATGGTTTTTAGTTATACAGGGAAGTAAAGTTCGGTTTTTTATGTGTATAAAAAATAGTGAATAAAAATAGAAAATAATTTCCTGATAATAGAAAAAAATAGTTATATTTGCATAATGAGAAACAATACTTTTTATGGAATAGTTATAGGTTTAACTGCTATATTTGTAGCTTTTATTCTTGAAGGCGGTGATGTAAAGTCATTATTTCTTATTTCTCCGCTTTTAATAGTAATTGTAGGAACATTAGCTGCTGGATTTGCAGGGGTAACTTGGAAAATTTTCTCACGTTTTTTTAAGTTAATTTCTATAGCTATGAATCCAACTAAATACGATAAAAAAAATATTGCATTAGAAATGGTGCAAGTAGCTACTGTTGTTCGCAGGCTTGGTTTGCTTTCTATCGAAGACAATATGGAAAAATATAATGCTGTCCATCCCTATATGAAAAAATTATTCCAAGTTTGCATAGATGGTATTAAGGAAGAAGAGTTAATAGAACTTTATGAATTAGAAATATCTCAGATGACAGAACGACATACTGAAAACATCAATATGTTTAATAAATTTGCAGGATTTTCACCTACTATGGGAATTATCGGAACAGTTATGGGACTGATTTCTACTATGGCAGCTGCCGGTAGTGATCCAAATGAGTTGATTCACCATATAGGTGTTGCATTTTTAGCTACGCTTTGGGGTATAGTTATGGCAAACTTAGTATGGTTGCCTATTGCTGATAAATTGCAAGTTGTTCATAATGATGAAGTTTCAACATTGAATTTGATTTATGAAGGTGTTAAATCTATAGTTTCCGGTGAAAATCCGACAACTGTTTATATGAAATTGTCTTGTGTTTTTCCTATGTCAGAACAGGGAGATTTTCAGAATGAGGCTAGAAAAGTTGTTGCTAAAAGTCGCCAAATGATAGCAGATATAGAACAGCAGCAACAGTCTGATGTAATTAGTAATTAATTTGTAATATTTAAAAAAACAAGAATTTGCATCTATTTACAAATTCTTGTTTTTTATTTTTGTGCTAGTTAGTTTTATTTCTTAGGTGCTTGAGAACGATGAACATGACAATAGCCGTCAGCGTTTTTCGTCATATTTTTGCATCTTACACCTTGTGCAGTAATAGCAACGCATCTTATTGAGGTTTCCAATTGTGGTACTCCTTCATTTGTATTTTGTGCTTGATCATCTGCACAAGAGCTAGCTAAAATTGGTAAAATAAAACAAAGAATAAGTGTGAAAACAGTTTTTTTAATGTTAAATGTTTTTTTCATAACGAGCTCCATCGTTTAATGTTATTAAAATTAATAAATTGGTATATTTAACTTTTTCATATATTCTACTAATTCGCCTACGTCATCGGATTCGCCGCGTTTACAAATTAGTAATGCTTTTTCTGTATTTATAACAATTATATCTTCTATTCCAACCGCTCCAATAGGTTTTTCGTCGGAGATCAGCATAGAGTTTTTAGTATTTAGTGTAATGACATTTCCCAAGATAACATTATTTCTTGCATCTTTTTGTTGAACTCTAAAAATTTCGTCCCAATTACTTAAATCTGTCCAATCAAACGTAGCTTTGAGTACATAAACATTATCTGCATTCTCTAAAATTCCATAATCAATGGACATTTTGTTTAATGTTTTATATATATTTGTTGCTTTTTCTTCAAAATTCTTTTTATCTCTATATTTTTTAAGCGAATTAAATTGCTTAAAGTGATAATTCAAAAACCTTTCAAAAGCTTTTCTTAGAACATCAATTCTAACTATTAAGATACCGCTATTCCAAGCAAAATCGCCCGAATTTACAAATCGTTGTGCGGTAAATTTATCAGGTTTTTCTGCGAAGTTTACAGACTTTCTAAGTCCTAATTCATAAAATCTATTTGGAAAAGTTAAATTTTCGTTATCATATTGGATATAGCCATATTGAGTTTCAGGTCTTGTAGGCTGTATTCCTATAGTAATAATTCCTTCTAATTCAAAAGCTGCGAAGCTAGCTTGTTCAATAGCGGAATAAAACTCTCCGTAATTCCGAATAAAATGGTCAGATGGAAAAATAGAAATTACTGTGTCGTCAGGATATTTATCGCTTAAAATAGATAAAGTAAAAGCAATAGCTGCTGCAGTATGTCGGCTAAGCGGTTCGCAAATAATTTGTTTTTCTTCAAAATCCGGCGCTTGTTCTACAACTAAATCTTTATAATCCTTGTTCACGATTATCCAAATATCTTCGTCAGCAAATTGCTTACGAATTCCTGTAAGAGTTTTTTGAAATAAAGTTGTGTTATCGTAAAGATGAACAAATTGTTTAGGTATATTTTTCAGTGATCTTGGCCAGAATTTCAAATCAGAGCCACCGGCTAAAATAAATGCAATTCTTTTCATATTTTTATTAAATTTTATTTTTCAAAAAATCTTGTCTTAAATCTTCAGGAAATTTTTCAATAGCATAACGTAACATAGTTCTTGGCATAGTTTTATAGCGATTGTTTTCAACTAAAAAATTGTATTCCGCTTCAAAGTTTTTTTTGCCAGCTTCACGTAAAAGCCAACCGACTGCTTTATGAATTAAATCGTGTTCTTTATCTAAAAGCAATTTTGCAATTTCAAATGTATCATCTATCTCGTTGTTTCTTATAAATGTTAGCGTTGAAACAATAGCGCTTCTTTGTATCCAAATGTTGTTACTTTTAGCAAATTCTTTTAAAATACTTCTATCTTGTTTTTTTAATAAATACTCGCCTATAATTCCGGGAGCCGAACTATCAACTAAGTCCCAAGAATTGATATATTGAAAATTATCGCAATAAAAATTAAAGTACTTTTCTCTTTCCTTTTCTTCTTTGCTTTTTTTCATCATTTTGACAAGCATAAGTAAAGCTATCAAGTTACATTCGTGCCATTTATCTTTCAAAAGTTTACTAATTTCTTCAAGTTCTAACTTCGGAATTGTTTTTATAATTTGTCTTTGTAGCGGAACGGGTACTCCTAAAAAATGTATGTTTTCATAAGCCTTAAAATAACGCTCATAACCAATAGCTTTTTCGGGTGATGCAAGTTTTTTAAGTTCTTTTTTTATTTCAATATAATTCATAAGGTCATTATTTTTCTATAAAATAGTTCCTAAAAGTGCATCTAAAATTAAAATAGAAGCTGCCGAAATAGTAAATGATTTCACCGCGCTATAACCGACACCTTCAGCACCACCTGTTGTTGAAAAACCGACATATACACCTATCAGTGCTGTAATACCACCAAAAAGTGCAGATTTAGTTAAACAAACAATCAATTCTTTAATTACAAAAAAATTCTTTATTGACTCAAAATAAAGAGAAGCATTTATATTGAATTTCAATGCAACCATAATAAATGCACCTAATAATGCAATAATACTGGAAAAAATAGCGAGAATTGGCATCATTAAAAGAGCTGCTAAAACACGTGGCATTCCAAGATAACGATTTTTATCAATTGCCATAATTTCTAATGCGTCAATTTGTTCTGTAACTTGCATTGAACCAATTTGAGCCGTCATAGAAGCACCTATCCGACCTGCAATAACTAAAGCTGTCAAAACAGGAGTGAGCTCTTGAAAAACAACAGTAGAAATAGAAGCGCCAAGAAAAGGTCTTGCTATTTCCATCATATTAAATTTATCAAAAAGCGATGTAGCTTGTAGAGCAGCTATAGCACCAGTAAAAGAACCGATAAGCAAAACTAAAGGCAAAGAGTCCGCTCCTATTATAGCCATTTGCTCAAAAACTAAACGCTTATTACGAAATGCCTGCGGAAAATATGAAATTATTCTGTATAATAAAGTAAAAATTTTTCCGAATTCTCGAAAAAAATTGATGACTTTTTGACCTAAAAATTGGAAGAAACCCATAAAAATAGTATTCGTTCTACTCGCATTTTTATTATAATAATTAATAAATGCAATAATTTTTCATATAAAATTATCATTACATTAATAACAAAGATAAAAATTTTTTACCTATTTCTCCCTGTTTTTTTGCAATATTAATGAAATAATTTAATAACTATCCAGTCAAACTTTGTTTGCTACTTCGTTCCGAAGGGGAATTTTCTAACTTCGTTGAGCGTGCAAATTCTCCTCTTGAGAGGAGTAGCTGCGAAGCAGGGGAGGTGTGGCTATGAACTATATACCCTCAAAAATCCCGTAGGGATTAAATATCGGTAAAAAACTATACTTGCCTTATGTTTCGTCCCGTACGGGACGAGATGAGTAAGATTACATTTCTTTTACCGAAATTTTGTGCCTACGGCACATGTTTCAATAATCTGCTAATCCTTTAATCCTGTTAATTCCGGTTCAGACAATTATAGATTACTCCGTCAAGCTGCGTAGGGCGTGTCGCGACACGCCCCGACAATATTCATAATCATAAAAATCATAAAAATCCCATAAAATCACAGTTCAGACAGAACCTAGTGAATTTATTTGACTTATAATTCTATTTTAGCGTGAATTTCAATATCTGTATCAGCAGGTAATTCTGTATAGCTAATCACACTTGCCATAGGATAGCTAGTACGAATCATTTTGTAGAAATATGGACGTATTTGAGCCGAGCATATAATAAGTGGCAAATGTCCCGCTATGGTAATATCGTCTATAGCTGTTGCGACACTTGAACTTATTTTTTGAATAGCTTCGGGCGCTAAGCCTAAAGTTAAACTTAAAGCATTAGATTTGTTTCCTTGCAATGCGTTTGTCATTTGCTCTTCAATAGCGGGTGAAAGGGATATTGCGTGTATTACTCCCGTATGATCAGCGTAAAGTTGTTTTATTAATTCGGACAAATTATGGCGAACATATTCAGTAAGAACTTCAATATTAGTTGTAACTTTACTGTATTCTAAAATAGCTTCTAAAATTAGCGGAAGATCGCGAATAGGAATACCTTCAGCTAGTAAGTTTTGTAAAATCTTTTGAATTGTTGACATTGACAGATTTTCATTTGTAATTTCTTCTAATAGAACAGGATAATCATTTTTCAGATTATCAATAAGTTTTTTAACATCTTGTCTTGTCAAGAGCTTATGAGCATTTTGTTTTAAAATTTCTGTAAAGTGTGTGATTAACACGGTAGTAGGTTCAACTACGGTATATCCCATAATTTCAGCGTCTTCACGTCCTGATTCTGCTATCCAAGTTGCGGGCAAATTGAATACAGGTTCGGTTACTTCCACTCCTGTTAATTCACCTTCAGCAAGTCCAGAGTTCATAGCAAGTATCATATGTGGATATAGTTTATTTTTCGCGATTTCATTATTGCGGATTTTTATTAAATACTCTTCAGCCTCTAATTGTAAATTATCTTTAACCCTTACTGCAGGTAAAATAATTCCTAGATCACTAGCTAGTTGTCTTCGCACATTTGTAATTCTTTGGAAGAGATCGCCGCCTTGTTTTTCATCAACAAGAGCAATTAAACTATAGCCGAGATCTATTTCTATAGGATCAACTTTCAATAAACTTTCAACGCTTTGTTCTTCTGGTGCAGCAGCTTCTTCTGCTTTTGTCATTTCATCAGCTAAAGCCTGTGCATCGTCTTTTTTTATTTGCATATAACGTAAAAGAGCGATACTAGCTATAACTACAGCTAAGAATATAAATACAAGAGTAGGGAAGCCCGGCAGCATAGCAAGCACAAGAAGCATAACTGAGGTAATTGCAAGAGGTTTAGGATTTGCTGTAAATTGACTTGCTAATTGATCGCTTAAATTTCCGTCAGAAGAAGAGCGAGTAACTACTAAACCACTTGCAACAGAAATTAAGAGCGCTGGAATTTGGGAAACAAGTCCATCACCAATAGAAAGCATCATAAAGTGTGAAGCTGCCTCCGCAACTTCCATATCCATTTGGAGAACACCGACAGCAAATCCACCGATAATATTAATTCCGGTGATAATTAAGCCTGCAATAGCATCACCTTTTATAAACTTAGCAGCACCGTCCATAGAGCCATAAAAATCTGCTTCTTTAGATAGATTAGCACGCTGTTGGCGGGCTGTAGCTTCATCAATAAAGCCTGCATTTAAATCTGCATCAATACTCATTTGCTTGCCCGGCATCGCATCTAAAGTAAAACGAGCACTTACTTCCGCAATTCTTGTAGAACCTTTGATGATTACAACAAAGTTAATAATTAATAGAATTATAAAAATAATTATTCCTACAACATAGTTTCCCTTGATGACAAAACTGCCAAAAGCTTGAATTATTTGACCCGGCGAAGCAGAACTTAAAATAAGACGTGTAGAAGCAACATTTAATCCTAAACGAAATAAAGTAGTTATAAGTAAAACAGTAGGGAATGCAGAAAAATCTAAAGGAGTTTTTATATAAAGTGAAACTATTATAATTAAAACAGAAATACTTAAATTTATAGCTAAAAATAGATCAAGTAAAAAAGCAGGGAGTGGAATAATTAAAAAACCTATTATAAAAATAATGCAAATAGCCAAAAAAACGTCCTTGTTGCGTAAAGCCTTAGGAAGAAAGTTTTTTGTTATTGGATTATTAGAAAGTGAATCCAAGATTGCTGTTTGCTGATTTTTAGCCATAAAAAAATATAAAATAAATTTTATTCAACAAATGTAGAATAATAAACAATATTTTAGTTGAAAAATATTGTTAAAATCTATTGCTTTTTTTTCTTAATTCTATTGTTTTTAAAGGAAATATAAAGATATATGTATTATTAATTCTGTTTTAATTATATAAAAACAACAAAATTATTGCCAAAAGTTTGTCTTTTTTTATGTTTTTATTTTGTATTTAAAGAAAAAAGATGTATCTTTGTAGTTGTTATATGGCGAAAGTAGTTCAGTGGTAGAGCGTCAGTTTGTGGCACTGGTTGTCGCGGGTTCGAATCCCGTCTTTCGCCCTTTCTTTCATTTTTTTACAACTTTGTTTATGAAGCTAAAATAGGTATAATTATATTATATTTATTTTAGTTTTTTTTTATAAAATATAAAGAAAATGAAGTCAATGGCTTATTATAAGATTGTGTTGTTAATAATTTTAACTCTACTATTAAACATTGATAGTAAAGCTGTAGATTCGCTAAAAGTTTATAAATTAGGCGAGATAAATATTGTATTGGACAAGATGAATTTCTTTTCAATTAATCCAAGAATAAATTATGGTGAAATACAATCTAAAGATGTGTTTTTATTTGAAGATTTAAAAACGCTACTACCTTCCTTCAATTTGCAAACAAATTCGCGAGGTGAATCTATATTTACCTATCGTGGAAGTCAAGAGAGACAAACAAATTTTTTTGCTGATGGAGCTCTATTGTCAATTCCTTGGGACGCAAGAGCAGATCTTGGAATATTTAATCCAAATATTATAGGACGAATAGAGCTGCTGCCGGTTTCTGTTCTCTATGGTCCTAATAATATGATGGGAATAGTTTCTATGACTACTTTTGAACGGAAATACAACGGATTTGGCGGAACGGCGAAAGTTCAGTTAGGGGACGGAAATGCGAAAAATTTATCTTTTACTCACGATGGCAGAATAAATAATTTTAATTATATTCTTGCAGCTAATTTTTTAGATGTTGCTGGAAAAGTAGCTTCAAAAAACACACCTGAAGACTTACAAAATTATGATTATAATTCCGCACTAATTACTAATTCTTATTTCAAACAAAAGAATTTTTATGGAAAAACAGAATATAAAATTGGGGAAGTATTCGCAATAGGTACTTCTATAAATTATTCTATGTACGATAAAGGTGTAATTCCCGAAGAACATAAAAAGCCGAGCAAAGCAAGATTTTGGAAATATGATGATAATGACAGATTTCTGTTCACTCTAAATTCAAATTGGTTTCTTGACAATAATAAAATGAAATTTACTTATTGGCTTGATAAAACTCATCAAAATATAGATAGTTACGAAGATATTACTTATTCAAAACGAAAAGAAAGAGAAAGTAATGGCGATTTAACAAACGGATTTCGGCTTATAAATTTATATAATTTTTCTGATAATAACCATATAGCATTAGCAGCTAATGCTGTTTTGACAACTCACGACGAAGATATTATTTCTTTCGTAAATGATGAGGCAGGCGAGAAAGAGGGAAAAACTGAAAATACTCAATTTTCTCAAAACCTATTTTCTTTAAGTAGTGAATATACTCATAAATTTGGGGATAAATTGGAAACAAAAATAGGCGCTGAGTTTGATTATGTAATAACGCCAAAAGCTGGAAAATTTATAGAGGCAAATAATACTAAAAATTCTGATTTCGGTGCTATATTTACTGCTAATTACTTGCTAAATCAAAGAAATACCTTGTTTGGAAATTTTAGTCGTAAAATAAGATTTCCATCTTTACGTGAATCTTATTCTGCAGCACTTGGAAAATTTAAAGTTAATCCTGATTTAGCACCAGAAACAAATATACTTGCTGAAATTGGATATTTGTTTTCAAATGAGCGATTATTTTGCAAAGCTACTTTATTTGCTAATTTTTATGATGATATGATTGTAAAAACTTATGATAGTGAAAGTGGTTTAGAGATGCGAGCAAATATAGCTAGCGCGAAAATTTTCGGTAGTGAATTTATATTGCAATATGATATTACTAAACATCTAAATATAAATGCTAATTTTACTTATATGTATTCCGAAGGAACAGATGATAAAGTAAATATTGAACATTTAGATTATAGACCAGTTGTTGCAGGAGCTCTAACTACTAATGTATTAACAGAAATAGGAGTAAAAAGCAGTGTAGAATTAGATTTTATAGGAAAACAATATGCACTTGCAGGCGAAAATCAATTTGATGAATTAGATCCTACTTGTTTGCTTAATTTGAGATTATCTTACGATATTTTTGTCAGCAATTTTATTGTTGAAGCTTATGCAAGATGTAACAATATTTTTAGTACATATAGAAGAATAAAAATAGGTATTCCTGCCCCTGGACGTGAATTTTTGTGTGGAATTATCATTAAAATTTAATTTTGAATGATAATTATAAGAAATACACTAAAAAATCAGCAATTTTTTATATAAAAAAAAGGTTTATAGTAACAGCATTTGCTCCTATCATTTTTGTTTCCAAAAACTCACTCTTTCGAGCGGGGAGCCTGCTTTGTACCATAAACCTATTACAAATATACAATATTTTTTTGAAATCAGCAATTTTTTATAAAAAAGGTTTATAGTGCTTCACACGTGGCTCCCTACCGATTTCTTTTTACAAAGAAACTCACTCTTTCAAGCGGGGGAGCTTGCTCAGTTCACTATAAACCTATTACAAATATACAATATTTTTTTGAAACAATCAATTTTTTATAAAAAAGGTTCATAGTGCTTCACACGGCTTCCTTCGATTTCTTTTTACAAAGAAACTCATTCTTACGAATGAGGGAAGCAGCTCAGTTCACTACAAACCTATTTTTAATTACAAATATACAACATTTTTTTGAAATTAGCAACTTTTTATATAAAAAATAGAAAATAAGTTTGTAAAAAAGCAGCTAAATATTCTTTTTCAAACTCATCCCGCCGTCCACACTTATAATCTGTCCTGTAATATAATTCGTGCAAGTAGATAAAAAATAAGCTAATTCAAAAACATCATCAATCGTAGCATAACGTTTCATAGGAATATTTTCTTCAGGTATAGAGAAATAATTTTCATCAATTTTTACCAAGCCCGGACAGATACAATTAACTGCGATATTAGGAGCTAGTTCTCGTGCAAGTGCTTTTGTTAATTGAATAACAGCGGATTTTGAAACATTATAAGATATACGTTTTTCCCATATTTCAAGTCCGCCTAATGAAGCAAAATTAATAACTTTAGCGTTCTTAGATGAGTGTTTTACAAATTCACGTGTTGTTATAAATTGTGCTCTTAAGTTTATATCAAATACATTGTCCCAAAAATCTACACTTGTATCTTTTAATTCTTTTTTAGGTGGAAAAACAGCTGCGTTATTAATTAAAACATCAATTTCTTCAAAGTGAGTTTGTGCTTCTTTGAAAAGATTAATTATATCGGCTTCTTTTTGTAAATCAGCTCGAATAGCAACAATTTTATTGTCATCGTTTGTTAAACTATTTTTGAGTTCTTCTGCTTCTTGTGCAGAAGTATTGTAATGAAGAATGATATTCCAACCTTTTTGATGAAATTTTTTTACTAAAGAAGCACCTATACGCTTAGCTGCTCCTGTAATCAAAATTGTTTTTTTCATACTACGATTTATAATAAATAAAAACATCTTGCACACTTTTATTTTAGAAAAGTACACAAGATGCGAAATGTATAAAGTAATTATCAAAAATATAGAATTTTAATAATACTTTTTCTTAATTAACCAATCTTTAAAATTAAATCTGCTATTCTATTAGAATATCCACATTCATTGTCGTACCAACCAACTACCTTAACTAATGTACCTTTTCCGCCTATAACATCTGTAAGTGCAGAATCTAAAATACATGAATGCTTATTTCCTAAAACATCTGTTGAAACAAGAGGTTCAGTGGAATATTCCATAATACCTTTTAAGTATGTTTCAGAAGCTTCTTTCATAGCATTGTTAATTTCTTCTTTAGTAACTTCTGTTTTTAAAGTAGCTGTAAAATCTGTGATTGAACCATCTGGCACAGGTACACGAATAGAATAACCTTGTAATTTCCCTTGAAGTTCAGGCATAACAAGTCCTACTGCTTTTGCTGCACCTGTAGAAGTTGGAATAGAGTTAATAGCTGCACTTCTTGCACGTCTTAAATCTTTATGAGGTAAATCCAAAATACGTTGGTCATTTGTATAAGCATGAATAGTACACATAAAACCGTTTTCTACGCCAAATTTTTTGTGTAGAACTTTTACCATAGGTGCTAAACAGTTAGTGGTACAAGATGCATTTGATAATGTTTTTTCATTTCCAGTAAGCACATCGTCATTTACACCTAAAACGATTGTTGCATCTAAGTTACCTTTAGCAGGAGCGGAAAGAACAACTTTTTTTGCTCCTGAGGAAGCTAAATGTTTTTCTAAACTTTCTTTATCTGTAAAAGCTCCTGTTGATTCAAGAACAATATCAACGTTTTTCCAAGGAATTGATTCTATTGAACGTTCTGCTGAAATAGGAATTCTTTTAGAATTTATAATTATTGCATTTCCATCTACAGAAATAGTTCCATCGAATTTTCCATGCACAGAATCATATTTAAATAAATGTGCTAAAGTTTCAGCACTTGTTAAATCGTTAATACCTACGATTTCTACATCACTATTGCGGTACATTAATTCTCTTAAAACTAATCTACCTATTCTGCCAAAGCCATTAATTGCAAGTTTTAATGACATGTCTTCTCCTGTTTTTAAAATGAAAGAAAATTAAATAAGTACAAAAATAACAATTTTTTTTATCAACTACAACTATTTATTGTTTAAATTGTTATTTGTTGAAAAAAATCCACACTTCTAATTGTTAATTGCTCCTTCTTCAATCCAACGTCTTACACCTCTTATATGATCATTATTTATATTGCCACGATAGAAATAAGTAAAGTGAGGTAGCTTTTCTTCTAAAATTTGTACTAATCTACTAGCGTCGGGGTTGCCCGGTACAACAAAACCGCCTGTTTCAAATAAAGTCCAATACTCTGTAAAAGCATAGCCGCCAGCTCTATTGTAATCGCTATGACAAGGCGAGTATGAGCAATTTAGCGATAAAAATGGTTTTACATGGTGCATATAGCTGATGTTTTCTTGTGGAAAAACAATATCTTCACCGCCGGTTGTCCAAGAACAAGCCGATATTAGCACAGTAGTGATAAAAACACTAATGGAAGATAATAGTATAATTTTACGTATCAAAATATTTTTTTTCATTTTTTTATATTTTATAGTTAGTAACTTTCTTTATCTGTTGGAAAATTTGAATTAATGACATCGCTGGCATACTGTTCTACTGCTTTTTTTATAACTTCATGGAGCTCTGCATAACGTCTTACAAAGCGTGGCTTAAAATCTATGTTAATGCCAAGCATATCAGCATAAACAAGAACTTGACCATCACAGTATTTTCCTGCTCCTATTCCTATTGTTGGTATTGATAAATTTTCAGAAATACTTTTGCCTAAATCAGCCGGAATTTTTTCTAACACTACTGCACAAGCGCCGGCATCTTCAAGTTGTATAGCATCTGAAAAAATTTTTTCAGCTTCTGCTTTATCAGTTCCACGAGCTTTGTATGTCCCAAATTTATTTATACTTTGTGGCGTTAGCCCTAAATGTCCTAAAACTGGTATTCCAATTTCCGTCATTGTTTTTACAGCAGTTAGAATTTTTTCAGTGCAACCTTCAAGTTTCACAGCATCGCAATTCGCTTCTTTTAGCAATCTTCCTGCGTTGTTAACAGCTTCATCAATATTAACTTGATAGGACATAAAAGGCATATCAGCAACAACTAAAGGTCGTTTTGCTACTGAAGTAACGGCTTTTGTGTGATAAATCATCTCTTTTAAGGTAACGGAAAGAGTAGTTTCCTTGCCTTGTACAATATTGGCAAGCGAATCGCCAACAAGAATTAAATCTACTCCTGCTTCTTCAAATATTTTTGCAAAAAGAGCATCGTAAGCAGTAATACAACATATTTTTCTTCCGTCAGCTTTCATCTCACGCAAACGTTCCGTTGTAATTGCTCCTAAATTATATTTGTCATTTAAATAATTCATCTTATTATTGTTTTATAGAAGTATTAAAAAATATTATATTCAAAGTTAAACAAAAAAACTATATTTTTATCAATTCTTCAGCACTTTTTCTTGCAGCTTCTGTTATATTTTCGCCGCTTAACATTTTTGCTATTTCATTAACTTTATCTGTATATGATAATTGTTTTGCAGAAGTGGTAACTCTATTGTTTTCTTCTCGCTTAGAAATTACCACACAATTATCACTAAGAGCAGCTATTTGAGGCAAATGCGTAACAGATATAATTTGATGATACTTAGATAGTTCTCGCATATTTAAACCAACTTTTTGAGCGATACGACCACTAATACCTGTATCAATTTCATCAAAAATCAAAATAGGAATATTATCAAAACCTGCAATTATAGATTTCAAAGCTAACATTATTCGTGAAAATTCACCGCCCGAAACTGTATCTACTAATGGGGCAGTAGGTTCACCTTTATTGGTAGAAATATAAAATTCTATGTTGTCAATTCCTGAAAAATTTGCTTTAATATACTTGTTTTCATAAGAAATAGAGATTATTTCGTTATTTAGAAATTCTTCTTTTGTAACTTCATCAGTAGAAAATTTTATCTCAAAAACTGCATCTTTAATAGCTAGCTCTTGTAATTTCTCAACCAATTTAACTTCTAAAATTTTAGCATACTTATAACGCTCATTATGTAGCTTTAAGGCTATATCTGCTAGCTCCAATTTTTGTTTATCAATATCTTTTTGAATGTCGCTTAAAATAATATCGTAGTTTTCAATAAGCGATAGTTTTTGTTCTAATTCTTCTTTAAGTTTTATAATATCAGAAATTTCTCCGTATTTTTTCTGTAGTTTTCTTATTTTTGAAAATCGTATTCTAATTTCTTCAATTCTTGCAGGATTAAATTCTATATTGTCAGCATAGTTATTAACAAATTTTACCGTTTCATCTATTGCAATTAAAGCAGATTCAAATTCAGATAAATACGTTTCAAATTTATTGTCAAAATTTAATAAATCTGTTAAATATTTTTTTGCATCTAATAATCTTGTGTATGCTGAAGTAGTGTTGTCATTATCATTTAAGCAACTTGAAAAATTATTAGATAGCGAAACTAAAAGTTCAGCGTTTTCTAATAATTTTAGTTCATTTTCTAAATTTATATCTTCTTCTAACTGTGGATTAACTTCATTGATTTCATTTAATTGAGCTTCAAAAAGTGCTGTTTGCTGCATATCAGATTTCTTTTTGAGTTTCAATGTATTAAATTCATCAATTGTTTGCTTCAATTTGCTATAAATTCTGTTATAATTATCTATTAACGATTTGTTTTCTATAAAGTTATCTAAAAAAGACAATTGATTCTCTTTTTCTAATAGTTTGTGTTGCGAGTTTTGTCCATAAAAATCAACAAAATATTTGCTGTAATTCTTTATTGTAGATAATGTTACAGGTGTATCGTTTATAAAACAACGTGAATTACCTTTCAAAGGAATTTCACGTCTGATTATAATTTCATTAGTTTCTACGTCAAATTGATCATCTTTTAGTATTTCTAGTATATTAGCTTCATTTTCAAATGTAAAACTAGCTTCAATAATAGCTTTATTTGCACCTTGACGAATAAGATCAATAGAAGCTTTATCGCCAAACAACAACATCATTGCATCAATAACAATTGATTTGCCCGCTCCTGTTTCGCCAATTATGATATTGAAACCTTTTTGGAACTCTATAAGAACTTTTTCTATTATAATAAAATTGTTTATGAGCAGCTTGTTAAGCATTTTTTTTATCCATATAAATTATCAAAGATACACAAAATGTCTAATATTTTAATCAAATTTGTTGTTTTTTGATGTAAAAAGTAAAAGAATTTTCCACATATTAAAAATAAATGCTATTAATTATAATTTTTTATATTTTTTTTATTATCTTTGTAAAATCTATCTTATAGTTTGGAAAATAATATTTTTAGGATATAAAAAATGAGGAAGCTAAATAATTTATTACTTGTATTGTTATTAACATTTATATTTTCAGCTTGTAACGATAATAACAAACCAGTTTCACCATCAGATGATCTAACTTTATATATTCGTGATGATGCGAGTGAAACAATAATTCCTTTAATGCTTAACAAAAGTTGGAAATTTAAAAAAAATATAGGTGAGGAAGAAAAACCAGATAAGTTCATAAAAAACATATTAGTTGATAACGTCATAATAGACCAGAAAATTTTGCCTATTAGAGAATATGACAAAGGTGTTGGCGACGGGAAATACAAATATAAAGCGCTTTGTTATCTTACAACAAATGATCTAGCTTATTTTTATATGGAAAATAAACTACTATATGGTAGCTATCTAATTGTAGATGCTTATGGCAATGAGTCAGTAACATGGGAAGGGGAACTACCTACAACTTTTACTGAAACTTCGTCAAATTATTACATCTTGGATAGAAGTATTAATATACTTGATCCTGAAATCAAACGTGAAGAAAGTCTTTTATACGAATGTCCGGGATACTATATTGTAGATGTTGAACTTGACGGAAATGATCTTAAACGTTATAAAGACTGTAAGAAATTTACATACAATAATTCAAGTTCTTCTCATAGTTCAGGAGTTAGAACAAATATATTTTATTTTAAACAAGGTGTAGGCTTGATTAAGTATCAACAATACTTTAAGGTTACTCCTTCAGCGAAAGATAGCGCTTTGATTTATGAACAAGTTATAAATGAGCAAGAGTTGCCGGCGTTTTAAGATGAAAAATAATTTTATAGCTAGCTAGAGCTAGTGAAAAGTAGCTTGAACTTTTAATGATACATGAATTAGGCTGTTTCCATTTTAGGATACAGCCTTTTTTGTTATCTCATATTATTTTTGTATTTTTGGAATTATAAATAATATTTTTTCAATAAATTTAGGATAACGCAATGAAAAAAGTTTTAAGAGTAGCAGTAATTTTTTCTATGTTTTTAATGTTGTTTATTGCTTGTAAAGAAGACGAAGTTATTGATCCCACTAATGATCCAACTAAGCCCACTATCGAATGGGTTTCTATTCCCGCTGGCACATTTACTATGGGCAGTCCGGAAAGCGAGGATGGCAGAAGTAATAAAGAAATTCAGCGTCAGGTAACTTTAAGTGCTTTTAAGATGAGCAAATACGAAGTAACCTTTGAGCAGTATGATATGTTTTGTGAAGCCACTGGTCGCGAGAAACCGTACGATTGGAATTGGGGACGAGGCAAGCGACCGGTAATAAATGTAAGTTGGCACGATGCTGTCGCCTTTGCTGAATGGATGGGGTGCCGTTTGCCAACTGAAGCTGAATGGGAATATGCCTGCCGTGCTGGAACAACTACACCCTTTAATACTGGCGAACATCTTACCACCTCGCAGGCAAATTATAATGGCAATTATCCGTACACTGGAGGTGAATATGGTGAATATAGAGAAAAGACTCTGCCTGTAGGTAGTTTTGCACCTAATGCTTGGGGCTTGTACGATATGCATGGCAATGTTTGGGAATGGTGTAGTGACTGGTATGGAGATTATAGCAGTGGTAGCCAAACTAATCCTACGGGACCGGAAGCAGGTACTTTCCGCGTGATGCGTGGCGCTAGTTGGTTTAACATTGGGCAAAACTGCCGCAGTGCGTATCGCCGCAATCTTTCTCCAGACGAACGCAACGAATTTACGGGTTTCCGTATCGTTTTGCCTGATAAATAGTAGTGGAATATCCTCTTGTTTATAAACTGCTTATTGATTTTTTCAGTAAGCAGTTTTTTGTTTCTGCAAGATCTATTTGTCTGAACTATGACATTTGTGATTTATATGATTTTTAAAATTCAACTTGCCTGAAAGTTAGACTGCAAATTCCCCTTTTCAGAATGGCAAGCGAAGCTTGACGGGGTTAAAATTAACGACAAACCCCGAAAGGGAATTAAAAACATATTATATTATTATTATTGTTCAAATTTGTAGAACACACTATAAAAAAAGAGGTTGTTCCAAAAATGAAACAACCTCTGTACAAATATAAAGTTAAAATTAATCAAACTTTATTGAGTTAATAGATTTTTCAAAAATCGGTAAGTATTCTTTTTCTTCAGGAGAATACCAATTTATTGATATACGGAAAATTTTATCACCTTTTTTAGCAAAGTAAACTCTTCCTTTAACATCTTTAGTAGGTCTCCAAGTCATCATGTAAGCATCAACTCCACCAACTTTTGTGTTGCTTAATGCTGAGGAGTTTGTATAGCGTGCTGCTACTTCAGTTGCAGCTTTTTTGAAATCACTTGTTTTTGAGCCATCTAAAACGTCAACCATAATATTACAATCTGCACGACGGTCGCCTACATAATTATTAGATGAAAGTACGCCTTCAGTTGCAGCTTTGCCAAGATAAAAATTATCAGGAACTGAAATTGTAAATCCATTTCCTTTTTTAGCAACCAAATTTTCTGATGGGAATGGTAGCTCTTCAATGTTTGTAATAGTGTCTTGTCTTCTTTGTTGAGTTTCAGCTAATTTTAAGCTCTTAATAATAGTTTCAAAGGTATCTTTGTAAACTTCCCAAGTGTCATCAAAAGCTTCTATTTTTAACGAAGTATAAGTTAAATTATCTTTTGATGCAATAATATAAACACCTTGAAAATCACCACCTTCAAGTTCGAAACCGTAATCTAAACGTTTAGCTTGTACGCCATCAACAGTTATTGTTGATTCTTTATAGTATTCGTCAGGGAATAATTTTGATTTTTGGATAAGCGTATCAACAGTTTTTGTTTCGGTAACCTTCGTTGCGTAAACATCAATGATTGCACCTGGAAAACCTGTCGGATCATATTTTGAAAAACGTGATTTGGCATCGTTTGATGAAAAAACAACAAAACGTTCGCCTGGCATTTTTGAATCTACCCAATTTTCCGGATAGTCAATACTGAATTTTAATAATTCATCAGTATATGTTTTTAATTTAGTTATTTCTACAGGCTTAGGTCCACTATCACAAGCTGTAAAAAATAAACCGATTAATAATAAAGTAAATAGTGAAAAAATAGTTAATTTTTTCATATAAAAAAACCTCCCTTTAAATAATTCTAAAAAATATTTTTATTAACACACTTTAAAGTACTAATATAAAAAGTTTTATTGAAAATAACAAAAAAAATATGTATCTTTGTATTATTTTTATGCTATTAAAATAATAGATAAGTATTTTTTATTGTGATGAGCTATGACAAATAGTAGTAATATTCTAAGATTAAAGGAACTCAAAGAAAAAAATAATGCGATAATTTTAGCGCATTATTACGTTGAACCTGAGATACAAGAAATCGCTGATTTTTTAGGTGATTCTTTAGCACTTGCTCAACAAGCTAAGGAAACTGATGCAGATGTAATTCTGTTTTGTGGAGTAAAATTTATGGCAGAAACTGCAAAAATTCTTAATCCTCAAAAAATAGTGCTCATGCCAGATGTTTCTACAGGCTGTTCTTTAGCAGATTTATCTCCTGCGTCGGATCTTAAAGAGTGGAAAAATAGTTTTGAAAATCCATTTTTAGTTTCTTATATTAATTGTTCAGCGGAAGTAAAAGCTATTTCAGATGTTATCTGTACTTCTTCTAATGCAGAAAAAATTTTAAAATCAATTCCTAAAGATAAAACTATTTTATTTGCTACAGATAGATATCTTGGAAGTTATATAAAAGAGAAACTTGGGATTGAAATGAAAGTATGGAAAGATTATTGTGTAGTGCATCAAAACTTTTCAGAAGAACATTTGCTCAAGCTTATAGAAAATAATGCAGATGCAGAAGTAGTAGCTCATCCAGAATGTTCAGACAATTTATTGAAATATGCCGATTTTGTAGGTTCAACTACAGGAATTATTAATTACACAAAGGAAAATAGCTCTAATAAATTTATTGTACTTACAGAACTAGGTATTTTACATCAATTACAAAAACTATCGCCACATAAAGAATTTCTAATGGTTAATAATATTGAAGGGGAATGTAATATCTGTAAAGATATGAAGAAAAACACAATTGAAGGAATGATATTAGCTTTAGAAAATTTAAGTCCACAAATTATTATTGATGAAGATTTACGAAAAAAAGCATTGATACCTTTAGAACTGATGTTGAAATTAAGTGAGTAAAAAAAGAACTATTTGCGAAGACTTAGTTTGATATGTTTTGTCAGTTCATTTGCCAATAAATTTACGCCATTAGCGTTCCAATGCGTATCATCTAAGTGATAAAGGAGATCTTTTTTATTTACATTACGAAAATCATTCAATACCGATAATGTATTAATAGAATAAATTCCATTTAATTCTAAAAGAGAACATAACTTGAATAAATAATCAGGTTGCGTTGCAAAAGGTACATTTTCAAAATATACAGTTTCTTTATTAGGCATTGGAAAGAAAATAAATTTAGCACCAATAGAATCACAATATTTTTTATATGAAGCTATGTTTTTTACAACTTCATCTGTTTGGTCATATAGATATTTTTGACGAGCTCCTTCTAAAAAAAACATTGTTGTATCGGGAGCTCCTTGAATTCCATTACCACTTGCTTCTAAGATTCTTGCTTTCAAGTATTTTACAAGGTAAAAACGTAGAAATTTATCTTTTAAGATTAACAATTCATTGGAGTATTTTTCATCGTATATAGATTGCTCATTTATAATAGGCGCTGGTATTTCACGTTCAACAATGCTGAAAATGACTAGCTTCGGTTTTTTAATTACTTTGTTTTTAAGCAAACTAATAAAATCGTTAAATTCGGCTGGAGCGATGTTGTATATTTTAATATCTAAATTGCTTTTCAATAAATTAGTTAATGTAGAATCTTGTTCTAAGCTAGAACCTGCAACAAAAGAGTCGCCTATAATCACAACATCAGGATTATATATAAACGTATTATTTCTATATCCTAACTTATCTGTAATCCAATTTTCTCTTTTCTGAATTGCATGGTTTGTGTGGTGGCATAAATCGCCAACAGAAACCATATCTATATTTTTGTGGGGATAGAAAGGAAAAGCAGTACTGCTTTTTGTTTTGTAAAGTAAAGTTTCCCAAGGTCTATATGTAAAAGTATCTAAAGGTAAAAATCCTTCAATAAAAAATATTGACAAAGGTAAAATAAAAAGAAGAGATTTTATGATAAATTTTTTCATAATATTGATTCAAATTATTAGAAATCACATAGATATTTTTCTTTTCTTTAATTTTACCTGAGTTTCTTTTTGTTCTAACTCTTCTATATCATGTATAGTTGTTGTTTTATCGTTATTTTCCGAAATATTTTGTGTAGTGCTATCCTTAAAGTTAGTATTTGTTTGGTGTTCAATGTCAACATAGCTATCTTGATTGTTTACTATAGGAATAGTATCTACTGTTTGGCTAATAGCGTCTAATTCATTGTTTTCTTTTATTAACTCATCTTTTTGTTTCAACTCATCTTGTATTTCAACGGCATATATTTCTTGATTTATTTTTTCATTTTCTATATTTATATTGAAATTATTTGCAACTATTTTTTTCTTTCTTCTTTTATTGTTAATTTCATCTAAAACTTCTTTTTTGTATTGTGTTGGAATAATAGTTTTAGGGATATCAATTGAATGGTTGCATATTTTTTTTATATGAGCTATTATTTCATTATCTATAAGAGTAAAGACTTCGTCAAAAGATTTGCCTTTAATCATTTTGTTAAGTTGAGGTGAATATGCTGCAAAGTCATCTTCATCTCGCTTTCTTATTAAAATTTCATAGTCTTCGCGTGCAGTACTTTCAGAAAGTTTCATACAATAGATAATAGATAAATTGATATATACAATACTTACTTCTCTGTTTTTTCTAAAATTTCATCTATAATGCCATATTCTTTTGCCTCTTGAGCGGTCATATAATAATCTCTGTCGGCATCTTTTTTTATAGTTTCTACATCTTTTTTAGTATGTTTTGATATAATTCTGTATAAATTGTCTCGTGTACTCAAGATATTTTTTGTATAGATTTCAATATCAGCAGATTGTCCTTGTGTGCCTCCAGAAGGCTGATGCAATAAAACTTTTGCATTTGGTAGAGCAAATCTTTTTCCCTCGCTACCAGCACATAGCAGAACTTGTGCCATAGAAGCTGCCATCCCCACAGCTATTGTTTGTACTTGAGGTTTTATATATTGCATTGTATCATAAATAGCTAGACCAGCCGTAACACTTCCGCCGGGTGAATTTATATATAAATTTATATCTTTTTTGCTATCTTCGCTTGCAAGAAATAGCATTTGAGCTATTGTTAAACTTGCAACAGCATCATCAATAGCACTGCCGATAAAAATAATTCTATCTTTAAGTAATCTTGAATATATATCGTAAGAACGTTCTCCGCGTGAAGTTTGTTCTACGACCATAGGAACTAAGTAACTCATTTTTTGGTTATCCTTTGGGTTAATAAAGTAAAAAATTATTTTACAAAAATAGCGATTTTTTGTTGTTAAATCAAAATTTTTCACAAAAAAACAAAAGTTTTCATATAAATATAAATTTATGTCTTTTATTTCATAAATTTTTCGTAAATTTAAATTTATTTTTTAAAAATTTTTCAAAATTAAATTAAATCATAAAATATTTTATAATGGAAAAACAAAGGACAATAGAAAAAGAAGTTTCGCTTTCCGGCATAGGTTTGCATACAGGTAACATGACGAAGATAACGTTTAAGCCTGCTCCTCCGAATACTCGCTATGTTTTTGTAAGGACAGATTTGCAAGAAAGAGTAGAAATTCCTGCAATAACTGATAATGTTGTTGATGTTTCGCGTGGGACTACATTAGGCATTGGAGATATAAAAATACATACAGTAGAGCATGTCTTAGCAGCTTTAGTTGGTTTAGAAATAGACAATTGCATTATAGAACTGGATAATAATGAACCTCCGGTTACTGATGGAAGTGCGAAACCTTTTGTTGAAACATTGCTTTCAGCAGGCATTGTGGAGCAAGATGCAGAGCGTGTATATTTTGAACTTCATGAGCAAGTTTACTTTAAGAATGAAGAAAAGCAAATAGATATGGTAGCTTTGCCTTTAAATGATTATCGTATAACTGTAATGGTTGATTATTTCAATGAAGTTTTAGGAAGTCAACATTCAGGTTTATTTGATTTAAGAAAAGAATTTGTTACTGAATTTGCTCCTGCAAGAACTTTTTGTTTTCTTTCTGAAGTTGAAATGCTTATTGAAGCAGGAATGATAAAAGGTGGAAGTCTTGATAATGCGGTAGTTATAATAGATAAAGAGATTGACGATGAGTTAGAGAATAGATTGAAAAAACGATTAAACTTATCGTCTATTCCTAATGCAGGGACAGGATTTCTTAATGGAAACGAAGGGCTTTTGCGATTTAAAAATGAACCGGCACGTCATAAGTTACTAGACTTAATAGGTGATCTAGCTTTAGTAGGTGTTCCTTTAAAGATGCAAGTTTTAGCGGCACGTCCCGGTCATGCAAGTAATTTTGAATTTGCTAAGCTAATAAGACAGAAATATTTAGAAAAGCTTCAAGAAGATAAGCGTAATCCTTTGCTCAGCAAGCCTGTTCTTGATATTTTCCAAATTATGGATATTATTCCTCATCGCTATCCATTTTTATTAGTAGATAAAATTATTCACTGCGATACAGAAGAGAAAAAGATTATAGGAATAAAAAATGTAACTGTTAACGAACCGTTTTTTCAAGGACATTTTCCTGGAAAACCAATTATGCCGGGCGTTTTGTTATGTGAAGCTATGGGGCAAGTTGGTGGATTGTATTTGTGGAACTCAATAGAAAATATTGAAAAGAAATTAATGTATTTCTCTGGAATGAAAAATGTACGCTTCAAACGTCCTGTTGTTCCGGGTGATCAATTAATCATAGAAGTTAATGTTTTATCTATGAAGTTCGGAATAGTGATGTACAAAGGAACTATTTTTGTTGGTGGTGAGGTTGTAGCAGAGGCAGAATTTTCATCAGCGCTTGTTGATAAATAAAAATACATACGTAAAAATATGCTAGAAGAAATTTTAAAAGTAGATTTATCATTATTCTATTTTTTTAATAAAACAATATCGAACTCTGTTTTTGACGCTATAATGCCGATTATTACAAATACTAAGACATGGTTGCCTATTATAACAATATTTTTAGTTTATCAATTTTTTAAGTGTGGTATTCAAGGGAAATTATGCATAATTACTTTAATAATTGGTGTAGCAGTATGCGATCAAGTAAGTAGTAATTTAATAAAAAATCTTGTTATGAGACCTAGACCTTGTCATGTTTTAACGGATATTAATTTGCTTGTTTCTTGCGGTGCTGGCAAATCATTCCCGTCAAGTCATGCGGCTAACAGTATGATGCTTGTTACAATTGTTGCATTATTTTATAGGCAGCATAAATTTTGGTTGCCTTGGTTGGCAGTCTTAATAGGATTTTCAAGAATTGTTGTTGGCGTACATTATCCTTTTGATGTGCTGACAGGTTTAATTCTCGGTGCCTTAATAGGTTTTGTTATTTATTACTTAGTAAATTTTATATTTGAAAAATATTTTGAACCAAAATTAAAACAAAAACAAATAAAATGAAAAATAAAGATACTTTTGAAAATAAGCTACAGAAACTACAAGAAATTGTTGAAAAGTTAGATTCTGCTGAAGAACCTATAGAAGATCTAATTAAATCTTACGAAGAAGGAATGAAAATAGCAGGTGATTGTAGAACTTTTCTTGAAACGGCAGAAAATAAAATTATAGATATTACAAAAAAATATTCTGAAAAAAACAATTAATTATAGAAAAATAAATGGATTATAATAAAATGGGACAATCTATTCATAGCACTGCTATAGTCGCAAAAACGGCACAATTAGGAAATAATGTATCTATAGGTGCTTATACTATTATTGAGGATGATGTTGTTATTGGTGATAATGTTGAAATTCGTTCGCATTGTATAATAGGAGCTCATGCTCAAATAGGGAACAATAACATTATTCATGCTTCAACAATTATAGGAACAGAACCTCAAGATGCTAAATTTGAAGGGGAACTAGCGCCTGTAAAAATAGGTGATAATAATATAATACGTGAATTTGTTACAATAAATAATGGAACAAAAGCAGCTGGTGGAACAATAGTAGGTAATAATAATATGTTATTAGCTTATAGTCATGTAGCTCATGATTGTATTTTAGGTAATCATATTGTTATGTCTAATCTCGTACATCTTGGAGGTCATGTTCGTGTTGAAGATTGGGTAGTTTTTGGTGGCTACTCTAAGGTACATCAATTTGTTGAAATTGGCTGCCATGCAATGATTTCGGCTGATGCAACAGTTGTTAAAGATGTTTCGCCTTATGTGCTTTTAGATAGGACACCGGCAGTTCGTGGTTTGAACCGTATTGGGCTTAGCAGACGTGGCTTTTCGCAAGAAATAGTAAAAGAATTAAGTACATTTTATAAATATGTATTTCATAGCGGATTGAATAATGCTGATGGTATAAAAAAATATCTTGCCGATAAGAACAACATAATTTCACCTGAAGTTCAACATTGTATAGATTTTATCACACATTCAGAACGTGGTGTTATAAGATAATATTCATTGTATTATAATAAAATTATAAGTAAGAATTTATTAATTTACTTGTTTCTTAAATTTAATATACTAAATTTAATTAAGAAAATATTTTGATATTAAGTAAAGTTTCGTTATTTTTGTAGAACAATAGAAAGAAAATAAAATATATTTAATCAATTATAAAAATTATTTTTATGAAAGAAAAAATTAATAGTAGCTTACTGCTTGCAGCAGTATTTATAGTATTAGGACTCTTATCAAGGTTTATTTTTGTTGCACCTAATTTTTCTCCGATTATATCGGTAGCATTATTTAGCGGTGTATTTTTCGCTGATAAGAGAATTGCTTTTTTGATTCCTATCATAGTAATGTTTGTTAGCGATATGTTTATAGGATTCCATTCAACAATGTTTGCAACTTATTTAAGTTTTGCTCTTATTGCGATAATTGGAATGAAAATGACCCTTAATAAAAAGAATGTATTGCTTAGCTCTATAGGTGGAGCTGTGTTATTCTTTGTTGTAACAAATTTAGCTGTGTGGTGTTTAGGTTGGTATGGTTATACATTTGCTGGACTTGTTACTTGTTTTGAAGCGGCAATACCATTTTTCAGAAATACACTTGCAAGTAGTTTGTTTTATTCAATAATACTTTTTGGTGGATTTTATTTAGTTGAAAAATATCTTTTGAAAGTAGCTAAAGCTTCTTAATTATAAAAGAAATAATAAATATAAAAAAAATAAACAAGAAAACCTTTCTAAATTATATTTGGTAAGGTTTTTTCTTTTAAAAACTTATAACATACTTTGCAATAAAAAAATTATTTAATTTTTTATGTTATATAAAATAATTTTGATTAGTTTAATTCTCTTCAGTAGTGTTTGCACAAAAGCAGAAGAGAAATATACAGATTATTCAATAATTGGTGGAATAAAGGGCGGCATCTCTTTTCATAATTCTAGTTTTTTAGCTTTGCCTAATACGACAACATGTTGCGGATATGACAACATATATTTTGATAAGGCTTTGGGATTAAGTACTTCTATTTATTTAGGCTTAGAAAAAGATTATGACTTTTGGAATGGATCTAAATTTGCTGTAACTTTAGATGTCAATAGAGCTACAGGAAATTATGATAAACAAGCTAAGATAGGGAATTGGATAGAAAACGATGATATTAAAGATATTGTTTCAAAGCAAATCTTAGAACCTGCAATTATAAACTTATCTATAGTGCCAAATTTTAGTTTTTATCTTTTCGACAAAGAAAAATACCCTTTAATGTTCAATCTTGGTGTTGGAGCTGGGGTAATATTGTCGTCTGAATACAAAATGCATGAAGAGCTCATTAGTCCTGAAGAAGCATATTTTGAAAATGGTTTGAAAGTTAGAAATCAGCAAGAAGGCGCTATTGAAAAAACGGCAAATCCTATTTTTTATTTAGTAGGAGGTGTAAAGTATGAATTGTTTAATGTAAATAATCTAATGTTTTCGCCAACACTTTCTTTTAATTATGGATTAACGAACTTAGTGCAAGATATTTCTTGGAAACAACACAGCTTAAATTTAGGGGTCAATGTAGCATATAGATTAGAAAAACATATTCCTGTTGTTGAACCACCAATTGTTCCTGATTTGCCAAAATTAAATATACCTAAGCAAGTAGTTACATTAAAGTTAGAAACAATTGTTTATGATGATAAAAATACTGAGATTACCAACAATTCAAACATTGTAATTCCTATTAACGTTACTGAAACTATAGAACAAGAAGTAACTCTTCCTATTCTGTTTTTTAAAAAACAATCTGCTGAAATTGTGCAAGGATACGATGTTAATTTTATAGAACAAATGAAATATGATGAGAAGATAGTTGTTGAAATTGGGCTAGCTGTTGATGAAACAGACAAAATAACTGAAGAAAGAAAAACAAAAATAAAAGAATTTTTGCATAAAAATTCAATTAAAACAGAAAAAATAGAGTTTAGTGTTACAAAATCTTCTGAAAAACATAGACATACTGATATTGAAGAGGAAAAATCATTTGCTAAGTTCTATACTAACAAAGATGATAAAGAATATAATTTTGCTCAAGTCAATCAAAAGACAATAGAAAAAGAAAATTGCATTGTTCCGCAGACTATTCAGGTTAAATCGGAAATTGAAACTAATGGGCAACCTTATAATTTAAGTGCAAATTATAAAATTAACGATATGGAATTTTCCTCTGCTGATGAAAATTTTACAATTGTTTTAGATGAAAATACTTTGGATTGGAAAAATAGCATTCCTAATAAAAATAGTTTAGATGTCTATGTTGTTGTAAATGATGTTGCAGGAAATGAAAGAAAGGAAAATTTATCTTTTTCTATTGTTCCTCAAACAAAATCGGCAATAAAGTATGTAAATTCTAATTCTCAAAAATCCTTTACTGAAGAATATATTATAGGATTTTTTGACTTTGATAAATCAGAATTTTCCTCAATAGCTATAGACACTAATATTATTAATGAACATTTACAAAATGGTAAGAAACTTGAAATCATAGCTTATACAGATGATATTGGAACTGAAGACTACAATGCTTCGTTAGCACTTAGACGAGCTCTTGCGGGTAAAAAGCTATTCAAAAACAATGAAAATATAATTATTTCTACTGATAAAAATTTATATAGCAATAGTAACTCTATTTATTCAAGATTTCAAAACCGTGTAGCTATAATACGAGTTTTGAAGTAGTAAAAAATCATTCAATAACTTGCTCTATAATTCCGCCACCTATAAGTTCATTATTATCATATAAAACTGCGGATTGTCCTAAAGTTACAGATTTTCGTGGTTCGGCAAATATAATTTCAAGTTTTTCATCAATAATTTTACATTTTGCTAGTTTGCCATTATCTTTATATCGGATTTTAACTAAAAATTCTTTTTCGGGAAATGTCTCTTTTGTGTATTTCAATAAATTAATATGACTTGCAATAAGTCCTTTGTTGTATAAATCTTTTTCTTCTGCTACTATAATTTGATTTTTTTCAGGTAGAATTTCCTTTACATAAAGCGGACAAGCGTGAGAAACGCCTAAACCTCGTCTTTGTCCAATAGTATAGTTGTAGTAACCTGAATGAGCTCCTACTTTCTTATTATCTAAAATAATATCTCCAATAGTTGGCAAATCATTTTTTGCGTTAAATTCTTTTAAAAATTTACGATAATCATTGTCAGGAATAAAGCAAATATCTTGCGAATCGTCTTTGTCGAACGAGGGTAAATTATTTTCGTAAGCGATTTTTCGTATTTCTGCTTTTGTTGCAATATCTGAAAGTGGAAAGATAGTTCTAACTAGAAAATTTTGCGGAAGTCTCCAAAGAACGTAAGTTTGATCTTTCGTTTCGTCTTTGCTTTTTATGATAGAAAAACGTTTTAAATTTTCATAATATTTTATAAAAGCATAATGTCCTGTTGCTATTTTTTCTATTTTTAGTTCGTTTGCTTTGTCTATCATAGACTGCCATTTGAGTTTGTAATTGCAAAGAACACAAGGGTTAGGCGTTTTACCGAGCATATACTCATCATAGAAATTTTGCATTACAATTTCATAGAATTTTTGTTTTGCATCAATAACTATATGCTGAATATTGAGTTGGTCACAAATTTTCTTAGCGTCATTTATAGAACTTTCAGAAAAATCGTGCATTTTAATTGTAGCTGCAACGACTTCATAGCCAGAATTTTGCAATAGAATTGCAGCAACCGAAGAATCAACACCGCCAGACAGCGCTAGTAGAACTTTTTCTTTCATTTAATTTTCCTTGTTTACATCAAATAATTCTATTAATAATTTCTCAAGTTTTGGCGGATTTTGGTCTGTTGGATGTGATACAAAAGAAGATAAATTCTCAAGATTACTATTTACTTGTATGTTGTCTTCTTTTGCTATTTTCGTTTTTTCTTTGTGCTGTAATTCGTTTTTTTGAGTGTCTTCATCTAAAACTATCGGCTTTTTATCTTCTTTTCCAACTATACTATTTTTTTTTTCAGCTACTTGTTCTATTTCAATTTCAATTGGTTCATTTTTTTTTTCTGTTGGAATTTCGTTTATATTACGAATTTCTTCTATAAGTTGCTTAATTTCTAAAGCCTTATCAAGTGAAGCCATTTGTATTAATGCAAGTTCAAATTTTATTCTGGGTTGTTCGGCAAATCTCAAACTTGCTTCTGTTTGGTTGATTATTTGCACATATCTTAAAATATCGGCTTTTGTAGTTTTTTGTGCTGTTTCTTTATATTGTTGACGATACAAATCGGAAGTTTCTATAAGATTTGTTTTGCCCGTAACAACAACTGATAATATATTTCTAAAATGTTCTAAAAGTCCGCTCAATACTTCTTGCAATTCGTAACCATTTGCAACTATTTCGTTTGAAATATCAAAAGCTTCTGTTGTTTTATTATCTAATATGCAATTGCTAATGCGAAAGAAGAAATCTTCGTCAATAAGATGTAAAACTTCTTTCATTTTAGAAAATTCTATATTATTTCCACAGAATGCAACAACTTGGTCAAAAATACTTTGACTGTCTCGCATTGAGCCATCAGCTTTTTTAGCAATTTGTAGTATTGATTTTTCGTCAATTTTTATATTTTCTTTTTCAGCAATTTTACGTAATTGGTTTATAATACTATCCATTTCCATTCTACGAAAATCAAATCTTTGGCAACGACTGATAATAGTAGCAGGAACTTTATGAGATTCTGTTGTTGCAAAAACGAACATAAGATGCGGCGGTGGCTCTTCTAATATTTTTAGAAGTGCATTAAAAGCATTATTTGAAAGCATATGCACCTCATCAATAATGTACATTTTATATTTCCCCATTGAAGGCGGATATTTTGCATTTTCGCGTAGTTGTCTTACATCATCAACACCAGTATTAGAAGCTCCGTCAATTTCAATGATATCAAGCGAACGTCCCGCAATAACACTTTTGCAATTTTCACATTCATTGCAAGGCTCAGCATCAGCTTGTAAATTCAGGCAATTAACAGCGCGCCCTATAATACGAGCAGTTGTAGTTTTGCCAACACCACGAGGTCCGCAAAACATAAATGCGTGATGCAATCGCGAGTTTAACAAGGCATTTTGTAGAGTCTTAGTTATATGGGATTGTCCGATAACATCTGAAAAACGAAGAGGACGCCACTTCCGAGCAGTTACAATAAAATTACTTTGTTTTTCCATTTATCTAAATAATTTTGATTAATAATCTAAAGTCTTACAAAAATAAACAAAAAAAAACTGAAAATGCTTATCTATGATAAATTATTTTTTATAATAAATTATATTGGGAGTACACTTTATTTGAAAAAGAGTGTAAAAATAGAATATTTTGTTTGGTTATGGTTAAGTATTTTTGTATTTTTACACTTTATATTTTTAATAATTTTAATATGGAGATAAATTCTCATGTTTAACAAATTTATACTTTCATTAATTTTATTTTGTTCTTCATTAACTTTACTTGCATATGATTCTGACGATAGTTTTTCTAATAGTATGACTTTTGCAATTAAAGCAGGTGCAGGGCTTTCAACTCTTATTTATGATATAGAATCTGCAGAAGTAGAGCCTATTTTTTCTTATAAAGTAGGTGGTAGTGTAACATATTTATTTTCTCCGGAATTTGCTATTCAACCTGAGCTACTATTTTCTGCTAAAGGTGCAAATAATAAAAACATTCATATTTCTACGCATCTTAATTATTTAGAGGTTCCGATTCTATTCAAATATGTTTTTGAACAAAACAATGTTTATATTGGTCCATATATAGGGGTTAATTTATCAGCAAAAGGAAAAAATGATCTTATAGATGCAGTTGGGGATCTTACCAATATATCAACTATAGATTTTGGTATAAGTGCTGGTTATGAGCGTTTTTTCACAAAAAATATATCTGCGGACATTAGAATTAATTATGGCTTGACAAGCATAGAAGATATTGGCAATCATTCTACTACTAATCTTACTTTATTATTAGGTGTTGGATATTATTTTTAATTAGTAAATTTTTGACAATTCAATATAAACAGGTAAGCGTGGCAGCAGCTATAAGTTTGCCTGTTTTTTTTGATGATATTGTTTGTGTATGTCTAATAATGATTGCAAGATAGAAGTTCATCCACTTCAGCCGTTTTTGCCAGAAAAAACAAAAGTTTTATTTTTAGGTAGCTTCCCGCCACCTAAAGAACGATGGTCTATGAACTTTTTTTACCCTAATTTTCAAAATGATATGTGGCGAATAATGGGAAAAATTTTTTATAACAACAAACAATACTTTGATATTTTAGAAGAGAAAAAATACAACTATGAAAGTATTGTTGAGTTTTGCATAGAACATAATTTCGCATTTTTTGATATGGCTTATAAAGTTAAACGACTGAAAGGGAATGCGTCTGATAAGTTCTTGGAAGTAATAGAAGTTACAGATATTGAGAAGCTATTGTCTAAAATTCCACTTTGCAATACTGTGATTACAACAGGTGAGAAATCAACGGAACTTTTTGCACAAAAAATGCAATGCAAGAAGCCAAAAGTAGGTGAATTTGTAAGTTTGAGATTAGATGAACGGAACTTGAAATTTTATCGTATGCCTTCTTCATCGCGTGCTTATCCGCTTTCTTTAGAAAAAAAAGCAGAGTTTTACAAATTGGCTTTAATATAATTAGAGATTTTAATAACTATAAAATATGGTGCTAAACGATGAATTATAATAAAGATGAATTTTATAGAGCTCCTAAGGACAAGGTGCGAGTAGCGAATGCGGAAAATCCTAAGATGCTATATGAGCAAGATAATTCTAAAATGTCGTTAGAGAGTTCTAAAACAGAGACGCTAACGAAACAACTAGCTAGCGGCAAATTTCTCACGGAAGAAGAGTTGCAATATCTTGCAGAAAAAGCACCTGAGCTATTTAAGTGTGCGGAAGAAGCTAAGAGACGAGTTGAACAAGTAAAAGAAAAATTAAAGCAAGTTACTTCATTAGAAGAGGCGCAAGCACTTGTTGTAACAACATTATCGCAAGTTCCAAAAAATGCTAAGTATGAACAAATAACTAATATAATGAAAGAAATTTTTGAGCAAATTATATTAGATTCTAATTTTGAAGATAAAAACAAAGAGGAGTTAAATGCTTAATGCTTCCATTTTATCGATAGGCGATGAAATTTTAATCGGTCAAATCCAAAATACTAATTCAAAATGGATTGCTGAAAAAATAACACAAATCGGATGTTCTGTGAAAAAAATATCTTCGGTAGGAGATAATTATAATGAGATCACTTCTGAAATAGATACTTTACTTAACATATCTGATTTGCTTATTATTACAGGTGGATTAGGTCCCACTCATGATGATATAACTAAGCAAGTTTTATGTGATTATTTCAATGATTATTTAGTTGAAAATTCTGAATGGTTGGAAAAAATAAGAAAACAATTTTCACGTCGTGGAATACAGCTAAGCAAGCGAAATCAAGAACAAGCTTTAATTCCTAAGAATGCTAAATTATTATACAATGAAATTGGTACAGCGCCCGGTATGTTGTTTGCAAATAAAGGAAAATATGTAATTTCTTTGCCCGGTGTTCCTCAAGAAGTTTATTGTATAATGCAAGATGAAGCGTTAAAATTTATTTCCGATGTTATAGGAGCAACTTCAGAAGATACAATACTTTATAAAAATATACAAACGGCAGGAATTGCAGAATCTACGCTAGCTGATTTGCTGCAAGTTGATGAAAAATTGTTAGGGAAGAGTACACTTGCCTTTTTGCCGTCATTTGCGGGAGTTAAATTACGAATAGGAGCTTTTGGAAACAATCAATTTGAAGCAAAAAATGAGTTAGAGCGAATAAAATCGCATATTATTTCAAAGGCAAAACAATTTATTATAAGTGAAGATGAAAAATCTTATTCGCAAATTCTTGGCGAATTATTAACACGATTAGGCAAAACTATTGCAGTTGCGGAATCTTGTACGGGCGGAATGTTGGGAGCGGAAATTACCTCTGTTTCTGGTTCATCTAAGTATTTTTTAGGTGGAATGCAAACTTACTCTAACGATGTAAAAATAAATAACTTAGGGGTATCATCTGCAATAATTGACTCTTATGGTGCAGTAAGTCGTGAATGTGCGGAAGCTATGAGTGAATGTATTCGCGAAAAACTTCAAGCTGATATTGGAATATCTATTACAGGCATTGCAGGACCAGAAGGTGGAACGCCCGAAAAACCTGTCGGTACGGTTTATTTTGCAATTTCTGATGAGAATAAAACATATTCAGATGTTAAAGTTTTTAGTAATTCTCGCGAAATAGTTCGGGAGCGTGCAGTGCAAAATGCGATTTTAATGTTGATAAAATTATTGCATTCTAAGTAATATGATTAGTGAGATTTTTAAAATTTCCCTTTGGGCAGCTGTCGGGGCGTATTGCATACGCCCTACGAAGAGTCTATAATTGTCTGAACCGGGATTAACAGGATTAAAGGATTAGCAGGATTATTGACACATGTGCCGTAGGCACAAAATTTCGGTAAAAGAAATGTAATCTTACTCATCTCGTCCCTTACGGGACGAAACATAAGCAAGTATAAGTTTTTACCGATATTTAATCCCTATGGGATTTTTAAGGATATGTAATTCATAACCACACCTCCCCTGCTACGCAGGTACTCCTCTCAAGAGGAGAATTTATTCAAAATGTTATAAAATATACTAGCTATTATGAAATTAGTTGAAGCTATTGCTTTCTATGAGGGAAAGCTTAGGAAACATATAAATATATTACCGCCTTGGTTTGTTTCATTTATTTACTCTAATTCACGTAACTTTTTTATTCGTCAACTAATTAGTACAAATTTTGACAAGAAGAGTTTGCCTGAAGAATATAGAATAAAAATCTGGGATTTAGAGTTTAACTGTCCGCTTTTTAATGCAGCAGGAATGTTCAAAGATGGTGAAGGTTATAGCTTATGTGCAAAGATGGGAGCGGGTGCTTTTTTGGCTGGAACTACGACTTTTAATGCGAGATTAGGCAATAAAAAGAAGTGTATAAAACATCCATTTATGCCTTATGCAAATTCCTTATCATCTTCAAATTGGATGGGCTTACCTAATTTATCACATGCGCTAGTTGCAAAAAAAATTAGCCAAATAGAGAAAATAAAGTATTGCAATATAGGCGCTAGTGTTGCAGCTGATCCAGAAGCTGATAATGCTGTAGATGGAATTCTAACAGGTTTAAGTATGTATGAAGAAGCGGGTGTAGATTTTATTGAATTGAATGAAAGCTGTCCTAACGTTCCTCATCATTCTTCTGAAATAGAAAGTAATTGTAATCAAGTCCCTCAAAATCTTATAGATAGGTTAGAAATTATTTCTAAAAATTTTATAAAAAAACAAAAAAAGCATATACCTGTTATTGTAAAATTTTCAAACGATACGCAACTTATTCAAATTGAAGCACTTATCGATGTTCTTATAGATCTTGACTTTGACGGCGTGAATTTTGGCAACACTTCTATAAATTACGAACATTATTTGAAGAAAATTGACCCAAAAGATGTAAAATTATTTAACTATTTTACACAAAATTTTGGTGGAGGTTTAAGCGGAGATTTACTCAAAGAAAATTCTTTAGAATTATGTAAGGAAGCTACTAACTATATTAATAAAAAAACGTTACATAAAGAATTTCATTGTATAAGAACAGGCGGAATAAACGATAAAAAAGATATTTTGATTTCGCAAGAAAATGGTATTTTATTAAACGAATGGTTCGCTGGTTTTTTTGAAAACTTTGCAAAATATGGTTTTAACATATATCAAGAATTTTTTAATTAAACATAACTAAAGTTAAAAAGAAAATATTTACTGATGCTTATACTCTATTTTTATCATCCTATATTTGTATTTTAATGTGAATTAGTCCACTTATAACTTTATTATTCTGCATCCAAACGCGCTAGTAGAGCATTTTTTTTATTTTTCTAAAAAATCGCTTGTTTTTTTAAAAAAAATGTTATCTTTGTAATTATTAAGTAAAGTTGAAAATTATTTTTTATAAAGTATTTATTAAATTCAAAGGAGATATAACTATGCGTTATTTTGTGTCTGATATACTATCTATATTAACATTAGGTCTATTTGTTTTAGGTATAGTTCAATCAACACAAACTTGGGAATATATATTTTTTATTTCACTACTTTTTTTCCTATTTTTGGGTTGGATAATGCAAATTTTTGTTAGAAAAAATTTAGAAAAATTGATTTACAGAACTAACAATAGAATAAGAATTGTAAGCTTTCCAAAGATTTACGATGTAGATGTTAATAGCTTGGATGTAGATTTTAATTATAAAATTTTATTTTTTCCTAGTATGCTTTTATCTATAAAAGATAGTAATGGCAAAACTAAGAAGATTACTTTTAGTAGGTTGAACTTGAGTAAAAATGATTTTAATAAATTATCAACTAGATTACAAAATATAATTAGTAATTAGACTTTTTAAAAACCAAATAGTAGAAGTCTTACTAAAGAAAAATAGTAAGACTTCTTTTATTATAGTAACTAACGGCGAAGTTAGGGACTTTCAACAGATATTTTAATTTCGCAAGAAAATGGTATTTTATTAAACGAATGGTTCGCTGTTTTTTTTGAAAACTTTGTAAAATATAGATTTAGTACTTATGAAAAAACACTACAGTAGTTTTCGTTTCAAAGAGTTTTCTCTTAATCATTCTAAAAGTACGATGAAAGTTTGTATGGATAGTTTAATTCTTGGTGCTTTTGTGCCTGCGGAAAATGCTAAAACTATTCTTGATATAGGTTCAGGCTGTGGAATTTTGTCTTTGATGTTAGCACAAAAAAGTATGGGAAGTATTATAGGAATAGATATTGATGCAGATTCTGTTGTAGAAGCTAATGAAAATGTAAGTCAAACGCGATGGAAAGATAGAGTTGTTTTTCAAAAAATTTCTTTGCAAGAGTTTGTGCAAGTCCATAATACAAAATTTGATTTAATTATTTCCAATCCGCCGTTTTTTAATAACTCTTTTAAATCTAAAATAGTTAATCGTAATATAAGCCGCCATACCGATACACTACCATTCTATAATTTAATAAGTTGTACTAAAAAACTATTGGAGCAAACAGGGAAATTTTATATAATTTTACCAAGTCAAGAATCGCAACTTTTTGTAAATATAGCTACTGAAGAAAAATTGTTTTGCACGCAAGTCCTTAAAATTATGCAAAATATCCATAAAGAAGAAAAACGCCGTGTAATGTGTTTTGAAAACGAAAAAACAAATGAAGTGATAATTAACGAGCTTGTTATAAGAAATGAAGACGATAGCTATACTAAAGAATATTTAGAACTTACAAAGGATTATCATCTTTTTTCAAATTAGTATTGTTTTGGTCTTTTGCGAATAATTTTCCTGAGTTTATTTCGGACATTGCTTTATTTGCACCAAATTCCACAAAGTATTCAATTGCAAGAACGGAGTTTAATATCATTTTCTCTAATTCGTCTAACTCTTCATTCTTAAACTCTGAAAGCACGTAATCAACTAGCTCGCCTTGTGAAAAATTTCTATCAATTCCGCAGCGTAACTTATAAAATCCATTAGTAGCTAGTTCATAAATAATTGAGGCTATTCCGTTGTGTCCGCCGTCTCCACTATTTAATTTCATATGTAGTTTTCCAATAGGAAAATTATATTCATCAACTACAACTAAAAGCTTGTCAGGTGAGAGGAGAAACTTATTGCAAAGTTTTTTAGCAGCTAGTCCACTTAAATTCATATAAGTTAAAGGCATAGCTACAACAATATTTTTATTGCAAATCTTTATTTTTGAAAAATTTGCAATTTGAGAAATTTTGCTAAATTGAGCGGAATACTTTTGTGCTAATCTCTCGACACATAACCAACCTATATTATGTCGCGTTTTTTCATATTTCTTTCCCGGATTTCCTAAACCTAAAATCAGATAATCTATTTTTCCTGTTTTTATATTTTTAGAAGTAAAGCACATATAATACGTAATAAGTATATTTGAAAATTGATGCAAATATAATGAATTATTTTTTTTATTACAATAATTAATTATGATATTTTTAAGAAAAATCATATATTTGTAACTAAATAAAAATCATATAATTATGAACGAAGACAACATTTCTTTCTGTAACTTACACACAATAAAATCATTACTGAATAAAGACGATATTATAATAATCACTGATGAAAATATTGTAAAATTTTATCCTGATTTTTTCTCTGATATTATTGAAAAATGTATTATTATTTCTGATAAAAGTTTTGAAAGTTTTCAAAAAACTATTACAGAATTGGTAAAAAGACAGGCTTATAAAAACACGATTCTTTATGGAATAGGGGGCGGTGAAGTTACTGATTTTACAGGGTTTATTGCCTCAATTTATATGCGCGGTATTCAGTTTAATTTTGTTCCTACAACACTACTAGCTATGGTTGATGCAGCAATAGGAGGAAAAAATGCAATAAATTTTGCAGGGATAAAAAATATTTTAGGTTTAATAAATGATGCTAAGAATATCTATATAAGTACAAGTTTTTTGGATACATTACCACAGAAGGAAATGAAAAATGGTTTTGTTGAAATCATTAAAATCGCTCTTTTGAAAGATAAAAAACTGCTACTGAAAACTTTTGAATACATTAAAAGCAATTTGAACAATAAAGAACTATTGAAAGAGATTATACGCGACAGTATTTCTCTAAAAATGCAGATAGTTAATGAAGATAAGTTTGATAAAGGGAAGCGTAATATATTAAATTTTGGACATACGATAGGGCATGCTTTAGAAACAACATACAATATTACTCACGGCGAAGCGGTTCTTTGCGGAATGTATTATGAAAGTAAAATTGCCGAAAAAATTGGATTAATTGATAATAGAACTTTTGGTGAAATTGATTATTATTTGCGAGTTTTTAGCGAAGATTTTGAAAAATATGAAATTAAAAATTGTATAGAAAAAATTTATTTTGATAAAAAAAATATTTCTGGATTTATAAATTTTCCATATGTTAACTCTGTTGGATTAGGAGACTTACAAAAAATTGATACTGTGAAATTTATTGATGCTATTTCCGATATTATATAAAGTCTTCAATTGTTTTTATAAAAAATAATTTCTTTTAGAAAATAATTTGTAACTTTGATTAAATTATCTACGTAATCTAAAGCGTGAAATCAATTTTTATTGATTGAAACATTTTTAATTAAACAATATAAAAAACGGAGAAAAAGAAATGGAAAACGTAAACGTAAACTTAGAACAAACCAACGTAATGCCACGCATAGGTGATGTGGCTCCTGCTTTCACAGCAAAAACAACTCAAGGCGATATTAATTTCCCTAAAGATTTCAAAGGAAAATGGACAATTTTATTTAGCCATCCTGCAGATTTTACACCTGTTTGTACTACTGAATTTATGACATTTGGAAAAATGGCAAAAGAATTTGAAGATTTAAATTGTCAGCTTATAGGCTTATCTATTGATGGTTTATTTAGTCATATAGCTTGGTTGCGTACAATTCAGGAAAAAATTGATTATAAGGGAATGAAAAATATTGAAATTAAATTTCCTTTAATTGATGATATATCAATGAAAGTTGCTAACCTTTATGGAATGATTCAACCGAATGCAAGTACAACTTCTGCTGTTCGTGCAGTCTTTTATATAGATCCGAAAGGAATAATTCGTGCAATTATGTATTATCCTTCATCGCTTGGTAGAAATTTTGACGAGCTAAAACGTATTTTAATTGGATTGCAAACTGTAGATAACTTTGGAGTTGCACTTCCTGCAGATTGGCGTCCGGGTGATGAAGTTATTGTACCACCGCCGGGTTCTTGTGGCTTAGCAAAAGAAAGAACAGAGGATAAAACAGGTGATTTGAAATGTTACGATTGGTTCTTCTGTACTAAACAGATTTCTAAAGAAGAAGTTGAAAAGAAACTAGGTAAATAATACTTAAATATATAGTTTATTTGAAATAGCAGGTTATTTAATAATCTGCTATTTTTTTTTGTATGGTTTGAAATACATTGTAAACACACTACCTTTACCTTCTTCAGATGTAACAATTATTTGAGCATTATGTTTGTCTAATATAAATTTTACAATCATAAGTCCTAAACCAGTAGAAATTTCGCCACCTGTAGGTTTGGCAGAAAACTTTTGGTTTTCCTTGAAAACTTTCGCTAATTCTTCTTGTTTAAATCCAGGCCCTTCATCTTTTACTTGAATAATAATATCACTATTCTTTCTTGAAATATTAATCCAAATATTTTTTCCTAATGGAGAAAATTTTATAGCATTACCAACAATATTGTTAATAGCTCTAAAAATTTTGAGATTATCAGCTAAAACAAGATATTCTGCATTATTATCGTATGAGAAATTAATTGTTTGTTTTTTCACTTTAGCAAGAGGTGAGTTAATTTCAACAACTTGATTTAAAACTGAGAGAATGTCTAAAGGAAGCATTTCAAATTGCATTTCATTGTTACTCAATTTAAAATAGTCTAAAGCTTCATTGATTAGATTAATAACTATTTTTGAAGCGTCATGAACAATATCTAACATTTGCTGCATTTCTTCTGTTGAGGTAAAAACAGTTGCAGGCATTCCTGATAATGAAAAAATAGATGAAAGTGGATTCTTTGCATCGTGGGCATTGCTTTGTAAAACTTGTAAATGAGAGTCAATTTTGTTTTGAAACTCTTCAACTTGTTCTTTATAAGAAGCAATTTTTAGTAAATTATTAACTCTATTCATTAGCTCTACTTTTAAGCATGGAATAGCAATAAAATCTGAAGCTCCTGATGAATAAAGTTGATTTATGAGTTCAGGAGTAATCTGTTGAGAAACAAATAGAATAGGTAAATTCTGTTCTATTGAACGGATATTTTTAGATAGCTCAAACCCTGACATATCCTTTAAGAATATATTACAGATAAGTAAATCAATTTTTTGGTTATTATCTTTTATAATGTTTATAGTTTCTTGGGCAGTTTGAGAATATACTATGTTAAATCCTAGTTGTTTAAGCATATTGCCAACGACAACCAGCTGTTTATGTTTTTTATTGTTAGTTATTAAAATTTTAGACATATTTGTTATCCTGTACTAATTTATAATAATTAGTTGAATTCTTGTTTATAAATTGCAGCATTAATTCTATATGAAGGTTTTAATTTAGTTGTTATGTAGAAACAAGTGCATAATATTAAAGTACAAAGTAAACCATTTTCAAATCCATAAGTTGAACCTATAAAGATACTAGCTAGTTGATTATTTTGCTCAAATACCAAATTGAAGATAGAATTGCTGTATATAGTCTTTTCGGCTGTATGTTCAAAAACTAAAAACATTCCTATATTCCAGAAACTATGGAATGAAAATGGCAGCCATAAAGATTTAGTTTGTATATACATAAAACAAAACAGTAAACCTGCAATAAAAGTATTTAACAGTAATAAAAAGCTTGTACTTCCTGTAAAAATATGTGCAATTAAAAACAATAAAGATGAAATTATAGTAGCACCTATTTTATTCCATTTGTAAAAAAGAACTTGAAAAATTACTCCACGAAAAATTAATTCTTCAACTCCTACATTATTTAGAATACTTAATAAATCAGAAAAAAAATTTTTCGTTAAAATACTATCATTGTAATATATATTAGCTCCTAACAAACAGGAAAACAAGGTGATTATAGCTATAGAAACTATTCCTAACAGCGAGCCAATAAAAAAATCGCGTAAGCTATATATATCTAAATTTATTCCTGATAAATACCATTTTTCTTTTAAAAGTAAACTTGTTAGAATTGTTGCCAAAATAAAAATAATCAATGAATTGCTATAATAAAAAAATTCAATTAAGCTAAATTCACCTGAGGGTACGTAGTAAATAAAATTAATAACAGAGAAGAAAAGTACTAAAAAAATATAAAGAAAAAACTTTTTCATTTTCAATATGATTAAATTTTATTACAAATTTTCTGCAACAACGAAAGCTATGGCATTATCTTCTGTATGTGTTAAAGAAATATGGAAATGATAGTTTTTAAAATTGTCAGCTATATTTTTACTAAGTTCCAAAATAGGTTTTCCATTTTTATCGTTGATTACTTTAACTTCGTTAAATTTAAAGTACTTTAAATGTCCTCCTGCTGCTTTTATGAAAGCTTCTTTAGCTGCAAATCTTGCAGCATAATGAGCAAATTTTGTTTTGCCGAATTGTTCGCAGTATTGAATTTCTTCTTTTGAATAAATTCTGTTTAAAAAAGCGTCATTATATTTTTCTATTATTTTTTGTATTCTTATGACACTTGTTAAGTCTACTCCAATTCCTAAAATCATTTTATTTTACATTAAAAAAGCAAATATATGGAAAAAAAATGAAAAATGATAAATAAATTATTTATATGTTGAGAAAATTATGTATATTTTTACACTTTTTCAAAAATAATATTTGCTTTTTATAAAAATATGTCTTAAATTAGGAAATATTTTTTAAACTATTTTTTTATTTTATAATTTTTTATTATATGTATAATAAAAGGAGATAAACAATATAATGGCTCTTACAAATAATCCAATGGCTGAACCTTATAAAATTAAAATGGTTGAGCCTCTAAAAATAACAACAAAAGAATATCGTGAAAAAGCAGTAAAAGAAGCTGGTTACAACACATTTTTACTAAGAAGTGAAGATGTTTATATTGATTTGCTAACAGATTCAGGCACAAATGCAATGAGTGAAAATCAATGGGCTGGTCTTATGCTCGGCGATGAAGCTTATGCAGGAAGTAAAAATTATTATGTGTTGGAAGAAGCAATGCACGAATGTTTCGGTTATAAACATTTAGTGCCAGCACACCAAGGACGTGGTGCAGAGCAATTAGTTTCAAAAGCATTAATTAAGCCCGGTCAATATGTACCCGGCAATATGTATTTTACTACAACTCGCGAACACCAAGAGTTAGCAGGTGGTAAATTTAGAGATGTGATCATTGATGAAGCTCATGATCCTTATGCACTCCTTCCTTTCAAAGGAAATGTTGATTTAAATAAATTTGAAGATCTTATAAAAGAAGTTGGTGCTAAAAATATCGCTTATATTACTGTCGGCGTTACAGTTAATATGGCAGGTGGACAGCCTGTTTCGATGGCGAATATTAAAGCAGTTAGTAAAATGGCTCACGAGAACGGAATAAAAGTTGTTTTAGATGCAACTCGTGCTATGGAGAATGCTTATTTTATAAAAACTCGCGAAGAAGGTTATGCAAACAAATCTGTTAAAGAAATTTTAAGAGAAATGTGTAGCTATACTGATGCAGCAACTTGTTCCGGTAAAAAAGATTTCCATACTAATATAGGTGGATTTGCAGCTTGTAATGATGACGATATGGCAACAGCTATGCGTAGTATGGTTGTTGTTTACGAAGGTTTGCAAACTTATGGTGGAATGGCAGGACGCGATATGGAAGCTATGGCGCGCGGTATGTTAGAAGCTTGCCAAGATCATGTGATGGCTCACCGTATAGCTCAATCTGAATATCTTGGAAATAAACTTATAAAAGCTGGTATTCCTTGTATTCAACCAATAGGCGGACATGGTGTGTTTGTTGATGCGCGTAAATTCTATCCAAATGTTCCACAAGAACAATATGTAGCTCAATCGCTAGCAGCAGATTTATATGTTCATTCAGGCGTAAGAGCTATGGAACGCGGTATAGTTTCTGCAGGTAGAAATCATGAAACAGGTGAAGAAAATAAACCTAAATTAGAAACAATACGTTTGACAATTCCACGTCGCGTTTATACGCAATCTCATTTTGATGTTGTTGCAGATGCAGTAATAGATCTGTATAGAGAACGTGATAAAGCAAAAGGACTAAAAATGGTTTATGAACCTAAGTATTTGAGATTCTTCCAAGCAAGATTTGAAAAACTACCATAGTCTTGAGTTTAAAAATAATTTAATATAACTTGCTCTAATCAATAGAAATATAGATTTAGAGCAAGTTTTTTTTATATGGAAATGGGAAGAAATGAATAATATATTAGCTCAATATGTTTTAAAATTCCCCTTTGGCACGAAGGGGTGGCAAACAAAGTTTGACGGGATAGTTAATAATTCAAAATAGTATAATAATTGAGAGTTGAAGAACTGTTTTTTTATATTTTGTTAAAATGAAAATATTTAATTATATTTATACTATTAGTTTTTTTATAAATATTATTTATTTTTTATCATTTTTAAAAAAATAAAGGGAAATTATTATGAGAAGAAAAACATTATATTCTAGATTATTTTTTTTATTTATAAGTATAATTTTCTATACTTCTATACTTAGTATTAATGTATTTGCACAATTTGGTGGTGGAGTAGGTTCTAATGACGATCCATATCAAATAAGTAATGCAGAACATTTACAAAAACTTGCACACGATATAAACAGTGGTGTTGACTATGACAATATGTATTTTAAAGTTATGAACGATATTGATCTTTCTACTGTTTGCGGTGCTGAGTTAAATGGAGGCACCAGTTGGAAACCAATAGGTAATACTGACAACCATTTCAAAGGGGTTTTTGACGGTAGTCATTTCAAAATTACTGGTTTATATATAAATGAGCCAGATAAGAATTGTCAAGGATTGTTTAGCTATAACAATGGAGTAATTAAAAATATTACCATATATGGAAAAGTTATTGGGAATGAATTTATTGCAGGAATTTGTGCTTATTGTTTGAAAGGAGGAGAGATTGAAAGTTGTATAAATAATGCAACAATTAAAGGGAATAAACTTATAGGTGGTATTTGTGGTTCTGTAAAAGATACTAGTATAGTTCAAAACTGTTTAAATAATGGCGAAATTTTAGGAATTGAAT
>JAAYTD010000086.1 GCA_012518115.1 Ignavibacteria bacterium | reverse complement strand
GATAAATTATCTTGATAAAATATAATATCATTTACGCCATTTTGGTAGATCTTGTTTGAAGCTAGATCTATAGCTTTTCCTTCAAATGAATAGTAGAGCTCCAAACCTTTCTTTATATCTGAATAACTAGCGATAGAATCAGGATAGGGAATACCCGGTGCAAAAGCACGGATTTCAGATTGAGTAAGAGCAGTACGCCATACTTGTACACCTTTTATTCCTGCTGCCAAAAAGCGATCGGCAGTAACAGTTCCATTAGGATTGACACCTATCCAAATCGGATGCTCAGTAACTAACATTCTAATATCGTTTGCATTATCATTTGTAACTTGTGAAACTAGCTCACCGTTTACAAAAAGTGAAATGACATTATTTTTTACTGTCGCTGCAATATGTACCCAATTTTTTGAATGTTCCTTACTTAATGGTTCAGCAGCAGATACAGGTGTTAAAACATCGTTAGAATAAGCTTCACAAATTCCTATGTAGTTTTCAGTGCCAGCATCGCCACGATTTAAAATTTCACGAGCTCTAAATGCAGGGATATTTCCGTCTTTTAGATATAACATCCAAGCTCCTTCATTTGAGCCAAAAGTAGATGTAGCATCAGGACCACCACTTGAAGCAACAATAGCTGGTTCCGCACCAACAACGCCTGTAACGGCATTTAAATTAATCCAAGCCGCAACAGTAAGTTGAGTTGAGTTACTAAAATTATCAACTGTTTTTAAATAGTTAGTTGTTCCATTTAACTGCAAGAAAAACAATCTACCTAACACTAATTTGCTAGCATTAATATCATAAATATCACTAGGTAAGCGATTTACTATTGGAGTAGTTGAAGTGCCTTCTAAAATAGAAATTTTTAAGCGAGATTCTTCTGAACGATAATTAAAATATTTGTTTTTCTCTAAAATAACTCGTAACGGTTTACGATAAGTTTCAGTATTTATTTGTTCACCATTTAATGAAGAAATCACGTAGTTATTACCTTTCGGTTCAAACAATCTACCTGATTTATAGTTGGCTACAACACTTGGTTTTGTGATTGTAGAAGCATTTTTTTCCGTTTCAGTTGCTCGACCGAGTTCAAGCCAAGTTTCACCGTTATCTAAAGAATATTCAAAAAGATAGGCTAAATTTTCGTCAACAAATAATGGCTTACCTGTTGGCGCAGAATAAGAGTTTGGATTTACACTTCTTTCAAAATAAATAGGATAACCACCTTGAGCATAATCACCTGTTAAAAACAAATAGTTTTCATCTATATCTACAACCATTTTTTCAAAATTCGGAGATAAAAATGATACGCCTATAACGGTAAAATTTGGGTCGGGATCTATAAAATTAATCAAACTTTTTATATCGTTGCCATCTCTATCAAATACTCTAAGTTCACCGGGAAAAGAGCTCGTACTCCATTTTATATTTGCTAAATCTGTTTCAGTCGGATTGCCTATGATAGTAAGCGCTATTTTTCCAAGAAAACTGCCACGTCCAGCAGTATCAGGCGCTAAGCCTAAGCTACCTAATATGTTATGTGTTATTTCTAATGAGAAAAAACCGTTTGAATATGAAGTAGCAGCTAGTGGTGAATATCCATTAGCATTATCAAAGTTAGAGTGAATAGTTATCACAGGGTTAGGTGAATTTGCATCAAATTTTGCAATAGAATCCGTCGCAATTAAACTTTGAGATTGTGCAGGAGCAAAAAAAGAAGTGTTATATTGCAAAACCAAAGAAGCGTTACCTAATGGAGCTGTATTTGCTTTCAACGATTTTGCCCAAAACTCTAAAATTATTTGATCAAAAGCACGACGTGGCTTTATGGTAAATTCATAATCATAATCTTGAGCAAAAAGAAAAGAAGAAGCAAAAAACAAAGAAAATAAGTATAAATAATATCTACTATCTATTATTTTTTTAATACAATTATGCAATACATTCATAGAATTTATTTTCCCGAAAATTATAAGTATAAATCTTTATATTTAAGTTGTAATCTAAAAATAAAAAACAACAATAACAATATAGCTTATTATCGTCTTTTTTTCTGAAAAACTTAGCTCTCACAAATGATTTGCCAAATTTAGATATTATATAACAAAATAAAATCTGTTATTGCATTATTTTTTGAATTATAAGCTAATTAGAAGCTTTTAATTGCGAGAAGAACATATAAATATTTTACAACAAATATATCTAATAGTAGCCAAAAAAATAAATGTATCTAATAATAGCCAAAAAAAATAGCCTAAAAATGTATTTTTTTGATAGAAAAAAAGTCCGAAATTTACTTCGGACTTTTAAGTTTTACAAACTATACATAGATTTTTATACTTTAATATCAAGATATCCTTTTGATACTTGTGCAGCAGCTGTTTGCTGTAAAGTTTGTTCAGGTTTGATATTGGAACCAGCTAGTATTTGTTTGTTAGCTGTAGCACCAGCTATAGCTTCTCCAACTTTTTTATCATTTTCCTGTAAACCTTTTTGTATTTCTTGCTGAATATTCATTCTTGGTTGTATTGTTTCAGCAGTATACATTTGTTCCCGCGATTGTTGAATAGTCATAATTATACTCCTATCTATTTTTATTACATATTTTTTTATTTAATAAATGCTTGTGATAACCTTTTAGCTATAGCTTTAGGGGCTTCTAAAATTTTATCTTCTCTTTTAAAAATATCTTTAGCTTGAAAATCAGGATCTAATAATTGCGTTTCCGGATAATATATATAGCCGTTTATTAAATATCTTTTAGCAATAATACGAAAGTTGCCCGATATTACTCTATCTACTTCTAATTCTTTTATTGCTTGCCACTTTTCCGCATCAAATAAAGGATTATTAGCATCGATATTCAAGTCACTGAGAATTTCATTTATTTCTTCAACTGGCATAATTTTGTAATATTTTTCTTCCGGATCAAGAGCTTTTAATTCTTTTTCTAAAGAATCTTGCAATTCATAGCACCATTGATTATGAGAATACTCACCATCCAAATTACTGAAAGGTAAAATTACAATATTGGTTTGTGAAAACAAATCAATAGATAAAAGCAAAGAACAAATAAATAAGCATATAATATATCTCATAATACCATCCCTTTTATAAAAAATATTTAATTTGAGTTATTTAACAACTCTTTAGTTTCTTCAAATTCTTTCAACAGTAATTCTTTAAATTTAGGAATTTCTTCCCATTTTTCTTCCTTAGTTAATCTCATCATTTCAAGTCCCATATTTCATCTATTCCAAATTGGAAACCTGAACCTTTTAGAGTATGAGCAAGACGATAGAAGTTGTCTTTATCTTTAGCTTCACACAAAGGTGTAAATTGTTCATTTATATCTGCTATCCAAGTATCAACAAACTCAGGAAGTAATTCTAAAATTAATGGATCTGTTGGTAACTGTTTCATAAGTTGATTTTTAATAATTATTTAGAATATAGTAATTAAATTAAAATATAAAAAATAAGCCGAATTCTGTCTTTCAATAAAAATTGAGAGGCAATCATTTATCTCGTAATAATGTCGCCATTATTATCTTGCAGTCTACCCAAAAATATAAATTACTTTTATTTGTAATTACCTAAGCGAACAACTTAAGATTCCTAAAGGAATTATATTTTACTATTTGACTTTGCTCCAATATGTGGTTTACCTTGCTACAGTTGTTACCAACTGTACGGTAGTCTCTTACACTGCCTTTTCACCCTTACCTATAAAAATAGGCGGTATATTTTCTGTTGCACTATCAGTCAATAAATCATTACAATTCATTGCCTTCGCGTTACGAAGCATACTGTTCTTTGGAGTTCGGACTTTCCTCTTTTATAAAAATAAAAGCGATTGCCTTTTTTACATTTTTTAAAAATAAGAAAAAACGGTTTAATAAACAAATTTATTTAACATTTTCTTTTAATTTTTTATCAATATCTACAAGTATGTTATCAACTATATCTGACAAACTCTTACTTAAAGCTGTAACTGCCGAATTTAACGTATTATCAGGTCTTGCAATGGTTTTAGTATAAACTTCTGAAAATATCGGTGTAAATCCGGGTTTTGTCTTCTGTGAAGAAGAAATATTTGCAGAAATAACAAGTTCTACTGTATTAGGTGATTTTTTGTTATTAGAATTATTGATGTTGCACGAAACAATTCTTGCTTCTAATATTAAATCTGGCAGCATAGAAACAGAATTGACAACACCTTTTTTAAAAGATTTATATCTATTAATTCTATCTATAGTAAAATCTGTCATCATTTCATCTAACGGGATAGTCCATTGATGATAATCGTATTTCTTTAGATTTACTTCGTTCTCTATTACAACAATTTTTTCAGAAGCTAAAGTCATATTCGAAGCAAAATTCTCAATAAAAATACTTTTATCTATAATTACTGCTGCTGCATTTGTACCCTGGGTGCTTTCTTGTTTTAATCTATACAGTGATATTTTAGGGAGTTCAGATTTAATATTTATGCAACTACTAAAAATAATAGTTAACAAAAAAACAATAAAAATATCTCTGAAAATATTTTTTTTCATGTTATATTTTTGTATTATATTAGTGATATTATAATTATAATTTTCATAAACTAATTTGGTTAGACGAAATAAACACACATATATTTTATTTTATTTTATAATTTAAGATTCGCCATATTCTTTTAACTTACGAAATAGAGTCCTTTCTGATATTCCGAGAGCTTGGGCGGCACGTCGCTTGTTGTTATCGTATTCCGCTAAAGCATCTAAGATCATTTTCTTTTCCATTTCTGCAAGTGTCATATTTTTAGTTTGATTAAAATGTTCAGTATAGTTTACAACAGTATGATCTTTCAGTAGTTCTATATCTTCAGAAATTGTATGTAAAGCAGCTCCAACCTTTCCTAAAGCGCGTTTTATATCCGTAGTATCCTGTTTTAATTCCAATAGAGTACGTAAAATCAGAGTATCACTATTAACAAGTTCTTGCGTTTTTGAAGCAGGTACAAGAGCAGTAGTGAAGTTTGAACTTTCTAAATTAAATCCGCCCGCAACTCGTGGTAAATATTTTTTAATCGTTTGTATATTAACAAATTCACCTTTTTCTAAAGTTGCAACTTTTTCGACAAGATTTTTAAGCTCTCTTATATTTCCCGGCCAAGGCATAGATTTTAATAATTCTATAGATTCTTCTGAAAACCCTAAAAATTTATCTCCGTTTTTTTCGCAAATATTGTTTCCAAAATAATTAACATATAATGGAATATCTTCTAAATGGTCACGCAACGGAGGCAGAATAATATTTACGGTATTAAGACGGTAAAATAAATCTTGTCTGAAATTCTTTTTTTGAACTTCTTCTGCAAGATTTCTGTTCGTTGCTGCTACTATTCTTACATCAACTTTGTTTACCTTAGAAGAACCAAGTCGGGAATATTCTCCACTTTCTAAAATACGTAACAATTTAACTTGAGTTATTATAGGCATTTCGCCTATTTCATCTAAAAAAATTGTACCATTATCAGCAGATTCAAAGAAACCTACACGTTGCTCAACTGCGCTTGTAAAAGCTCCTTTTTCATGTCCAAAAAGTTCTGCTTCAAGTAGTGTTTCGGGAATAGCTCCACAATTTACACTTACAAATGGTTGTTTTCTTCTGAGACTCAAGCTGTGAAGAGCATTAGCAAACACTTCTTTTCCTGTTCCAGTTTCGCCATTTATTAAAACTGGTAAATCAGTAGGAGCAACTTTTTCAAGTATATTAATTGCTTCTTGAATAGCTACAGAATCACCAATAATTCCATAGCGCATCTGCAATGCTCGTCTATATTCCGTATCAATTCTATTTATATAATTCATAAATTACGTTTTTTACTCCATTCATTCCAACCACCTGTATAAAGAAAAAGTTTTGAAAATCCAAAATCTCTTAATAGAATTGCTAATTCATGGCTTAAATCACAATTAGCACCGTCACAATATATTATATAAGTTTTATTAGAAGGAAGAGATAGGATTTTTTCAATCACAATATTTTCTTCATCTAACGGATAGATGTTTATAGCTTTTTTAATATGAGATTTTTTAAACTGTTCAGGATGACGTGCATCAATAATTGTAAAATCATTAGATTCTATAATTTTCAACATCTGTTCGTAAGATACACTTAAAAAATCATTGTTTTCATCTATGTCTTTATTTTTTATATCTTTACTAGCTAGTTCTTGTTCTGTTTTTTTTATAATAGTATCTTGTTTGATTATAGAATCTTGATTATTTTCAATTTTACTTGTAGTATCAATAGGTAAATTTTTCGTATGGATAACAGAGTCTATATCTTTATTTTTTGTATTAAAAAGCACTGAATCATCAACTACAATACCTTCTTTATTCATTTGCACAAAAGGTATGCTGTCATTTCGAGATAAATTATATATAATAGCAATGATAGTAGCTATTAGTACTATAATCAGAGCATCTTTTATATTTTTTTTTATTTGCATATTAAAATTTTCTATGTAATTTTATAGTATTATAAGCATTTAGAATTTCTAAAGTTTTTTTCTTTGCCATTTCTTTTTCTTTTAAGCTACTATTTTCAAAAACATCAGGATGAAATTCTTTGATTTTTTTCTTGAAGTTCAATTTTATATTTTCAATAGTAGCATTTTCAGATACTTCTAAAACTTTATAAGCTTCTATAACTGCTTGCGGAATCTTACGCTTGTTTTGCGAACTTTCGTCCATCTTTTGTTTATATGATGAAGTATCGGTTTTTGTATTCAAATAATCTGAGTTTAATTCTTCTATAATATCTTTCAGTATTTGATCATCAATATCATCATAAAAAGTATCATTTTTTTTATGACGAAAATCAACTTTTGATCTCGTTAAATTTATAATTCTATTTAAGATTCCCATAATTTATGTATAATTATATTTTCAAAGATAATATTTTTTTATTAAAAATCAAAACAAAAAACCTCCTATAAATTAACAGGAGGTTGTATAATTTTATTTCATATTATGTTGCTGTTTTAATATGTAGGTAAGCCTAATTTAGCATCTTCTTCTGCGATACGTTTTCTTTTATTAAAAATAGCTTGTTTGCTAATTTTAGCTTGTAATTTTACCATTCCGTCAAAAAATGCTTCAGGACGTGGTGGACAACCCGGAATATAGACATCAACAGGTAAGATTTTATCAACGCCTTTTAACACATGGTAACCGTGTTCCCAAAAAGGACCGCCTGCATTAGCACAAGAACCCATTGATAGGCAATATTTAGGTTCAGGTATTTGTTCCCACAAATTTTTAATAACTTCAGCCATTTTTAAAGAAACTGTTCCTGATATAACAATAAGATCCGCATGACGTGGACTAGAACGTGGAATACAACCAAAACGCATTAAATCATAATGAGAAGCATTTAATGCCATAAATTCAATCGCACAGCACGCTAATCCAAATTGTAAATACCAATTTGATTTTGCACGTCCCCAATTTAGAACGTCTTCAACTCTAGCTAAAACAAATCCTCCTCCGTCATAAGGATTGTCTAATTTATTTAATAAACCCATAAAAACACCTATTATTCTTTTGTATCAATAAAATCTTTTAATTCCGGGATATAAGGTTTAGGTTTATCCCAATCTAAATAACCTTTTGCCCAATCATAAAAAAGTCCAAGAACAAGTATAAAAACAAATATTAACATTGCAATAAAAGCAGACCATCCTAATCCTCTAAATGAAACAGCCCAAGGGAAGAGTAAAACTAACTCAACATCGAAAATAATATAGGCTAAAGCTATTAAATAAAACCTTGTGTTAAATAAAATCCAAGGAGTTCCTACCGGTTCTATACCAGATTCATAGTTCATTAGCTTAGTTTTATTTGGATGACTTGGACGAATTATAGCTGCTGTAATAATAGCTGCAGCGACAAGTAATAATGCAAAAATAAAAAAAACTAAAATTACACCGAAACTTGAAAGCATCTTTATTTTCCTCTAAATATGTCTAAATATATATTAAATTAATCTATTGTTCTAAACATTCTTCCCCAACGAATTTTTGTAAACTTTTCTAATAAAGAGTATTCATTTCCATAATGATCTCGCATTTCCCAAGAAAACCAACAAATAATAGGGGAGCCAAGTATATTTTCTCGTGGGATAAATCCCCAGTATCTACTGTCAGAGCTATGGTCACGATTATCACCCATACCAAAGTAATAATCTTGTTCTACAATATATTGGGTTGTTATTTTGTCATCTATTTTTATACTATTGCCACTTAAAGAAATAGTGTGTCCTTCACGTTGAATAAAAATGTCCCATTGATAGTAATTTAAAGGATTGATAAAAATTGTATCACCTTTTTTAGGAACACGAAGAGGACCATAGTTATCATGAAGAAAGTTCAATCCTTTAGGAAAAGTGACTAAAGCTTCCATTTTGTCAGTTGAAACTCTATTATCAAAAATAGCATTTTTTGCAATTGGTTGAAGTTTGTTGTTCACATATAATTTGTTGTCTATTATCTGTACAGTATCTCCAGGTAAGGCTACACATCGTTTTAGATAATACTGAAATTCGCTTGCTTCAACTTCATCTCTATTGCCAGGAAAAACAAAAACAATGACATCACCACGTTCAGGGTCAGAAATTGAAAATAATATTTTGTAAGGAAGCGGTATATTCAAAAAAGGAATAATTTGTGGCGTAGAAGCACCATAAATTTTATTGACTAATAAGAAATCTCCAGCCATTACAGTATTTTCCATTGAACCTGTTGGTACAATAAAAGAAGCTATTAATAAACTATGTAAAAACATAACCAACACTAAGGCTCCTACCACAGTTTTTATAAAAGATAGTATAGTTTCGGTTGTTGATAGTTTCTTCCTTGCTTCTTCTTTTTCTTTTGCTTTTTCTTTATGTTTACGCAAAAATAGTCTCAAGGTATCGAAAAAATTCTTTTTATCTTGTTTCTTCATGTTCTAAAATCTATTGTTTTGAAAAATCAAATAACAAAAATACTATTTTTTTTTCTTTAAACAAACTTTTCAATAAAAATACTATAGTTTTTTGATTTTTTAATTGTTTATAATGTCTAAGGCAAGTTTATAAATCTTTTCTGATTGTTCTTGTAAAGTTAAGTTTGAAGTATCTATCTCTATAGCATCATTTGCCTTGCGTAATGGAGATACTTCTCGGTTTGAGTCAAATCTATCTCGTTCAAGAATTTGTGTCGCTATTTCATTAAAACCCAATCCTGTGATACCTTTTTCTGCATATTCATTTAATCTTCGTTTGGCTCTAGCTCCTATTGAAGCAGTAAGATATATTTTTAATGCTGCATTAGGAAAAACTGTTGTACCTATATCTCTGCCATCCATAACACAGCCTTTGCCTTCTGCTAACTTTCTTTGTAAGTTTACCATAGCTTCACGTACATATTTATCTGCACTTATTTGACTAACAAATCTATTGACTTCTTCAGAGCGAATTGCTTCGCTTACATCTTCGTCATTTAATTTTGTAATTTGTCCATTAGCAGAAGGTTCTAAAGTTATATTAATTGTATCAATTACTTCTTTTAGTTTTTCGGCAGTAAGCGGTACTTTTTCTCGTAACCACGCAAGAGTTACAGCACGATACATAGCACCTGTATCAATATATATATAATTAAGTTTTTCGGCAACAATTTTTGCTGATGAAGTTTTTCCTGAACCTGCCGGTCCGTCAATTGCTATTATTATTTGTTTCATATCGTTATTATTTATAAAATTATAATTAGTGTTCTTTGATTTAATTTATTGTGCAGAATATTTATATTTTTCTGAAACATGTGTTGGATTTGATAATCTAAAATCTCCAAATCCAGTAGAATCATAAAATAAAAATATTCTGTTGTTAGAATAATATGTCCATTTTTCGTATATCTTAGAACTTGAATAAGAATTGTTAGATCTCTCAACAGCATTAGGAGGACCGTATACAATAAATACATTGCCTTTATCTGTCATCCAACCTTCAGTGTAAGATTTAAAGTTCTTATTAGCGTAAGCAACACGATAATAGTACTCTTCTAAAGCTTCATTTCGTTTTGTTTGTGGTGTAGGATCCAGTTTATACCAAAATTGTTCAAATCGTTTTAATCGTTCCTCTTCATTTTGTGCCTCATTAATATGATTAATTTCTAAAGCTGTTGCTACATAACGCAACTGTCTAATCGCATCATCTAAATTATTAGTAATTTTATTAAAGAGGTAAGACTGATTTTTTATGGAACGTTGAGATGCAGCTATTTTTTTTTCATTATCTTTTATTGTTATTCGCAATATATTTTTGTTAGAACTATAGTTTATATTTTTATTAAAGCGTATAAAAATTTGATTAGTACCTTTTGTAATATCTTTTGTAGTTTCGGCAGAATAAATAATATCGTCAGAAGATTGGTTTATAACTTCCGAAAGAACAGTTATAGTTTTTTCTTCCATATTGTTATAAAGCTCAAAAAATGCGAAAAAACCATTTTCAATTATTCCAATATTGTCTGAGAGATGAGGAGTTATTAAAAACTTACCGTTTTTTTCTTCAATTTCACTTAAAAACAAAATTCCGCTCGTAGAAATTGGAAAATCATTAAATGGTATTACCGAGATATTACGTTTTTTTTCATATTCATTTTTTGAAAAAATATCAGTTAAAACCGCATGTATTTGATAATTACCCTTAGGCAGAAAATACTGTTCTTGAATTTTTGAAAATTCTGCATTTCCACCTTGTGTAGCTTTAAAATCTATTTCTTGTATTGTTTTTTCATGTTTTTTAGCTACCATAGATCTATTATTTTCATCTAGTATTGTTATTAATAGAGTATATTTAGACCTGTAATCGTTAGTCGTATTAGATCTCAAAAAAGTCAATATATCGTTAGGTATAACACAAAATAGATCAATTCTTGCAGAATCAATTTTATCTCCCTTAAATACAATAGCATCTAAATAAAAATTCTCCTTTTCTACTTCTATTTGAGCATAAAGATTTGATGTAATCCCTAGAAATACAAATAGAATAAAAATTATTCTTTTCATTTTTCTTAAATACTTAAATTGTTTTATCAAAAATTACTAAAAAGATATTACAAAATAACAAGATTTTTTTTCATAATTATCATATTTTTTGACACTAATAATAAAAAAAGTTTTATATATAAATACAACTGCTTGTTTTTTAATAGTTTTTGTGAATATTTTTATTAAAATGCTGTTTTTTTCAAATAAAATCAATATATTAAAACCTTTTGGGAAGGTAGATTATTATATATAATGCAATGCTATTCGAGTTTATCTGATATTTCGTTTACTAAAAAATTAATAAATCTTACACAATCTTTACATCGTTCGGTTAAACGAAGTGAAAGCAATTTATTTTTAGTTGAAGGGAAAAAAAATTGTAAAGAATTACAAAAAAGTTCGTATAATATAATTTACATTGTAATTAACAAGGATATTATAGATCTTGAAATTACCAATTTATGCGAACAATTTTCAAAAGATAAAATAAAAATTTACGAAGTAAGCGATTGTATTTTTAAAAAACTAAGCCATGCTATTACGCCTCAGGGAATTTTAGCGGTAGTTGAACAAAAAAAATCTTTTTTTTCTCCTTCCGCATCTTTTATTGTTTTAGATGAAATTTCTGATCCAGGCAATGTAGGAACAATTATTAGAACAGCGGATTGGTTCGGCATAAAACAAGTTATTTTACTTGGAGAATGTGCGGGGAAATACTCTCCTAAAGTTGTTCGTTCTACTATGGGATCTTTTTTTAGAGTGGAAATAATTGAACTTTCAAAAGATGAATTTTATCAATTATATTCTGACAAGCTAATGAATATAAGACTGTTAGGAGCTTTTTTAGACGCTGACAAGGTGATAACTGATTTGAAGCTAAATCAAAATGAAGTTTTTGGATTAGTTGTAGGTAACGAATCCCGTGGAATTTCAGGTACTTTAGAAAAAAAAATAACGGAAAAATTTAAAATTCCAGGAAATGGTGAAGCCGAATCATTAAATGTAGGGGTTGCATTAGGAATTTCTCTTTTTCACTTGTATAATAATAAATATAACAACAAAAAGTTTAACAAATATCAAATATAAATTATGACTGAAATTATTCTTAAAATGATACTTTTTATAGTATTAGCGTATTTCATAGGAGCTATTCCTTCCGCTGTTTTGATAAGTAAAAAATTTTTCGGATTTGACATTCGTACAAAAGGCAGTGGGAATATGGGAAGCACTAATGCTATACGTGTGTTAGGAGTTAAATGGGGTATTATAGTTCAAATATGTGATATTTTGAAAGGACTAATTCCTGTTTTGCTATTTGCTGACATCATAGCGCCTAAATGGGGAATGTACGAAGAATCTTCTTTTTTAACTATGCCGATTTTAGAAATAATCATAGGAATTTCAGCTATATTAGGACATATTTTTTCTTGTTTTGTTGGCTTTAAAGGTGGAAAAGGAGTTAACACCGCTTTAGGAATGTTAATAGTAGTAATGCCAGTGGAAGTAGGGGTAGCTGCAGGTGTATTTCTACTTACTATTTTGTCAACTGGGTATGTTTCCTTAAGCTCCTTGACAGCAGTTTTAACAATACCTCTTGTACTTTTTTTACGTTACAATGTATTTGATGTAGAAATTAGTGGATATTTTACTTTAATTTATTTTGCAATCGCTTTATCTGTAATAATTTTCTTCGCACATCGTAGTAATATAGTGCGTTTATTCAAAGGGGTGGAAAACAGATTTGAAAAAATACGTTTAATTAATTTCAAATGTTGTGCTAAAAAATAAACTAAAAATATGGAACAAGAAAAAAAATTAACACAAAGAAAATTAAATGAAATAGAAAAAGAAATAAATGAACTTTCTAAGTTGCGTTCTGATCTTTTAGAAAAATGGCAAAAAGAAAAAGATTATATTTCAAAAATTCGGAATTTGAAATCTAAAATAGAAAATGTAAAACAGCTAGCTGATAATTTCGAAAGAGATGGAAATTTGGCAAAAGTTGCTGAGCTGCGATATGGTGAATTATATAACTTACAGCAAGAGCTAGATAAAGCAAATTTACAACTTGAAGATTTGCAAAAAACAGATAAAATGCTTAAAGAGGAAGTTGATGCAGAAGATATTGCAGTGGTTGTATCAAAAGCAACTGGTATTCAAGTAAGTCGTTTGTTAGAAACAGAGAGATTAAAATTACTTTCTATGGAAGAACGATTAAAAAAACGTATTATCAGTCAAGATCGGGCAGTTGAAGCAGTTTCTAACGCAATAAGACGTTCGCGAGCAGGATTACAAGATGCTAATCGTCCCATTGGATCTTTCATTTTTTTAGGTACGACAGGAGTAGGGAAGACTGAACTAGCTTTAGCACTTGCAGAATTTTTATTTGATGATGAAAATGCTCTTATAAGGCTTGATATGAGTGAATATATGGAAAAATTTGCAGTTTCACGACTAATCGGAGCTCCTCCAGGATATGTTGGTTATGATGAAGGTGGTCAATTGACTGAAATGGTAAGACGAAAACCTTATTCAGTTGTTTTGTTTGATGAAATAGAAAAAGCTCATCCTGATGTATTTAATATACTTTTGCAAGTTTTAGACAATGGAAGACTTACAGATAGCAAAGGACGTGAAGTCAATTTCAAGAACACAGTAATCATTATGACTTCAAATTTAGGGACAGAATTAATTCAAGAAAATTTATTAAATAACGATAATAATAATTTTGAAGCTGAAAAGATCAAAGAAATGATTTTGGACCTTTTAAAGCAAAAAATGCGTCCTGAATTTCTAAATAGAATTGACGAAATTATTTTATTTACACCTTTGTTTAAAAATGAGATATTGCAAATAGCATCTTTACAAATAAGTAAATTAGAGAAAAAGCTTGATAAGATTGGTTTAAAGTTATCTGTAACTCAAAACGCTATGGAGCTCATTGCAAAATTAGGGTACAATGTACAATTTGGAGCTCGTCCTTTAAGGCGAGTTATACAAAAATATATATCAGATGTACTTTCTATAAAAATTATTGCAAATGAATATCAAGCAGGGGACACTGTTACTATTGACGCTGAAGATGATAATTTTACGTTTTCTAATGACAAAAACAATAAAAAAGATTTAATCAAAATTTAAGTTTACAAATATATTTTCAATTAAAATTTTAATCTATTTAGTTTATGGATATTAAGATTGGGATAATTATGGGAAGTGATTCGGATCTTCCTACAATGCAAATGGCTGCAGATGTGTGTAAAGAATTTGACGTTCCGTATGAGCTCAAAATTGTTTCTGCACACAGAACTCCTGATTGTATGGCAGAATATGGAAAAAATGCTCATAAACGTGGAATTAAAGTAATAATTGCTGGAGCTGGTGGAGCGGCGCATCTGCCCGGAATGACAGCATCTTATTCGCCTTTACCTGTTATAGGTGTTCCAATTCAATCTCGTGCATTGAATGGATTAGATTCTTTACTTTCTATTGTTCAGATGCCGGCGGGCGTACCTGTGGCGACAGTAGCTATAGGGGGTGCTAAAAATGCTGCTTTGCTTGCTATTCAGATTTTAGCAACAAACGATACTGATTTGCAAAAGAAGATGCTTTTATATAAAGAAAATATGGCTGAAGAATCACGTCAAAAGAACGTGAAAATCAATTAGTTTATCTTTATGAAGTCGGATAGAGAACAAAAAATTATTGCAAGTAATCGTCGTGCCAGACATGATTTTAACGTTGTTAGTACTTATGAAGCCGGTATAGTTTTAACGGGAACAGAAGTTAAATCGCTGCGTACGGGGCGTTGCAGTTTGCAAGATGCTCATTGTAAGTTTTTAGATAAAAACAGTTTGGAACTTTATGTTTATAATTTACATATTAATACTTATTCGCATGGTAATATCCAAAATCACAAAGAAAAACGTCCTAGGAAATTATTGTTAAATTATAGAGAATTGAAAAAAATCAAAAATATGGTTTTAGAAAAAGGGGTAGTTTTAATTCCATTAACAATATATTTTTCAGGACACTTAGTTAAAATAGAACTAGCTCTTTGTACATCTAAACGTAAATATGACAAGCGTGAGGCTCAAAAAGAACGAGAAGTTAAACGTGAATTAGACAGAAAATTTAAATCAAGATAAAAACAATAATTATATCTAAATAATCTATTTTATTTTTACACAAAATTATTTTTTTATATAAAACATATCGAAAAAAATAAAAAAAAATCTTATATTGCAATTTAATATAAAAAACATAAAATAACTTTGATTTTGATTACTATTTGATTATAATAATACAATAATAACAAAAATGGAATTTAATGAATTAATTGATCGTTTCCAAAATGATAGCATTTCTGAAAATAGACGACAAGCAGCATATGATTTAATGGAAAATTATATGGATAATGAAATATGTATCACTGCATTTGCAAAAGGTTTATTAGATAGTGATGCTGGCGTGCGTGATATTTGCCAAAGAGCTTTAATAGAAGTTCCTGACAATTTGCGTAAGAAAGCGGCTAGCTTAGTTGCGGTTTATATAGCTATGCAAGACATAGTTGTACGTAATTTAGCAGGAGATATTTTAATAAAATTAGGTAACGATGCGGTAGATATATTATTACCATATCTAAAAGATGAAGATCAAGATGTACGTCGCTTTACTTGTGATATATTAGGACTTATTGCAGACAAATCAATTGCAAATTATATTATACCTCTTTTAGAGGATAGAGATAGGAATGTTCAAATTTCAGCGGTTGAAACTTTAGGTAATATTAAAGCCGAAGAAGCTTTAGATCAAATAATAATGCTTTATGAAGCATTTGATGAGATTAGACCGACTATAATTGAGAGTATTGGAAAGATAGGCGGAGAAAATGCTGAAAGCTATTTGTTAGAAAAATTAGATGAAGAAAGTAATCAATTCTTACAAGCAACTATTATTGATGCTTTAGCGTTTAATGCAAAAGATATTGAAATTTCATACAAGTTACTAGGAAAAATGAAGGATGCTCATCCGGAAATCCAAAAGCTTATGCTAATGACTGCTTTTGCAATCTCATTTAGACTTGAAGATACATTAATAATGCCTGATGAATTACGTTATGTTGCTTATAAAGCTATATTAGAAAATGATATAAATATTAAAACTGCTGGCGTTCTTTCGTTAGGTGAAAAATACCGTGAAGAAGATCTCGAGTCTTTGTTTATAGTGTTGAGGCAAAACGAACCTGAATTGCATCAACTAATCACATATAATTTGCTTGTAAATTCAGAAGTTAATTTGTTGCAAAACATCACGGAACTTTTCGAGTCCGGTTTTCTCAATATGAATTTCTTGGAAAATATTATTTTTGCTTGGAAGGATACTCCTAAAGAAAATAAAGAGATAGTTATAGATAATTTGTTAAATTCTTTTGAACAAACAATAGAAGAAGAAAGTATTTACGATACTTTTGATGTATTAATCACACAATATAAAGATAGTTTTGTATATGATAAGTTACATCAATATACATTAGAAACTTCCGAAGAAAATAAACAAAAATTACAACCACTATTAAAAACAGAGTAGTTTTATTATAATTTAAAAACAGAAAAAAAATGACACAATTATTTAAATTTGATTTTTCAAAACAAAGATCTAAATCACCAGAATCAAAACAACAATCTGTAGATAATAAGGAATCTGCTCAACCAATTACTACTCCGACAATGTTTTCTGCCAAAAGACCTATTACAACTAATATATCTAGTATATCTAGTAAATTAGAAATGTCGGATGAATTATTTAATGAATATAGACAGTATATTTATAAAGCTTCTGGAATATACTTTACTGATGCTAAAAAATACTTGTTAGAAGGAAGAATTGCAAGAAGACTTGCAGTTAATAAGTTACATACTTTTGAAGAGTATTTACAACTCCTACGATCACCTAATGGTAGAGTAGAAATGAATGGGCTATTTGAAGCAATTACTATTAATGAAACATACTTTTTTAGGGCAAATCAGCAGTTTGAAGCATTAGAAAAAATTATAATTCCGGAAACTATTTCAGCTAAAGGAAATACTTTTAATCCTATATATAAAATTTGGGTGGCTGCTTCTTCAACAGGGGAGGAAGCATATACAATAGCAATTATAATATTAGAAAAATTAAAAAATCGTTATCCACAAGTTCAGTTTCAGATATTAGCATCCGATATAAATAATGCGGTACTTGAACAAGCTAGAGAAGGTGTATATAAAGAATATGCAATTAGAAATGTCCCGCCGTATTTACTTAAAAAGTATTTCAGATTTGATGGTACAAGCTATCATTTAGTAGATGAAGTTAAAAGAATGGTGAAGTTTTCTAATATCAATTTATATGATTCTCAACAGATGCGTGCTGTAAGAGGAATGGATGTTATTTTTTGTTGTAATGTTCTAATATACTTCGATACAACTTCTAAACAACAAGTTGTTTCATACTTATACGATTCTTTGAATAAAAACGGCTATTTATTTATAGGGTATTCAGAATCATTACATGGAGTTTCTAAGGCATTCCATTTAATTCATTTACCTAAAGCAATGGCTTATAAAAAGGTATAAATTTAATAACTAAAACACTTTTTAATCATATTTTATCAGAATATTTATAAAGAAAAATAAAGATGGCGAAAAAAATTCTAATTGCTGAAGATTCAAGTTCTATAAGAAAATTTATTACATTTTCAATCAAATTAATGGGGTATGAACCTATTCCAGCTGAAGATGGTATGGACGCTTTGGAAAAATTACCAAAAACAAAAATAGATATGTTAATCACGGATTTAAATATGCCGAATATTGATGGATTACGTCTTATTCGTGCTATTAGAAATGATCCTGAATATAAAGAGCTTCCTATAATTATATTATCTTCCTTGTCAACAGAAGATGATATAAAAGCAGGACTTGAAGCAGGAGCTAATTCATATTTAATAAAACCGTTTAACACAAAACGTATTCAGTATGAAATAACTAAATACTTATCATGAATAATAATTATCTGGAGAAATAAAAAAAATGCGTTTTTTAGTAGTTGACGATTCACCAACTATGCGTAGAATCGTAATTAATGCTTTAAAAACATTTGGCTATCTTGACGTTGTAGAAGCAGGAGATGGAAGAGAAGGCTTTGAAAAACTATTGTCTGGTGAAGAAGTTGATTTTGTAATAACAGATTGGAATATGCCAAATATGAGCGGGCTTGAGTTAACTCGTGCCATTCGTTCCCACGACTCTTTTAAACATCTGCCGATTATTATGGTTACTACTCGCGGTCTAAAGCAAGATATAATCGAAGCTCTAAAAGCTAGGGTAAATAATTATATAGTAAAACCATTTACTCCTGCTGTATTAAAAGAAAAGTTAGACCTTGTTTTAGGACAAAATTCTTAAACAATCTTTTGAAAATATTTAATTTACAATAAGTGTTTTGTATTACGATATCTTATAAATATCATTATTTTTAATCTTTAAATTTATAAAAAAACTATGGATATACGACTTGTTGGCGATAGAATTGGAGAAGTAAAAGCACTTTTTGTGCTTGCTCAACGTATTCTGCCTTTTATGGAAGATTTATTTAAATTTGTAAGTGAAGTTACTCCAATACTAGAAGATGTAAATAAAGAAATTCAAGACAATCTTTCTAAAATGCCTAATGCTTCTAAACAATTAGCCAAAGTTACAGAAGCAAATGAAATGGCTACAACAGAAATAATGGATACTGTTGATAGACTTACAAATGAATTAATTTCTATAGTTTCAGAACTAGATAAGTTAAAAGAAATTGACAGAAATAGAATAGTAAATCCTATTAACTTATTAAAAACTATATCGGAAACTATAAGTAAAGAAAAAGAACTAAAATCTTTTTTACCTGAAATTAATGATTTTATAGACCGGATGGAAAATGCCGTTACAAACGAGCATACAGAAATAATTGATGATATTTCCAATCGGTTGTCAGCTATCGTAGATGATGCAAACACTATTATTATGTCATTACAGGTACAGGATATTACCTCGCAACAATTAGCAGCAGTAAATAATTTAATTGAACATATCCAATCGCGACTCGCTATAATTATGTCTAATCTTACCAATCAAGAGGATGGAAAAAGAAAAGATGCTGGTAAAACTAAAGATATTAATGATTATGACGAAAAAATAAAAGTATCACATTTACATAGAAATATTGCTTTTGATCCTGATGCAATTGACGCGATTGACAATAAGCATAGTCGTCAAAATACAGTTGATGATATATTAAAAAGAAATGCTGTAGTAGATAACAGTACAGAAGAACAAGATACTGAGAGTTCTTCTTCTGTTGAAGGAAATAGTTCCGAAGAATTTACTCAGGATGATATAGACGCATTATTTGGTGGTGTAAAATAACTTTTTTTGTTATTATTGTAATTTTTTAGGAAATTTATATATGGCTACTTTTAATGATCCAGAAATGCAGGAAATTTTTGAAGGTTTTTTAATAGAAACTAACGAATTACTTGAAAATATCACTATAGATATAGTAGAAGTTGAAAATAATCCTGACGATTTAGAACTTATAAACAAACTTTTTAGAAGTTTTCATACTATAAAAGGAACAGCTTCTTTTATGGGATTTAATGATATTTCCGGAATTACACACCATGCTGAAGATATATTAAATAAATTAAGAAAATCAGAATTAGAAGTAACGCAAGGAATAATAGATGTATTATTAGAAGTGCAAGATTGGATTGTTTTCTTGTTAAATAAAGTACAATCTGATGACGACTCACCTGTAGATTATTCAGGCACTATAGCAAAAATAGACGCTATAAGAAATGGTACTCAACCGATTCAAAGTGCTAATGATGAAGAAAAAATTTCAGATACAGAAGAAAATATACAAATAGATAAACATAAAGAAAGCGAAAAAAGAGCAGTAGATGAAGTCTTTGCTAGACCTGAACTTGGAGAAGGAGCAGACAACTGGACAGATGACGAATTGAAACTAATTGATGCAGCATTTCTTGATGTAAATGCAGATTTTTGGGAAGAACAAAAAAATCAAAACACTGTAGAAAGTGATGATAATACTGACAAAGAAGATGAATATAATGATGTAGAAGATGATGACGATGACGAAGTAACTATTCCAGTAACTACTGAAAAAGCACCAGAGCAAAAAACACCGGCAAAAGAAAGTACAACAACATCTGTTCCAAAAGCACCAACTCTTCCTAAAGTACCAGGAAAGACTACTGCTGACACCACAATACGTGTAGATGTAGCTAGAGTTGAAGCTATTATGGACTTGTCAGGTGAACTTGTATTAAACAGAAATAGATTGTTACAACTTTCTGAATATCTAGCCTCAGACATACCACTTGAAGTATTTAAAACTTCTGTCAAAGATCTATTAGAAACAGCTACAAGTATTGATGCCATTACTTCTGAAATTCAAGGTGCAGCTATGAAAATGAGAATGGTGCCAGTAGGAAGGTTGTATCAAAAAGCACCCAGAATAGTCAGAGATTTAAGTAGGGAATCAAACAAGAAGATAAATTTAATTGTTAAAGGTGAAGAAACAGAAATTGATCGTGGAATTATTGAAGAACTAACTGATCCATTAACTCATATGATCCGTAATTCTTGTGACCATGGAATAGAATCACCAGAAGATAGAATAGCAGCAGGAAAACCTGAAGTAGGAACAATAATTTTAGATGCTGAACAAGAAGGAAACAGTATTGTCTTAAAGATTACTGACGACGGCAAAGGTATGGATGAAGAATTTTTAAAGAAACGTGCTGTAGAAAGAGGAGTTATAACATCTGAACAAGCAGCAAATATGTCAAAAAGAGATGCTTTGCAATTAATATTTGCTCCAGGATTTAGTACTGCTGCTAAAGTCACTTCAGTATCTGGACGTGGTGTAGGAATGGACGTGGTAAGAACGAATATAGCAGATTTGAAAGGATATGTTGATATAGAAACAGAAATTGGCAAAGGTACCACTTTCTTTATCAAGTTACCATTAACATTAGCTATCATTCAAGGTTTAATAGTCGTTTCTGGTAAAGAACGTTTTGCTATACCGTTAAGCTCTGTCCTAAACGTGGTTTCGGTAGCTTCACATAGCATATATACATTAAACCAAGTTGAAGTTATTCGTATTCGTGAAGATGTTATACCATTGTTAAGATTAGATGAGGCTTTAGAAGTTCCCGATGTAGAGGGAAAGGGAAGAAATAGCTATGTCGTAATAGTGGGAGTAGGTTCGCAACAAATAGGAATTGTTGTTGATGGTTTACTTGGTCAACAAGAAGTAGTTATTAAATCACTAGGGGAATATCTAGGTACTATAAAAGCAATATCAGGTTCAACTATAATGGGAGATGGAAGTGTAATTATGATAGTTGATGTTGCAGAGCTCGTTCAAAGAGTATATGAAACTCACAAAATTACGAAAAAAGACTTAAGCAAACCATTAGAAGCACAAAATATTTCTGCATAAATAATATAGAGATAATATAAAAAAAACTACTGTTAAAGAGATACAGTAGTTTTTTTATGCTTTTATAAGTCAAGTTTACATAATGTAGATTATATTGCAAAAATACCATATAAGAAAAGAAACAAAAAATATTTCTTTTCTTACATAGCTTCTATATATTATTAGACTAAGACGTAGGATTATTTATTTTATAAACATATCCTGATAAAGGTCGCTTAAAAAATTCGCTTGCCATATTTGCCGTTTCTATAAGTAAATTTATATTAATATCATCTCTAAGATTTTGTTTTTGTAAATAATAAACAAAGTCTTCGGTACTAACATTTCCGGCAGCAACTTTTGTAAATGGACATCCACCCATTCCTCCAAATGCTGTTTCAAAATTAGTTACACCTGCTTGTATTGCAGCATAAATATTTGCCATTCCAAGTCCATAAGTATTATGGAAATGACAAGTAAGTACAACATCAGGATCCATTTTCTTTATTTTAGAAAACATTTCTGTAACTTGTTCAGGATAAGCATGTCCAGCGGTATCAGCTAAGCTAATTTGCTTAATACCTGCATTTAAGTATTTATCAATTATAGAATAAACTCTTTCGTAAGGGATTTTTCCTTCAAATCCACATCCAAATGCAGATTGAACAGAAACTTGTACAGCTAAAGAAGATTCCATTGCTAATTTTGCCATAGAAATTATTCTTGTTAAAGCTTCATCGGTAGTCATTCCTGTATTTTTTTTGCTATGTGTTTCACTTGCTGAAACTCCCATACAATACATATCAGCACCTACAGCCATCCCACGTTCCATTCCCTTTTCATTCAAAACCAAACAAGAAAGAATAGTGTTTTTGGGCTTTTTCTCTTGAAAATGACGAAATATATCGTCTGTTGTTGCCATTTGTGGTACTTTTACGGGATGCACAAAAGAACCTATTTGTATAATATCAACATTCGCTTCAATAAGCTTTTCGCACCATTTTATTTTTGTTTCTAACGGTACAATTTCTTTTTCTGGTTGGAGCCCATCTCGCATTCCAACTTCATGAATAACAATTTTTTTCATATTTTTGTTTTATATTTTTATATTTAATAATTTTTTTACTTCATTTTTGTCTTGACATTCTTTCAATAAATGATCAAGTTTTTTTTTAAATTTAGGATGCACCATATTTGATGCTATTTCAACAGCAGGTTCTAACGCAAATCTTCTATTATGAAAAGAAGGATGCGGTATTTGCAAAAAAGACGTTTCTATTATTTCATCTTCATAAAGTAATATATCAATGTCAATTTCACGGTCAGCCCACGTTTTTGCAACTCGCCTACCCAATGAAAACTCAATTGATTTGCAAATAAAAAGCAATTCTTTGGGTGTAAAATTTGTTTGAGCAAGAAAAGCAATATTTAAGAATTTATTATTTGCAACACCACCTACAGGTTCCGTTTCATAATAAGAAGATTGTCGTTGTTGTTTAACACCTACAAGTTCTAATAAATACAAGGCATTATCTATATTTTTCTTTCTGTCCCCTATGCTAGAACCTAATGAAAGTAAAACTAATTGCATGTTACAAAATTAATATTCTTCACTATTACGTTCTTTTGTTTGTTCTACCTCAATATAATCTATATATCTATGGATTGGTACATTTAATTTTCGCAATCTTACAGTTACTTTCTCTAAAATATCAAATTTAGAAATAATATCTCGTACTATTTTGTTAGCTACTGTTTCTATAAGATTACATCTATGGTTTTGTAAAACTTCAGAAACTACATACATTACTTCTTCATAATTAATAGCAAACTTAACATCATCACTTAAAATAGCTTGGGTAGAATCATAATATAAATCGATATCAATTTCATATTTACCACCTATTTCTTTTTCCGATTTATTCACACCATGATAGGCATAAAAAACCGCTCTTTTTATTGTTAATTTAGTTAAATTTAAAGACATATAAGAAATTCCTAATAAATTATATCATAAAATTATTCTATCTCTGATAAAAAATAATTAAATACATCAACTACTTTGTTGTGTTTTTGTTTTTTTATATAAATTGTAAATGCTCTTGCTAATTCATCAAAATCTTGTTTGACCTTTCTGTGATGCAAATTCACTTTACGCAATTCAACTAAAGTATTACGAGTTATTTCATCTCTATTTTTTTCCTTTATAATTCGCTCACGTCTATAGAGTTGAATTTCACGTCTATTTTGAGGAATATATCTAACTGCCATCTTTTATCTATTCTTAGAGTGCGATTTAAAATGTTTTTTCAATGTAGATAACAATAATCTTTCGTAAAGAACATCTCCAGTTTCTATAATAGTGCCATCTGGTGCAACTAATATACAAAAAGGTGTTTGTTTAAGTTCAAACAATTTAGATATCTTACCGTTCATAAGCATAGTTTCAACTCCATTTTGCCATGACATTTGCCAAGATGTTTTTCTAAAATTTTGAACTTTTTCAACATCATTTTCCAAACAAATACTCAAAATTTCAAATGGTTCTTCATAAAACATATCATAACTTTCTGAAATATAGCGTAATTGATTTATATTCTTATCATCTTCTAATTTCCAGAAATGAATTAATAAGTATTTTCCTATAAACAAATTTTTTGTATAATTAAGGTTTGGATTATCGATTGAAGGTATAAAAAAATCAGGGAGTTGCTTCCCTATTCTTATCCTTTTGTCCGGAGCAAATTCATCTTTAGCTAACAATGCTTGTGGCTTGTCTGCATATTTAACTTGTAATTCTTCATAAAAATAATAAGCTTTGTTTTCATCTTTAATTATATTAAAATAAAACAACATAGCTTGACAAAGTACTTCACATTTTAAGAAATCATCAACTTTTTTGCTTGATAACAAATTTTGAAAATACTTATTTTGAAAGTTATCAGGAATTAACTTAGCTACTGCATTAAACTTTATAGGAAAAGTATGTAAATAAATAGCGTTTGAAGGAAATTTTTCCACAAATTTCTTTACAATACTCGTATCTATCAACTCTGCTTTATTAGCTAATATGTAATAATTTGCAATATTTAAGTAAACTGCTTCTAAGATGAAATTATTAAATTTTAAATGTGAATTTTGCTCAATAAGTTTTTCTATATTTTCTATTTTAGTAATTATTTCTGAAACAAATTTTGCAGTATCATTTTGATATTGAAATCCACGAAAAGCAACATCGGCAGAGTTTTGCTCCCAAATAGCCGTGTTCATATTTTTTAAGAATTTTATTAAATTTGTATTTTTTGAAACAAATTTAACTTCATCAAAATCAATATACGGGACTATTGTTTTGGGCAAAAACATGTCTAAATCGTAATTTGATGCTTTTGTTGCAAAAAAAGGAATAGTTAATTTTTGCACGCTATCAATCGAAACAATCAAACTGACAAATCTGTCTTTAGGTACTTTTAAAATATATTTACCTTCTTTTGTAACTTCATGTTCGGTAATTGTGATAACACCTTTTTCGTTTACAACAGTTAAAACTTTTACAGTCTCGTCAAAAGCTTTTCCGTTTAAGTCAAATATATTCCCTACTACAAAAGAATCTTCATTTCCATACGCAATATTAGCAGTAGATAATATTAAGATAAAACAGAATATAATTTTTGCAAAAAGAAAGGAATTATATTTCATTATTTTGATAGACTTTCCGCTGTTTTTATAATTGATACAAATTTTTCAGGTACTAAAGAAGCTCCACCTATAAGTCCACCATTTACATTACTTACATTAAGAATTTCAGGTGCATTTTTATCGTTTAAGCTACCTCCATATAGTAAAGCAACTGTTTTTCCTGCATTAGCATATTTCTTTTCACAATAATTACGCAACCAATTATGTGCTTCTTCTATTTCTTCAGTTTTTGCAGAAACACCTGTTCCTATTGCCCAAACTGGTTCATAAGCTATAATTATGTTTTTCATATCATTTTCAACAATATCTTGCAAACAACCATTTAATTGAGTTTCTAAAACATCAAAAGTTTTATGTGATTGTCTGTCTTCTAATGTTTCGCCTATGCATAATATAACTTTTAAATTATTCTTTAGTACGGCTTTAAGTTTCTTATTTATATCAGCATTAGTTTCGTTAAAATAAGCACGACGTTCTGAATGCCCAACAATAACATAATCACAATTTAGTGATTTTATCATATCTAATGAAATTTCACCGGTAAAGGCGCCACTTTCTTCAAAATGACAATTCTGAGCTCCTACTTGTATATTATGTTTAGATTTTTTTGCTTCTTGTGCCGCAACATAAATATTAGTAAAAGGCGGACAAATAACAATAGTAGATTTAACTTCATTTAATTGATCTACTTGCTCGGCAACATTTTTTATAATACTAATAGTTGTTTCAATATTAGTATTCATTTTCCAATTTCCGGCTATGACAAAATTATTCATTTACTTATAACTCCATTAACTTTAAAAAATTGATATTTATTTAAATTTTCATCTGATTCAAATCCCCACCCATTAATTATTTCTCGTGGCGAGGTAACTGTAACAAAAACTTGTGAATGGATTTTACGTCTTTCATTATCCCATTCTAAAACTTCTGTTTCTAATTTTGTATTTGTGCTATCGGAAATGACAACAACATTCCCTTTCGCTACCATATTCTTTGTTATATCATCAACTTCTAATTCTGTAGCTGTCAAAACTGCATTTTTGCGACCTGTCTCTGAAAAAAAAGTTACTTTAATACCGCTGTCTAAAATAGAACAATTCTTGCTCGCATAAACTCGTCCTCGCTTAGCTTCAATTATAGCTTTTGTGAATGACGAATCTACAAAACTCATTTCTAAATAATGGCTAATTTGGTCAGGCAAATCTGCTGTATCTTCAATAGCTACTATTCCAGAGCTTGTATTTACTTTAGATTTATTGCAAGAAATTAAAAGAAAAAACAATAGTAAATAAAGAAACTTGTTTTTCATAAAATGTAATATTTAGCTATATGTTTATTTTAATACTATAACATAATTATAATATTTTAACATATTGCAAAGTTACGAAATATTTTTAATATAATTAGCATACGAAATTAATTAAATTAAAATACATAGAAATAAAACTTTATTATTTTAATTTTTAGTTTTGAAATATGGAATAAATTTAGACTAGCTACTATCTATCTTTTATTTTTCTTTGATTATTTTATAAAAAATAGTTAAATTTGCATAATTAACTACATCTTTTACAAGATATGAACAAGTACAGAAAATTCAATACTATATTTTTATATTTTACTATGCTCATTTTCATTGCATCGTGTGCACGAGAAAATGATGCTTTAGTCAATCCGCCAACTATCTTTGAAACAGTGCGAGTACGTTTCCTCAATTTCGCAGGAGATGAACAACCGCGTACAATGGTTTTAGAGAAAATATCTAAATATGAAAATATAGTTTATAATACAATCTCTTCGCCTCTTCCCCCACCTTTTGATTCCGTTCAAATTGAAGTTTTTAAAGATGGAAATATAGAGTTTACAACAGGTGATCTCAAACAAAAATTTGCAAGAAAAACGCGCTATATTATTATGACACTTCCCTCCCCCATTGGAGCTAGTAATTATAAAGCTGTTGATACAATTGTTAGAATACAAACAACTTCTGTTCCACCGCGAGATACAAATGATTGTTACATAAAAATGTTCAATGCAAATAATGATACAACTGTTAACTATACATTGCGATTAGGTTGTCCAAATGACAGTGTTATCTTTCGAAATTTATCCTATAAAAAATCAAGTGGAATTGCTAATATACATAAAGGAACTCGCGTTTTTTCTATTACTAAAACAACAAAGAATGATATAGATACAACACAAAATACTAAGCTGTTAGGAGTTTATGAGTTAGAGCTCTTACCGCAAGGTCAATACGCTATTATAATTAACAGAAATGAAGAAGTATTTTTTGTTGACGAGCTCTCAGATGACAATAATATTCTAACTACTCCGAAGCTAGTTACAGAACGTGAAGCTTATATCCGCATAATAAATTTATCTTCTGAAAATGTAACGATAAATAATGAAGAAAGCGAAATTGTATCTAATTTAAATCCAAATTTTATTGATAAATACCATAAAATCAATTCTTGTGATAATTTATTGAAAGATAAACTAAAACTCTTATGCAATGAAGAAGTTAGAGATTCTGCTTTAATATCTTTTGAGATATTTAAAAAATTTACTGCTATTGTCCTTAATTCAAAAGAAAACAAGGCAGAGAATTTAATGATAGTGCCACCAATAAAACAACTACCTTATAACGTTGGAAATAAAGCACTTGTCAGAGTAATTAATTGTAATTTCAAAGAAAGTGGTATAAATATATCTGCTGGTGCACGTTACGATAATTCAAATTCTCATAATTATGTGTCAGGAGATGTACTAGCTAATGCCTTGTCCGCTGGTGAGTTATCTAAAGTGGTAGCTATTAATCCTGGAATTATTCCTCTATCAGTATTTACTTCTACTGAGCCAGCACGCTATTTATTTAGTACAAACGTTGTTTTTGAAGCTAATAAAAATTATATTATAGCAGTGGATTTTTCTGAAGGTAATAATGACGGAAAACTTACCGTTATAGAAGAGGCAGAAGAAACTATTCCTGTAATGTTTACAAAACAAGCAGCTTTTATGCAAATCGTAAATGCAACTTCTGATAACAAACAGATTAACATAGAATTGCCAAAAATTTTAAATGCTGCTAAGTTGGATCCTGCTAATTCTTTAGCAACTTTTGTTGAAGAAGGCAATAATACTGTTACGATCAATGGATTTAATTATAATTTAACAGCATCAAAAACAGACAGAATTTTGATTGTAGCTACAGGCAATAGCACTCAAACAGATGTTTTTGCTATTCAATCGCCATATCTTGGAGCTGATAGCACAAACTATAAACGCCGTTATGTTAATGCTGCAACTGACGTTCCAACGCTACGTGTAAAATCGGATTCTACCGATGCTATTGAGGCAATACTTCAAGAAAATATTCACTATAAAACTGCTTCTGAAATTGAAACTATAACTAGAGAAAAGAAAATAGCTCTATTTTTTGAAAATCAACAAACAGGAAAAATGGTTGCTAAAGTTCCTGATTTGATGATGACTTTAAGAAAAAATTATTCTGTAATTTTTTACGGTACGGAACAAAACGGATATAATGTTTTAATACTGCAAGAGTACTAATTATGATAATTTACATAAATGACTTACCTATGGAATTTGAAGAAAATTCCACTCTTAACGATATTATTTCAAGTATGGATAATTTACCGAAACAGATAGCGCTAGCGTTAAATAATGCAATTATTGCTAAAAATAAATGGGAAAATACTGTTTGTAAAAATGGCGATAGAATTGTTGTTGTAGAACTTGTTTGTGGTGGATAAAAAACACATGAACCTTATTGTTATTTCTTCTCCAAATCAATTAAAAGCTGAGTTAGAAGCTGTTACCTTGCTATTTGAGGCAGGTATGCAAACTTTTCATTTAAGAAAACCTAATCTGACATCAGCAGAAATTGCAAAATATATTAAATTAATTCCTGAAGAATATACAAATAGAGTTGTTGTTCATAAATACTCCAAACTTGCTAATCGCTTTAATATAAAAGGAATACACGGTGCAAATTTGCAACGCATACCCGGAAAAACACTTTCTTGTTCTTGCCATAGTTTTGCAGAAACAGAAATAAATAAAATGAAATTTGACTATATGTTTCTTGGTCCTATATACGACAGTATTTCAAAAGAAAATTATAAGTCTAAATTCTCTATTTATGATTTGGAAAATGCTTTAATAGCTGGTGTTTTAACAAAACAAATTTATGCTTTAGGCGGAATTTCAGTAGATAAGATTGATGAATTAAAGCTGTTAGGAGTTAAAGGTATAGCTGTACTTGGCGCTCTATGGAAAAACTTTGAACACGACAAAAATATTGACAAACTGATAAAAAACTTCATTGAAATTAAAGAAAAATGTAATGAAGAGTAATACTTATGATAGACTTCAAATCAAATTTTAAATTGCAATTTATCACCAATCAAACGGAAAAATTTTCACATTTAGAAAGTGCAATTCTTGCTTTAAAAGGTGGCTGTAAATGGATACAACTCCGTGTAAAATCTAAAGATATTCTAAAAGATAGAGAAAATATCATTAATACTGCAAGGCAACTAAAAGCAATTTGTGAAGATTACGATGCTATTTTTATAATTGATGATTATGTTGATATTTGTCAAGAAGTTGGCGCTAGTGGTGTTCATCTTGGAAAAAATGATATGCCGATAATAGAAGCACGCAAAATATTAAGCAAAAACTTTATTATAGGTGGCACGGCAAATACTTTTGAAGATATGAAACATATATATATGCAAGGTGCTGATTATATTGGTTTAGGTCCATTTAGGTTTACAAATACGAAGGAGAACTTAGCTCAAATTTTAGGACTTGCGGGATATAAAAATTTAATTAGCAAGAAAAATATCTCTGAAATAAATATACCTATTGTAGCTATAGGCGGAATTAAGTATGAAGATATTGAAGAGATAATGAATATAGGCGTAGATGGAATAGCTATATCTGGTGAGATAATTCATTCTACAGATCCAACAGAAACTACAAAAAAAATCGTTCAAAAGCTAAAAAAATAATTTTAATATATAAAAAAATGCTTATTAAAGAAAAGAAAACTTACTATTCTAAAATAGATAAATTCATTGATATAAAATTATTAATTTTAACACTTGTTTTAATTGTTGTCGGCTTAATGTTCATTTATAGCGGAACGTATGTTTTTGACGCTAAATTAAATTTGTTGAACAAGCAAATAATTGCTACTTTGGTAGGATTAGCAGGAATGTTAATCATAACTTTTTTACCTACAAATATTTTGAAATTAGCTGCAATTGTTTCTTATGTAGCTAGTATATTGTTACTTATATTAGTTTTATTTATTGGTGTTGAAAATTATGGAACAAAAGGCTGGTTATATTTAGGTTCATTTTCTTTTCAACCTGCTGAATTTTCTAAAATTGCATTGATTTTAATATCAGCATATCATTTATCTAAGCGTGGTTCTAACATCAATAGTTTATGGGATTTTTCAATAATTCTATTTTTTTTCCTACTACCTTTTGCTTTAATTAATCTTCAACCTGATTTCGGTTCCTCAATAGTTCTTTTTGTTATTTTCATAGGAGTATTATTTTGGGCGGGATTTGATGCTTTTTATTTGTTTTTAGTAATTGCAAGTGCTATTACTGCTATTGTTGCTTTGAAAGAGTTTAATTTATTCTTAATTGTTGCATCTTTCTTTTCCGTTCTCATACTTTTTTTTCGTAAAAAAATATACATATATATACTTGGCGTTCTTATACTTTTTGCGTCTGGTTTTGCTAGTCCTTTGCTTTATAATTCACTTGAATTGCATCAACAATCAAGAATTAATGTTTTCTTAAATCCCGGTCTCGATCCACAAGGAGCTGGCTATAACGTTCTGCAATCAATGTTAGCTGTTGGAAGTGGCGGAATTACAGGAAAAGGATATTTAGAAGGAACACTAACGCAGTTGAGATATATTCCTATGCAATGGACTGACTTTATCTTTTCTGTTCCTGCTGAAGAATTTGGCTTAGTCGGTAGCATTATTCTTATAGCTCTCTTACTAGCTCTTGTATATCGCATTACGACAATATCTAGCATAGCGAAAGATAAATTCTTCTCTTTAATTGCATTTTCAACTGCAATAATGTTACTTTTCCATATTTTTATCAATATTGGAATGGTAATAGGCTTAGTTCCTGTTATGGGTATTCCCCTTCCATTTATAAGTCAAGGCGGTTCTTCATTAATTGTAAATTTATGTCTTATTGGTTTGGTAATGAACGCTGCCCGACATTCTAAAAGCTAGTTAGTGAGTTCCACCAGATGGCAATAATAAAAAAACAGATAGAATAATTGTTATTCTATCTGAATTTACTTTGCAAAAAAAAATAGGTTTATATCGTTTCACGCAGTGCTCCTATCGTTTCTAAAAAGAAATTCACTCTTGCGAGCGGGAGCGCGTTGGTTCCGCTATAAACCTATACACAAGTATACCACATTTTTTTGAAACAACCAATTATTTTTGAAATACAAATAAAAAATAGACCTATAGTGTTTTGCACGGTGCCCCTTTGTTCCTACAAGAAAAAGTGGAGCTCGTTTTTTGACACTTTTTCGAGAAACTCACTCTTGCGAGCGGGGGCTTGCTCAGTCCACTGTAAGTCTATTTTCTAATTACAAACATACAACAATTTTTTGAGAAAAACAAAATTATTTTTGAAAACAATTGAAAATAAAAAAATAGGTTTATAGTAAGTGTGTATATTGCCCTACGATTTCTAAAAAGAAACTCGCTCTTGCGAGCGGGGGCGTACTGCTTAGACTATAAACCTATACACAAATATACCACATTTTTTTTAGAAAAACAAAATTATTTTTGAAATACAAATAAAAAAAGGTTCATAGTGTTTCACACGTGCCCTGCGTTTTCCTTTTCTAGGATCCTTATAGGAAAACTCACTCTTGCGAGTGTGGGCTGCTCAGTCCACCATAAACCTATTTTTAAAGCTAAATTGAAAGATGGCTTTGCCATATAAAATGACTCAGAAGGTATTACGCCACGTCTAAAAAGAATAAAAGGTTCACAGCGCGACCTCGCCACGCTCTCAATGTGCTATG
>JAAYTD010000085.1 GCA_012518115.1 Ignavibacteria bacterium | reverse complement strand
TGAGAATTAAAATGAAAGAACTATATAATGCTTAGCCAAAAAGTAAAACGTAAGTTAGAATCATTTACTGATTTACCAGCAATACCTATTGTTATTGCCGACGTTCTAAAAGAAATAGATAATCCTAATTTCAATGTGAAAACTGTATCTACTCTTATAGAACAAGATCAAGGATTAACTGCAAGGATTCTCCGTGTTGCAAACTCTCCACTGTATGGTTTGGTTAGAAAAATTTCAACAGTAGATTTAGCAATCGTTATACTTGGAGCGAATATATTAAAAGAGATTTTAATAAGTTTGTTGTTGCATAGGGTTTTTAGAAATATAAAGTTAGAAAGTTTTGACATTAGACAATTTTGGCACTACTCTATTTTTTGTGGCGCTGCTTCACGTTTCTTAGCTCGGAAGTTGAATTATAAATTAGTTTCCGAAGCGTTTGTTGCAGGACTTATACATGATATAGGAATTTTAATTTTAATAGATAAATTCAGGAATAACTTTAATAAAGTTCGAAAACTACAAGCTTCGGAAGGATATACTATTATTGAAGCTGAGATGCATGTTTTTGAATGTACTCATTCTGATGTAGGCGCCTGGTTTGCAGAAAGATGGAATTTTCCTGAACAAATAGTTACTGCATTGTATAATCATCATACTCCATTTTTTATTGCAGATAAAATAGACTATGAAGACGATTTTATTATCAATCCAAGTTTCAAAAAAATAGAACATCCGCTTTCTGCTATTGTCTCTTTATCTGAATGGTTATCTTTCGAATGCAATAATAAACAATGGGATGCAGAAAACACACAACCTAATTACTATATTTCTAATGAACTAGTATTTGAGATTGTTGATAATGATAGTTTAACTTACGATTCTGCTTTAACTATCATAAAACAATCCTTAATAGATGAATATGAAAATGCTGTAAAAGTTTTATCTTTTGGATAATTTTTTCTTATATCTTATTTACTTAGTTCATTAAAAATTCCGTTATTATTAATTAATTTAAATAATTTATGCTCCATATTCTTAGCTATATTAAAGTTTTAGCTATTGTCCTTTCATATCTTCCACAAGAATTATGCGACCACTTGTTTCCCAAAACTCTATCTTTTAATAGCTACAGCCGAAACAATACATCATTAATAATATTAAACAACAATAAAAACTATAAATCCTTAAATAAAACAAAGTTGCTAAAGTAAACGAATACTTTACAATTGAAATTATACAACATTTTTGTAGAAATATTGTCATAATATATAACTTCTATAATTATTGTAAATTATATTATTTTTCTGTCTGATAATTTTTTACTTGTGATAATTAATAATAAATTCACAAAAAAATATTATTTTTATAATCTTTATAAAAGAATAAAATAAAAATATGGAAATTAGAAATATTGCTATAATAGCTCATGTTGATCACGGTAAAACTACCTTAGTAGATAGAATTTTATATCAAACAAATTTATTTAGAACGAATCAAGATGTTGGCAATTTAGTATTAGATAACAACGATTTAGAGCGTGAGCGAGGTATTACAATCCTTTCAAAAAATGTTTCGGTAAGGTATAAGAACACGAAGATAAATATAATTGATACGCCCGGACACTCGGATTTTGGTGGTGAAGTAGAGCGTGTTTTAAATATGGCTGACGGTGTTTTACTTTTAGTTGATGCTTTCGAAGGTCCTATGCCGCAGACACGTTTTGTTTTGCAAAAAGCTTTAGAAATGGAATTAAATCCTATTGTTGTTATAAACAAAGTAGATAAACCGAACTGCAACCCTAGTTTAACAAATGATGCTGTTTGGGAGCTTATGTTCAATTTAGGAGCTACAGACGAACAACTTGATTATCCTGTAGTCTATGGTTCTTCCAAACAAGGTTGGATGTCGGCTGATTGGCAGAAACCGACAGATAACGTAATGTATTTATTAGATAAAATTCTTGAATACTTTGTTCCGCCTGTTTTTGAGAAAGGTACAACGCAAATGATGATCACTTCTATAGATTATTCCTCATTTGTTGGACGAATAGCGGTCGGAAGACTTAGCCGCGGTTCGCTTATTGCCGGACAAAACATATCTATTGTAAAAAGAAACAAGCAAATAGAACATTCTAAAGTTAAAGAGCTCTATGTGTTTGAAGGACTTGGCAAAGAGAAAGTAAAACATAAAATTGAAGCAGGTGAAATTGTTGCAGTACTTGGTCCTGAAAATTTTGACATTGGCGATACAATTGCAGACTTTGAAAATCCTGAAGGTTTAGAGCCTGTTGCAGTAGATGAGCCTACTATGAGTATGCTATTTACAATCAACAACTCACCATTTTTTGGAAAAGACGGAAAGTTTGTTACCTCACGCCACTTGAAAGAACGACTTTACAAAGAAACAGAAAAGAATCTAGCTATACGCATCGAACCTACTGATTCACCTGACGCTTTTACTGTATATGGACGCGGAATTTTACATTTATCAATTTTAATAGAAACTATGCGACGCGAAGGCTACGAGCTCCAAGTTGGACAACCGAAAGTTATTACAAAAGAAATTAATAACGAAATTTACGAACCTATGGAACAACTTACAATTGTTGTGCCTGAAGAATTAGCAGGAAAAGTTATCGAACAAGCTACTGCAAGAAAAGCAGAAATCGTATCTATTGATGTAAAAGGAGATAGAACACAAATCGAGTTTGATATCCCTTCAAGAGGAATTATTGGACTAAGAAATAATATACTTACAGTCTCGCAAGGCGAAGCTATCATGACACACAGATTTAAAGAGTTCGGACCTTGGAAAGGTGATATTTCAAGTCGAAAAACAGGTTCTATTATAGCTATAGAAACAGGTGTGGCAACCGCATATTCTATTGACAAATTGCAAGATAGAGGTATATTCTTTATTGAACCAAACGACACTGTATATTGCGGACAAATTATTGGCGAAAATAGCAAAACAGAAGATATAGGTGTTAATGTTGTAAAAGGGAAACAACTTACTAATATGAGAGCATCAGGCTCAGATGATAAAGCTATGATTGTGCCTGCAAAAAAATTATCTTTAGAAGAATCTATGGAATATCTTGCTGAAGATGAATATTTAGAAGTTACTCCAAAATTTTTGAGATTACGTAAAATTATTTTAGACAGTACAGAGCGGAAAAAAAGTAAGAAGTAAGAAAGTTGATAAAATATATCTAAAAATATTGTTGTCTGCTAAAAACACATTAAGACAAAATTATATAATTTAGCTTAACAAATCAAGTTTGCTTTTTACATAGCTCCTAAATTAAAACATGTTGTTTATAAAGAAAAATATTTATCAATTGATAATCATATAGTTATTCTTGTTGAAATTATTATTATATTAGTCGCAATTTAATTTTTATTTAATTTAATTTTTTTAAAAAAGTCATAAAAATTAAAATGAATTGAAAATCGTTCATATACTTTTTTACTATTGTAGCCGTAACTTATGGGCTACAAGTTAAACACAATGAACAACTTTAACCTGAATGCAAAATGGCATATAATATTTTAACTAACTGATTTTTCAATTAATTAACTTTACATTTATGAAAAAGATTTATCTATTTATCATTGCTATTGTACTCCTTATACCTGAAAATATGGTTTTTGCTCAAGCAGGAGGAGATTTTTTTATGAAGGCACAGATTAGACCACGTTTCGAATTTAATCATGGTGCAAAGCTACCGTTAAGAGAAGACGACAAGCCTATTGCTTTTATTTCTAATAGAGCTCGTTTAACTCTTGGCTACGATAACGGTTTTTTATCGATGGGACTATCGGGACAAGACATTTCGCTTTGGGGACAAAAACCGCAAGTTGACGATGCTCCTAATTTCACACTAAACGAAGCATGGGCAAAACTAACCCAAAACAATTGGTTTCTACAATTAGGACGTCAAGCACTGTCTTATGATGACGGTCGTATTCTTGGATCACCTGACTGGCATCAGGCAAGTCGCTGGCACGATGCTCTTAAAATGGGTTTTGACAACAAAGAGCATCGGCTACATTTAGTCTTAGCATATAACCAAATGCCAAAATCTCCGCGTCAAGGCACATTTTACGAATTTGGTGGGCAACCTTACAAGCTTATGCAAACAGCTCACTACTTATATAATAACAACAAAAACTTTACGGGCTCCTTACTATTTATGAATCTTGGTTTTCAGGCTGGCACTGAGGCAGAACCAAGCATTAACAATATGCAAACGGCAGGAACAAACCTTATCTATAACATTGGCAATTTAAATTTAGTCGGCTCATTTTATTATCAAATGGGAAAATCGGCAGCAGGATTAGATTTAAGCGCATTAATGGGAAATTTTAAAGGAGAGTACAAGTTTACACCTACATTTTCAGCAGCTTTGGGCGCTGATTATCTTTCAGGCGACGACAAAACAAGCGAAAAATTCAACGCTTTTAATCCGATTTATGGCACTAACCATAAATATTATGGTACAATGGATTATTTCTACGCTTCACCGTTTGGGGATTATGGTTTGCTAGATTTTTATGGCTCACTTGTTTTCAAACCTGCAAATAAATTTACAATAGATCTTGCAGCCCATAGCTTTTTCGCTCAACAACCTGTTTATGTGAACGGCGAAGAGAAAAAAGGATTAGGCACTGAAATTGATTTAACGGTTACCTACCCTATTCTTTCGTATATCACGCTACAAGGCGGTTACTCGATGATGTTCGGCACAGATGCATTTTTCCAAATCAAAGGTGGGGATAAAAATCGCATACAAAACTGGATGTTTATTTCACTGAACGTGAATCCTACTATTTTAAAGTCGAAGTTTTAATTCTACTTAATCCTTTACAAAAACAACTGCTAACCAAATTTAGCAGTTCAGATATTTATAGCAAAAATTTCCCGATTGAAGATATTTTTAATCGGGATTTTTGTCTTATTTTTAAACAATAATTTTTGATTTTTTATAGATTTCAAGATTTTTTTAGAAATGAATTGTAGGATTAATACCAAATTGAATTATAATTTGCTCTAAACGTAGTTATCCTAATTAATCCCGTAGGGATGACATTATTATAGTATTGTGAAATCCAAATTTTTATAAAACCCCGTAGGGGTGACATTTTTAATTAGCCATAACGACAACGGTATGTCACCCCTACGGGGTTTGTTTGTCATTCTGCTAATTTTTTTTCTATAATAATTTCACCCCTACGGGGTTTGTTGTTAATTTTTTAATAGACTACCCTGTCAAGCTTCGCTTGCCACCCTTCGTTCCGAAGGGGAATTTTAAAACATCATTGAACTAATATATTATTCAAAATGGTATAATAAGAGTTTTGTATATTTTTTGTATATTTAATATAAGCGAAGCGACAAGTTGAAACAAATAAAATATTATTAATATATTGTGTTATACTGATTTTATTTTAATAAAGATAAAAAAACTAAAATAGATATAGCTAGTATTAAAATAAATAATTTACTTACAAAGGAGAAAAAATGGAAAAGAAAAGTTCACTTACAGAAGAACAAAAAGCTCAAATCAAAGATCTTTGGAAAAAGTTTAAAAGAAAAACTAAGTTGAAAGATCAAAAAGAAATTGACGAGCTGCTTTCAAACTGGAAGATATATAGAAAGAAAATAACAGACGGCACGTTGACTTTAGATGATTACACAAACACTATGGAAAATGCTAAAGACAGAATGCCGGGTGCTTATCTGTGTAATTTTTTAGAACAAACTACAAATAATGTTTTAGGTTTCTCTAAGGTTACTAATGCGAAAGACTTTGAAGTAAAACTTAATCAGGATAATCAAACCTATTATATTAAAAAGGAAAACAAAGAAAATGCTTCAAGGGAAGAAGCAGAGGAATATTTCAACGAAAATATCAAAGGATTATTAGAGAGCATAGTATCTGAAACTAACCCATTCAAGAAAATTCAAACAATTGAAAAAAGCAATTATAGTGCTAAACATATTTTGATGAAATTAGCAATATTGGACAATGTATCGGACTTCGTACACATCTATCATAGAGAACATATAGATGAATTATATAATGAATTCTTTGATGACAATAGTAACGAAAGTATTTATGAAAAAAACTATCAGGTTTGTGCTGTTGCGAAGGATATTTTAGAAGTAAATGAACAAGACAAAGACGAACTCATTTTGCTTTCTTATTTTTTATTGGATTATATAAGCTCCAAAGACAATGCAGATGTAAACAGCTAATGTAAATTTCAAACCATAATAAGATTTCTGAAAGCAAACTTTAAAGCTTCTTTTATCAAAAAAAAGATGACGAAATTAATAAGTGTGTTTATAGAAGTTTCGAATAATAAACTAAGTCTATCTTATACTAATTGTTAGATAAATATAAGCACCTTATAAATCTTAATAAAATGAAGTTTTTTATAAGACTAGAACAAAAAAATGTGAATTTTTTAATTAAAAATTTGCACAATTAAAATAAATTTTATATATTTGTGCTTAAATTTTTTAACATAATTAAAGCCTCTTAGGAAAGCGTCTTTGACAGCACTTGAGAGGCTTACTCCTTTTAAATCTGCATAAAATTTTTCTATGTTTGTTACTTCACGAGTTCTGCTTCATTATATCGCCTGTTTTTATTTTATGAGATAATATCTGAACCAAAACTTGCATAAAATTAGAAAAAAATGCAGAATTTTAATTAAAATTTGCATAATTAAAATAATTTTTATATATTTGTATGTTAATTTTTGAACATAATATAAAGCCTCTTAGGAAAGCGTCTTTGACAGCACTTGAGAGGCTTACTCCTTTTAAATCTGCACAAAATTTTTCTCTGCTTGTTACTTCACAAGTTCTGCTTCATTATGTAGCCTGTTTTTATTTTATGAGATAATATCTGAACCAAGATTTTTTAACAAAATTAGAAAAAAATGCAGAATTTTAATTAAAATTTGCATAGTTAAAATAATTTTTGTATATTTGTATGTTAATTTTTTAATTTTTTGAGCATAATATAGAGCCTCTTAGGAAAGCGTCTTTGACAGCACTTGAGAGGCTTACTCCTTTTAAATCTGCACAAAATTTTTCTCTGCTTATATCATTTTGAATAATAATTTGTAGCCCGACCTTTAGGCAAGTTAAATTTTAATAATCATATAAATCACACAAATCCCATAAATCATAGTTCAGACAAATATTTTTTAAAAATTTCAAGATTTTTTTGATAATGAATTGTTGTATTAATTAGGAGTTTTGTATATTTGTAGTATATGATATTAGAATAACGAAAACATAAAACTATATTGTTATGAGCAATACCAAAAAATTCGGAACTTCCGCTGTTTATTTTACCGCTCTTTCTACAATTGTTGGAGCTATTGTTTTTTTGCGTTTCGGATATGCTGTTGGTTCAGTCGGCTTATGGGGAACATTTCTTCTCATTATGATTGGACATTTAGTTACTATTCCTACAGCTCTTGCCATATCGGAACTAGCTACAAACAAACGCGTTGAAGGGGGCGGCGAATATTTTATCATTTCACGTTCATTCGGACTTAATATTGGCGCTACTTTAGGCATATTACTCTATCTTTCGCAGACAATTAGCGTAGCTTTTTATATAGTAGCTTTTACTGAAGCTTTTGATTTCCTATTCAATTATATTTACGCCAACTTCAATATTATTCTTCCTAAACAAGTAATAAGTATTCCCGCAATGCTCTTGCTATCGGTCTTGGTTTTAACAAAAGGAGCTAATGTGGGCTTGAAAGTGTTGTATGTTGCGGGAACAATTGTTTTGATTGCTATACTTGCGTTTTTCTTTGGTAGTCCGGTAGGAGGCACAGGAATAGATTATTTTAGTGCAAACGCTACATTAAAAAATACAGGAAATATGTTTTTAGTTTTAGCTATCATATTTCCCGCATTTACAGGAATTACTGCTGGAGTGGGACTTTCGGGCGATTTGAAAAATCCGGGAAAATCTATCCCGCTAGGCACTACTGCGGCAACATTTACAGGATTAGTTTTATATCTGCTTATTTGCTTAAAGTTTGCAAACTCTGCACTGCCTGAAGATTTATTAAACAACCAATTAATTATGTCGGACATAGCTATTGGTGGTAAGATTCTAATTCCACTTGGCTTAGCTGCCTGCACGTTTACATCAGCTTTGAGTTCTATTATGGTGGGACCTCGCACATTGCAAGCTCTTGCTTTAGACGACTCGCTACCTATGAGGGGCAACAATAGATGGCTTAGCCAAACACGGGCAAAAGATAATGAACCTGCTAATGCTTCATTGATTACTTGCATGATAGCTATAGTTTTTGTTGCGTTCGGTAGTGTTGATTCGGTGGCACAAATTATCTCTATGTTCTTTTTAGTTACATACGGAAGTCTCTGTTTGATTTCTTTTCTTCACCACTTCGGCTCTTCGCCGGCATATAGACCTACATTCAAATCGAAATGGTATATTTCATTGGCGGGATTTGTTATTTCAGTTTGGGCAATGTTTCAAATCAGTGTGATTTATACGCTTGTAGCATATATAGCTATCGTTGTACTCTATATTTATATGGAACATTATCACAGCGACCGCAAAGGATTTTCAGCGATATTTGCAAACACGCTTTTCCAAATGAATAGAGCATTGCAAATATATCTTCAAAACAAGCGAAAAAGAGTTTCAACTGATGATGACCATGAACAAACTATGCCGGAAGAAGAATGGCGACCAAGTGCAATATGTATTTCAAGAAACACTTTTAAACGAGATTCTGCACTGAAATTACTAAACTGGATTTCTTATAAATATGGATTTGGCACATACTTACATTTAATAGATGGCTACTACTCAAAAAAGACAAACGAACAAGCAAAAGTTGAATTAGAACGTTTGCTCAATAATCTCGATACATCTAATCAAGTTTATATCGATACGCTTATTTCACCATCAACTACATCAGCTATATCGCAATCCGTTCAAACTCCGGGAATTGCAGGAATGGAAAATAATATGGTGATTTTTGAGTATATGAAAAGTGAGCCCGGGAATGATTTGCACGATATAACAACTAATTTCCGTATGGTAAGTGCAGGCGGATTTGATGTCTGTATTTTAGGCACAAGTCGCAAACCTATTTTATATAAAAACGGTATTCATATTTGGGTGCGTAGCTTTGATACCGTGAACACAAATCTAATGATTCTACTTGGCTTTATCATAATGGGATACCCGACTTGGAGAAAAGCTAACATAAAAATATTTAATATCTGTTTCGCTCATGAAATAGCAGAAGTTAAACAAAAAATGAAGCAACTAATTAATAGCGGACGTATGCCAATTACAGAAGCTAATATTGAAATTATTGAGCGAGATGAACACATTTCCGTAAAAGAAATTATTAATAAAAGATCACTTGATGCTGGACTTACAATGATAGGTTTTAATGAAAATGCCTTTAAAAGAGAAGGCGATCTTTCTCTTTTTGAAGGATATGACGATATTGGAAACGTTCTTTTTGTGCATTCAAACGGGAAAAAAATAATTAATTAATGGTGTGGGAAATAGATAACATAAAACTTGTTTAATAACTATATCTAATATTTTTCTTAAAATTTTCCGCTTGTTCAAAAATTTCTGTATAAGCTTCATCTAACACAGCAGGCGGATAATTGTATTCATCAAGCAATAAAATCAATCTGGCTTTCAACGTAGACTTTATATCTTCACGCTTATTCCAATCGGGATAACAGGCCTGACTATCAACTAGCTTTTTGACTTTTTTAGCCAATTCTATCATTTTGTTGTCGGGATATGTAAAGTCGTATTTCACGCACAACTCTTTTAGAATATCATAAAAGGCTTTTTCTTCAAAATCAATTCCTAACTCTTCGCCAGCAGAAAATTCTTTGTGTACGTCCCAAATCATAGCGGTAAGCTTTTCAGCCATCTCTTCATATACCTCGCTTCGCAAAATATCGTTTGCTGAACGGTTGTTGTATCGATTCACTAATTCTTGCATTCGATTGCTAAAGTCAATTCCTTTTATACGATTAATTTTTCGCAGTTGCCCAATAGCTTTTGCTAAAAGTTTCTGCAAGAGTTTGATTTTCGTATTAGGTAGCTTTATCTTATTGATTTTTGCCAAATATTCTTCGTCAAACAAATCTTGTTCACTTTTGGCTTCATCGCCAATTTTCAATATTTCCTCAACACCATCACTTCGTAAAGCTTCTTCAATCATCTGACGCACACGGTTGTTCATTTGTACCACATCGGGAGTGTCGCCTTTAATCAGTTTAAAAATAATAGAACGAATAGCTAGATAAAAATGTACATAATCTCGCTCTTCCGGTGTTATTTGTTCGCTTCCCACGCAAATATCATAAGCAGCTTTCAAACGTTTTGTAAGCCCCATAAATTTACTTTCAGTTTCTTTGGTTTGTTGCACAAACTCAGCAGCCAAATTAAGCGTATTTAGTTTTTCTAAGTTTGAACCTTTGAAATACTTTGTATCGTCAAACTTGTGCATCAAGCGTTTCAACAAATCCAAATGCTCTCGCATTATCATAAGTGATTGAGATATATCTTCAAAATTATCACTGTCAATTTTATCGTATTGAGCAAGTGCCAAATTCATCTGTTTTTTGATGCCAATATAATCAACCACAAGCCCTTTGTTTTTCCCTTCCACTCGGCGATTTACTCGCGAAATAGTTTGTATTAAATTGTGTTGCTGTATTGGTTTGTCAATATAAATAGTATCCAAAAAAGGCACGTCGAACCCTGTTAGCCACATATCAACCACGATAGCTATTTTAAAGTTAGATTTCTCATTTTTGAATTGTCTGTCGAGCTCTTTTCTGTCTTCCTTTGTTCCTAACAAATCCCAAAGTTCTTTCTCGTCGTCTTTTGAGCGTGTCATTACCATTTTTATTCGCTCTATTGGTTTCAATTCCCTTTTATCCTTGTCGGAAAGTTCTGCTCCTTCTTCTGCTGCACGTATTTCATTCCATTCGGGACGAAGTGCAATAATCCGCTTAAACAGATCGTAAGCTATTTCTCTGTTGCTACAAACAAACATAGCTTTACCTTTCAACGTTGCTTTTTCCGAAACACGTTTTTCATAATGTTCTACAAAATCTTTAGCAATACTTTGTAAACGTTTTGGATCGCCAAGAATAGCGTTCATTTTAGCAGTTTCTTTTTTACTTTGCTCAATTTGATATTCATTAGCTCCAGCTTCCGCAGCCGCTTCGTAGTAACGCTCTATCTCCTCTAACTTGCTATTGTCTAAAGCTACTTTAGCAGCTCTGCCTTCGTAAACGATACGCACAGTAATTTCATCTTTAACTGATTCGGTCATTGTGTAAGAATCTACCACTGGACCGAAAACATCTAAAGTAGCATCTATAGGTGTTCCCGTAAAACCAACGTAAGTAGCATTAGGCAAAGAATCGTGCAGATATTTAGCAAAACCAAACGATTTAATAACTCCTTGCTCGGTAATACGGATTTTTTGGTCAAGATTTGTTTGTGTGCGATGTGCTTCATCTGAAATGCAAATCACATTATAGCGTTCGGTAAGCAATTCCGTGTCTTCAGCAAATTTCTGGATAGTAGTAAGAAAAACGCCTCCGCTCTGTCTGCCTTGTAGTTTTTCGCGTAAATCTGCACGACTTTCTACGCTTTGCACTGTATCATCACCTATAAATTCCTTGGCATTTACAAATTGTGCAGCTAGCTGGTCGTCTAAATCGGTACGATCTGTAATAAGTACAATTGTTGGACTAGCAAAATATTCGCTTTTCATCAGCAAACGTGTAAGATAAAGCATCGTGAAGCTTTTGCCACTGCCAGTTGCTCCGAAATATGTTCCGCCTTTTCCATTTCCATGAGGTTTTTGAACTTGCTTGATATTTTCGTATAAAGCACGGGCAGCATAATATTGAGGATAGCGACAAACAATTTTACTTTCATTTTTTTCTGTATCGGGAAAAAAGATAAAATTACGAAGTATGTCTCGAAAACGGTTTTTGTTGAACATTCCTTTGATTAAGGTAAACATACTGTCAATTCCGTCAACATCTTTTGATAAACTTTCTATTCTTCTCCATGCATAATAAAACTCGTAAGGAGCAAACAATGAGCCTGCCTTACTGTTTACGCCATCGCTGATAACACAAAAAGCGTTGTATTTGAAAAGTTCGGGAATATCGCGACGATAACGCACTGTAAGTTGCTTGTAAGCATCGTGAATTGTAGTTTCTTCTTTAATGGTAGTCTTAAATTCAAAAACCACTAATGGCAAGCCGTTTACATAAATAATTCCGTCGGGAATACGTTTTTCGTTGCCTTCGATTTTCAACTGAGTTACAAATCTGTAGATATTATTGTCTTCATTATTTTCCGCAACTAGAGAAGTAGCTTTTTCGGATTTAAGATATAGATTTTTTTCTAAAGATCTATAGTCAATAAACTCAATGTAAATATCTTTCTGCTTGTGGTCATCTCTTTTCAGAATAAAACCGTTTGAAAGCATCTGCATAAACCGCTTATTACTTTCGTATAAGTCATTAGAAGAAAGCGACTTAAGTTGTTGGATGATAGAACTAAGCTCGTTTTCCGTCAGTTTGTCTGACTTATAGCGCGAAAGCAAAAAACTACGCAAATCTTCTTCTATTAGCACCTCGTTCATTGAGGAACGTGGCAACGAAGCACCTGCACTATGTGCGTAGCCCTCTTGCTCTAATAATTCAATAAATACCTTTTCTAATTCATTTTCTGTAAGTTTCATGATTATAAAATTTATCGTTTATCCATTGTATGGGATTGTTGTGAATATATTCAGAAATATGCAAATATGATTTTTCATTGCGTATAATATGTTCGTAATAATTGCCTTGCCATAATTTTTCGATCATTCCCAACGCATTCAATTGTTTTGTAACCGCCGATTTGTACCCGCGGACGATTGCACCAATCGTTTGCGACGGCGACCGCATCCGTAGGGGCGTATTGAATACGCCCGCTGGAATGGGCGAATGCAATTCGCCCCTACAGCTTTTGGTATGCAATTCGTCCATACGGTTTTGGGGATATAATTCGTCCATACGATTCGGGATATACAATTCGCCCATACGGTTTTGGAAATATAATTCCGTATCGTGATTTATTTCAATAATACCGTGGATATGATTGGGCATCACAACAAATTCGTGCAACGTAATATTTGAACGTATTTGTGGCGTTTTCATCCATTCGTTGTATGCCACAATTCCATATTGGTTACATATCATTTCGTCGTTTTCAATATGTCCAAACCTACAAATTTCATCTTGACAACAAATCGTTATAAAATACAATCCTTCTTGCGAATAATCGTATCCTTTTAGGCGAATACTTTTGCGATTATGTTCGTGCTGGATTGTCATTATTTATTCTCTCCCCATCTTTGCTAACAGCAAAGATAGTAATTCTTTTAGTTTATGAGTTTCTTTACTTCGATATTTTATAACTTCAAAAATAGGTTCTACCCTATTTTGAAATTCTTTCATCATATCACCTGATGGCACCACCAACATCAGGTTTGAAAATTCTTGTTTATTTAGATTGTTTCCGACAGAACCTTTTTCGCCATGACTTTGTACTATATGGCTTAGATTTCTCATTGTTAGAAAAATATAGTAAACACTAAAATCTTTGTGACAAACAATACTATTTATTTGTTGATTTGTTTGACTTGGTTCTGTAACAATTGTAACCAATCCTGCCGTCCCAATACAACTAACACAAATTGAGTTTTCAGGTAAAGTTTTATTCTTTTGTGATAATGCACCCTTTTTAGAAAGATATCTTTCCGTTTTGAAAGTAAAAACATTATTGTGCATATCAGGAATAGTTATAAAAGGCATAAAGTTACCAAAATTATCCTCGTCATCTGTTGGTGGAGTTTTTCCCGTAATAACTTCACCTATTTCTTTAATTTCTGTCATTCTCCACCCTTCCGGTAAATTCTCAGGATCAATATCATCTATAAAATATTTTCTATATAACGCTTGTGCTGTTTCTTCTAATTTTTGGCAGAGCTCTTCGTTTATCTGTATGCGTCTCTCTATAGTTTGGTATTCATCTACTATGGCTTGTTGTTGTGTAATATCAGGAATAGGAAGCATAAAATTGCAGAAATCACTCCACTCCAAACTTCCACGCACTCCGCCTACGGCATGAAAACAGGCTTGCCTATCAAATTCTACTCGACTAAACCACATCATAAGATATTCAGGCAACAATACATGAGTTTCAACAATTTCAAAAACAGGATAGGCTTGTGTAATAATAGCTGGTTCTTCTTCCAGAAACAGTGCAATCGGAATTTTTTTATCCCTACGCACCTGCATCAAACAACAAGCAAATTGGTCTTTACGGATTATTTTGTAATTTGTCATATCCGTGCCAATTGTGTTTGCTACAGACGGAATAAATTCTTTGTTTATAGTTACGCCGACAAGTTTAGAAACTTTCAAATCAGAATTTCTTTCATCCACTAGCTGTATATAATCGCCTAATCGTTTATAGTTTTTCCGCATATTCCTCTGTAGTTTTATAAGCTTGTTCAGGATGATTGTGTGTGTACGGATATTTTTTCTCTATTTTTTTCTCTTTTATCATTTTAGGTAAAATTTCATTTCTTATGTAGTTTTCTGAACGGTTCAATAATGTTGCAATCTCTTCTTTTTTAACGTAATTATCCTTACAAATTCTCATAATTATATCTTCCATTTTTGCTATACTTATCCTTTTAGGAAGTTCGGTTAAGCTTGCAAGGTTTCCGCCTGAGCTTGCAAGGTTTCCGCCTGAGCTTGCAACCTTTCCGCCTGAGCTTGCAACCTTTTCGCCTGAGGTTGCAAGGTTTCCGCCTGAGCTTGCAACCTTTCCACCTGAGGTTGCAAGGTTTCCGCTTGAGGTTGCAAGGTTTCCGCCTGAGCTTGCAACCTTTCCGCCTGAGCTTGCAACCTTTCCGCTTGAGGTTGCAACCTTTCCGCCTGAGCTTGCAAGGTTTCCGCCTGAGCTTGCAACCTTATGTTTAATTTTATAAGTAGTCCAGCGACCATAATTTTCAGCTTCTAAATAATCACCCACACACAATTTTTTAAGCATTTTCGTAATGTCTGAACTGTGCATATTTAACACATATTGCAAGCGGTGGTTGGAAATTGAGCCCTCTATCAGACAGAAAGAAAGTGCAGTTAGTTCGTCGGGACTAAAATGGCTCACATCGCCATAAATAGTATTTAACTCGTTTAGTACTTGTTTAGGCAATACGCTAAACATAGGTAAAGTGAGTTTAACTTTATCTGGTTTGTTTTCTAACACAAGAAAAGGTTTTCGCCAATGAGAATCTTGCCAACCTGACATAATTTTGTCCACTCCACTACCAGCTTTTTCAGCACGACCAATCAGCATAAACATTTGTTGTAATGCAGGATTACGACACTCACTCACTCCTCCCGCATAATATTGTTCCAAAGAAACAAGTAGTGTACCGGGATTTGAAAATACAAATTGTTCGGTATCAAGTTCAATGATAATGTTGCCACTTAACGAATAATCAGTATGCACTAATGCATTTACAAAAGCTTCACGCAGCGCAATATGAGCAGGTGTTTCATCAACACGTTCATCTTTATCTAAGCGGAATGGTTTAGGTAATGTAGATGATAATTTGGGCAATACTTTCAAATAAAATTGAAGTAAATTGCTTTCCCAAGTTCCGTCTGGATAAATACGATCCGTCCAACGCACTTTTTCATCTATTGACAAACGCTCTCTAAAATCAGGAAAGTAATCAGGTAAAGCATCTTGTTCTCGTATGCTGTCTCCTTTGCCAAACATTAACAGCCCAGCAAGCGTAATTCCTTCTTGTCCAGTTTTTCGGTCAATGCGATAAGCTCCGAGTTTCTTTAGTAGGTCTTTATCTTCTAAAGCAAGCCAAGGGTGCCCTGGTCTTGTAGATGAAAACAATTGACGAAACTGACGAATACTGACAGGATCTAAATCGTCTATCGTGAAATTTTCTAAAAGCAAGTTATCTCTTTTAAGCTCTGTGCCGCCTTCAGCTAGCATCCTTCTTACTTCGTCATCAGTACATCTGTAGTCGCCTTCGTAGTTGCGTTTGTACGTGTTTCCAAATGGATTTCGTGTAAGAAAAACCGGTCTTTTGGTACGATGAGCGAAAGGAACTCGAATAACTAACAGTTTTTTTGAATTTGTCTCAATTACTTTTATATCTTCGTTACTCAAAAGATTGACACTAACGGTATTCGGATTGTTGCAGCTGTCCCAAAAATGCTTTTTATAGTTTGAAATTTGTTCGTCTGTCAATCCCTCAACTAGAAAAACACCTCTTTTCTCTTTTATACCAATGATAATAATACCAGAATTTGTGTTGGCAAAGGCTGAATATGTTTTCCAAATCTCTTTTGGAAATCCATCTTTACCGGATTTATATTCAAGTTCATGGTATTCTTCCGGTAAAAATTCTTTGTTTATGAGTGAATATATAACATACTCATCATCTAATTCAAAAGGATTTATTTGCTTTTCGTTCATTTTAACTCAATTTTATAACCTAAATTTTTAAAAACAGCCAACAATTCTTCTCGCGATTTTTTTTCTTCTTGCAATAATTCACCAATTTCCTGCTGTAAAGTTTTCATTTTTTCGTCAAAATCAATTTCTTCATCACGATTTACAAATTCTATGTATCTGCTCGGTACAAGCGAATAATCTTTCTCTCTAACTTCTTCTATACCTGCAGAATAGCAGAATTCGGGAATATCTTGATAGGGCGAATTCAATTCATCCGTACATTGCCAGCTATGATAAGTATCAGCGATTTTTCTAATATCTTTTTCAGAAAATTGTATGTATTTTTTCTCAAACGGCTCGCCCATTTCCCGCAAATCCATAAAAAGAATTTCTTTTTGTCTGTCTCGGTAATTTCGTTGATGTATAGCCCTTACGTATTCTTTTTTGTTTTTATTCAATATCCAAAGTGTTACGCTTATATTAGTGGTATAAAACATATTTTGTGGCAAAATCAAGATAGCTTCAACCAAATCATTTTTAATCAGCTGTTTACGTATTTTATATTCATCACCGCCACCGCTCAATGCTCCGTTTGCTAAAAGAAATCCTGCCACACCATTTTCCGAAAGCTTAGATGCCATGTGAAGTATCCAACCATAATTAGCGTTGCTTTTGGGTGGTACTTCGTAACCTTTCCAGCGTGGGTCGTCTAAAAGTTCGTTTTCTTCTCGCCAAACTTTTTGGTTGAAAGGAGGATTTGCCATAATAAAATCAGCTTTCAAATCTTTATGTAAATCGTTGCTAAAAGTGTTAGCGGCTTTTTCGCCTAAATTAGCAGAAATGCCTCGAATGGCAAGATTCATTTTCGCCAATTTATATGTTGTGTTTATATTTTCCTGTCCGTAAATGGAAACCTCTTTTTGGTTGCCGTGATGTGCCTCGATAAACTTTATAGATTGCACAAACATTCCGCCCGAACCGCAACATGGATCATAAATAAAGCCTTTATAAGGTTCTATCAGCTCAACAATTAAATTTACAATGCTTTTGGGCGTGTAAAACTCGCCTTTCCCTTTTCCTTCAGCAATGGCAAACTTGCTCAGAAAATACTCATAAATACGTCCGATAACATCTTGTTCTTTGTCCTTTAATGTGTCTATACTATCTATTTCGCTGATAAGAGCGGCTAATTTAGATGTGTCAAGTCCAAGACTCGAAAAATAGTTGTTGGGTAATGCACCTTTCAGCGCTTCATTGTCTTCTTCTATAGTGTGTAAAGCAGAATCAATTATCAGCGAGATGTCGTTTTGACGAGCTTGGCTGACAATGTATGTCCAACGGGTCTCTTCTTTTAGAAAAAAGACGTTGTTCATATTATAAAACTCTGGTCTTTCGACATATTTCTCTTTACCGTCGTCAATTAGTTTTTGTCGTTGCTCTTCAAATTTATCGCTCGCGAACTTCAAAAAAATCAACGCCAATACCACGTGCTTATATTGCGAAGGCTCAACAGTTCCACGCAATTTATTTGCTGTTTCCCACAACGCTACTTCTATTGTTTTTTCTTTTGCTTGTTTTTTCGCCATTACTTTTTATTACGTTTTAGTTTTTTACAAAAATACGTTTTTTTTCCCATATTTTAAAAAATAAATCACTATAAATTAAAAATAATGCTAAATAACTTCTTCTATTACTTGAAATTATACCATTTTGAATAACAATTTGCCCCAAATGTAGTAGGCAAATTCTCATCTTGAGAGTTGTAGAAGAGAATATTCTGTCCTCATTTTTGCTTATTGACTACCCCGTCAGGCTTCGCCTGCCACCCCTTCGTTCCGAAGGGGAATTTTAAAAACATCTTAAAATCACGTAAATCACAGTTCAGACAATAAAAACGAACTAATATATAATTCAATTTGGTATTACTTATTTATTGCAAATGAACAGAATATAATAACCCCATAATCACAAAATTATAGGATTATTTTTAAAACTCAACTGTTGACATTGTTAAAACTGAAGCAGTCTTTTATTTTGTTTCTACCTCTAATTTATATTACCTTCTTCAAAATTTTTATTTTACTGAATACATAAGCAATGAATAGCGAAACAAAGAAAGTAATAGTAAATTTTAATGGGATAATAATATATAAATTTTGAAATGTTGTAAGATTAGTAAGTTTCATAAAGAAATCAATAGCATATAAAACACCCGGATGAATTAAATAAATACCAAAAGTTAAATATGCAATTTTTGAAAAGTAATTTTCTTGTAAATTTAACTGTTTGAAAAAAATCAATAGACTTAATGCACCTAAGATTACTAAAGGAGTTAAATTCCCAAAGAAATATATATTGTTATTGTATTTAATAGTCCAAACAGAAAATATACTAATTAAGATACAGGAAAGTAAATAAGTTGGGATTAGAATGTAGTTAGAAATTTTTTTATTATAACTTTTAATCAAATAACCGAAAAGATAATACCCTAAATAATTAACAAACCAAAGCAAAAATAAAACTTTATTACCTAAAAGCGAATCATATAACTCATTAAATATTCCAAAAATGAATAATGCTAAAGTAATTTTCCATAAAGTCTTTTCTGATATATTAGGAATACTATAATTTATAATCGGAGTAATTAAATATAGTCCTAATAGCATAAAAAGATACCACAAATGATAAGTAGGCTGACCTAATATTAAACTTTTTAATATGGCTCCTATATCTATACTATTACCAGAAGATATTGACATTAAAATATTTAAAGAAATATATAAAATAGTCCAGAATATCAGTGGGATTAAAACTCTATTAATTAACCTACTAAAAGATTTTTGTAATGATTCAGTTCGCCCTAATAAAAACATTCCACTAATTAATACAAAAATTGGTACGCTAACTCGCGTAAAAGCATTAATACTTAACGAGAGCCAAAAATTTTCATCAAAGTTAAGACTTTCCATCCCAATTTTCATATACTTACCAGTAGTATGAAGTAAAACAACTAAAATTGTTGCTACTGTTCTTAAAGTATCTATCGAATGATTTCTTACCATTTGTTAAGAGTTAAATAAAGCTATATTTAATAATCATCTCCAAAAACTATTTTTTTTGAACATCAAGTTTATTAAGATAGCTATTGTTATTATGATATTTTATAAAAGGCAATAATAAAAAAATACACTGTTACAAAATTAGTGAAATTGAATAAATAATACAAATATTTTTTCCAATCTAAAATTAATAAAAAAAATCCCATAATCATTTAAGATCATGGGACTAATTTTTAGGAGTATAATTTTTTATTCCTTAACTAATTTTATGAAATCGCTCGTATTGCGACCTATAAAATTAATTAAATAAATTCCAGAAGGATAATTTGTTAAATCTATCTTGATATTATCATCTGAATTTAAACAATTCTGCCTAAACAGTAATTTTCCATCAACAGACAATACTTGTAAATAGTCATATTGATATTTATCTAAAATCTGAACGTAGAAAATATCTTGCGATGGATTTGGATAAACCGAAACATACGTATCTTCAGGGCTATCTATACTATTAATTAACCCATAAGCTAATGTATATCCACCTGCTCCACTCCATCTCTTTAATTTAATATAGTATGTTCCCTTAGATAAATTCAAAACTTTAAGAACTTCTTGTTTGTTTTCTAAAAGCTTGCTGGCTATTTCTGTTAAATTACCATCATATAGTTCTAACCAATGCAGAATTAAACCTTCTTCTGCTTTTACTGTAAATATAGCTTCGCCATCTTCGGGAACTTCTACTTTGTACCAATCTTCATTATCTGCATCAACATAATTATAATAATATCCTAAATGTCCTTGTATAGTTTGCCCCTTTACTAAGGTTTGCTTCACTTCATCGTGATTATTATTTGGCTCAATATCGTTAGTAAAAGTATTTTTATTGAAAACATAATTTAAACTATATCCACCATATCCTTCCCATTTCTTTAATTTAACATAGTATGGTCCATTAGATAAATTCCCAACTCTAAAAATTTCATTATTAGCAGGCTTGTTTGAGAACAACTCGCCAGCTCTTTGTGATATATTACCATCTTTTCCGATTGAATGTATGTTGATGTGATCCAGCTTTAAACTTTTTTCTGAATTTACTATAAAAACTACTTCGCCATCTACAGGAACTTCGATCTTGTACCATAGTTCGTCTCCTACTTCCTGAGTAAATGAACCATTCTTAGTTTCACCACTTACTATTAACTCTGCAGTTTGCCAAGTTTTACCGGGATCTGCAAATACAGATAAATTTACTGTTAGAAAAACTAACAAAACAATTAACTTGAAATAATTTTTAAACATTTTTTGCCCTTTAAATATTAAATAACAATTAAATCACAATCAATAATATAATAATAATTCCTTAATAATTTCTAATAAAATAAATATAAATAGACAAATTAATAATATTTCAATTCTGTTTTGTTTTTATTGGTATGAGAGTCTATTTAGTTGTTTGAAAATTACTTATCAACTTCTGTTAACTATGCATAAGTTTGAAATGAAGGAATAAAAAAAGAGATTGTTAGTAATAAACAATCTCATTTATAAGAGCTCCTGAGGAGGGACTTGAACCCCCGACCCTCTGATTAACAGTCAGATGCTCTAACCAGCTGAGCTACTCAGGAAAAATAGTTTCAACTCCTTTTTTACATTGCGATACAATGATCAAAAAAGGGAATACAAAAATACGTGTTTTTTATGAAACAACCAAATTTTTGAGCATTTTTTTTAATTTTTTTTTATTCTTCTAAAACAAATTCTATAGCTTGATTAAGCATATAATTGAAATCATATGTTTTTCTGAATTCATTTATAGTATTTTCTATCAAATTTTTATTTAGTATAAATTTATCATCAATAGGTTTTGCTAAACAATAATCTTTTAACTTAATATATTCAATATACTTATAATCAGATGGAAAGCCACGAGGTGCTTTTTTTAGAGCATCTTCTTTTATTAGGCTAAATCCTTCAGCCTTTTTGATATTTTTTACAAATTGTTCGCCATTTGTCCAAATTTCTTCGCGAATACTTTGCAACAATTTTGGAGTAGGTCTATATGAGCCTGTAATTAATTGATGTCCGCCACTTAAAAAAGATGATTGAGTGTTTGGCTCAATATGAAAATAATAGCCTGAATAACCTGATTTTTTCCCAAATGGACAAACAAAAGCACCTAAGTGCGTTTTATATGGTGTCTTATCTTTGGAAAAACGTAAATCTCGATATATCCTATAAGTACAATCTTTTACAGTAATATTGTGTATTGTTTTATCAAATTGAGATATTCCTTCAATTAATTGAACAACAAAATTTTCAAATATTTTTTTTACATCAAGATATTCTTTCCTATTAGCTTCAAACCACTCTCTATTGTTGTTTTCTTTTAATTCTGTCAGAAAACTCAGTATTCTTTCCATTTCCGCCTATACTTAATTTAAAAATCATTAAATCGGAATATTATTCTTCCTACATTTAAATTTTCCTTGTTTTTTCGTTGAAAATTATAGTAAAATTGTATATTAAATCCGCGTATAATTTCAATTCCTGTGCTTAGTTCAATTGCGAATATTTTTTCTAAATTCCCGTCAAGAAAATTAACTTTTTCAGAATCTTTTCCCCATCTTATAGATTGCAGCGGATCGCCACCAGCGTTAAAAATAAGTTCGCCAGATTCGTCATATATATTAGCTCCATGCCTTGTGTAATTTATAGATAATTTTAATGGATAGCGTTCTCCGTACCAGAATTGAAATAAAGCAGTTAACCTGTCTGAATTAGGTGAAATCATTGAACTAAACAAGATCGAGTCATTTACATTTGAATTTTGCGGATTAAAATGCGAATAAGTATATGGTTCAACACGTGTATATTCTATTCCGATGTCTAAATTGTTTGGCAGAGCAACAATTCCGGCTATATTCCACGCTGTTTTATTGCTCCAAAATCCAGTTCCGATTTTACTAATAATTATATCATCAAGAAACCAACTAGCTTTTAGTTGCAGATTTTTCATTGGTCTAAAAACGCCGCTTATTCCCATTCCAGAGTTATCACGATCATGCTGAGAATGCTCTAACGATTTCAAAAAACTTAAAGGATTGAGATAAGCTAAGTCTAACTCACGCGTATAGATAACACTTTCGAACAAGTTTATTTCGCCCCAAGTCGGACGGAAAGAAAAAGTATGCATAGCCACATATTTAGGTGGAATTACAGTTGCATATCCCATATCACTAGCTACAGGAAAGTTCAGCAAGCTATTGTGGCTAAACTTATATTCAAAATTAGAAAATCTTGCTGCTAAAGTAATTGCATCAAAAGCGGGCGATAGATTATTAACAAAAATCCGTTGACTTAAGCCAGCACCTTCCAAGCGCGTTTCACGTCCTATACTTGAATAGAACCAATCATATTCAAAAGCTACGTGTGATTCAGAAATATCAGCATCACTATTAAGCTTCCTAAATTTATTATTGTTGAAATATTTTTTATCTAAAAGAGCTAGTGAATCATTCCCATATAGCATTGCAGCATTAGTTATTTGCAAATAATATCCGAGATGACTTGTCAAAGTTCCGAACAGTCGTCCTCCTAACGTACCTATAAGCAAGTTGTTGTTTTTATTGTTGTTATCAAATTTATATAAAAAATCTAAACCTGCTATAGGATCAAAAGTAACTGAAGTAATAGCTTTTGTGCTATCGTTAGAACGATAACGATAGAATGATTTTTCACAGTTAGAAAACATTTTTTTTGAAAAAACTTGATTTGTATCACTTTCGCTATAAAAAAGAACAGCCGTTTCAGGTTTTTGTATTTCAAATTCTAATTCAAATTGTTCTAATATTTTTCTTTCAGCATTCGTTAAGTTGTCTTCATGTTCTCGGACTAGCTTTAAAGCTTCTACAATTTTTTTCCTTTGCAAAGGTAATTGGGAAAGCGAAAAATTAGGTAAATATCCTTTAGTTTCACTTCTCAACAAGAAATCATAAACAGGATTTACTATAGGAACATTTTCAACCTGTGCCAAACTTAAGTTATATATACTTATAAATAATATAAAAGCTATTACAATTTTTTTTAATTTATTTTTCATTTACCAGCTAGATGTAAAAATAAAAAAGCAGGTTTACAAAATATAGTAAACCTGTATATCTATGTACTTATATAAGTTATTGGTCTTCACGTCCACAACATTGTTTATATTTTTTTCCGCTACCACAAGGACATGGACTATTTCGCCCTATTTTAGGTTGTTCGCGTCTTTCTGTTCTTGGAACAGAGGCAGAATGTCTTGGATCTTCTGATGCCGATGACAAGAAAGCAGGCATAGTTGTCGATGAATGTTGATAGTTGAACATACCGCCTGCAATCGTTGTTTTTTGCATATCTGGTAGATCATCTTGAGTAGGTCTTTTCATTGCAGCTTTTTTTAAAGCTGAACGTTCAGGAGCTACTAATCTTGGGAAAAACTTAAAAGCAAAACTTACAGAAGCTTTATTTATATCAGCAATCAAATCTACAAAAAGCTTATATGCTTCTTGTTTATACTCAAGAAGCGGGTCTTTTTGTCCATAACTACGTAAATGGATACCTTCTTTAAGGTCGTCCATCAAACGAAGATGTTCACGCCATTTATCATCAATTGTTTGTAAAATAGCGACTTGTTCTAATTTTGCAGTAAATTCTGCACCTAGCATTTCTTCTTTTTTATCATAAAAATTGGTAGCTGCTTCTAGAACTTTTTGAATAAATTCATTTTCTTTTATTGCTTTAAATTCTTGTTCTGTAATTTTCGGTTCACATAGCAAGGTAGAACGCATATTATGTACGAATTGTTTATATTCGCCATTTGGTTGCAAAGTTTCATACCATTCAGCTGCAATATCTTCAACATATTCAAGAATTTCGCCACGAAGTCTTTCACCCCTTAAAGCTGAACGCCGTCTATTGTAGATCACTTCTCTTTGTTGGTTCATCACATCGTCGTATTCGATTAGTCTTTTTCGTATTCCGAAGTTATTTTCTTCGACTTTCTTTTGTGCATTTTCCACCGCTTTTGTAATCATTGAGTGTTGGATAGGTTCGCCCTCTGGTAAATCCATTTTTGTCATAATAGCAGCTATTCTATCACTTTGGAAAAGTCTCATAAGATCATCTTCAAGAGAGATAAAAAATTGCGAGCTTCCCGGATCGCCTTGTCGTCCACTTCTACCGCGTAATTGTCTGTCTATACGGCGTGCATCATGTCGTTCAGAACCGATAATAGCTAATCCTCCATTTGCTCTAGATTCATGATCTAGTTTGATATCCGTACCACGTCCTGCCATGTTTGTAGCTATGGTTATTGCACCTTTTCTGCCGGCTAAAGCAACTATTTCAGCTTCTCTTGCATGCTGTTTTGCATTAAGTACATTATGTTGGATTCTACGTTGAGTAAACATTCGGCTTAAAATTTCAGAAACATCTACACTTGCTGTTCCGACTAATACAGGTCGTCCTTCTTTTAGATATTCAACAGCAGCATTTATAATTGCGTTGTATTTTTCACGTTTTGTTCTGTAAACTAAATCTTCTCTATCATCGCGAATTATAGGTCTATTTGTCGGGATTACAGTACAATCAAGTTTATAAATTTTATCAAACTCACCAGCTTCCGTTTCAGCTGTACCTGTCATTCCTGCTAATTTATGATATAAGCGGAAATAATTTTGCAAAGTAATTGTTGCTAAGGTTTGAGTATCACGTTCAACTTTTACTTTTTCTTTAGCTTCAATAGCTTGATGTAGTCCGTCAGAATAGCGACGCCCATCTAAAATACGTCCTGTAAATTCGTCAACAATTAAAATTTTACCGTCTTGTACAACGTATTCAACATCTCGTTCATAAAGCGAATAAGCGCGTAGAAGTTGAGAAATAGTATGTATTCTATCACTTCTTTCAGCAAATTGCAAATGGATTTGATTTTCTTCTAATTGGCGTTGTTCGGGAGTTAAATCTGTACGGCTTTCTAAAGCACTAAGAGAAGCAGCTATATCAGGAATAACAAACATTTCAGCTTCTTCTTGTTCATTACAAAGTAGCTGACGCCCTTTTTCCATTATATCAATTTGATGATTTTTTTCGTCAACGGTATAAAAGAGATCCGAATCAATTTCAGGCATTCTTGAACCACGATCTTTCAAAAATTCAAGTTCTGTTTCTTGTCTTAATTTCAAATATTCAGGCTCTTGTAAAATCTTTGCTAAACGTTTATGTTTAGGCAAGCCACGCCAAGAACGGAAAATTAATTTTCCTGCTTCGGCTCTTGCTTCTTTGTCTGTGTCGGCACTAGCTAGATATTTTTCGGCTTCAGCAACTGTATTTGTAATGAGCTTAGATTGCGCTTCTACAAGACGACGTACTCGCGGATTCATCTCTTCAAATTTTTGGTCAACTTGTCCGACAGGTCCTGAAATTATCAGCGGAGTTCGTGCTTCGTCAATAAGAACGGAGTCCACCTCGTCAATTATAGCAAACCAATGCTCACGTTGAACCATATCTTCAGGATCGGTTACCATATTATCGCGAAGATAATCAAAACCAAACTCGTTATTAGTACCATAAGTAATGTCAGCATTGTAAATTTGCTTGCGTACTTCTGGCGGCATATTAGATTGAATAGCTTCACAAGTAAGACCTAAAAATTCATATACTGGACGCATCCAATCACAGTCACGTTTTGCTAAATAATCGTTTACAGTTACAAGATGAACACCTTTACCCGCCAATGCGTTTAAGTAAATAGGTAAAATCGCAACTAAAGTTTTACCTTCACCTGTTGCCATTTCCGAAATTTTACCTTGGTGGATTACTACACCACCAATAAGCTGAACATCGTAAGGCACCATATCCCATTTATAATGATTACCCGCATACTCGTAAGAATAACCCGCTTCTTTCAAGCGATAACAAGCTTGCTTTACAACTGCAAAGGCTTCAGGAAGTATTTCATCTAAAGTGTCTTGCACAACTCCAAAAAGCTCTTTTTCTAAACTCTTTAAACGCTCGGAAAGATCGGCTGTTTGGTCAGCAGTAAGTTTCTCATTTCGCAATCTTTCTAATATTGCTGCTTTCTCGTCCTCTAAACTTTGCTTATTCTCATTGATAATAGCCTTAAATTCTGAAGTCTTAGCCTTTATTTCATCGTCAGAAAGAGAGTGATATTGTTCATAAATACTATTGATCTCTTCTATTATCGGTTTAATTCGTTTAATGTCTTTTTCGCTTTTATTTCCGCCGAAAAGTTTGGAAATAAATTTTGAAATAAATTCTAACATATTTTTATTTGTTCCTATCTATTTGCTGAAATTGTAATAATTAAATATCATATTAAAAACTTAATTATTATGTTTTTGATAAACTTATAAATATACGAAAAAAATATAAAATAATTGCATTAAATTGTAAAAAAAAATATAGATTTAATACTATAAATGAAACTTAAAAATGTTTAAGAATTTGAGACTTACAAAACTCTTGGAGAAAAGTTTCAGAAAAACATAATAATTATATTCTTATATCGTCATTATATATATGTTTTTATTATCTTTATTATCAAAAATAAATAAAGGCGTATGTGATGATGATTCAAAAAGTGAATATGCTTGATTGTATTCCTCGCTAACAATTAATGGGAAAGAATTGAAAGAAAGAATATATATTTACACTTTACTTGTTGACAGTCAAGAGCTTGATAGTAAATGCATAATATAACAGATTAGAAATAATAAGATAATAAATTTATTGATTAAGAATAGATATTGTTTCACTTTAAGGAAGGAGAAAATAGAAATGAAAGAGACAAAAACGAAAATGTTTTTCATGGCAATATTTGCATTTGCCTGTTTATTTGTAATAGCTAGCTGCAAAGATAACCCTAGTACAGTTGTACAGGAGGAGCAACAATTATTCGATGTAAAATGGAAGCTTATTAATTTTGTTAATAGCTCCTCTGATAAAGCACCTGAACCTACTTCAGAAGCTTGTTTTTGGGTTATTTTAAAAAACGATAACACTATAATAGTAAGAACTTCAACAAATGATTTACATGGAAAGTTCACATTGGATACAGAAACAAAGACATTTCAAATTAAAGATTTAGCAGGGACAGAAATCAAAGAGCTTCATGATGGTTCTTTATTTGTAAATAATTTGTTATCGATCAAGAAATTTTCATTCGTCGGAAAGAATTTAAGATTATATTCTAACGATACAGATTATTTGGAATTTGCACCTATCTTAAAAGAAGTAACACCTTATAAAGACAAACCAAAATTAGCAGGAACGAATTGGAAATTAACTAAGTTGATACACACAGCAACCAATGTAGAAAAGCCTATATATGTTGGTGATGAGATATGTACCAAACTTGTTCCGGAGTTATCCTTTACAGATGACATTCGTGGTTTTTTAAAAGTTGCAGCATCTGAGGATTATCCTAAAATAACTGTTGATCTTAGCGCTAGGATTTGGTTCTATATGCCACATTATACATGGGACCGAATAGGAATGTATCTTATGGCTTTTCCGAATGAAAATTTAGAAAATGTAGTTCCAAAGTTTCATGATATAGGTTACGAAGTAGAAGGTGATTTATTAAAGCTTTACTACAATCAAGATGGATTTTTTGAATTTGATCCGAAGACTTGCAAAATTCTCAAAATGGGTAATTGCAATCCTTTTCCTAACGACGATGACTTAGAACAATTAAGTGATTCAAATTGGTATAATTGTGCTGTTTTTTCAAGAATAAAATAATTGCAACAAATATCAAAAAACATGGTTCTTATTAAAGTATAAACTTATTTTAGAACATGACATTTAATAGACTACCTCGTCAAGCTGCGTAGGGCGTATGCGACACGCCCGACAGCTGCCGAAGGGGAATTTGCCAACTTCGCAGAGGGGAAATTCTCCTCTTTGAAAGGAGTACCCGCGAAGCGGGGGAGGTGTGGTTATTAATTATTTATCCTTATAAAATCCCGTAGGGATTAAATATCGGTAAAACTTATACTTTCTTAATGTTTCGTTCCGTACGGGACGAGATGAGTAAGATTACATTTCTTTTACCGAAATTTTGTGCCTACGGCACATGTGTCAATAATCCTGTTAATCATAATAATCACATAAATCATAGTTCAGACAAAAAAGGGCGTATCAAATACGCCCCGACATCAAAGAAGATGATTTTTAGTAAATACAGAACTGAAATTCATCGTTTTATTTACTATCAAAAAAATGTCAATGTATGCTGCAAAATATTTTTATTTGTTTTTAAGATATATTTTCTTTATCTTTGTACTTGCAATTTTGCATAATTAATTTAATTTTGATTGGAGAGAGAAAAAATGGCTTACAAAATTACAGATGAATGTATTAGCTGCAGTGCTTGCATTAGTGAATGTCCCGTAGAAGCTATTGCAGAAGGCGAAGAACATACAGAAATAGATGCTTCCAAATGTGTAGAATGTCAAGGTTACTTTGACGAATCACAATGTGTAGCTGCTTGTCCTGTAGACGCTATTGTGAAAGCTTAATATGCATATAGTGTGATTTTTTTACATTAATTTTCTCAGATATAATGAGAGGAGCCGATTTTTTAATCGGCTTTTTTTGATTAGTATAGAAAGATAGCTATGAACAAGATATTTATATTAAAATTGCTTTTTTTGTTTCTTCTGCCATTTACTCTTTATGAATTAAATGCTCAATGTTCATCTTGCAAAGATTCAAATTGCAGTCAAAATGTAGAAGCTGAAACGGGAAACGATGAATTTGAAGAATTTGAGGAGTTTGAAGAATTTACAGAAGAAACAACAAAAGAAGAGTTCATTAATTATTCGCGATTAAAATTTCCCGTTTTAGGTGTACTTTTCACGATTTTAGCAGGTGTTTTTGTAAAATTCAAGACATTGCGAAATTACAGAAAATTATTCCTGTTTTTATCAATGATATTTTTTGGTTTTCACGGTTTTTATGCGGGACCTTGTATTTGCCCTGTAGGTGCTTTCCAAAATTTATTCATATTTACAGAAACTTTACCTAACTATCTTATAGGTATTTCCTTTATTATATTATTGCTTATAGCAACGTTCTTTTTTGGCAAAACTTGGTGTGGTTGGGTATGTCATCTTGGTGGTTTTCAAGAATTTTTATTTACAAAAAATAAATTTAAGGTGCTAAAATCGGAACGGATACAAAAAATAATGCGCTGGTTGCGTATTGTTTTAGTTATAATAATAGGATTACATGCGGCTATTTACCAGATGCGTACTTTTTGTGATGTAGATCCATTCAAAGCAATTTTCGGATTTGAATTCCGCAACACTTTATCAATCATTTTATCAATTGTTGTCATAATTCTTTCGATATTTATCTATAGACCATTTTGTCGCGCTGCTTGTCCTATAGGTGTTTTGCTCGGTTTTGTTTCTAAATTACCTTTTTCGCGACAAGTGATAATTTCGCCACACACTCCCGAACAAGAAACTAGCGCTTGCAAAGCTTGTTCCACTAGCTGTGAAATGCAAGCTATCACGGTAAAAGAAGAGACAAGAAGCGTAGATGCATCTAATTGCATAGCTTGTGGAAACTGTTTGTCAAAATGTCCTAAGCAATTGATAGAACTAACTGTTAAACGATAATAATGCTATATCTAAATTTAATTTTAATATCTATATTTTCTGTTGTTGATTCAACTGCTTTAGAATTTAATAAAGCAATTAAACTATATTCATCGGCGAACTATAACGAAGCACGTGAAACTTTTACCGCTATCGTGAAAAAATTAGATACAACTACACAATCAAAAGCATATTTTTACATTGCAAACAGTTATTTTAAAGAACAAGACTTTATAAAAAGTATTCATTTTTATAAAGAAGCTTTACGCAAAAATAGCAATTTTTATGAAGCTAAATATAATCTAACTTTAGCAAGACATAAGTTAGATAGCCAGAATTTTAATAATCCGGAGCTCTTGGAAACAGAACGGAAAATAGAAGAAATTATGAAGAAATCTGAAGAATTAGAAATTCAAGCAAAACGGAATTTAAAGAAAAATCAGAAAAAAACAAGATATTTTAATCATAAGAATTGGTAGATAAAAAAACAAGTATTTTATGATAAGAGATAAAATAAAATCACTAGCTAGTGATACGCTTACTTACGGGATATTTCAGACATTAGGACGCTTTTTATCCTTTCTTTTAACACCTTTATATTCCAATTATTTATCGCAAGATGAGAATGGAGTTGTAGCTTATCTATTTGCTATAATCGCATTAATTGTATATATCTATTCTTTCGGAATGGAAGCTTCATTTTTCCGTTTTTTCAAACAAGGCGACGAAGCGAATAATCGTAAAGTTTTCTCTGTCTCATTTTTAACGATTACATTAATAAGTTTTTCTTGTACACTTCTTATTTTATTATTTTCAGAAGAACTAGCTAGCTCTATCATAGGCGACACATATCAAAATGCTCAAGCTATTATTCAAGTTGCTGCTCTTATTCCGCTTTTTGATATGTTAATGGTTATTCCTTATGGTCGCTTGCGTATGTTACATCGTGTAAAACGTTTTGCTATTACGCGATTTTGCATTATTTTACTATCAGTAACCTTAAACGTATTCTTCTTAATTTTCACGGAATTAGGTATATTAGGCGTATTTTTCGCTCAACTTATAGCTTCTTTTGTAGGAACTTGTATTTTCTTACCAGATATAATAAAAAGTTTAGATCTCAATTTCGATAAGAAGCTCTTCAAAGAAATGTTAAAGTTTGGTTTGCCAACTTTACCTGCAAGTTTATCAACGGTTGCTATGCAGATGTTAGATCGTCCTATTATGAAACTGTTTACAAATGATGCTCAAATAGGTATCTATCAGATTAATGCTAAGCTAGCTATTCCAATGATGTTAATGGTTACAATTTTTGATTATGCGTGGCGTCCTTTTTATCTTTCGCATTATAAAGATGAAGAAGCTCCGCGCCTTTTCGGTCGCGTTTTGACTTATTTTACTCTTGTTTGTGCTGCGGTCTTTCTTTTTGTTACACTTTTCATTGACAACATTGTGCGTATTCCTCTTTGGAACGGCAGATATTTTATTCATCAAGATTATTGGCACGCTATGTACATAGTTCCTATACTGCTTTTCGGTTATTTCTTTTCAGGAGTAACGAATAATTTTGCAGCCGTTTTTCATATAGAAAAGAAAACGAAATACTTACCTATAGCTATTTCTCTTTCAGCAGCAATAAGTGTAGTTTTGAACTTTACTTTAATTCCTAAACTCGGTATTTTAGGTGCTTCTATTGCTTTGCTCATAGCTTATTTTTCTGGCGCTGCTTTGATGAAGTTCTTTCAGCGTAAAGTTAATTTCAAAGTTGATTATGAATGGCGAAGAATTGCCTTAATTTTCTTAGCTACTTTTATAGTTTTTGCTATTGGAAAATACATAATACATAGTTTTGATTTGCAAATAGCTTTTGTATTAAAACTTTTATGTTTAGTTTTATTCTTCATCTTGCTTAAATTATTAGGTTTTTTCACAAAAAGCGAGTTGCAATTTTTAAAAAGCTTTATCCGTAGAAGGTAAAAAGTAATATTTTGCTGATATTCACAATTATTTTTATATTTATAAAATATTTTGTCATTAAAAACGTAATCATAATATTATCATTTATTTATCATTATCAAAATTATTAGGAATATATTATGGCATCAGGAAATCTTGTACTTATTTTACATACACATCTCCCTTGGGTCTTACATCACGGGACTTGGCCTCATGGTGAAGATTGGCTTACAGAAGCAATCGCAGAGTGTTACATTCCCTTGTTAAATGTTTTTAACGATTTGACAAACGAAGGAATTTTACCGAAAATTACGCTTGATATTTCTCCCGTACTTTGTGAACAATTAGAGCATAGTAATACTAAAAATATATTTATTAATTATTGCGATAATAAAATAAATGCCGCACAAGAGGATCACGATAATTTTACAAAATGGGGTTATGAGCCGCATCATATTTATTTAGCTAAATGGTGGAAAGAATGGTATGAAGCTCGCAAAAATGATTACATCCATAAGTATAATTATTCTGTTATAGGCGGCTTTCGTGATCTACAAGATAAAGGAGCTGTTGAAATAATGACTTGTGGCGCTACACACGGATATGCACCGCTACTTGGATACGATAAAAGTGTGAATTTACAGTTCAAAGCCGCTGTTGAAAATTATAAAAAACATTTTGGACGCAAGCCACGCGGAACATGGCTGCCTGAATGTGCTTATCGTCCTTCTTATGAATGGCATTCTTTGACACCAGTAGCACCATTCAATAAAAAGCATTTAAGACGTGGCGTAGAACAAATACTAGCACAAAACGAATTGCTTTATTTCGTTGTGGACGAAGATTTGTTAAAAAGGAGCTCTACTATAGGAGCTTTTACCGATACAAACAAAAGCCATTTTGAACATGTTCTCTCGCCAAACTATAAACCAATTTCAAAGTTCGGCAAAACACCTTTACAGCTATATGAAGTTAGTTCAAGTGAAAAAGTAGAATATGGAACGGCAGTAGCTTTTACACGGCATCACGATATTTCTATGCAAGTGTGGAGCGGTTCTATAGGCTATCCGGCTCACCCTGATTATTTGGATTTCCATAAAACACATTATCCGTCCCGCTTGAAATATTGGCGAGTTACCGATAAAAAAGCTGATATGATGTATAAAACTTTATATCATCCGGACTGGGTATTTGATAAATTAGATTTGCAAATAAATCATTTTATCCATCAAATTGAAAATACTGCTAACTATTATCATAATAAAACAGGCGAATTTGCTACGATAACATTGCCATTCGATACAGAACTTTTTGGACATTGGTGGTTTGAAGGACCTGAGTTTATTCGTATGTTATGCAAAGGACTAGCGCATTCACCATGGGTGAATATGGCGACTGCAGCTGAACAGTTATTTAAGATAAAACCGTGTGAAGTTATATCTTTACCTGAAGGTTCGTGGGGCGAAAATAACGACCATAGCGTATGGTTTGATAACGAAAATGGCTGGACTTGGCAATATATATATGATAATGAACTAAGATTTAATAACATATTAGAAAAAAATCCGCCTGAAAAATTAAATGAAACAGAACGAGAACTACTTACGCAAGCACTAAGAGAATTAATGCTACTGCAATCATCAGATTGGCAGTTTTTGATACATACATATTCGGCAAAAGATTATGCTGAACAAAGATTCTCGTTTCATCACTCGGATTTCAATAAGATTTGTGACTTATTTGAACTTGTCAGAAGTGGTAAAAAATTGACAAAAGAACAAAAAGCATATTTTGAAGAAACTAAAAAAAGAAACGCACCATTCCAAGAACTAAAATTAGAATGGTGGACAGATTAAAAAAACATGAAATACTATAATAGAATTATAAAGAAGTTTCTAATTCTTTCGGATATTCTACAATTATAATATCTTCAAAAATTTTGTCTTGAGTAACGAATATGATTTTAAGTTTTATTAGTTCTAACATTGCTAAAAAGGTTATAACTATATGCTGTTTGGTTTGAGATTTTACAAGTTCAAAAAAAGTTAAACGTTTCTTTGCTTGTAAATTATCTAAAATTAGCTGTTTCTTTTCTTCAACAGTAATGCTAATCATCTCAACTACATGGACGTTAGTCGGTTCTAAATTACGATTAATAGCTTTAGCAAAAGCTTTTAATAGATCAATTAGATTAGCATTTTTATAGATAGCACTAAAATTTGCATTTGCATATTCTGCAGAAAAATTACCGCGACAAAGCATAAATTCTTGTTTAGAATATAGATTTAATAAATCTTTCGCTACCTCTTTATATTGTAGGTATTCTAGGATGTTTTGCACTAATTGGGCTCGCGGTTCTTCAATTTCTACTCCATCTTGCTCTTGCTTGTAAGGTAATAGCATTTGAGATTTTATGTACATTAAATTACTAGCCATAACAATAAATTCGCCTGCTAACTCCAAATTAAAATGAGAAGCTAATTTAATGTAATTCAAAAACTCATCGGCAAGCTTCGCAATAGGAATGTCGTAGATATTTATTTCATCACGTTTGATAAAATAAAGTAAAAGGTCAAATGGACCTTCAAAATTTGGTAAAATGATTTTATACATAATAAAAAAAAGCCTAAATGTAAAAATAAAAAAATATTTATACTCTGCCAAATTTTATTTTTTATAATTAAAATAAGTTTTGTTACATTATTTAGATATTTTCTAGAATTTAATTATAATTTTTAATTTTTTTTTATGTATTTTATAGGTTAGAATTATTTTTAATTTTGATATAAAAAAAGGAGAAGGATGAAATGTTTCCACTTAAAACTTTTTTAGTTACAACAAATTTACCCCCAAAAATTGAAAAGCTAAAAGAAATTGCCTATAACTACTATTGGTGTTGGAACTCCGACGCTAGAGAGTTATTTATTCGTATGGATAGAAAAATTTGGGAAGAAGTATCGCATAATCCTGTGCAACTTATAAACAAAATTCCTTATGAAAAGCTAGTTAAACTTTCCGAACAAGCTGATTTTGTAAGCTATCTCGATTATATTTATGAAAGATTCAAAAAATATATGGAAGACGAAACGTGGTTCTCACAAAATTTCCCGCAAGAACGCGGAGTTATCGCATATTTTAGTCCTGAATATGGAATAAATGAAAGCTTTCCAAACTATTCTGGTGGATTAGGAGTATTGTCGGGAGATCATATGAAATCAGCCAGCGATTTAGGTTTGCCGTTAGTTGGAATAGGCTTGCTATATCAAGAAGGTTATTTCCGACAAAAACTTTCACACAGTGGTTGGCAAAATGAAATCTATCATTATAATGATTTCTATACTATGCCTTTGAATATCGTTAAAAAAGAAGATAATACGCCGCTCAAAATTGCAGTTGAAATGCCAAACGGAACAGTATGGTGTCAAGTCTGGGAAATGAAAGTCGGTAGAATTAGAATGTATTTCTTAGATACGAACATAAATGACAATGCCGATCTTAATGTAAAACAAATAACGAATCAACTATATGGTGGCGACAGAGAAACACGTATCCAGCAAGAAATAGTTTTAGGTATAGGCGGTATGAGAGCGCTAGAAGCTATGAATCTGAATCCGGAAGTAGTACATATTAACGAGGGACACGCAGCTTTTGCGCTAATAGAAAGAATAAAAATGCTTATAAAAAAATATAATTTAACTTTTAAGGCTGCGAGAAATCTAAACTTAGCAAGTTCTGTTTTTACTACTCATACACCTGTTCCCGCAGGAAACGAAGCTTTTGAAATAGATAAAGTTGATGCTTATCTGAAACAATACTATAATGTATTTGGAATGACAAAAGAAAACTTTATAGAGCTAGGACAATTCGGAAAATATGACCCAAGTCAACCTTTCTCTATGACTATATTAGGCTTGAAATTAACTGCCTACAGAAATGGAGTAAGTAAATTACATGGTGAAGTATCCCGAAAAATGTGGGCAAACTTATGGAAAGATTTCCCAATAGATGAAGTACCTATCACATCTGTAACTAATGGAATACACACTACTACTTGGGTAGCTAGAGAATTTGCAGAACTATTTGATAGATATATTAGCCCATCTTGGAGAATGTTGCCCGATAGTACAGATTGGACAAAAGTACACACTATACCTTCCGAAGAGCTATGGCGAGAAAAACAAAGAAGAAGAACAAGATTAGTACTATTCGCTAGAAATTACTTAAAAGGTAGAACTAATAGAGCGTTGTCTGCTAAAAATAAAATTTCAGTCAATGAGTTATTAGATCCCGATGCTCTAACTATTGGTTTCGCTAGAAGATTTGCGACATATAAAAGAGCTAATCTAATATTTAAAGATATAGATAGATTGAAAAAAATTGTACAAAACAGCGAAAAACCTGTTCAAATTATTATTGCAGGTAAAGCACATCCAAAAGATACACAAGGAAAAGAAGTTATCCAATCTATTATCCAAAAAATAAGAGAAGCCGATCTCGAAAGAAATATCGTATTCCTTGAAGATTACGATATGGTTATAGCTAGAATGATGGTTAAAGGTTGCGATATATGGCTCAATAATCCTATCAGACCTCTTGAAGCTAGTGGAACAAGCGGAATGAAAGCCGCTCTGAACGGAACGCTCAACCTATCTATTTTAGACGGCTGGTGGGACGAAGGTTATCAGGGAAATAACGGATTTGCTATAGGTACTGGCGAAGAACACGAAAACAATGAAGAGTATGAAATTATTGAGTCAGAAATGATATATGACTTATTGGAAACAACTATTATTCCAATGTTCTATGATAGAAGCTCAAGAAATCATACGCCAGAGGAATGGGTTGAAATGATGAAAAATTGTATAGAAACTAACGCTCCTATGTTCTCTACTTCTCGAATGGTCAAAGAATATACATCAAGATTCTATGTACCTGCGTTAAATAGCTATAAAACACTTTCTGAAAATTCAGGTGCAAAAGCTACACTACTGCAAGATTGGAGAAACAAAATACATGATAACTGGAAAGACGTTGACATTGTTAATGTAGAGACAAATATAGAAGATAGCTCCGAAATAAATAGACCTATACCTATAAATGTTAAAGTTAAATTAGGAAATCTATCGCATGAAGATGTAGCTGTACAAGTGTATTTCGGTGAAATAAATCATAGAAATGAATTTGTAAAACCACTTACAAAATCACTTAACTTCAAAAATATGGAAAATGATCTTTATTGTTTCCAAGGTGAATTTACTTGCAAAGAAAGTGGAGTACAAGGATTTACAGTAAGGGTTATACCGAAAAATCACAATATCGCAAATACGGATATGTTTATGTGTAAATGGGCAAAATAAAACATGTTTTTTTCTAAATGGTTAGCTTAAAGCAAACTATAACACATAGAATAAGGACGAACTTACATGTTCGTCCTTATCTTATTTATAAGCTAACTATATGCTACTAAATTTCAAAAAATCTCTGCATAATTTTTATTCCTAATAATTTCAAGGCGATTAGAACTGCCAACTATAATATTTTTATATTTTTTACTTTTTTTAGCAATTTTTACAAAAAAAATTATTAAATTAGTAAAGTTAAGACTATTATGGATCAAGACGAAAAAAATAAGAAATCAGACAAGCAAAATATTCAAAATATTTATAAAGAAGTAGCTCCTTATCTTAATTTGGGTTTGCAATTAGCATTAACGATAGGACTTTGTATAGTTTTAGGTTGGTGGCTTGATAAGAAGTTTGATTTATCGCCATTATTAACACTTTTTTTTACTTTTTTTGGTTTTTTTGCAGGTTTTTTTAATTTTTTTAGAAATATAAACAATAAAAACGAAAATGAATAGTCTATATATGTTTGGAATTTTATATTCCTTTTTACTTTGTATATTAGGTTATTTTATTGCTATAAAAATTGTTTATCCTCGTGTAAGTGATGAAAATTTTGTCAAACATATTTTATTATTTTACATATTTAGGACTTTAGCAATTTTATTGATTTCATTTTTAATTTTAAAGTTTTTATTAATTTCACAGAAAGTTTTTTTAATATCATTATTCCTTTTTTATTTTATATTCAAATTACTTGAAGTTTTTCATTTAAATAAGATGAAATCAGAATGAATTTTTTATTTTACAATTAAATTATTCAATGATAATATATGAGTTTTTCTATAGATAACATTAAACATTCAGAAGATTTATCTACTAATTCTAGCGCTGTAGATACAGTTCATAAAGAAGCCAATGCCGATGTTTTCGGTGAAATTTTTGCTACTTTAGGTGACCATAATGGATTTTATATAGGTCCCCATCATGTCTGCGACTTACCTATAGTTTTAGTAGACAATGGGCTTCATGTTTATTTTAGCAAGTCGTCGATGCTTTCTAGTGGTTTATTTACAGAAGTAGATCACAGTATTGTTAGAACATCTGATGGACAAGCACCCGCTTTAGATCTTTCTGTTACAAATTTAGTAGTATTTCAATGGATAGCTATTGTTTTCATACTGCTTGTTTTTCGTAATATCAGCAAGAAAAAGAAATTAGCATATAATAAACCACCTAAAGGTTTTTTGGCTAACGTGGCAGAGAAAATAATTCTTTATGTTCGTGACGAAATTGTTGCTCCGAATATTCCATACCCTAAAATTGTAAATTCTTTAACGTTTTATTTTGTTGCAACTTTTATTTTTATTTTAGTTGTAAATATTCTAGGTTTGTTGCCCGGTGGTCATACCGCTACTAGCGCTATTCCGCTTACAGGATCTTTAGCTTTAATTGCTTTTTTTGTAATTAACGGAGCAGCTATTAAATACTCGGGTATTAAGTCTTGGTTCAAGCATTTATTAGGTGGAGCTCCTGTTGGTCTTGCTCCGATAATGGTGCCTATTGAAATATTAACTCTTTTCATCAAGCCTTTTTCTTTGACAATACGTCTTTTTGCAAATATGACAGCCGGTCATATAATTATACTTTCGTTTTTAGGGTTATTATTTTTCTTTAACACATATGTACTTGCTACTATAATCGTTCCATTTTCTGTTTTTCTCTATCTATTAGAGTTATTGGTAGCGTTCATTCAAGCGTTTGTTTTTACGATGTTAGTTGCAATTTATACAGGACAATCTATAGGCGATCATGTTCGTTCGGAACATTAATTTTTTACGACATTTATAATTTAACATAAAAATTATTTTAACAATTAATTATTAATTAAAAAACATTGGAGATATCATGGAATCATTAGCAATTGCTTATTTGGCAGCCGCAATAGGCGCAGGTTTAGTTGTAATAGGTGCGAGTATTGGAATTTCTCGTATAGGTGCAGCAGCTTTAGAAGCTATAGGACGTCAACCTGAAGCAGGCGGTCAATTAAGAACAAGTATGATTATTGCAGCAGCTCTTATAGAGGGTGTTGCGTTTTTCGCGGCCGCAATTTGTTTATTACTTGTTTTAAAATAGTTTGCACTTATTGTGTAAAGTAAATTAAATTACGTTTTGAACTTATAATTTTTCAAAACATAATATAAATGTTAAGTTTCCATTGATCTACGACTTTATGCCGTAGGTCAATGATCTTAACTCTTTAGAAAATATTTTTAATATTATATTCAAACTAAAAAATATGGATTTTCTTAGTGTAAAACCGGGTTTAGTATTTTGGTCAATAGTTAATTTCCTTTTTTTCCTTGCTGCACTTTATTTAATAGGTGGCAAAAATTTCATAAAGAACATACTTCAAAGGGAAGAATTTATAAAAGATTCTATAGAAGAAGCAGAACGTGCGCAATTAAAAGCTAAAAATATAAATTCTGAAAATGAAACAAAATTAAGAGAGACTTATAAAACTGTTGACGAGATGCTACAAAAAGGTAAACAACAAGCTGAAGCACAAGCGCATATTATAATTAAAGAAGCGGAAAAGAATAAAAATATAATCCTTCGTCAAGCTAATGAAGAAATTGAACGTAATAAAATAGCTGCTATAAAAGAAATACGCAGTGAAGTTGCTGATTTAGTTATAGAAGCTACAGAAAAAGTTTTAGGTGATAAACTAACGACAGAAAAAGATGCAGAAATCATAGAGAATTATATAAAAGAATTAGCTAATAAAGGTCAGGAACAATAATGAAAAACTCAAAAGTTTCTTATCGATATGCAGAAGCATTGTTTCGTGAAGCAAAATCACAAAACAAGCTAAACGAAGTTATGTCTGAATTGGATCAGATTAATAATTTAGTAAAGACCTCTAAAGATTTCCGTACTTTATTAAATACTCCTATTATAGTACAATCAAAAAAAATGGAGATTTTTTCTGAACTTTTTAAGAATAGAGTGTCGGAATTAGTACTAAATTTCATCGTTTTTCTTGCAGAAAAAGGACGTGAAAATATATTGCCGAGTATTTATGAAAACTTTACTCATACTTATAATTTAGAAAAAGGACTTCTACCAGTAACTATTACTTCGGCAGAAAATCTATCAGACGAGCTAAAAACAAATATTATTCATGGTGTTGAAAAACACACAAATAAAAAAGTTATACCTAATTATCAAGTAGATAGTAGCCTTATAGGTGGTATTACTATTAATATATATAATTGGGTCTATGATGCTTCATTAAAACGTCAACTTCAATTGATGCATGAACATCTATTGAAAGGAATAAAAATAAAAGATATATAGTAACTTAATTAGAAAATAAAAAAAGATATAGGTATAAAAAATGATTGACCTTAGACCAGAAGAAATTTCTTCTATTTTAAGAAAACAACTTACAGGATTTGAAAACGAAGCGGATATTTATGAAGTTGGTACTGTATTACAAATAGGTGATGGAGTAGCTAGAGTTTATGGACTTGAAAAAGTAATGATGTCCGAGTTAGTAGAATTTCCTAATGACGTTATAGGAATGGTGCTAAATCTCGAAGAAGATAATGTTGGTGTTATGCTTTTTGGAGATGACTCTCTTGTTAAAGAAGGTGATATTGTTAAACGAACAAAACGAATAGCTTCTGTTCCTGTTGGCGAAGCGCTTCTTGGACGTGTTATAAATCCATTAGGACAACCTATTGATGGCAGAGGAGACATCAATTCTGACCACTTCTTGCCGTTCGAACGAAAAGCCCCGGGCGTAATAGAAAGACAACCGGTAAAAGAACCTCTACAAACCGGAATTAAAGTAGTAGATTCGCTTATTCCTATTGGACGCGGACAACGAGAGCTGATTATTGGTGACAGACAAACGGGAAAAACTACAGTAGCTCTAGATACAATTATAAATCAAAAATATACGCATACCGAAGAAGCTAAAGCTAACGGTATAGAACCTGTTTACTGTATTTATGTAGCAATTGGTCAAAAAGGCTCAACAGTTGCTAACGTAGTAGCTACTTTAGAAGAACATGGCGCTATGGCTTATACAACTATAGTAGCAGCAAATGCTTCCGATCCTGCACCTTTACAATATATTGCTCCATTCTGTGGTTGTTCTATGGGAGAATACTACAGAGATTCCGGACGACACGCTTTAATCATTTACGATGATTTAAGTAAACAAGCTGCTGCATATAGACAAGTTTCGCTATTGCTCAGAAGACCACCGGGACGAGAAGCTTATCCGGGTGATATTTTCTATCTGCACTCAAGACTTTTAGAACGTGCAGCAAAAGTTTCTGATGAATTAGGCGGAGGTTCACTTACAGCACTGCCGGTAATCGAAACACAAGCAGGCGACGTTTCGGCTTATATCCCTACAAACGTAATTTCTATTACAGACGGACAAATCTATTTAATTCCTGAACTATTTAATGCAGGAGTTAGACCAGCTTTGAATATTGGTATATCCGTTTCACGTGTAGGTGGCAATGCACAAAATAAAGCTATGAAAAAAGTTGCAGGTCCATTAAAGTTAGAGTTTGCTATGTATAGAGAATTAGAAGCATTCACCAGATTTGGTTCCGACCTTGATGAATCTACTAAACAAAAGCTTACTCGTGGCGAAAAATTAACAGAAGTTGTAAAACAACCGCAATTTTCACCTATAGCTGTAGAAAAACAAATAGCTCTTTTGTTTAGTGCTACTTCCGGCTATCTTGATGATATCCCTACAAACAAAATAGCTAAATATGAAAAAGATCTTTTCTTGTATTTAGATTCACGTGCTAGTGATGTTTTAGAAATGCTTCGAAAGAAAAAAGAATTAACCGAAGAGGTTACAACAAAATTAGATGCAGCAATCAAAGACTTTACTACACAATTTAAAGCGGGAATAGCAGGAAAATAATATTTTTTAATTTAGACACAAATAATAAGTTTATTAAAAACTAGCCCCTAAAGTTTTTCAAAAAGAGCTTTAGGGGTAATTTTTTTCACCTTTCTCAATAGCTTCTTAATTTATAATACCATTTTGAATAATATATTAGTTAAAATCCCTCTTTGGTACGAAGGAGTGGCAGGCGAAACTTGACACGGTACTTAAAACCACATCTCCCTCGCTTCGTGGGTACTCCTATCAAGAGGAGAATTTAACTATCTCCTCTGCTACGCAGGTATTCCTCTTAAAAGAAAAATTTGCTTACTATATTTGGGCAAATTGTTATTCAATTTGGTATAATGATTGATAAAAACAATTTTGATAATTTAAGAAAATATTGTATATTTAGGCGTAATAGTCAAAATTAATGGTAAAATCCTTGTAATTATATAAAAAATCATTATCTTAGCAACATTTTAAGTTTATGGTTAAAAAAATTGCTTTTATTGTGGTTCTTTTGCTATCATAAAATATG
>JAAYTD010000084.1 GCA_012518115.1 Ignavibacteria bacterium | reverse complement strand
GGGGGGGGGGGGGGGGGGAGATTAAGTACAAAAATTAGTAAAATAATAAATAAAAAAAACAAACATTTTATAGTGCATTTGGCAGAAATAACAAAAGTTTTATTTATATTTATGTTTATTTGTAATTTCATTTATGTTTGGATATTATTTGAGGGGAATAATCATGAAAGAAGATATTATGAAAAAGTTAGTTTTTATTTTATTTCTTTGTAGTTTTTTTAGTATTCACGCTGAAGAAAAAGCAATAATACAAGTGAATGCTGAGTTATTACACAAAGAAAAAATATCACCTTTAATGAATGGTGGCTTTATAGAGTTTTTATTAAATTACGTAAATGGCTACGGTGGAATGTGGGCACAAGAAATTACCGATAGGGGATTTGATTATATTTCTGGACAGAAGTACAAATATTGGGATTTTTGGTATAGCCAAGAAGGTAAATTTGATTTTGTAAAAAATGTTTCAGGTGGCTATAACGAAAACGGTTTATATGGCATTGAATTTACAGGCGACGGCACAACGGAAAGTGGTATTTTCCAGAAAATTTATGTGAATGATAAAGTTTCTCATAAATTTTATATTTATACTAAAAATAAAGATTTAGCTGCAACAGGAAAATTAAAACTTGTAGCTTTCAATTCAGACTTTACAAACAGATTTTTTGAAAAAGAGATAGATATATCTTCAAGCGATTGGAAGAAAATAGAGTTTGAAATTCCTGCGATTCCAGATGTTTATTCCTATAATTTTGCTATAACTTATAAAGGTGAGGGCAAAGTAGAAATAGACGAAGTTTCACTTATGCCGACTGATAATGAGTTTGGATTACGAAAAGAATGGGCGGATTTATTTCGTATATGGAAACCGGGTATAATGCGTTATCCCGGTGGTTGGTTTGCAGATAGACCTACAACTTTTTGGCAAAATTCTATCTCTCATATAGATAAACGTTTTTCACCAGATGCCGACCAACTCGGAAATTTACAAAGAGTTGATATGGGAACTGACGAATTTGTAAAAATCTGCAAAGTTTTCAATATAGAACCTTATTTTGTAACTAATATCAACAGAAGTTATGATGAGGCAGCTAATTGGGTAGAATATTGTAACGGAGATCATAAAACTACTTTATATGGAAAGCTACGTGAACAAAATGGAAGTCCGGAACCATATAATGTAAAATATTGGGAAATAGGAAACGAACAGTATTATCATGGCATATTAAAATACATTCCTAAATATTTAGAATGTTATGATAAAATGATAAAAAAAGACCCTTCTATAAGAGTTATAACAAACGGCTGTCATTATACGAATGTTTTTGATACTTTAATGCCTGAAATTAAAGACAAATGTAATATCTATGGTTTTCATCCTGCTGGCGGCTGTAACAGAGCTGATTTTGGAGATGATGAAAAAAGATACCTCTCTGTTGTTTCTAAAAATTATACAATTGGAAGACTTGAAGAATATGCAGAAAAAATAAAAAATTATCCTAATTTAAAATTGGCAAGCACTGAATGGTGGAGTAGTTACGGAGTTGGCAATGATTGGGTGACAGATACTATTTCACGAAGTCATTCTATAGAGGCGCTTTTATGGAATGTTGCCGAATTTCTACTATATATGCGTTATACAGATATTGTTGAATTTGCATCACGTACTATGGGCATAGGCTTATTTAAGCAAGGAATTAACTCGGCAGGTAAAAAAGTTATATATGTCTCGCCCTCTTTGTACGGCATAGCTCTTGCAAGCCATAGACGAGGTGAGTATATCATTAAAAATCAAACAATATGTAACTCTTATTCTATATCAGAAATTGATTATTGGGCAGAGAAAACGCCTTATCTTGATGTAACAACTTCGATTTCGGAAGATTCTTTATTTATTGCTGTTATCAATAGACATCCACGCAAAAATATAGTTACAGATTTACTTATTGATTTGGAAATCGTTAGCAATTACGGCAAAGTTTATGACATCTCAGGTGAACATTTTCTTGATTGCAACACTGCTGATGAACCGACAAAAGTAATAGCAAAAGAAAAGGACTGGAAAATATCCGACAAATATGATTTTCCAAAGCATTCTTTTACTATTTTAGCTATTCCTGTAAAACATGATTTAACATTAGCAAACGGTACAGCTGAAAATCAAGTAAATATATATCCTGTTCCTACCAATCATTTTTGTAATATTGTATTGAATAGTGGACAATTTATTAAATATGTTGAAATTTTTGATGTACTTGGTAATAAATTATTTTCAAAAGATATAAATGAATTTAAAAATGCTCTTTTACTTGAGAACTTGAATTTACCTATAGGGTTCTATTACATAAAAATAGAATGTTTAGATGAAACTTATAGTAAGGCGATTATAATTAATAAGTTAGATTAATTCAAGTAAATAATTTATATTGTTGTTAAAATGTATTTTTTGTAAAAAAATATAAAAAATGTAAAAAAATTTGGTGGTTTCAAAAAAAAGTCTTATTTTTGTATTCCTTGTTTTTAAATAAGTTGATCTCGTAGCTCAGGAGGTAGAGCATTTGACTTTTAATCAAAGGGTCGTGGGTTCGAGTCCCGCCGAGATCACACTGTTAAAAAATAATAATATAATTAATAATTTGTGCCTCTATTTTTTTGTAGAGGCTTTTTTTATATTTAAATCTAATTAAACAAACATATACCAAATTGAATGATAAACAATTCCCCTTTGGTACGAAGGAAGGGGTGGCAGGCGAAGCCTGACGGGGTAGTTAATAATTGTCGTTCAAAATGGTGATATATTCATTTTCCAATGATTCAAATAAGAAATCTAGTTAAACAATTAGGTGATAATTTAGTTTTGCGTTCCGTAGATCTTGACATTAACGATAGCGAAACTTTATGTATTATCGGTAAGTCGGGTTGTGGTAAGAGTGTTTTGTTAAAGCACGTGGTTGGGCTTTTGCAGCCTGATTCGGGAGAGGTGATTGTTGATGATTTTTCAGTTCCTGATTTAACGAAAGAACAATTGTTTGAAATGCGTAAGCACATAGGTTATGTTTTTCAAGGAGCGGCATTATTTGATTCATTAACTGTGTTTGAAAATGTTGTATTACGTCTTTATGAACATAATGAGCGTAATAAGAATGTTTTGATAAACGAGGCTAAATCTGTTCTTTCTGCTGTCGGTTTGCTACCTGATATAGCAGAAAAAGAGACGGAGCATTTTAATAGGGAATGGCAAGTTTTAGCTAATAAGATGCCGTCTGATTTATCGGGTGGAATGAAAAAGCGTGTAGCGGTGGCGCGCGCTTTGATTGGCACGCCGCGTTATATTTTTTATGATGAACCTACAACTGGTTTGGATCCAGTAACATCGGATAGAATTGATAATCTTATAGCGAAGCTTTCTAAGAAATTAAATAGTACGGCAGTTTTGATAACGCATGATATGTTTTCTGTTTATAAAATTGCTGAAAAAGTAGCTATGTTGAACGATGGCAAGATTCAGTTTTATGGCAATGTTGCCGAACTTAAAGCATCTACAGATCCTGTAGTTCAAGAATTTTTAGAAAGGTATAGCTAATTTTATGCTAAATTAAACTATATATGTTCGTGTCTATTGTCTGAACTGTGATTTAAAATTCCCCTTCTCAGAAGGGGTGGCAGGCGAAGCCTGACGGGGTAGTTTTTGGAGACGGAAGACGGAAGTCAGAAGACAGAAGTCGGATTTTTTGCTCTTCGTTGGACGCAAATTCCCCTTCGGGACGAAGGGGTGGCAAGCGACAGCTTGACGGGGTAGTCCCATACATCCCCTGCTTCGCAAAAATTCATCTGCAACTCTCAAGAGGAGAATTTATTCAAAATGGTATTATATTATATTCAATTGTTTTTATGAGTTTTCTTTTATTTCTTTTAATATTCTTCTTGCATTCTTCTTTATTACATTCACAATATCTTGCAACACCTTTGCAGATTGTACCGTTGCATAAAAGTGATGTTGATTCTTTGCGTCCCATATTTGTTTGGACTTCAGTAGAAGATGCTAAGTATTATGGATTACAAGTAACAACAGATGTAACTTTTTTAACGCCTAATGCTACTTCAGACTTAGATAGAGGTTTTTTAACTGATACGATACATTTGCCAGAGCGTAATTTTTTGCCGGATACAGTTTATTTTTGGCGAGTAAGAGCAAGAACGCTTGATACTTCGGGACTTTGGTCACCTATCAGATATTTTCGGACACCTAAAAATGGTACTATTGCAGAATTTAGAAATAGTGTTGATGTTGAAGTGTTTCCTAATCCTGCTTCTGAAGTATTGAATATTAAATTTAAGAATGAAAACTCTAACAATATTAATGTGTACATATTTGATAATACATCGACTTTAGTTTATAAATCTTGTTTACTTGATGGCGTAATTGACTGTAGAAATTTCTTTGCGGGAGTTTACACTTTATTTTTCATTGATAGTAAAAAAAGGATTTTAGCTATAGAGAAAGTAGTTATAAATAGATAAATTGTTTTCTTCATAATACAAAGAAACTCACCTATTTAAGTTTATAGATGAGTTTCTTTTTTTATTTTTATTAAATTATTTCAAACTTATTTTAGTTTGTCAGCTATAGCTTGTCCCATTTCTAAAGTTGTAGAAGAACCGCCCATATCGTAAGTTCTTACTTTTCCTTCTTTTATAACAGCTGCAGTAGCTTTTTCAATTTTATCCGCTAGTTCACGTTCGCCTAACCATTCAAGCATCATTTTAGCAGCAAGAATAGTAGCTATCGGATTAACTTTATACATTCCTGTATATTTCGGAGCAGAGCCGTGAGAAGGTTCAAATACTCCTAATTTGTCGCCAATATTACCTGAGCAACCAAATCCTAAACCGCCAACTAATTGTGCAGCTAAATCAGAAATAATATCGCCATATAGATTAGGAGCTACTAATACTTCATAGTTATTAGGATTTTTTACTAACCACATAGTGATAGCATCAACATTTGCATCATCTAATCTAATATCAGGATATTCTTTTGCTATAGATTTAGCCATTTCAAAGAATAATCCGTCAGTAGCGCGAACAACATTAGCTTTGTGTACTACGCATACGCTTTTTTTGCCATTATTTTTTGCATATTCAAAAGCAGCTCTTATTATTCTTTCCGAGCCTTTTTTAGTATTTACTTTACAAGAGATAGCATACTCATCACCATTTAGTTTGCTAAATCTTTCAAATGGCTTAGAAATATTTGCAAGAGTTTTAGATAGTTCTTCTGGAACAGGGTTAAACTCTACGCCGCTATACATATCTTCCGTATTTTCACGGAATACTGTTATGTCAATTGTATCTTTATAGTTAAGCGGGTTACCCGGATATGCTTTTGTTGGACGTAAGCAAATATATAGGTCAAAAAGTTGTCGCATTCGTACAATTGGCGAGCGATATATTAATCCTTTACCTCTTAGTTCAGGGATTAATTCTTGTTCGGCTGCTTTTACAGGTTTTGAAGTAATAGCACCGAACATAGCTGCATCAACATTTTGTAAAAGTTCGATTGTTCGTTGTGGGAAAGCATCGCCTTCTTTGCACCAAAATTCCCAACCAATATCGCCGTGAATATATTCAGCGTTAAAATTAAGTGCATCAAGCACTATTTTTGTAGCTTCTAAAACTTCTATGCCGACACCATCACCAGGTAGCCACGCAATTTTGTAAGTCTTCATTCTTACTCCTATCGTTTTGTGTTAATAAAAAATTCAGATATATCAAAATATATCTATGTCTATAAAAAAAATTATTCTTTTGGAGTTACAAGAAAAACTTGAACCGTTCTTGAAAGTTGTCGTCCTAACGCAGTATTATTGTCAAAAGGTGCTTCTTTTGCATCAATTCCGTAGGTACGAACTTCAACATTTTTATTTTTTGTTAAAATATAATCTTTTACCGCATCAGCACGTGCCTTAGCTAGTCTTTTGTTATATTCAGCATTTCCAATTCTATCTGTAAATCCAAAGATTTCAACTTTTGATTTATATTTAATATCTGGTATAATGTATAGATCAATAATTTGTTTATCTGCTTCAGATATATCTGACTTATCGAAATCAAATAGAATTAATGAGTATTTATTGATACTTCTGTCAGCTTGTTCTATAGTTTTTTTCTTCGCAAAACTAATAAATTCTATAGGTATAGAACCAGCTGTTTTGTTTAATTTATCATCTTGAAATATCGTAAAAACATAATCTATAGGAACTTGACTTGCAGTTAATTCGTTAGGCGCTATATGCCACCTTATAGGCTGTGAAAATTCGTTGTATCCGCCTGTGATTTTTTTCACAACTCTACCAGATTGCACAATTTCCAATTCCCATGCTGTAAGAGTATCAGCATTTGTTTGCGGAACAAATTCTACAACTTCTGGATGCGCTAATCTTTGTTTGTCGCCTTTTATAAATATAGGAGCTAGTAATGTTGGAGAATTTGAAGATAGTTCAACTCGTCTATTTTCTTCAATACCATCTTGTACGGTTTGTGCAGATGGTTTTTCAGGCAATCTAAGAGCGCGTGTTTGGATTCTATTTTCACCAATATCATAAGTCTTTAGCAAATAATTTTTTATTGCATTAGCTCTTTCTTCAGAAACTTCAATATCTGTTTCATATTTACCATCAATAGTTCCAGTTACAGTCAATATAGCTTCTTCATCTTTTTCCATTCTTTGTCCTACTATATCAATAATTTTGTTATTGATACCAATAGCATCATTTGGCAAATTTTCCTCTGTTAAATAATTTCCTGCAAGGTTTTCTTCATCTTTTGATTTATATGATTCGGAAGTTTCCGTTTCATTTACATCATAGAAAATGTATGGTACTAACGGAAAAAGTTCTCCATATTCAACTTCTTCTAAAGTAATATGTTTTGTGTCTTGCAACTCACCTGCATTATTATAGTAATTTATCTTTGAGATAGTAATTTCCATATCAGGTGAATGAGTTTCTAATGTATCTTTATCTTTTTTATATAAATCATAAGTCAGTGATATTCCTAAACGTAGTTGAGGGAATTTCCAAGAATCCCACAAAGTATCTGATGATACTTTTGTAAAGGGAAAATGGAAAGAAAGTTCAGGCGACAAGTATAATTTTTCAGATATATGAAAAACATAACCGATGCCTGCGGCAACAGCAAGTCGAAATGCAGGGTCAGGAATACTGCCATCTTTTGATGTTTTAACTTGACCTATAGTTTGGGTGAAGTTATAGCGTTTATATAAAGGTATTTCTGCATTGAGACCTAATTTAAGATAAAGTGAGTTAAGAGGCAGTATATTGTAAAACTTAAGCGAAGGATTTATGTCTAAATAAGACAATGAGGCATCTAATAAGTTTTCAGTTGTTCTAATATTTTCAGTAAACTCTACTCCTGTTGCATTATAAGTTAAGCGACCTGTAAAAGCAAGCATATCAAGAATTGGAATATTCACTTCCGCTCCTATAAATCCTGATATAGAAGTAGTATTGGAATTAAAAATAGGTTTTCTATAAATACCCTGTATTGCTGGTGAAAAATCTGGACTATGAAAATTTGCATTTAGTCCTCCATATAATCCTATATTTGTATTCCACATTATCAAATCATCAGCAAATAGATTTGATGTACCTATTAACAAAAGTATAATTGTTAGTAATTTTTTTGTTTTTAACATTGTTTTTCTTCCTCTTATATTATTATGCAATTATATTTCTTATCTTTTATCTTTTTTAATTCTTTTATTTCTTATATCTTCAGCTATTGTAAATAGTTCTGTTGCTTTATTAAGTTGTCTATCCGCTTTAGACCATACAATACCTTCTTTGTTATTATCCCATATCATTCTAGCTAGTGAAGACTTAATTATAGTTTCATACCATTCTTTGTCTATAGCAGCTTGTTCTTCGTTCCATTGAATATCTTTTGCTTCGGCAAGAGTTCTCAACTTTTTAAACATTGTTTCATTTAATTTGAAATCTTTATTAAACTTATCAAAATCGTTATTGTATTTTTCTTTAATAGATTTTGTGTTCAGTTCATTATTTATAAAGATATTGAATAAATTTTTACTTCTTATTTGTCGTGAAAGTTGAGTAATAGTATCATATTTTATGATATAATCAGGTGTGATGCCACCACCGCCCAGAACAGGGCGTCCTATTTTTGTATAAAAAATTTCTATTGAATCTAAATCAATTTTATTTTTTTTGTTAGCTTCTTCTTTTTTTATTTTATCTAAAGCGTGTTCTAAGTTTAATCCTTCTTCAAGTTCTAATCTTCCAAAGAGGTTACGATAATTAGCTTTATCTTTATAAGGACGTTGGATACATCTTCCTGAAGTTGTATAATATCGTGCAATTGTTAGTCTAATTGCAGAGCCATCAGACATTGGCAATTGACGTTGAACAAGTCCTTTTCCAAATGAATTTGTACCTACTATAAGTCCGCGATCATTGTCTTGTATTGAGCCAGATACAATTTCGCTTGCCGAGGCAGAGCCAGCATCTATTAATACAATAAGTGGAATGTTTTCAAGAGATTGTCCGGAACGTGCTACATATGCTTCGTTATTTTCTTCGCGTCTTGCTTTGGTATAAACAATTGTGTCACTCGATAGAAATTCGTCAGCCATCATATAAGCTTGGTCAAGTAATCCACCGGGATTTCCACGCAAGTCAAGGACAAGTTTCTTCATTCCTTGTTGCTTAAGATTATTTGCAGCTTCCGTTAGTTCTTTGTGAGTGGTGTGTGCAAAACGATTAATTTTAATAACTCCAATATCTGTATTATCAAAAATATAAGCATAATCAAGTGTATAAAGTGGGATTTTGTCACGCGTAATGTCAAATTGCAGCAAATCTTTTTCACCATAGCGAACTATAGCAACTTTTACTACTGTGCCTTTCGGACCTCGTAATAACTTTGGAATGCTGTCTTGTGGCAAGCCAATGGCATTTTGTCCGTCTATTTCAACAATTTTATCGCCGCTTATGATACCTAAAGCTTCACTTGGTCCGCCTTTAATAGGAGAAACAACAGTAATTGTATCGTTTAGCACGTGAAATTGAATGCCAACACCTTCAAAACTGCCTTGCATATCCTCATTTACGCTCTTCATCTCTTTAGCACTTAGATAAGTTGAGTGTGGATCTAAATCATTTAACATTCCTTTGATAGCAGCTTCAGTTAATTGACCAGCATTGACATCATCAACGTATTCTTTCATTGCTAATCCGAAAACATATTTATATTTTTCTAATTGTTGGTAAACGTTGTCACCACTTATAAGAGGATAAAATAACAAACCGATAACAACGCCTAAAATAACAAGTAAAGTAACCTTAAAATATCTTTTCTTCATTTTTTTTTCTATTTTTAAAAATTATAAATTACAAACTACAAAAATACAAAATAATTTACTAATAAAAGAATAAATTAATAATAAATTAACAATAAATTTATTTTTTAAAATTGTAATTTTTTTTATATAAAATACCATTTTGACTACCCCGCCAGACTTCGCCTGCCACTTAGGGAAAGGGAATTTTAAAAATAATATATAATTCAATTTGGTATACAAAGAATTTTCCTATTGTTCTCTTTTAAAATCTTCATAAAGAGGTGTAGTAGGGACATATGTTTCATCATCCCAAAGAGCGCTTGTTATCATAAGGTCAGCGCTATAACGATTACAAGCTATAGGGACATTGTGGATTCTACATTGTCTAAGAAGCATTTGAATATCAGCTTCGTGAGGTTGGGGATTTAAATCATCTATTAAAAATATAGCTAGATCAATTTCTTTTCGGACAACTTTTGCAGCAATTTCTGCATCTCCCCCAAGAGGTCCTGATTGCATACGAGTAATATCTGCTTTTATATTGCGTGCCTCAAAAGCTTGTTTTATTAAACCACCTGTTGTACCTGTACAAACAAGTTTATGTTTTGCTAGCACTTCAGCATTATAAACTACCCAATCTACCATATCTGCTTTGCGTCGGTCGTGTGCGACTAATGCGATAGTAATTTGTTTTTTCATAATTCTCATTTTAACATCTATTTATTATTTTTTATAAATTAATGGATTACAATTACATTGTCTTGCAACAATTTTTTTAGCTTCTAAAGCTGATTGCTCTGAAGAATAATTTCCTATAATTACTGCAAACTTTTTTTCGCCTTGAACAAGTTTTTCCCTAACTTCTGTTCGCATTTTCAATTTAATAAAGCGTTCTTTTTCCGATTCTGCAGCAGCTAAAGTGGAGTAAATTCCGACTTGTAAGCCATAATAAACTTTTTGACTTGCAATTTTAGTTTCTTGTTTCGGAGTTTCTTCTACCGAAGTGTTACTTTTGTTTTTTTCTTTTTTATAGTTTTCAGAATTTTGATATTTTGCGTTACTTAATGCCACTTTTACTGCGTCAGTTGCCGAAGCTAAAAAAATTGAATTTGTATTTTTTGCACGGAATTTTTTTAGTTCAGCATTAGCTAAAGCAGTATCACCTACAATGCAATAATATTGGATAAGTCGCCAAGCTGCGTGTTCACTCCATTCGCTATTTGGAAATGTTTTAAGGATACGTTCATAGTATTTAACTGCTTTAGAAGCATCATCTTGCATAACTCCTTGCAATAAAATAACGCCGGGCTCATCGGGATAAGTTGCAATTAATTCAGACAAATTAGCCTGAACTTGAGATGTTTTGCCTTGTGCTATTAATTTCAAATAATGATTTATTTTTGAACTAATAGTTTGTGCATTTGCATTCGTTATAGCTAGAGACAAAAACAAGAAATTAATTATAATTATTTTTATTTTTGCTTTCATATTTTATATAATTTTTAGAAAATTTATAGTTTATTGAATTATTTCACTATGGAAAATATATTTTGGTTCTACTTTCAAAATATTTGTATAAGGCGGAATAGTAATTTTAGGTTTTAAAATTCCAGTGCTATCTTCTAAAATATCTTGATAATGAATAGAAATACTTATATCACCTTTTTCTACTTTTTTTATAACATCAATTCCACCATAAAGCGTTACTGAAAAATAATTTGGTTTTAAAATATGATTGTTTAATAATTGCGTATTACCTCTAATTTGTATAGGGATATCATCTATTTTTAATTCTGCATAAGGTTGTATAGCGGCACTAATTGTTACTGTATTTGGAGTAACTTCTGCCACTGAACTGAGCGAGTCGGATAGCTCTACTTGAGTTGAGAAACTTGAAGATACATCTTCAAAAACAAGTTCTTTTGTAAACCATTTTTCAATATCGTTCAGCAATTTATTACTTCCTTTGATGGTAATATTTGCCGGCGTTACTTTTATATTTCCAACTAAGGAAAATCCGCTAGCAGGTTTTATCTTGATATTTGGGACAACTTCTACTTCTTTAGTAGCAAGTTCCGTAGTTTTAACATCAATAACATCTGGAAAAAAACGATTAAAAGAAACTTTAGAAATATTTTGCAATCCTTTTTGCATATCGACAGAAGTAATTGTATAAATTGAATCTTTAGATTTGACATTATCTAATCTTATGTAGCAACGTTTTATATTGTTTAGATAAAGATGATTCAACAAATACCACCCTGATCCACTTATATCTGCATGGATTTCGTTAGGCAATATAGTTTCGTTTGCTTTATTTTTAGGTGCTTTTACAGTTAAAGGAATTTGAATAACTACACGGTAATTTTCATTTAAACTAACATATATCCAGAAAAATACTGCAATAAGAAAAGCCCCCCAAAAAGTTTTAGATTTATACCAAGATTTCTTAGCGGTAGCGTGCATTTAATACTACTCTTATGGAATAAATAAAAATAAAATAATCATATAAAACAATAAAAATCATTCAGTAATATTTGATTTAGGTTCCCAAGATTCACCCTCGCAAGGAACAGAATCAATGCTGATATGTTCATCTAAGAGCTCACAAAGCTGACTTTGTGAAACAAAATGTTTACATTTTCCACAAAGGATTTCTTCTGAAAAATCAGCAATACGTTCATGATATTTTGAGTATTGGCGGTAAGCTGGATAAGCTACTACAAACCAAAATATAAAAATAGATGCCCACCAAAGTTCTCTTTGTTCTAAACCGAGTACCAAAAATAAAGTAATAGCAATGATGATTAATGAACGCAACAATACTCCCCAAACAATTGAACCTGTAGTTACAACCGGCGGTGTTAAAATATTGTCTGCCGAAGAACCTTCACGGAACATCAAAGCGTCTTTTAAATTTTCAAAAAAATATTCTAACTTATTCATTATAATTATATATAACTTAATGATATATATTTTTTATACGAAAATCTTCTTACAAACTTACAAAAAAAAATCCATAAATCAAATTAATTTTTCGTTAGCTTATGAATATGTAAGATTTTATTTTTAATATGATTTACTTAAATATAAAATAGCATTATTTTTTTAATTTATAGATAATATAATAAATAATTCAAAAAAAATCATTAAATTTATATATATTAAAAATTAAAAAAACATTAAATGTAAATTTATGCTACGGAAATGCTACGGAAAAACTATATATATATTTTATTAACTTGTTATCTATTAATAAATTCTGTTGCTTTAAGCGAAAAAATACAAAAGCATTCAGCTTTTATGGGACGTCATTTTGCTGTCTCATTTATGCAGAATGAAATTGATCGTTCAGCTATTATTGAAACATCATACTTAAGTATTTTTATTTCCTCAACTCAAGTTGATACAGTGATTGTTTCTATACCGCTTAAAGGAAGTGATACAATTTATATAAATCCGTTAGAAATTCGTGAAATAACCATCGATAATGATTTAGAAGTTCGTGAAGTAGGTGTTCATCAAAATAAACTTATTGACATTACCTCAAAACATCCTATTACATGTTGGCTTTACTCCAGCAAAAATCAATCTTCTGATAGTTATGTTGCTTTTCCTGTTAATCGTTGGGGAAAAGAATATAGGATAGTATCTATGCCTAATGATGTATATGATGGTAATAAACGTCAAATAGCTGATAATGCGGTAGATTCTAATGGTGTTATAATTGATAACGTGAAGTATACGGAAAACTTAACGCCTCGTCCAGGCGAGTTTCTTGTAATGGCAAATTTTGATAGTACTTTGGTAACTTATATTCCTACTGCAAATACTGCTAACGGCGTAGTGCGTGGTGAAACGGGTAAGGTTTGGCTTAACAAAGGTGAAGTTTTTCTATGCCAAGCTATGGCGGGCAAAAGAGGTAGTGAAGATTTAACAGGTTCATATATTTCAAGCAATCATCCCATTGGAGTATTATCTGGGCACGTACGTTCGGCGGTTGTACAAGGTTTAGACTTGCCTTATGACACAAAAGATCATTTAGTCGAAATGTTACCATCAACAAACTTTTGGGGACGTAATTTTATAAGCATTCCTTTTATTAATGGACAAAATACAAGTCAAATTCTATGTGCTTCAGGTGATTTAATAAAAGTTATTACGCGAGATAGTAATACAACACTTCGCTATTTTACTCATGAAAAAGAAGGAGAGTTCAAAGAAAACACTAAAGTTTTAGATAAAGCAGGAACTTGCTTTGAATTAGAAGCTAATAAACCGATTTATTGGCAAGCCGATAAACCTATCTTAGTAACACAAATGATGATGCATAAAGGTATTATAAACGATACAATTCAAGAAAGTTTGTATTATGATCCTGCATTAGTTGTTGTGCCCCCTATGGAACAATTTATTGAAACAGTTACTTTTGCCACTCCACGTAACAGTAAACTCTTCGACCAATATCGTGCTCATTGTGTAATTGTTATATCTGATTCAATGGGTATTAACAATATGTATCTTGATAATTTTGAGTTAAATAGAAATAATACTGCGGTTTGGAACAAACGAATAGGTGCTTCCAATTATTATTGGTTAATGTTAGATGTAAGAAATGGCAATCATAAGCTAGTTTGTACGCGAGGAAAATTCTCCGGAATTATCTATGGACACGGCTATCGTGATTCGTATGCAATGACTTTGGGTAGCGCACTCTCCGATGCCGATAAGCCCGATACAATAGCTCCTAAATTTACATTAAAAGATACTTGCGGGAGAGTTCATATTAGAGTTAAAGATGTGAAATCTGATGATAAAAATGCAACAGGAATTGATTGGGGAATAATTACCAATAAAACGCGAAATTTTGAAGTGCAACCATTCGAAATAAGCGATACAGCAACACAAGTAGATATATATGCACAACCAAAAGATTTATTTAATGATGGAGTGCTGGAAATTGAATTTACAGATAAAAACTTCAATAAAACAAAGTTCAAACACAATTATTATGGTTTCAAAGTTTCTCTACCTAAGGAGTATAATTTTAATCAAGTTAATTGGATAACTCCAACAGAAGCAGAAATTATTATGAAAAATCGGAGTAGCAAACCTCAAAAATTAATTGAAATTGTGCAAGCAAAAGATCAGCGAATAAAAGCAGAAATTAGTGTAGTATTGCCTTATGAACTAGCTCCGGGCGAAGAAGTTCCGATAAAATTAATTTTCTCACCAAAAGAAACAACTCATGGTTTTGAGGATAAAATAATAGCTAAGTTTGAATGTAATTTTGAGTTAGAATGTAATATACTAGGGGAAGTCTCGGCACCCGGCATTATAGCACAAGATATACATTTCGGAAAAATACGGATTGGAGATGAAAAAGTATTATCGGGAAAATTATTAAATGCAGGTAACATACAAATAAAAGTTGATGCTTTTAACAATACTTTGAACGAAAAAGATCTGTCTTGGGAACTTTCTCATAATATACCGGCAAATTTAGAGATACAAGATAGTATCATATATAATGTAACTTTTTCGCCGAAAGAAAACCGTAAATATAAAGAGGAAACAGAGGTGAAAAACGATTCTTATTTAGAATGTAATTTTATAACAACAGGTGAAGGAGGAGCTCCTAATATTGAAGATGTTGTTGTTGCTTTTGGAAAACAAAGATTAGGAACTTTACATAATATCACTACTTATTTGAAGAACATAGGAAACTTTGATGATACAGTTAGTTATAAAAAAGACATACAAATTACTCATCCTAAGGAAGAAATAATAAAAGTGCTTCAAAATATGAAGCAACAATTTATTGCAGAACAAGATAGCTTTGAGCTATCGGTAAACTTTGAACCGAAAGATACAAATTTAATGCTAAATAAAGTTGAACTTTCATCAAAATGGAAGCTACATGAACCAATTTATGTAACAATTACAGGGCAAGGGACAATTCCAGTAATTGAAACTTTTGATTATGATTTTGGTGAAATTCCAATATATTCGCAAAAGACGGAAATGGTAAAAATAGCTAGTTCAAAAGGAAATGAAATATTAACAATTGATAGTATTTATGCTTTATCTGGCGATGAAAGTTCTTTTGAAATAGATTATGCATCATTGAAAAACATCTTGTTAGAGCCTGAAGAAAACGTGCAGCAATACATTACTTTTAATCCGCAATTTATTGGCGAACATAAATTGATTTTAGCGGTTGTTCATGATGCAAATCCTAATTTTATTCGTAGCATTGATACAATAAAAATTGTGGGTAGAAGTACTTCTACTAGCGATAATTATAAATTTAATTTGCTACTTTCAAAGATTAATGTTTGTAATTCAGAAGAAGCATATGTTGTTATAAAAAATGATGGCAATGGCAAATTGTTAATTGATTCTGTACTCTTACAGCAAGTAAATGGAAATTTTGAAGCGGAATTTGATGAAGCAAATAATCCAGAATTTCCAATCTTCATAGAAGCAGGCGAAGAAAAAACTTTGCCTATAAAAATTTATACTGAACGAGGGCAGGGTGGCACACTTCAAGTAGAGATATTTTATAATGAAAAAGGCAAAGCAATACTATTGGCTGATATAAATCCGTATGTTGATACGATAAGAACTACTATTACAAAAAGCTTAACATCGGTATCGCCGGGTGATACATTAAGATTGTTCTTTAATTCAACTATAAATCAAATTAGTGAAAAAGAATCTAATTTTAAAATTGATTTAAAACTAAATAAAAAAATATTTCATCTGCTGACAAATACAGCAGATATGACTTTTATTTCCGGTGGAAATGAAGAAAAAGTACAAGTAAAATTGACACAATATGATGATTATATTCAAGCAGAAGTCGCGAAAAATAAAGAAATTAACAATGCTACGACGATAAATTTAGCACTAGATTTTTTAGTGTTACTGTCTAATGAAATAGAAACAAAGATTCTATATGAAATTTCTTCAGATAGATGCTATGAAACAAACATAATAGAATTTCCAATAAAAATTTTACCTGTTTGTGGACAATCTGTAAGACAATTGCAAATTATTGATTTAAATATGCTTACAGTAAATAACAATCCAGCAAAAGATAAAATAGATATTACACTTGTTCTTACTGAAAACGCAATTGTAGATTTTTATATTTATGATATAAGTGGTAGAATTGTTTGGGAGAAAAAACAAATTGGATTAGCAAAAGGAACGCATGATTTTTTAATTTTTGCCGATAATCTTTCTAATTCAGAATATTTTATTAATATAAAAAGTGAAAAATTTACTATAACTAAAAAAATTATTATGAACTAATAAAAAGAAATATTTAATACTAAAATATAATTCTATATATTAACTCTGAAACTAGCTTATACTATTTTTATTTTATAAATAACTTATAGAATAAATCTATAAATAATAATGATAAATAATTTATAAACAAAAAATAGAAATAATATGAAATTTTTGTATAATTTTAGTTGTATTTTAAAATAAATTTAGTATATTAGCAGTCAATGTAAAGATAAAAAATTAAAGAAATGCAAAAAAACAGAACAATTTTAAAAATATTATATAAAAATCATAGAGGATGATTATGAAAAGAAATTTCAACTTGATTTTCTTAGTTTTAATCGGAATTTTCATTTCCAATAATGTAATGGCACAGCGAGGTAAAATCACTGAGTATGCTTCGCCTCTTGACCCATCGGCAAAACCAACTCCAATTTATGTAGGACCTGCGGCAGGTGTTAATATAATGGGACATAATATGACTGTTAAGAACTTAAACCTTGTAGATGAGCCTATGTGTCCAGACTTTACTAATGCAGAAGGACTTGGATTTTATGCTGGTCTTACGTTTGAGTACTTAATCGGTGATGTAGCTACATCTAATTCATCTATAATTGTAAGAGCTCTTTATAATACATATCCCGGTTCCGTTACTAAAGAAGGCGATACTTATCCTATTGCAACATCAACTGGAGAAATCGTTAATTCAACGGTTGAACATGATTTAACTATAGAATGTGCAGCAGTAACTTTAGAAGTTATGTATAAGTTTAATCCTATACCTGGATTCGGTTTTGGATTAGTTGCAGGACCAACATTTGATTATATTCTTTCAAAAGATATGGAAGAAAGATTTATGCTTGTTGCTCCTAATAATGCACAGTTTGAGCCTAAAGAAGGTTATGAATACAGAGATAATAATAGAACTATTATTATTCCTACGCATCAAATAGATAACGCAAGTGCAATTCGTATCGGTTTGAAAGTTGGAGTACAATATGAAATTTTACTTGGTTCTAAATTCTATATAGTTCCATCTGCTCATTACAACTTGGGAATTACAAACTTTGTAAGTGATTTCGATTGGCGAATTAATCCTTTACAAGTTGGTTTAGATGCAAGATATGCTTTTGCACTATAAACTTATTTTAGAAGATACAGTAAAACAAATATGATAGATATATACCTGCTAAAATTTTAGCAGGTTTTTTATTTCAAAAAAAATCAAATTAATATGGCTACAATTTTTGAAACAAATTTTGAAGATATTAAACTTTTTCGTCGCGGTAAAGTTCGTGATGTATATGATTTAGATGATAAATTGTTATTTGTCGCTTCTGATAGAATTTCAGCGTTCGATGTTATTATGAATGAAGCTATTCCTAAAAAAGGTGAAATTTTAACTGAAATTTCTCAATTCTGGTTTGAGAAAACAAAACATATTTTGCCAAATCATTTTATTTCTTCTGACATAGCAGATTATCCCGAAATCTGTAAAAAATATGAAGCAGAATTAACAAAACGTTCTATGCTTGTAGAAAAAAGTAAACCAATTCTATTGGAATGTGTTGTTCGTGGATATGTAGCTGGTTCTGGTTGGAAAGAATATAAAAAGCAAGGTACAATATGTGGTGTGCAACTGCCCGCAGGACTTTTAGAATATCAAAAATTAAGTGAACCGATTTTCACTCCATCTACTAAAGCAGAAGTTGGACATGATGAGAACATAAATTTTGCTGAAGCTTGTTCTATTGTTGGAAAGGAGATCGCAGAAAAAGTTCGTGACTATTCATTAAAACTTTATAATTTTGCTTATGAATATTTATATAAGCGCGGGATTATTTTAGCAGATACCAAATTTGAATTTGGACTAAATAATGACGATGAAATAATACTAATAGATGAGGCATTAACGCCTGATTCATCGCGTTTTTGGTTATTAGATGATTACAGTGTAGGTAAAGCACAAATGAATTTTGATAAACAAGTTTTGCGTGATTATTTAGAAAGTACAAATTGGAATAAAAAAGCACCAGCTCCCGAATTACCTGTGGAAATCATTCAAAAAACTTTAGAAAAATATAAATTTGCATTGAAAGCAATTTGTGGGTAAGACTTTTTATTTATATATAAAAAAATAGCCTCTATTTTTATAGAGGCTATTTTTTGTATGTTGTTTAATATAGCTATTAATACATATCCATACCGCCGCCCATTCCGCCTGGCATTGCTGGCATCGCAGGACCTTCTTTTTGAGGTTTATCATATATCGCAGCTTCTGTAGTAAGCAATAAGCCTGCTACTGATGCAGCATTTTCTAAAGCTACACGTGTAACTTTTGTTGGATCGATAACTCCTGCTTTGAATAGATCGCAATACTCTTCAGTTGCAGCATTAAATCCGTAAGCGTCTGTATTTTCTTTTACTTTATTACATACAACGGAAGCTTCAAGTCCTGAATTTGCAACTATTTGACGAATAGGTTCTTCAACAGCTCTTTTTATGATTTTAATACCTGTTATTTGGTCGGCATTATCTGTAACAATGCTTTCTAAAGCAACGACTGAGCGTAAATAAGCAACGCCACCACCAGGAACAATGCCTTCTTCAACAGCAGCACGAGTTGCATGCAAAGCGTCTTCAACTCTTGCTTTTTTCTCTTTCATTTCAACTTCAGTTGCAGCGCCAATACGTAAAACAGCAACGCCACCGCTTAATTTAGCAAGACGTTCTTGTAATTTTTCTTTATCATAATCACTTGTAGTTTTTTCGATTTGAGCTTTAATTTCATTAATGCGAGCTTTGATATCGGAAGATGAGCCTGCACCTTCTACAATAGTAGTGTTATCTTTGTCAATTGTAATGCGAGCAGCTGTTCCAAGTTGTGCTAATGTAGCTTGGTCAAGTTTGTATCCTTTTTCTTCACAAATAACTGTTCCGCCTGTTAGTACAGCTATATCTTCTAACATAGCTTTACGTCTATCACCAAATCCCGGAGCTTTAACTGCTGCAACACGCAAAGTACCGCGTAATTTGTTAACAACAAGCGTAGCTAATGCTTCGCCTTCAATATCTTCAGCGATAATTAAAAGAGAGCGACCTGCCTGTGAAGTTTTTTCTAAAATCGGCAATAATTCTTTAATTGTAGAAATTTTCTTGTCGTAAATAAGAATAGCAGGGTTTTCAAATACAGTTTCCATATTTTCTGTATCAGTAACAAAATAAGGAGATAGATAGCCACGGTCAAACTGCATACCTTCTACAGTTTCCATAGTTGTGTCCATTCCTTTTGCTTCTTCAACAGTAATAACACCGTCTTTGCCTACTTTTTCCATAGCTTCAGCAATTAAATTGCCAATAGCAGAATCATTGTTAGCAGAAATAGTTCCTACTTGTGCTATTTCTGTTTTGCCACCAACAACGCGGCTAATTTCTTTCAATTTATTTGTAATAGCTACTACCGCAAGATCAATTCCGCGTTTTAGATCCATAGGATTTGCACCTGCAGTAACATTTTTTAAACCTTCACGATAAATTGCTTGTGCAAGAACAGTAGCAGTTGTTGTACCATCACCAGCGACATCACTAGTTTTTGATGCAACTTCACGCACCATAGCAGCTCCCATATTTTCAACAGGATCTTCAAGCTCTATTTCTTTTGCAACAGAAACACCGTCTTTTGTTATAAGTGGTGCTCCAAATTTTCTTTCGATTACTACATTACGTCCTTTAGGACCGAGTGTAACTTTTACTGTGTCGGCTAATTGATCGACACCTGCTCTTAAGGCTGAACGCGCCTCAACATCAAATTTTATTATTTTTGCTGACATTATTTTTACCTATTTTTATAAATTACTTAAATGATATTAATTTTTTATTTTTAAATTTAACCGATGATTGCAAAAACATCTGTTTCTTTCATCATCAAAAGTTCTTCACCATCGATAGTGATTTCTGTTCCGGCATATTTACCGTAAAGAACATTGTCGCCAACTTTTAATTGCATTGCAATAAGTTTTCCGTTGTCGTCAATTCTGCCTTGTCCACAAGCAATAATTTCACCTTGTAGAGGCTTTTCTTTTGCAGTATCAGGAATTATAATTCCACTTTTTGTTGTTTCTTCGGCTGGTGCCGGCTTCACGATAATTCTATCGTGTAAAGGAGTTAATTTCATTTGAATACCTATGATTAAGTTTATTGATTAATTGATAGTTATAAAATAATTATATTAAAATTTCTATTTATTTCAACTTCGTACTAATATAGTCATTTTGTCAGCAGCAAGACAATTTGTCGGACTGACAGACAGTCTGTCATTAAATACGAAGACATTTTACAATGTGCATAAAGTATGCCAAAAAACATAAAATTTTTCACTGCTGTTTTATAAAATTTGTCTTTTTGCCTGTGCTCATATTGTTTTTCAAAACAACAAAAAAGGCTGATTCCATTTTCAGGATTCAGCCTAATTTAATTTTATATCTAATAAAAAAAGTAGCTATTGTTGTAATAAAATAGATTTAATTTCTTCTAAATTTAGTTTTTTGTAAGTTGAAACAAGTTTACCGTTAATTATCAAAGTTGGTAAATGAAGTATATCATAATAAGGCAAAGTCGTAATATTTTCTTTCATAATGGCAATATTACCTAATCCCAGTTCTTCAACTGCTTGTTTAGTTATTCTATACAATGCGTTTTGTGCTTCATCATTTTTTCCTAATATTTTTATTTCCATTTGTTATTTTCCTATTTATTTTTTAGAAGACTACTTTTTTAAATAAACTAAATAATACAATCCCGGTATTATTAAGCCACCTGAAATAGCGTTTCCTATAGCTACAGGCAAAATATTATCAATTAACAAGCTTGGAATGGAAATATTTGCACCAAGTATCATTCCCATAGGAATATAAAACATATTAGCTACAACGTGTTCAAAGCCCGAGATAATAAAAGTTACGATTGGAAAAAATATTGTCAGAACTTTGCCGGCTACTTCTTTTGCTGACGTCTGCATCCAAACCGCTCCAGCAACTAAAAGATTACACAGTATTCCACGTGTTATAGCTTCTAAAAATGTGAGATTAACTTTTCCAGTTGCAAGTGCTACTGAAGTTTCGCCAGATTGAGTAAGAGCTCCATTTAACTCAAGTAATCCTGTGCCATAGACTATTAATACCATAGCTAGCGCGCCTGCGAAATTTCCTATAAAAACAAAGGTCCAATTCACTCCTACTCGCCACCAGCTAAATTGTTTTGTTAGGGCTCCTACGGTTATTAAGTTGTTTCCCGTAAAAAATTCACCACCAGAAAGAACAACAAACATAAGAGCTACGGAAAAGACAGTTCCACCTAAAAATTTGCCAAGTCCTATATCTGCAACAAATGTGTACATAATAATAGAACCGAAAGCACCAAGTGAAATAAATATTCCTCCGAGAACACCTAAAATAAATGTATTACTTGATGAATTAAATGCCTTGTTTTTACTAGCTTCTTCTTGAGATATCGCTACTTCTTTTGTAGTTAAAAACATTTTTTTATTTTTTGTTGTTAATTAAAATTTTCAATAAGTTTTATAAAACAGTCTTTTTTTATCCTATCATTACTCTTTCTTCAGGGACAGTATAGCGAAGCTCTTGTTTATTAGGAAATAAAGCAATGAAGAAAGATAAAGCTCCGATTCTGCCGATAAACATTAGCATTATTAAAGCAATTTTAGATTGTGTTGCTAATTTTGAAGTTATCCCTGTACTTAATCCTGTTGTAGATATAGCAGATACAGCTTCTAAAATTATATCTTCAAAGTGCATAAGAGGTTGATAATATGTTATAACAGGTGTTAGAACTAATAGTACTAAAATATATACAACAAATACTAAATGTGCTTTTGTTACGCTAGCAGGATTTATACGGCGCTTGTATAATTCTACATAATCTTTACCACGAATATAAGCCCAAAAATGCAGTACAATAACAGCAAAAGTTGTAGTTTTTATTCCACCACCGGCTGAACCGGGAGAAGCGCCTATAAACATTAGTGCAGTTATAATAAAGCAACTTGTATGAGTAAGTTCACCTGTGTTAATCGCATTAAATCCTGCTGTTCTTGAAGTTACAGATATAAACAAACTGTGAAAAAGCTTGTCGCCTGTAGTCATCCAAGTTTCAGTATGAAAGTCTTCTAATAAAAATATTGAAATTGTTCCAATGAATATCAATAAAATTGTCATTGTAAACGCTAAACGAGTAGAAAGAGTAAATCGCCTTTTATTTAGTGAATATCTATGTTTTTTGAAAAATATATAAGAAAACATATTAGAAAAAGCAAAAAAACCAAAACCACCAAATATAATTAATATCATTATTGTCGATAAAAATAAATGATTGTTTTGTACAATAGGATTCGTTAAACCATCTGATAAAGTTGAAAAACCTGCGTTGCAAAAGGCTGAAACAGCATGAAAAGCTGCAGTTTTTAATTTAGCTATGTCAGGATAAAGGAAACTCCCACCTAAAGAATGGTATAAACTAATTGCTCCAAGAAGTTCAAAACTTAAAGTAAATATGGTAATTTTTTTTAGAACATTTGTTACTTCACTTAAATTATCTTCGCTTACTATATCCTTTATCATAACATTCATTCTATAGCTCAAACCGCCGAAAATTAAAGACGCGAAAAAAGAAGTTAAAGTCATCACGCCTATTCCGCCAATTTGAACTAAACAAATAATAATAATTCTGCCTAAAGTAGTGTAATCCGTTACTATATTAACTGTGCTTAAGCCCGTTACGCAAGTTGCACTTGCAGCGGTAAATAAAGCATCTACAAAATTCATAGACGATGTTGTAGGCGAAGCTTTAGGAAGCATAAGAAGAAACATACCTATTGTGATTACTACGGCAAAACTTAAAGCAGGGATAGCGCCGGGATGAAGATGTGTTTTGCTTAATATATTGTTATGTCTAAGTGCTTCAACTAAAAATGCAATAAAAACTAATACTTGCGACACGGCAAGATATGCAAAGGAAATGTCAATTATTCCATAATTAGAAGAAAGACTTTCTAAATAACCAATGGTAGTATGTTGAAGTACGAACTGAATTAATATAAGAACTACTAAAATGTTTTCAATGAAACGAGAGCGAATATAGTTAATCCTATTTTTAACAATAAACCAACGAGCACATTCCTGAAAAACAAAAATGATGGTTGTTGCTCGCATCATATTTTTAATTATTTCTACTTGTTCATTAGTTAAATAAAACCCTATAACAATAATTAAAAGAATTAAAGCTGTAAGAGTTACTATAGTAAATATTACATCTAATACTATTTTTATTGCTTTATATTGCTCTTTTATTTCAGACATAGTTTTATTTAAATAAAGATTTATTTAAATCTTCTAAAAGAACGAAATTTTGTCGTTTTTCTTTTAAAAACTTCAACATTACACCATTTTTGCTAACTTCTTCTTCACCTATAACTAAAGCAAAATCAGCATTTTGTTTGTCAGATTCACGTAGTTGTGCTTTTAAAGAACGACGCTGTAAATCTAAAATCGTAGTAAGATTAAATTCATTACGTAATTTTGAAGCAACTTTTATAGCAAATTCATATTGTTCTTCTGCTATAGGAATGACGAAAATTAGCGGTTCACTAGCTAGCTCTTTTTGATTT
>JAAYTD010000083.1 GCA_012518115.1 Ignavibacteria bacterium | reverse complement strand
GAACCCGGTATTTATTGGGGTTCTGCATCTTCAGGTACAAGTAGTTGCGTGTCGTACGATACAATAGTAGTAAGAACTTATCCTAAAGCTGAAAAACCTACTATTACAATTTTTACAGGAAAAACAGAGGGCAATGTAAAGTATCCCGATACTTTAATGGTTACTCCGGAAGCTGCAAAATATAGATGGTATCTCAATGGAAAACTTACAGATATAAAGAGGCAAAGATTTACTTGTTATGCTTCTGGTGATTATACAGTAGAAATTTCTAATGGTGGTGAATGCTGGAGTGCTTCCGCTGATGCAGTTAAAAGCATAATAGAGACAAATAGAACTGATATTGCATTTGATATTACACCGAATCCTGCAAAATTTGCTATTACGCTAAAATTTAATAAAGCTATAGAAAAACCTTGTAATATCCTTGTTTTAGATGCTACAGGTAAAACATTATTAGAATTTATAAATGTAACTATAGAAAAAACTTTTGATATAGATGTTTCAAATCTAGCTAATGGAACTTATTTTGTGCGGGTTGCTTCGGATAATCTATTGCTTAATAAGCAGTTTATTAAAGAGTAATGAAGTGCAAGTTCAAGAAATTTGCATCCCCGAAAAAATGTAATTTTCGGGGTTTTTTTTGTCTGAACTGTGATTTAAAGATTTTCCTTCGGTGAAGGAGCTGGCAGGCGAAGCCTGACGGGGTAGTCGTTGTGATTGGCAATTAGCATTTAACAATTAGCAATAAATTGTAGAGGCAATCCTTTGTGGTTGCCATTATTTAAAATTCCCCTTTGGTACGAAGGGGTGGCAAGCGAAGCTTGACGGGGTAGTTATTATATTCCATTTAGTATAAAATAAAAAAAACGAAGTACAAGTAATACTTCGTTTTTTTTATTTTATAAATTGTTAATTTCAGATTAGAAGTTCATAGAAAATCCTAAACCGAAATTTTCTTTAATTTGTAAGCGTGGTGCATGTCCGGATAACACTTTCTCATCATTTACTGTTTTATACTGAGGTACTAGATTTTGATAATCATAGACTAAATGCAGAAATAAGTTAGCAGAAATATAATGATTAATTTTCATTCTTACTGTATTTTCAAAGTTCACAATAATTTTATCTCTGTCTTGTTTTATTTTTGCAGTATAGTTGTTGAAGAGCTCTAATTTTGATTGAACAAAAATATTCTCCCATACTTCTGCATCTAAATTTGCAACCACATAAGCACCGAAATTTAGTGTATGTTTTTTGCCCAATTGTGTTATTTTTCCCGTGCTATCATAAACAGCAGGTTCAACGCCATAAAGCCCTTTATTAGCTAAGTCTTGGTCATTAACTAAAATATATTTTCCTGTGCAAGGCGACACATAAATCGAGAAAAATTTCGTAGGTTTATAATCTAATCCTAATGATAAAATAGTATGAGCTGGCGCTAAGAAATTAGATACAACTACAGAATCGTTAGGATAGTTATATCCTTTAAAAAGTTGTGAATTAAATTTCAAAAGAGCGGAATAGTATAAATTTTCTATAGCATTATATCCATATCTAGAATTTATATCAATTTTATCTTCAGCCTTACGAGCTCCGAATTCATCATTATACATAACGCCATATCCAAGAGAAATCGTTGTATGCCAAATAGATGAAGAACTATCAGGTTTATAATTTAGGTCATAATTAAAATTTGTTATTGCCGAATAAGAGTTTTCGCCACCTTTTGCCCAATTAGAAAAATAGTTTTGATTGAATGTAAGTCCTATAAATCCTCGAGAAGTCCAACTTGATTTAAGAGAATTCATTTTACTTTTTAATTTTATATGTTCAGCGACATTTTTTTTTGCTTCTTCTTCAAATTGTGCGTTTAAAATGTTTACATTTAAAATACAAATTATTAAAATTAAAAATTTAATCTTGTTACAAATCATAATTATTACTTATAATGTTAATAGATGTTTTTTTATAAATTATATAAATATTTTAGATATTATTTTGTGTATTCGCATTTGGATTAATTTTCTGAGATATTAATTCTGTTTGTAAATCACTTGTAATTCCTGTTACAATGTCTGTAACAACATTATTAAACCTCATTATTTCATCACTTATATTAGCTTGTATTTTTTTTCTATCTTCTTCTGTATTTGAATGTATTATATTTTGTATATCCTGCATAGAACGGCTTAAGAGGTTTGTAGCTTCCGTGTTTACTTCTTCTAAAACATTAGAAGTGTGTTCGATTAATACATCTATAGCTTTGGTTACGATAAATTTAATAGTACGTTCTAAGTATTGTTCTCTTGAAGTTACAAGGTCTTCAATTTCACGAGCCATATTAGCATTTATCTCTTTAGCGTAAGGCAATATATACAACTTGGTTTCGTCAATTGTTCGACAAATTTTTTCTATACTAAATGTTCCAAGTTGAATATCCGTTAGATTACTTATTCTATCGGCTAATTTAATAATTTTTGCCTCAGGTGAGCCGTTAATCATAACGCGTTGCAGATATTCCGCTTTGGTTTCAAATTCAGAATTGATAGATAGCTCCTCAATTAGTTCAACTACACGATATCCGTCACTATCAAAGTTTTTGATTGCATCAGGGAAATAGCTTTCTTCAGCATCTTCTTTTAAATCGTGCAGTACAGCAGCTTTTAAGATAACAGAATTGATAATTTTATGGTCTATTAGAATTCCTACGGTTGCCCAAGTGTGGCGAAATTGATTGCCGCCTACGCGTCTTGACTTTCCAATTAGAGCAGTTGCAGCTTGTAAATAAGGGGCTAAGACTATATTAACTAAAGCATCTTTTTGAAAATTTTCCATTTTTTTATTTTCTTTTCCAAATAATTACTTTTAAATTATTACAATGTAATATTTTTTTATTAAATTGAAACAAAGTTTTGTAAAAAATTATTTTTAAAAAACAATGAATACGATTTTAGTTACAGGTGGCGCAGGATTTATAGGCAGTCATTTTATAGATTTTTTACTTAAAGCAGATTCTGAAAACTATGTTATAAATATAGATAAGCTTACTTATGCAGGTAACTTAGAGAATTTAAGTTTTGCAAATTCATATAAAAACTATCATTTTTTCAAAGGTGATATTGTTAATCGCGATCTTATAAATTATATTTTTGAAAATTATTCGCCTAATATAATAATTAATTTTGCTGCTGAATCACATGTGGATAGATCTATAAATAATCCTAATGATTTTATTCGTACAAATGTTACAGGGACAGCAAATTTACTAGCTTGTGCCAAAGACTATTGGAGTAAATCTAATTATGATGACAAACTTTTTTTCCAAATTTCTACAGATGAAGTTTATGGTTCTTTGCCTTTAGACAGACCTGAACAGAAGTTTACAGAAGATAGTTTGATAGCTCCTCACAATCCTTATTCTGCTTCTAAAGCTGGCGCTGATTTGCTTGTGCAGTCTTATTTTAATACTTATGGCTTGCCGACTTTAATATCGCGATGTTCCAATAATTTCGGTACGAGACAATATCCTGAAAAGCTTGTTCCGTTAGTAATAACGAAAGCTAAACAAAATATGTCGGTTCCTGTTTATGGCGATGGACTTAATGTTCGTGATTGGATTTATGTAGAAGAGCATTGTAGAGGTGTTTATAAGATGATGATGAGCGGGAAGCGTGGTGAAGTTTTCAACATAGGAGCTAACAATGAAATAAGCAACATAGATTTAGTAAAAATGATACTTGACATTATGGGGAAACCGCATTCGCTGATAAATTTTGTTACTGATAGATTAGGACACGATAGACGTTATGCAATTGACGCTAGTAAAGCAAAAGCAGAGCTAGGCTTTGTTGCTGAAAATAATTTCTATAGAGATTTAGAAACAACGGTCAAATGGTATTTAGAATAATTTTTGTAAATGGATAAAATGAACTTATTGTTGAAAAAAAATCTTGTTTTGTTTTTATTATTGTTCTTGCCGCTTTTAAAAGTTTTTGCTGCTGAACAAATTATTATTAACTATGCTGATAGGTTATCTGTAGAAAACACAACAGATGTTAATACTCGTGCTTTGTTTGGAAATGTGCAAATCACACAAGGTAATGTGCTTTTGACTTGCGAAAAAGCTATACAATATATGCTTGCTAATAAAATTGAGTTAGAGCGAAAAGTGGTTATTACGCAAAATAATTTAACATTAAAAGCACCGTATGTTATATATAATGGGAATACTTATATTGCTGAAGCTAGTAAAGGAGTTGAAATAAGTGATAAAGATGCAAAACTTGTAGCTGATAGAGGAAACTATTCTACTCAAACAAATATAGCTGATTTTTATGACAATGTTAAATTTACTGATGATTCTGTAACTATTTATTGTGAGTATATTAATCATAATCGTAATACTGAGGATAGTAAGGCAGAAGGTAATGTTTTGATTAAAGGTAATCAAACAAATGTGTTTTTAATTGCTGACAAAGTTATCAATATAGCAAATGAAAATTATTCAATTGTAACAGGAAATCCTGTGTTGTATCAAATTGATACTATAGTTGTTTCCTCTCACGATACAACAGAAAGTCAATTAAGCGAAGCTATTGAATTTGATACACTTATAGTTAAAGCAGATACTATCGAAGCTTTTCGTGGCAAGGAAAATGAACACTATCATTTTTACGGAAATGTTGAAATTATAAAAAAGAATATATCTGCCATAGCTCAAGATGCTTATTTTTATAAAAATAGAGAAGAAATAATACTACGAAACAAACCAATTATATGGTATGATTCATCTCAATTGCATGCTGATTCGATAAATATTCTTTTATCAAATAATGAAGTAAAAAAAATACATTCTATTAATAATGCAATAGCTATAACTTTGAATGATACAAATAACTTAAGTAGAAAAGATCAGCTAGCTGGCAATGAGATAGAAATAATTTTTTCTTCTGATTCTACACGTAATATAAAAAGTTTTGGTAATGCAAAAAGTGTTTATTTTATGCTTACAGAAGGCGTAGCGGACGGAGTTATTAAAAATTCTGCGGAAAAAATTCTAATTGATATTGCAAAAGATGGGATAAAAAATATAGTACTTATTAATCAGGTGCCGGGCGAATACACTCCTGAACCAATGGTTTTTGGTAAAGAAAAAGAGTTTTTTCTACCAGATTTTAAGTTTAATGATGAAAACAAGCCTGTAAAACCTGATGTTTTATTAGAAAAGTATTTTAGATAAAAATGCTTTTTGTTCTAAAATCTAAAAATAAGATAGCTATTAATTAATTTATAAATCCTCAAGTATTATGCTTGAGGATTTTACTATTTTGCTGAAAAAATTGGAATAACTTTAATGTTTTTCAAGATTTAGATAATGTTAGGAATTATATAATAAAAAATTTGCAATTATATATTTAAAAAATGTTATATTTGTCATCTTAATACTTTTATAGTAAAAAAACAAATTGGATTATTCATAAATTCTTGTTAAACAATATGTCAAAGTCAAAATCAAAAAATAGTTACGAAAAATTAGTTCAAGGAAATGCAAGCACTAAGAAAACAATCATTCCTGAGAAGTATAAAACGCCTTTATTTATTTTAATTCTAGCTTTATTAGTAGTAATTTTCTTTAGAGATGCGCTTTTTGGTGGTAGCTTTTGGGGTGCAAGTGATAGTATAAATGCAGCTTGTTTTAAGACTTACAAGGAGCAGCCCGGAGAATTTCCTCTTTGGCAACCTTATATTTTTAGTGGAATGCCCGGTATGGCAGCAATGATGGAGTCTGCTACTCGTTATTGGGATTTAACTATTTATGTTATTTATGGCGTTGGTAATTTCTTCAGATCTTTATTTGATAGTGAAGCGGCGCGTATGGTCTTTTGGTATATTGTTTTTGGTAGCGGTATGTTCTTTTTGATGCGGGTACATAAACAAGATCGTTGGATTTCTTTATTTGCAGCGATAGCTATGACGTTTTGTACCGGCATAACGATTTGGGTAATGATAGGGCATAACGCTAAGCCACTTACATTTATGATGGCTCCGTATGTTTTTATAATGTTTGAGCTTATGAAGCGAAAGTTTTCATTTTTATATGCTGTCTTAACTGTGTTAGTTATGCATGTGATGATGGAAGGTGGGCACGTTCAAATGATGTTCTATATAGCTTGTGCTATGTTTATTTATTTGATATTAGACATTGTTAACGGTCTTATAAAGAAAACTTCTATTGCTCCGATTTTACGTTCTACAGGTATTTTTGTTATTGCAACAGGTTTAGCTTTTGCTATGTCGGCGGATAAATACTTGTCGGTTCTAGAATATACTCCATATTCTACGCGTGGTTCAGCTCCTATTACTGCTACTCAATCTGATGATGAATCTGCAGGAAGTTCAAGCAAAGATTATGAGTATGCGACAAATTGGTCGTTTAGTCCTGATGAAATTATAGATTTCTTTGTTCCGAGTTATCATGGATTTGGCAAAGTAACTTATTCTGGTCCTCTTACCGGTGGTCGTGAAACAAAAATTATGACTTATTGGGGACAAAAACCTTTTGAAGATGCGGCACCTTATATGGGCGGAATAGTAATGTTCCTTGCTTTATTAGGAGCTATAAGGTTTTTCACTAAAAATGTTTTTGTGCAGGCGATGGTAATTACAAGTTTGTTTGCATTGCTACTTTCATTTGGCTATACATTTCCGATTATATTTGATTTCTTTTTCTATCATTTTCCTAAATTCAGCAGTTTCCGCGCTCCGAGTATGGCTTTAGTTTTAATGCATTTTTGCATTCCTGTTTTAGCGGCTTATGGTTTAGTAGCATTGAAACAAATGCGTGATGAATATGGTGCTTACAAAGCATTGCCTAGTAAAGAAAAAAGATCTTTGAACATCTTTTTCGGAGCTGTCGGGCTATTTGTTGTTGTGGGAATTATATTTGCGGCAGTATTTCAAACTTCTTATATTGAAAATGTTGTTGCTTCAAAGACTTTGCAAAATTACGGTGAGGGTGTTGCTCAAACTTTATCGACTTTTATATGGGATAATACGGTTTCAGATTGGACGGTTATTGGTATTTTATCTTTAATTGCTGCTGCATTGTCATATATATATGTTAATCGTAAGATGTCAAATGTTTCGTTTATATCAACGATTATTATTTTGGTGATTTTTGATTTATGGCGTGTTTCGTATCGTCCTATGGATTTAGTAGATAAAAGTGTAGAAAAAAATCCTTTCCCACGCACTGATATAGTTAATTTTATTGAACAAGATAAAAAAGCAACGGGAGAACATTTTAGAGTTTGTGATTTATCAATTCAAGTAACAAATGCTCACGCTTATTTCTTAATTGAAAGTGTAAACGGCTATCATCCTGCAAAGCTTCGTACTTATCAAGATATGTTAGATGTATGTTGTGGCGGTTCAACCTCTAATGTAACTCATCCGTTTTTATGGAACTTGCTAAATACAAAATACATTATTACACCACAACAAATGGGCGAAAATCCTTTGTTTCAATCGCAACATACAGGTGCATTTGTTTATTATAATCCTACATATTGTAAAAGAGCATTTTTTGTAGATTCTGTAAAAGTTGCTAAGCCATTAGAAATTATTAATCACTTGAAAGAAGGAGATTTTAATCCGAAATCATTAGCTTATGTAGAAAAAGATCTTGCAGAAAAAATTGAACCTTCAAGAAGTTATGTAGCAGAGTTGCAAGCAATGTATTTGCAGCAAAATCAAGGTGATACAAATGTAGCTATACAAGATATAAAAGTTGAAGCACCGACTGCAAATATTGTTGAATATAAAAATGAATATATCAAAATTGAAACAGAGAGTAAGGCTCAGCATTTGCTCGTTTTATCTGAAATGTATTATCCAGTTTGTTGGAAAGCTTATATAGACGGTAAAGAAACAGAAATTTATAAAACAAACTTTGCTTTACGTTCAGTTGTTGTGCCAGCAGGCAATCATACTGTAGAGTTTAAGTATAAATCAGAAAATTTTGAACTTGGTAAAACTTTAAGTACAAGTGTTAATATATTTGTTATACTAGCGCTTATAGCAGGAATTGTTTTTGAAAACAAAAAGCGTAAAAAACTGTCAGAAACAGAAAAAGTATAATACCAATTGAATTTTAAAATTTTTCTTCGGTGAAAGGGTGGCAAGCGAAGCTTGATGGGGTAGTTATTTGGAGACGGAAGACAGAATACAGATTTTCCGCTCTTCGCTGGAAGCAAATTCCCCTTCGGGACGAAGGGGTGGCAGGCGAAGCCTGACGGGGGTAGTTAACAATTATTATTTAAAATAATTTTAATAAAAACATGCAAAATATAACATTAGATATAATTAAATCGATTGATTCGCAGAATATGTATCAACTTTTGAAAGATTATTGGATACATATTGAAAATGCTATTAATGCAGCTCAGAAAAGCAAAGCTGTTTTTGATGCTCCGGCTACGGATATTGTTATTTTAGGGATTGGTGGGTCTGCAATCAGTGGCGAACTGTTGAGAAGCTACATAAAAAAACTTAATTTCAAAAAAGAAGTTCGCATAAGGATAATTCGCGGAAATGAAATTCCCGACAATATAAATATGAATACTTGCGTTTTTGTGAGCTCTTATTCTGGAAATACGGAAGAAACTCTGTCGGCTTTGGAGATTGTTAAAAAGAAGACGAAGAATTTAATAGCTATTACTTCTGGTGGAAAATTAGAAGAAATGTTTGTTTCACAAAAATTGCCAATTCTGAAGTTGCCGGGCGGAATGATGCCACGTTGTTCGCTTGCATATTCTTTTTTCCATTTAATATATGTGCTTGTTCGGCAAAATATAATTGAAGATAGTTTTATTTATGGAGCTGTTCAAGAATTGTTAGCAAGAAAAAACAACGAAGATTTTGATTTTTCGCATATTGATAATAATAACATAGCTATTGATATTGCGAAGAAGTTTACAAATAAAATTCCTATTATTTATTCTTCAGAGCTTATGCAAGCAGTAAATTTAAGGTGGCGAGCTCAAATCCAAGAGAATGCTAATTCTATTTCTTTCGGCAATATTTTCCCTGAAGCAAATCATAACGAAATAAATGGTTGGAACTATCCAAAAGATTTATTAGATAGGTTCTATTTTCTTTTTTTACTTGAAAAAGAAGATAATTTAACTGCTCAAAGATCTATGGAACTAGCTAGGACGATTTTGGAAGAGGAAAATATAGCTACTATGGAGCTCGAAGGAAATGGTAAACATTTTTTAACGCGAATGTTTGATTTAATTTGTATTAGTGATTGGACAAGCTTTTATCTTGCGATAATTTACGATGTTGATCCAACTACAATTCCAACAATAACTAAATTAAAAGCCTTAGCTAGTCGCTAAGAAATAATAATCAATATAGAAAATATAAAAAAATTATGAGTAATATATTAAAAGGTCTTAATCCCGAACAAAAAAAAGCAGTTGAAACAATTGATGGGGCATTGCAAATAATAGCTGGTGCAGGTACAGGAAAAACGCTTGTGCTGACGCATAGAATAGCTTATCTTATTGAAAAAGGAATTCCACCTTATAAGATACTAGCGCTTACTTTTACCAATAAAGCTGCTAATGAAATGAAAGAGAGAATAGCTAGATTAGTAAATCCGCAAGATGCAGAAAGAATTTGGGCGGGGACTTTTCATTCTATTTTTGCCAGAATATTAAGGATAGAAGCTGAACATCTAGGATATACAAACAATTTTACTATTTATGACGACGACGATTCTTTAAAGCTTATTAAACAAATAGCTGAATTTAAGGACTTAAAAGACCAGAAAATACAAGCAAAAAATGTATATTCTATAATTTCTGCACAAAAAAATAAACTCATATCACCAGAAGCGTTTTTAGAAACTGCTACAACGCCACTTTATAAACAAGTAGCTGAAATATATAGAGCTTATCAAAATGCACTGCATAGAAATAATGCTATGGATTTTGATGATTTGTTGGTGAACACAGTATTGCTGTTTAAAAACAAAGAAATTTTAGCTAAGTATCAAGAAAAATTTAACTATATATTAGTTGATGAGTATCAAGATACAAATCGTGTGCAATATCTTGCGATACGTGCATTAGCGCAGCAACATCAAAATATATGTGTAGTGGGAGATGATGCCCAAAGTATCTATAAATGGCGAGGCGCTGATATAAAAAATATATTAGATTTTGAAAAAGATTATCCAAATTGCAAAACAGTTAAATTAGAGCAAAATTATCGTTCTACTGCTAATATCTTAAAAGCAGCAGATAGTGTAATCGCTAAAAATACAATGCAATTACGTAAAACTTTGTGGACGAAAGGCAACGCCGGTGAGAAAGTTAAATTAATGCGGCTATCCGACGAAAAAGCTGAAGCTAATAGAATTATTACTATTATCAAAGAAAAACTACTTGTTGAAGGTAAAAAAATAAGTGATTTTGCTGTTTTGTATAGAACAAATGTTCAATCTATGTCGTTTGAAAAAGTATGCCGAATAAATAATATACCTTATGTTGTTGTAGGCAGTGTTTCTTTTTATAAGCGGAAAGAAGTAAAAGATGTTTTAGCTTATTTGAGATTGTTAGTAAATCCTTATGATGCGGTTTCTTTCTATAGAGTAATTAATGAGCCACCGCGTGGAATTGGAGCAAAAACAGTAGAAAAAATAGAAGCGTTGCAAGCTGAAAATCCTGAAACTGATATAATTAATGTTGCTATAGATGCCATAAATAATGCTCATTTAAATGGTAAAATAGCCGAAGCAGCTTCTAAATTAATTGGCACTATTCAAGAATACAAGAAAATTCTTGTTGAGTCTGATAATGTGCAAGAAGATGACGTTTTCAATTATATCGAAAAAACAGGTCTTTTAGATTATTATCGTGAAATAGATGATGAACAAAGTAGTGATAGGTTGAACAATATCGAGCAATTGCTAAATGATATTACTAGTTATATGGTTTTATCGCCTGAAAATACATTAGCTAGCTATCTTGAACAAGTAACTTTAATTTCTGATATAGATACAAAAGAAAAATCTATGCAAGACGAAGTTTTAACTTTAATGACTTTGCATTCTTCTAAAGGATTAGAGTTTGACACTGTGTTTATTCCCGGAGTTGAAATGGGACTTTTTCCACTTTTACGTAATATGGAATTAGAGGAAGAAGAGGAAGAAAGACGCTTGTTTTACGTAGGTATAACTCGCGCTAAAAGAGAACTTTTTCTTTCCTATGTTGAAACGCGTGTTAAATTTGGACATTTTGAAAAAGCAGCGCCATCAATGTTTTTAAAAGAAGTTTCTCCTGAAGTGATGGTTGATCTTACAGGCAATACATTCTTAATTCCGAAACCTAAGTTTGATGATTTGAAAGATATGGAGCAAGGATTTTCTGATGATTCAAAATTTATTTTTGACGATTTGAACTATCAAGAAAATTATTCGCAAATTTCTAATGACAAACAAGGATTTAACAAAGGAGATATTGTTCAACATAAAAAATTCGGAACAGGTCGCATTGTTGATGTATCAGGAACTGGTGAGAATACAAAAGTAACAGTCAATTTTTCTCTTTTTGGTCAAAAGCATCTACTTGTGAAGTATGCGAACTTGCAGAAACTATAAGGTTATGTGAATTAAAAAATTACCCTTTGGTAGCTGTTGGGGCGTATTGCATACGCCCTGCGAAAGCCTGACGGGGTAGTCTATTAATAACCACCTTGCCCGCTAGCGCAGGCACTCCTCCACAAGAGGAGAATTTATTCAAAATGGTATTAGAAAGAGTTGCAATTGAAAAATTGAAAAAATACTAGCATTATGCAACAAGATGAACAAAATATATCCGAAGCATTATTAGAAAAACTTTCACACTTACCGACTAGACCGGGAATTTATCAATATATGGATAATCTTGGTAAGATTATTTATATTGGAAAGGCGAAAAACTTGAAAAATCGGGTAATGTCTTATTTCCAAACAGGTCGCATAAGAGATGCTAAAACAACAGCTTTAATAAAAAAAATTTGCGATGTAGAGGTTATAATTGTTGATTCTGAAGCAGAAGCGTTTATTTTAGAAGACACTTTAATTAAAAAACATAAGCCACGCTATAATATTATGTTGCGTGACGACAAAACATATCCTTTTATTCGCATCACAAACGAAGAATTTCCTAAAATCTTCTTTACTCGCAATGTTGTTCGCGACGGTTCTAAATACTTGGGACCTTATACAGACTTAAAAAAAGTTAAATTTTTGTTGCACAACATACGCAACATTTTTCAAATCCGTTCTTGTAATCTCAAATTAACATCTGAAAATATAGCTAAAGGGAAGTTCCGTTCTTGTTTAGATTATCATATCGGCAAATGTCAAGCTCCTTGCATCAATCTTATCTCGCAAGCAGAATATCTTGAAAATATCAGTATGGCAACGCAAGTTTTATTTGGAAAAACAAAGCTATTGACAAGTCAATTAGAGAAAAAGATGTTGGAGTATTCAGATGAACTTAAGTATGAGAAAGCAGAGGAGATAAAACAGAGAATTATTGCAATAAAAGATTTTTCTGCAAAACAGAAAATCGTATCAACAGATTTAGCTGATAGAGATGTTTTTGGTATTGCACAGCGTGCTAAAAGTGCTTGCACTTTAATTTTCAATATTCGTGAAGGCAAACTTATAAGTAAGCGTCATTTTATTATAACAAATACAAACTTTGCAAGTGATGAAGAAATTCTGCAACGTACTATTGAAAAGCTTTATTTAGAGTCGGATTTTATTCCAAAAGAATTACTTTTGCCTACACAAATTGATCAAATGGAATATATTACGGATTGGCTTAGCAAGAAGAAACAGCGAGTAATTTCGGTGCAAATCCCACAAATTGGGGACAAAAAAAAATTGGTTGAAATGGCTAACACAAATGCAGAATTTATACTTAGCAACTATCTGCTTTCTTTGGATAAGCGCGAGCAAAAAATTCCGCATTCTGTTGTAGCTTTACAGCGAGATTTGCGTTTGAAATCGCCGCCACGTAGAATAGAATGTTATGATAATTCGCATATACAAGGTTCGGAGTTAGTTTCTTCAATGGTAGTTTTTGTTGATGGCAAGCCTAAAAAATCCGAATATCGTAAATTTAAGGCTAAAGAAGTCCAGCAAAATGATGATTTTGCTATGATGAGGGAAACAATTTCAAGGCGTTTTCGGCGAGCTTTGGAAGAAGAGCAGATTTTGCCCGATTTGGTTATTGTTGATGGCGGAAAAGGGCAACTATCTTCTGCTTATAGTGTTTTAAAGGAATTGGATTTGGCGGAAAAAATTGCTATTATTGGAATAGCTAAGCGTTTAGAAGAAATTTTTCTTCCAAATATATCAGATTCAATTTTATTGCCTAAGACTTCAAGTAGTTTAAAACTTATTCAGCAATTGCGAGATGAAGCGCATCGTTTTGCTATAACTTTCCATAGGCAACTACGCGATAAGCGTACTATAAGTTCAGAGTTAGATGATATCAAAGGTGTAGGAGAAGTTACTAAACGTAAATTGCTTACTGAATTTGGTTCAGTGAAAGAAATAAAGCTAGCTAGTGATAGTGATTTACTTAAAATTGTAACTTTGAAGCAATTAAAAGCAATAAAAGAAAAACTTCATTCGCATTCTGATGAATAAATTTTGAATTATATATTATTTAATAAATTTTCCTTTATCGAATGTCGGGGCGTGTCGCGACACGCCCTACACAGCCTGACGGGGTAGTCAATAATTGTCTGAACCGGGATTAACAGGATTAAAGGATTAGCAGGATTGTGCCGTAGGCACAAAATTTCGGTAAAAGAACTGTAATCTTACTCATCTCGTCCCGTACGGGACGGACACATAAACAAGTATAAGTTTTTACCGATATTTAATCCCTAACGGGATTTATGAGGATAAATAATTAATAACCACACCTCCCCAGCTTCGCGGGTACTCCTCTCAAAGAGGAGAATTTTCCCCTCTGCGAAGTTAGCACAAATTATTATTTAATTTGTTTACTAAACTATTTTTGAATGTTGCTCTAAGTAACTGTAAAACTTAGAATTAAGTTTTTTGAATATTTTCAATTCTATCGTAAGAAAAATAATTTTTCTTTAAATATTATGTTTTTCTTTTCTTTTTTATGTATATTTGTAAAATATGTAGCATAATGTACAAATCTAAAAGTACATACCATTTATAATAATTAATCTAAGTATTGTCTATGCTTAAAAAGCGATTAAAAATATCAATGAGTGTTATATTAATACTAGCATTAGGATTGATAGGTAATTTTAATATGGAATTATCAGCACAGTTAATTCCGTCTAAAGATGATTATCCTAGCTATCAAACTCATATTGCTATTGTTGAATTTGACAAAAAACTCATAAAAAATGCTGAGACAAGACTATTAGATATTATTTTAAATTATTCTAATAGTAATGTTGTAAATGATATTGTAACCTTTCACTTAGCGAAAATTGATTTGCAATGTGGCAACTATAAATTAGCACAAGCTTCTTTAGATGTTTTTGTTCAAGAGCGTAACAATTCACCTTTTGTTGCACCTGCTTATTTACTTTCTGGTTACATTGAACTTGAACAAGGAAATTATCTTGCTGCTGAAAAATATTTTGAGAAAGCTAGTAATTCTGCTAATGCTGACAAACATAGGCGAGATGATTTTGATTTTTATAACGACATAGAACATTCTGCACTCTATTGGCAATCGATTTCTATGTCTCATCAAGGTAAATATCTTGATGCTGTTAGTTATTTTGAGCGGTGCTATAAAGATTTTAGCGGCGGAATTTATCAAGCACAATCTTTATATGCTTTAGGCACTATAGCGGAAATTAATAATGATTATGAGAAATCAATAGAGTATTTTACTAAAATCCAAGATGAATTTCCATACTCTAGTGTTGTTGTAGTTGCTATGATTAGGACGGCAAACGATGCTTTGCTGTTGCGTAATCCGCAGAAAGCGCTTTTGCACATATATAGAGCGGAACAAAGCGTGGCACATATACAGGCACAAGATTCAATAGGCAATAAATATATGCCGCAAGATTATTTTGAAAATGCTGCTGAGAGTATAGAGTATTTGAAAGGTGAAATATATAACCAGACTGCAAATTTTGATAAAACTATTGCTGTTTTAAATAATTTTGCAACGAAATATCCGAACTCAAAATTAAAGGATTATGTCTATATGGCATTAGGGTTAGCTTATTTAAATAAAGCCGAATTTAATACTGCGAAAGAATATTATACTTTAGTTGTCAATAATGAAAAAGCTGATGTAAAAACGCGAGGACTAGCTAGCTTGTTTGCAGCTACTTGCTATAAGAAATTAGGAAACGTAGGTGAAGCACAAAATATTTTATCTGGACTTGCTGTTGAACCTAATTATCCATATCTTAGTCAAGTTCTTTTAGAGTTAGGGCAAATATACTACGAAAAAGGTGATTATGATTTAGCAAGACGGACATTAGAGCGTGCTGAACGTGAAGCAGATAATGCAAAAACACAAATTCGGATAACTACTTTATTAGGAGCTAGTTATCTTGAGTTGAGGCAGTATTCAAATGCAATTAATGTTTATAAAAATGTGATCAATATAGCGGAACATAGTAGCGATATACTCATTCCTAATCGTCAGTGGTATATGAATGAAGCGCGCTTAAAACAGGGAATAGCGCTAGTTTTATATCAACGAAGTGCTGAAGCTATTCCGCTTTTACTTGCTTATATAGCTCAAAATGAGAATAATCCACAGATTGACGAAGCACAATTTTGGCTTGCAGAAGCTTATTATCATTCTGATATGTTTGAAAATGCAGCTGAAACTTATGATAGAATTATTAATAACTATGTAAATTCAAAGCGTCGTGAAGAAGCTTATTATGGCAGAGGTTGGAGTTTCTTTCGTCAAAAGAAATTCAAAAATTCATCGGCAGTTTTCGATAAAATGTTAAAAGAGTTTCCGAACTCAAAATTTGCTTTAGAAGTTTTAACCCGACAAGGTGACGGATTTTATATTGTAAAACAATATGGAAATGCTGTCGAATGCTATAGAAAAGCAGCACAAATAGGACCTAAAACAGAAGATGGACAATATGCTTCTTATCAATTAGCACACGCTTTGTATAGACAAAGTAAATATGAGCAATCAATAACAGCGCTTTTAAATTTCGTGAAAAATTATCCAAAATCGCCTTTTGCACCTAATTCACTTTATCTTATAGGTTGGATAAGATTTCAGCAAGGAAAGTATTCTGAAGCGGTTGATAATTTTCACTTTCTTATATCAACTTATCCGCAAAGTCGTTTAATACCTCGTGCATACTTTGCTATAGCTGATTGTTATTATAATCAAGGTAATTATGAAGAAGCGATAACAGGTTATAAATATGTTGTTGAGCAGTTTCCAAGTAGCGATTTAGCGCCTGAAGCTATGCGTAGTGTTCAATATGCTTTGCTTGCTTTGGGTAGGGAAGATGAAGCTATAGGAATTGCTGACCAATACATAGGTGATAATCCTGAATCGCCATTTATAGAGGAATTTAGCTATAAAAAAGCAGAAATGTTTTATTCGGGGCGTAAGTTTAATGATGCAATCGCTGAATTTGAAAACTTTTCTAAATCATTTCCTAATAGTGAAAAAAATGCGGAAGCACTTTATTGGATGGGGAAAAGTTATGTTTCAATTAATGATTTTGACAATGCAGCGAAATATTTTACTAATTTAAGTTTGAAATATGCGAAAAGCGATTACGCAGCTTTAGCTTTGTTGGAATATGCAATTCTGTTAAAAGACAATAACTTAGTAGATACTTCCGATGCTATTTTACGGAAAATAATAGAACGTTATCCATCACATGAAGTAGCTCCACAAGCGGGATTTATGCGTGGGGTACTAGCTTGGGGAAAAGGCGATACTCTTAGAGGTATTGATATATTTAGAGAAGTTGCAGACAACTATAAAGAAACAGATTTTGGCGACCAAAGTCGTTATCGTATTGCAATGTATCACAGAATGAAAGGAAATGTTAGTGAAGCTATTGCTGAATTTGAAAAAATTGCAGAAGTTTATGACAATCCAAGTATTTCAGCAGAAGCGCGCTATAGAATTGGTGAACTGTATTTAAGAGCAGATAGTTTAAGCAAAGCAGAAGAAAATTTTGTTATAATTAGAGATAAATTTGCAGGTTATGAAGATTGGTACTCATTAGGAATGCTTCACTTAGGAGAAATTTATGAGAAGAATGACAAAAAAGATGAAGCAAGAGAAATTTATGCAACTATTTTAGAATTAAGACCAGAAGATGAGTTTGGAAAAACTGCTCGTACAAGGTTGAAAAGAATAAAATAATCGGAGTAAGTAATGAAAAAATATATGCTTATAGAAAAAAATCATATGAAAAATAAAAAAATATCTTTTGCAATGTACTTCTTAGTGTTGTTTTTATTTTCTTTAACAGCTTTTGCACAAGAAAATGCAACAACTAAGCCGTTGGAATTGCCTGCATTTATAATTGAAGGAGTTGAGCAATTGAATGTTAAATCGGGAATGAAACAATTACCAGCCCGAGCTCCGACTTTGAATGCAAAAGAATTAGATTCGTTAAATACTTATGACAAACAATCGCCTGCTTTGTTGGATGCGGACAAATTACCTGAAAAACTAATTAGAAGTTTATATCCAAAAGGTTTCGTAAAAGGAAGTTACGGCATTTTTAATACTGCAACGATAGATGCAGGATACCAATTTGACGCAGTGGGATTTGATGTTTTTGCAAGAGCGGGCTTTAATTATTCTGGTGGAGATGTACTAAATTCTGATTATAATAAGTTTTATGTAGATGTAAATTCTGATTATATTGCAGATGAAAAGTTTTTTATTTTTGGCGGAAGTCGTACAAAAACAGGGTTTATATTACAAAGTCAGAACTACAATTTATATGGATATGAAAAAAACACTAAAGAGCTAGCTCATTTTGATAGAAATTTAACACAATTTAAGTTTAATGTACTTTCAGATGGTGCATACGAAAGTTTTTTATTTAAAGTTGGCGCTAACCTAAATTTGTTAGGAATAAAACACGATGAAAATTCATATCAATATGTAACAGGAAATAAGTTATCAAATAATTATGTACGTGGATTTGCAGAAGTTAAAAACTATTGGAAAAACTTTTTGTTAGGTGGAAATATATTGTTAGATTTTGAAAGTTTAGGCGGAAATGCTATAAATTATTATCAGTTAGATGGCTCAGCTTCATATTTTAATGATAAATTTTCTATATTAGCTAAAGCAGGTTTCCAAGTTGCAAACAATTCAAACAATATAGATCGTGGCGGTTTCTTACTTTCTGCAAATATGGAATATAGATTAGATAGATTGTTTACAATTAAAGCTGAAGTTAGCTCAGGCTTAGAAAAAAACGACTTTGAAAATTTCATATTTTATAATCCATATATGTCATTTAATACGGAATTTGATTATACTTATAACATATTGAAAGTTAATGGAAATGTGTGGTTTCACCCGACAGAAAAAATATCGGCAGTAGGCGGAGTAAATTGGCGAGTGGCAGACAGAATTATGTATTTTGCAAAAGATACACTAGCTATGTTTAAGCTGAAATATGCCAATGGAAATATATTTAACCTATTTGCTGAAGTTTTTTGGGATTTATCTAATATAGACCGACTTTCTGCAAAGCTTGATTTGACCACTAGTGCTCTTAATGACAATAAAAATTTAACATATACGCCAAACTTACAAATAAGAGCTTCTTATTATAGAAAATGGTTTGAAGCTTTTGGCACAAATATTGCACTTGGATATGTGGGAGATAGGTATATTTTAGATAATAGTAATGAAAAAATAGATGCTTATTTTCTACTTAATTTTAAAGCCGATTACACTCTTAATAATTTTACTTTTGAGTTAAATGTTAAGAATATAACTAATAGCGATATCTATATTTGGAATCAATATAAAGAGAATGGTTTCTTTGCTTCTTTAGGTGTAATGTGGCAGTTCTAATTTTATAAATATATTTTTTGCAATATGAAATTTAATTATGGCTATATTTGACGAAAATCTTAAACAAGAAGAAGAACTTGGTTTTACAACCAATGAAATGGACGCTGAAGATATATTTTATGCTGAAAAATTAGATAAGTATCCCGGCGATTTTCCAAGTTTCGACAGTATGCCTGTGGATAATGCAGCAAGTCAAACAGGAGCTCTTAATTTAGATACTGACAATATGAGCGAAAATAATGTAGATAATGTGCAATCTCAATCCGACGGAGCTTTGTTAGACAACGAGGCTACATTTGTTCAATCAGATCAATCCGATGAAGCATTGTTGGACAATGAAGCTGTATTTGTTCAATCAGAAAATATAGAACAAAGTCAAGATATAGCTGAGCAAGCAACCGAACAAGAAGAAGCAGAGGAAAACATATTAGATGACGAGCTCCTTAGTATGTTGCGACAAGATGTGAAAGAGTATCAAGACCGCAAAGAATTTCAGACGGAAATAACAGGTAATGATTTCAATGACATAAGTGAAAAACCGCAAGTTAACGAGCAACCAGCATTTAATAATGAAGTAGAACTTGATGCACCGCAATATGAAACTACAAATGCTGATATAGATACTCCTGCTGCTGATGAGTCGGAACAACTATCTTATAGTACAATGTTTACTAAAATGGATAACGTTGAAGCAGTAGGAAGTAGTGGCAATGAAACTGATGATAAAAAGACGATGGCGACGAAAAAAGCGGTTAAAAAATCATTAGGGAAAGAGAAAAAAGAGAAAACTCCGCTTAAAAAAATAATTATTGGTATTGCGATAGCTGTGATATTAGCATTTATTGGAACATTCGTTTATTATTATATGCAATATAAAAAGTATGAAGAAGAACAAAAAATTATTGCTGCAAAAATAGATGAGAAAAAAGACACCATAGATGTAAGTGAAGCGGAGAAAGCAAGCCAAATAAAAGATACTATCGTACAAACTGACAGCACTATGGCACAAGATACTACAGCTATAGAAGATACAACTTCTGTACAAACTAATTTGGAGCCTGAAAAAGTTGCCAAAGTAGATGATGAAAAAAAAATAGAGGAAAAAAGTGTAGCTAGGCAAAGTGATCAAAAAACTGAAATCAAACAGCCTGTAGCTCCGAGAAAAACATATAGACAACCAAAAGTTAAATCTAAAGAGATTGTAAGGCGGACAGAGCAAAAAGATAAAAAACTTGTAGCTAGTGCGGTGAAATCATCAACTCAAGCTAAACAAGAAGAAACAGATGCTGTTTATGTCGTTCAAATCTATGCATCTCCGTCGCGTGAGGATGCAGAATTGCGTTTGGATATATTGAAGAAAAAAGGAATTACAGGAACTGTTACCACTCAAAAAATTAAAGATAGAATATGGTATCGCGTAAGATTTGGTAGCTATTCATCTTATCAAGATGCACAGAACGCTGCAATAAATTCAGGTTTTTCACAACCTTGGGTTGAACGCGTAAAATAACTTTTTGAGATATTAAGATATACTTTCATTTGAGAAATCATATTTTCGGTTGAAAGTTAAAGCAGCAATTCTATATATACACATCATTTTTTAAAAGGTTGCCAGATAATAAAATAGGTGCTTTGGCAACTTTTTTGATTATTTAGTAATACTTTCATTTTTTTTTTGTAAATTTGTAAGATTATTTAATCATTTTATAAAAAATCAATTATTAACTATTTAAAGATATTACAATGGAAAATGTAAAAAACAGTGCTATTGAGACACAATGCGTTCATGCTGGAACAAAACCGGATCCAAACGGGGCGGTAGTAACTCCTATTTATCAAACTTCAACTTTTAAATTTAAGAATGCTGATCACGGCGCTAGATTGTTCGCTGGCGAAGAACAAGGATATATTTATACACGTCTTGGTAATCCGACTGTTGATGCAATGGAAGATGCTGTTGCAACTATTGAAAAAGGCGGTTATAAGGCTATAGGTTGTGGAACAGGTATGGCTGCGGTTCATACTCTTGTCGGTTCTGTTGTCGGAGCAGGCGATCACATTGTTGCAAGCAAAGCTATATATGGTTGTTCTGCGGTATTATTACAAAGTATTATGCCAAAATTTAATATACATACTACTTTTGTTGATACTGAGAATTTAGAAGCGGTAAAAGCAGCTATTCAACCAAATACAAAGTTAATTTTTGTAGAAACTCCGGGCAATCCGACAATAGTAATTTCTGATATTCAAGAAATTGCGAAAATAGCAAAAGCGGCAGGAGCTAAGCTAGCTGTTGATAATACTTTTGCAAGTCCTATCTTACAAAGTCCACTAGAGTTAGGTGCAGATTTTGTAATACATAGTATGACAAAATTTTTGAATGGACATGCAGATGTTGTTGCCGGCATTATTATTACAAAAAATGAAGAAGATTATAATAATTGTCGTCATATTATGTCACATTTTGGTGGAACTATCGATCCATTTAATTCTTTCTTAGTGCATCGTGGATTGAAAACACTTAAAATTCGTGTGGAACAGCAACAAAAAAATGCACAAATTGTTGCTGAATATCTTGAAAAACATCCTAAAGTAGATAAAGTTGTTTATCCGGGATTGAAATCTCATCCGCAATATGAGCTCGGCAAAAAACAAATGCGTGGACCGGGTTCAATGATTACTTTTGAACTTAAAGGTGGTTTGGAAGCAGGCAAAAAAATGATGGATAGCGTTAAATTAGTGCAATTAGCAGTTTCTTTAGGTGGAATTGAAAGTTTAATTCAACATCCTGCCTCAATGACACATGCACATATGGGTGCTGAAGCTCGTCAAGCTGCTGGAATTACAGATGGACTTGTAAGACTTGCTGTTGGCATTGAAAATGTTGATGATATTATTGCCGATTTAGAACAGGGCTTGAAATAAAGTCTTTATATTACTTAGTTAATAGTAGTTAAGTGCTAAGAATAAAAACAGGTTACTTGATTTTAAGTAGCCTGTTTTTTTTTATTTATAGATTAAAAAAATATAAAAATAGTTTTACTTTGTTTTGTTGTTTCATATTATTTTTGTATTTTAGACATAAACAATTAAATTAAAAAATATTTTTGATAAAATTTAGGAAGACAATATTATGTCAAGAACATTAATTAATTATTTGCTAACATCCTTAGCATTATTTATTTTCATTTCTCAGTTTGCATTTTCTGATGAATTAATAACAGAGCCAAATTTAAAATTTTGGATCAAACTTCATTCAGATCAATTGCTGGGAGTTGTTATAAATGAAGATGGTGGAATAACTGGAACTACAGCAAACTTAGAAGCATTAGCAAAAATAGATAGTTTAATAGTTTTTGGTTCCGGACTTACCAGCATAGACGAATTAATTATGCATATGCCAAATTTGAAAATGTTAGCAATTCGTACTTATTTAATTGAATTATTAGATGTAAGTAAAAATATAAACTTAGAAGAATTATATTGTTATGAAAATCAATTGACTAACTTAGATTTAAGTAAAAATACAAATTTAATTCTCTTAGATTGTTCTTTTAATAAACTAACCAACTTAGATATAAGTAACAATATAAATTTAACAAAGTTAAACTGTTCTTTTAATCAAATAACCAACTTAGATGTGAGTAACAATATAAATTTAACAAGGCTAAATTGTTCTCATAATCAATTAACCAATTTAGACATTAAAAACAACACAGAATTGGGTGGATTAGATTGTGCTACAAATCAATTGACTAACTTAGATTTAAGTAAAAATACAAATTTAACTCTCTTAGATTGTTCTAATAATCAACTAACCAACTTAGATATTAAAAACAACACAGAATTGGGTGGATTAGATTGTGCTACAAATCAATTAACTGACTTAGATGTAACTAAAAACATAAAATTAGAACTACTATCTTGTTCTGATAATCAACTAACCAACTTAGATATAAGTAACAATATAAATTTAAAAAGTTTGCATTGTTTTGACAATCAATTAACCAACTTAGATGTAAGTAAGCAAATAGAACTAAGAATTCTATGTTGTAAGGATAATATTCTTAATAGCTTAGATGTTAGACCGCTACTAAAATTATGGGAACTAAGATGTTGCAATCAAGCAGAAAGTTTTATTCTATTTTTAACTAATGAACAACAAAGTAAATTTAATGAAGGACACTATTGCAATGCTATACTATTATCTACTGATTTTTTAATAACAGATCCACAATTAAAAGCATGGATAAAACTTAATTCAGATAAATTACCTAAAGTTGTTGTGAATGAAGATGGTGGAATAACAGGCACTACAACAAATTTAGAAGCATTAGCAAAAATAGAGAATTTAGAATGCACGCATTTTAATCTTGTTAAGATAGATGAATTAATTAGACATATGCCAAGTTTGAAAAAGTTGGAATGTAACAATAATTCTTTGATCGAATTAGATTTAAGTAAAAACATAAAATTAGAAAATTTGTATTGTAGTAATAATCAACTAACTAAATTAGATATTAGCTTGCTAACAAATTTAGCGGAACTAAAATGTTGTAATCAAGCAGAAGGTTTTATTCTGCACTTAACTAATGAACAAAAAAGTAAATTTAATGAAGCAAATTATTGTGGTGCTATACTATATACTGAATTAATAACAGATCCACAATTAAAAGCATGGATAAAATCTAATACAAAGAAATTACCTAAAGTTGTTGTAAATGCAGATGGTGGAATAACAGGTACTACAACAAATTTAGAAGCATTAGCAAAAATAGAGAAATTAGAATGCATTAATTCCTCCACTCTTGTTAGTATAGATGAATTAATTAGACATATGCCGAATTTGAAAACGTTAGTATGCTACAGTAATTCTTTGATTGAATTAGATATAAGTAATAATATAGAACTAACGCACTTAAACAGTGCTTATAATCAATTAACTAACTTAGATGTTAGTAAAAATATCAAATTAGAAGTATTGAATTGTGACCAAAATCAACTAACCAACTTAGATGTTAGTAAAAATATCAAATTAGAAATATTATCTTGTTATAATAATCCATTAACTAACTTAGATGTTAGTAAAAATATAGAACTAAAAGAATTGTATTGCGATAACAATCAACTAACTAATTTAGATGTTAGTAAAAATATAGAATTAACGTATTTAAAATGTGCTTACAATCCATTGAATAATTTAGACATAAGTAATAACATAAACTTAGAAGCATTACATTGTTTTAACAACCAACTAACCAACTTAGATGTTACAAGCAATATAAATTTAATAGAACTAGGTTGTTTTGATAATCAACTAGTTGACTTAGATTTAAGTAAGAATACAGATTTAACACGTCTGGAATGTTCTAATAATCAACTAGTTAACTTAGATTTAAGTAAGAACATAGAGTTAAAGTACTTGCAATGTTCTAACAATCAACTAAGTAACTTAGAACTAAGCAAAAATAAAAAATTAAAAAGTTTGCATTGTAGTAATAATCAATTAAGTAACTTAGATGTAACCAAGAACATAGAATTAATGTATTTGTACTGCAATAATAATATAGTTAATAGCTTAGATATTAGCCCGCTAACATTAAATGAGCTAGAATGTTGTAATCAAGCTGAAGGTTTTATTCTGTACTTAACTAATGGACAAAAAAACAGATTTAGTAAAAAAGCCTATTGCGATGCTATACTTAAAGAAAACGGAAGTATTTGTGAAATAGAATGGTTAGATATTTATCCTAATCCTACTTCAGGTAAGTTTTATATTGAAAGTAAATTTATTTCAGACGAAATAAAAATATTAAATTTAGCAGGCGAGGTTTTATATAGCAAAATACTTAATGCCGAAACAACAGAAATTGATATTTCAAATCTGCCGGCGGGAGTGTATCTAGTAATAACAAAAGGAAAAATAGGAAAAGTTGTAAAAAAATAGTAGAAAATAATATTAAAAATATTTTTGTAAAATTTATGAGGACAATATTATGTCAAGAACATTAATTAATTATTTGCTAACATCCTTAGCATTATTTATTTTCATTTC
>JAAYTD010000082.1 GCA_012518115.1 Ignavibacteria bacterium | reverse complement strand
GATCTAAATTGTTTAATTGATTTTTATAACAATGTAAGGTTTCTAATTTTATATTTTTATTTACATCTAAATTAGTCAATTTATTTTCAAAACAACCTAGTTGTATTAAATTTATATTACTTGTAACCTCTAATTTATTTAATTGATTTTTATAACAATGTAATTCTTTTAATTTTATATTCTTATTTATGTCTAAGTTAATCAATTGATTATGATTACATTTTAAAAACGTTAGTTCTATGCTTTTACTTACCTCTAATTTATTTAGTTGATTTTCAGAACAATCTAGTCGTATTAAATTTATATTATTTGTAACATCTAAATTATTTATTTGATTGTTATTACAATATAATTCTTTTAATTTCATGTTTTTGCTCACGTCTAAATTAATCAATTTGTTATAACTACAACTTAAGTACGTTAGTTCTATGCTTTTACTTACATCTAGGTCGTTTATTTGATTTTTATGACAAATCAATTTTTTTAATTTTGTGTGCTTGTTTTTGTTCATGTCTAAATTAATCAATTTGTTATAACTACAAATTAAATACGTTAGTTCTATATTTTTACTTATATTCAAGTTTGTTAGTTGATTGTTATAACAATATAATGTTTCTAATTTTATGTTATTGCTTATGTCCAAATTAGTTAATTTATTTTCATAACAATTTAAGTAGGTTAGTTCTATATTTTTACTTACATCTAAGTTGTTTAGTTGATTGTGAGAACAATCTAATTTTATTAATTTTATATTTTTACTTATATTCAAATTTGTTAGTTGATTGTTATTACAATACAATTCTTCTAATTTTATGTTTTTACTTAGATCTAATTCAATCAAAGAACTTTTGTTACATATTAATGTCTTCAAATTCAACATATGTATAATTAATTCATTTATGGTACTAAGACTATAAGTACAATCTAAACTATCTATTTTTGCTAATGCTTCTAAATTTGTTGTAGTATTATATATTCCACCATCTTTATTGATAACAACTTCAGGTAATTTCTTTGCATTATATTTTATCCATTTTTTTAATTGTAGATCTGTTATTAATTCAGTATATAGTATAGCATCGCAATAGTTTTTTTCAGTAAATTTATTTTTTTGTTCATTATTTAAATACAACATAAAACCTTTTGCTTGATTACAACAGTTTAGTTTGGTTAAAATAGGTAATGAACCAATATCTAAGTTAGTTAGTTGATTGTTATAACAATACAATTCTTCTAATTTTATGTTTTTACTTACATCTAATTCAATCAAAGAATTATTGTTACATTCTAACTTTTTCAAACTCAGCATATGTCTAATTAATTCATCTATGGTAACAAGGCTGGAGGAATTACTACATTCTAAAGTCTCTATTTTTGCTAACGCTTCTAAATTTGTTTTAGTGCCAATTATTCCACCATCTTCAGTTACAACAACTTCAGGTAGTTTGTCTGTATTAGATTTTATCCAATTTTTTAATCGTAAATCTTTTATTAATTCTAAATTAGGCGGTATTACAACTATTTCAAATTTAATAAATGAAATAAAACCATTTGTATTAACAAGAACAAATTCTCCCCCTTCGTCTTTACTCCTAAATCCAATAAAATAAAAACCGCAATCTAAGCCTGAAATAATATTGGAAAACTCTATATTTTTAATGTGATGATTAGGAACAATAGCTTTTGTTACATTATAACTAGCTAGTTCTTTAATCATAGTTCCTTTTTCGTCATAAATTAAGGCTGAAATAATACCTGTAAAATCCTCTTCACTTGTATTTATAAAACTTGCAATAGCTTTAATACTATCTCCTTTATAAACTTGATATGTCGAAAGAGTAGGTAGTGAGTATAAAGAAAGTTTACTTCCTGTGTTTGTTTTTTTGACGTCAAGTACTAATT
>JAAYTD010000007.1 GCA_012518115.1 Ignavibacteria bacterium | reverse complement strand
TATTTTATGATAGCAAAAGAACCACAATAAAAGCAATTTTTTTAACCATAAACTTAAAATGTCGCTAAGATAATGATTTTTTATGTAATTACAAGGATTTTACCATTAATTTTGACTATTACACCTAAAACAACTAACTTATTAGTATTGATTTTATTCCGTGAATTTTAAATAATTCTAGAAAATAATTATTAATTACATCTTTTTCTTGTGTTTTTACATCTATTGCTATTTCCCAACAAAGAGTACAAGGGAATAATCTTATTCTGTAAATATTCTCAAAACCGATTTTTTCTTTTATGTCCGTTAAAAGTCCATTTCTTTCTACTCCTGTTATACTTATAGTAGTTATTTCTTCTTTTTGGGGTGATATATTTTTTTGTTTTGTCTTGAGCTTATAATTTGTTTTAAAGTAACTATTTAAATAACAAGCTGATTTAAAAGAAACTATATTTTTTAACCAGCTAGAATCAGGATAGCATTTATTTGATGTTATAATTTCTACTTCGTCACCGTCTTTTAATTTAGTAAAAATATTTTTAACAACATTATTTACTTTTCCTGTGATAGCATGTATTCCTATTTCAAGAGAAATTGAGAAAGCAAAATCAATTAAAGTTGAATTTTCAGGCAAGATTATTTTATTTTTTTTATTTTTTGTAAAAACAGTAATTTTTTTATCAAATATATTATTTTTTATAGAATTCCATATTATTTGACCAGCTTGCTCTTCTTTGGTTTCAATAATATTTTTCATCCAGTTACTCCATAGATTTGCATCTTCTTCTGAAATTTGTAAAATGTCATAAGCGGAGTGTTTTCGAGTTAAAATTTTTCCAAGTGCATGTTCTGCTAAATCTTGCATAAATTGGGTACGAATTAGAATTTCAACTGCACCATTTGGATTATGTAGTTTTATATTTAATGAGCGGTACCAATCGGTATTAGGTTTGCTTATATAGTCTGATACTTCTAATATATTGAATTTGTTAGATAATGATTTATAGACATTATAGCATTCTTCTTCATTTTCTGTTTTTAGCACGATAACAAGTGAAAATAGATCATCGATATCTTCGAGCTTTTTCCCATCTTGTAGCATTAAGAAAATTTCATATTCTTGTTTATGAATACTTTTCAATTTATACGGAACTCCAACTTCGTCTAATACTTTTTTAAAAGCACCTATGAATACAAACATATATTCGGAGAATTGTTTTTTCTTTTCAGCTAGAAACTCCAACATCTGTTCGTATTGTGTAGTATTAATAGAGTAAAAAGAGCGTGCTTCTAGTTCGTTTTTTAATTTTTGTAAGCCAAGTCTATGAGCGAAAGGAGCAAAGAAGTTCAAGGTCTCTTCTGCAATTTCCTTTTGTTGTTTTTGTGGTAAATACTGTAATGATCTTAAAACATGTAGTCTATCGGCTAGTTTTATAATAAATATTCTTATATCTTTTATAATTGCTAAAAAAAGTTTTCTATATGTTTCAGCTTTATTGTTTTTTTTATCTATATGAGCTATATTAGTTATGTCTACAATTAAATTTACTATATCTTTAGAAGTATTTTTTTCTAAAAAATTTATATCGATATCTTGAATATCAATTAGAACATCATGTAACATAGCGGCAATTATAGTGTCACTATCACGTATTTTTAGTTCTTCAATAATAATAAGTGCTACTTCTAAAGAATGTGTATATTTATAGAGACCAGAAACATGTTTTTGGTCTTTATATAACTCGTAACATAATTTAAAGACTTCTAATATTTTTTTTTCATTTGCAACTAAATCATTTCTTTTTATAGAATTTTTTAAATAGTTGAAATCATATTTAAAACTTTTTCCAAGTGATGAGAGTGTTGAAAATTTATCATTTAAATAAAATGTTTTTTTTGACATTAGTAATTCAGTGATTAATTTTATAAGTATAGATATTATGTAAGATAAGATTTGTTTTTTATTTTAAAAATCATAATCAGTATTTTTCTTACTAAGTTTGTTATTGATTAAAAAATAAATTGGTATAGCAATAGCTAGTAGAACTACAATCTTAAAAATGCCAACAGCTATTCCAAACAACATAGAAAAAAGGAAAGTAACAATTTTTAATCCGATATATCCTAAGACAATTGCAGAAATAACAGATATAGTTTTTTGAAACATAAATATCGTCCTAAAATTATTTTAAATATAATTGTTTTTTTTTGTTCATACTAAATTTAATAATTTTTTTAATAAAATACAATTAGAAATTATTGTTTCATTTTTTTTATAATTTCAGTTGTAGATTTACCTTCAACAAGAGGAATAGTTTCAACTTTTCCACCGTTTTTTATAACAAAATCAGCACCTGCAATATTTTCAATTTTGTAATCACTACCTTTTACTAATACATCGGGTGAGAGCTCTGTGATTAAATTTAGCGGTGTATCTTCTTCAAATAGTACCACGTAATCTATTGGCTTTAATGAACTTAAGACATTAGCGCGATCAATTTCATTGTTTATAGGACGAGTTTCGCCTTTTAATCTTTTGACAGAAGAGTCGGAATTTAATCCTACGATTAAGATATCGCCAAGTTTTTTTGCTTCAGCTAAATAGAAACAATGTCCCGAATGAATTATATCAAAGCAACCGTTAGTGAACACTATTTTTTTCCCTAGTGTTTTTGCATTATTTATAATGTTTTTTATTGTTTCAAGTTGGACTAACATTTTTTTGTTGAAAAATTTTTTAAATTAAATAACAAATATACTATTTTTTTTTCATATCTTTGTTAAAAAATGTTTGTCTTAATGCATTCTTAACGTATTCTTAACATTTCTTTTATATTTTTAAAGAATTGTAAACTTAATTATATAAAAAATGGAACTTGCTTTATTTATAGTAATTTTACTACTAATTCTTGCTGTTGTTGGCTTAATAGTGGGTGTTTCAAATGATGCTGTAAATTTTGTTAATTCTGCAGTCGGTTCAAAGGCAGCAAAGTTTAATGTAATTCTTACTTTTGCTGTTATAGGTTTATTAGTCGGAGTTACTTTTTCAAGCGGTATGATGGATGTAGCTAAAAGTGGTATTTTTCATCCTGAGTATTTTGGCTTGTTAGATATAATGTTTATTTTTCTATCAGTAATGCTTACAAGTGTATTATTGTTAGATTTATTTAATACTTTTGGTTTGCCTACCTCTACAACCATAGCTCTTGTTGCAGGTTTGTTTGGCTCTGCTTTTGCAATATCATTTTTTAAATTATTAGATACGCCTGAGCAGATTTATAAGGTATTTACATATTTAAATTTAGCAAATTTATTTAAGATTTTTACAGGAATAATACTTTCTGTAGCAATAGCTTTTATCTGTGGCACTATTGTTCAATTTTTTGCAAGATTAATTTTTACATTTAATTATGAAGGACGACTTAAGCGTTATGGTGGGCTTTGGGTTGGTTTTGCCATGACAGTTCTAATGTATTTTATATTTTTAAAAGGTGTAAGAGGAATTTCATTTATTTCACAAGATACGATTCGTTTTATAGAAGCAAATCAACTAGCTATTTTTGGTATAACTTTTATTTCAAGTACTGTCATAAGTCAAGTGATTTTACTTGTAACAAAAATAAATATCCTTAGAGTTATCGTTCTAATTGGTACATTTTCTTTAGCTTTATCTTTTGCTGCTAATGATTTAGTGAATTTTATAGGAGCTCCACTTGCGGGACTTACCGCTTATCAAATCGCACAAACTTTAGAAAATCCTTTGACAACAAATTTAGGTGCATTAGCTACAACTAAAGTTCAAGCAGAAACTTGGATGTTAATTATTTCCGGTGTTATTATGTCAATTGCTATTGTTTTTTCAAAAAAAGCACGTACAGTAACAAAAACAGAAGTTTCTTTAGGAAGACAAGATGACAGTAGCGGTTTTGAAAAATTTGAATCAAATGCGGTAGCTCGTTCAATAGTAAGAATGACTTTATACTTTTCTGACGCTATAACAAAATTAATTCCACAATCATTGAAAACGCGTGTAAATGAACGCTTTAGTATGGCAAATTATAAGCCTAAGGCTGATGAGAATGGCGAGTATCCTTCTTTTGACTTGTTACGCGCTAGTGTAACTTTGGTTGTATCTTCAGCTTTAATTTCATTAGGTACATCGTTTAAACTGCCTCTTTCAACAACTTATGTTACATTTATTGTTGCAATGGCTACTGCTTTTGCTGATAGATCTTGGGGACGTGATACAGCGGTATATCGTGTTTCGGGAGTTGTTACGGTTATTGGAGGGTGGTTTTTTACGGCAATAAGTGCAATAATCCTAGCTTTTATTATTGCGGCAATAATTTATTATACAAGTTATGTCGGAATTATATTGTTGTGTGGCGTTCTTGTATGGTCGTTTGTAAATTCAGCTAAGCTACATAAACAAAAAGAAGAAGAAGAAAAAAATAAATCCGGAGCATTGAAAACACCTACAAATGAATTAGAACTAGCTACAAATATCCAAAAAAATACTAGTGACTTTTTGTTAGAAACTTCATCTATTTTAATAGATTCAAACGAAGCTTTGATAGGCTATGATTTGAAATTGCTAAGATCTAACCATAAAAGAGCAAGATCTGTTAGGCATAAAGTTAGCCCTATTTTGAAAGAATTAGTAAACACTTTAAAATATACAAGCGAGGAAAATTTAGAAAAAAGGGAAGCACTACCTAAAACAATAACTTCTTTTGTTTCTATTGCTGATAATTTATTTGAAATAACAAAAATAATGCATTCTTATATTGATAACAATCATTATTTCTTATTAGATGTCCAAATTGATGAGCTAAAAGAATGTAACACTATTCTTAAGCAATGGATAGATAAAGTTGTAATTTTTATAGATAAATCTGATATTGTAGAACTAGAAAATTCCTTAAAACTATCAGCAGAAATTAAAGAACTTGTCAGGAATAATAATAAAAATCAATTGAAACGTATTAAAAAGAATACTGCAGCTATGAAACGTTCTATGTTGTTTATAACTCTTTTGAAAGAGTATGAAAAATATGTTGATGATGTAGAAAGTATTTTATATGTTGTTAAAGAAGCTATAGATACTGAAAAAAACTATATAGATAATGGAGAAGATGTAAAACAAGAAAAATTGTTTTAATAAAATTTGTTATATTATAACATACGTGTATTTTGTTTTTTAAAAACAATTAAAAAGAGCTGAATCCTATAAAATTGGGATCAGCTCTTGTTTATAATTTAAAAATAAATATAGATAGTTGTTTATATTATTTCTTCTTCTTTTATCGTTTTGTCGTTATTTTCTTCTTCGCTTGCATTTGTATGTTGAAATTTTAATGAGCGTAAGGTATTTAATTGACTTTTTGTTATGGGAGGTAGCTCTTCGCCACGTAAAATCATATCTAATTCTTCACCATCTAAAGTTTCACGTTCAATTAGAATTTTTGAAGTTTTATGCAACATATCAATATTATCGGTCAATAGTTGTTCAGCGTGGTCAGATGCATTATGCAGTATTGCTCTGATTTCTTCATCAATAATTTGTGCAATTTTTTCGCTATGTTGTTGTCTGCGAGAAAAATCTCTACCTAAAAATACTTCTTCACTTTGTTCGGAATATGTAACAGGTCCAACAACATCGCTCATTCCCCATTCACATACCATTTTTCTGGCAAGCATAGTAGCACGTTCAAGGTCATTTGATGCTCCTGTAGTTTGATTGTTGAACACAATTTTTTCAGCAGCACGTCCAGCTAGCATCATAGTTATATTAGCAAGTATATATTCTTTTGTATGTGTTCTTAAATCTTCTTTCGGTAGATATGAAGTAGCTCCTAATGCGCGTCCTCGTGGTATAATTGTTACTTTGTAAACGGGATCGGCAGCAGGTAATAATTTTCCGACTAGCGCATGTCCCATTTCGTGATAAGCGGTCATCTCTTTCTCTTTTTCTGAAATAACTAAGCTTTTTCGCTCAACTCCCATAAGAACTTTATCTTTTGCATTTTCAAAATCGTACATAGATACTTTTTCAGCATTATGTCTAGCAGCTAATAATGCAGCTTCGTTGACTATATTTGCAATATCGGCACCTGATAATCCGGGAGTTCCTTTTGCTAATGTTTTTAAGTCAACGTCTTTATCTAAAGGAATTTTTCGGCAATGTACCTTAAATATTTCTTCACGTCCTCTTACATCAGGTCTATCCACAACAATTTGTCTGTCAAATCTGCCGGGTCGTAAAAGTGCGGAGTCTAATACATCGGGACGATTTGTAGCAGCAATAACTATTACGCCGCTATTTTGTTCGAAACCATCCATTTCTACAAGTAATTGATTTAAGGTTTGTTCGCGTTCATCATGTCCGCCACCTAATCCAGCTCCTCTTTGTCTTCCAACAGCATCAATTTCATCAATAAAAACAATACAAGGTGCGTTCTTTTTTGCATTTTCAAACAAATCACGTACACGACTAGCGCCAACACCTACGAACATTTCAACAAAATCAGCACCGGAAATAGTGAAAAACGGTACTTTAGCTTCGCCAGCAACAGCTCGCGCTAATAAGGTTTTACCTGTTCCAGGAGGTCCTAAAAGTAAAACACCTTTAGGAATTTTTCCCCCAAGTTTTTGGAATTTTTGAGGTGCTTTTAAAAAATCTATAATTTCAGCTAATTCAAACTTTGCTTCATCTGCACCAGCTACATCACTAAATGTGATTTTATTGGTACTTTCGTCTAGCAATTTTGCCTTACTTTTTCCAAAATTAAATATACCTTTTCCGCCACTACCACCGCCTGCACCTCCGCCACGTTGTATTAAGCGAATAAAAAATATGTATGCACCTATCATTAGAACCCAAGGAAGTAATGACAATATAGGTCCCCAGAAAGTGTCGTTTCCATCTTCATAAGTCCAAGTTATACCGTGAGATGCCCATTCTGCTTCTATATTAGCGTCGATAAAAGCTATTTTTGTGTAAAAACGGCTAACTTCGCGCGAGCCACCTTCTAAGTTCATTTCTACTTGTTGTTTCAAAACGCCATGAAATTCATAATCATTTACACTTGATTTTTTGATAGTTGCTTTTTCAATTAAGTCTTGTTCTAAGAATCTTCTATATTCTGTATATGAAATTTCCCATTCTTGTTTGTTGCTTTCTTCAAAAAGAGAATAAAATGAAAAAATCATAACTCCAAGTAAAATCCACATCATAACTCGCATGAAATTAGTGTTCGGATTACGAGGGGTATTGTTTTTTTTAAATTCTCCGAAAGGTCCGAAAGGATTTTTATTTGAGTTTTTACTATCTTTATTGTTGTTATCTTTATTATGCATAAAATTTGAATTTATTTGATTTGAATTATATTTATAAAAGTTGTAAATTAAATTATTTAAGATTGTTAAATTATTTTTTTTAAAAACAACTTCAAAATTACAAAAAAAGTACATCATTACCAAAAAGAATATTTACATATATGTTTTTTTATATAGTATTTTTATAGTATTTTTGAAAATATATTTTTTTGTGATAATTTAAATTTACTATATTATAAGTAAATGAAAAAATATATATTATACGTTTAATTCAATGAAAGTTTAATAAAAAAATCTTTTTATTTATGGTAGGTTTTGGATATGATATTCACCGATTGGCATTTGGTGAAGAATTAATTTTAGGTGGAATAAAAATTCCTTCGGAATTAGGTACAGTTGCTCATAGCGATGGCGACGTACTAGTTCATGCTATTATTGATGCACTTTTGGGGGCTAGTTCTCTTGGTGATATTGGAGAATATTTTCCTGATAATGATATTAAATATAAAGATATAAATAGCTGTAGCTTGTTGCGAGAAGTTAAATTAATGATAGATAACAAAAATTTACAAATTGTAAATATTGATACTACTATCGTATTAGAACGTCCTAAGTTGCTAGCTTTTAAGCAAGAAATTAAAAAAAACTTAGCTAGTATTCTTGAACTACAAGAAAATCAAGTGTCAATTAAAGCTACTACTAATGAAAAATTAGGGGAACTTGGTAATAATGAAGGAGTTGTAGTTTTTGCAATTTGCGAGCTTAAAGCAAAAGAATTTTAAAAAATTGCCGACAACAATAGGTTATAATAAAAAACCTTTGCACATTATGCTTAAAAAACAATAAATTTATGATTTTTTTATTGTTTTTTCATAAAAAACATTTATATTTGTTGCTTGAAGTTAATGTAAAAAGTATAAAATAGTTAAATGGAACTTGTAAATTTTGAAGTTGGACCAGTTCAAAACAATGTTTATGTAGTTTATGACGATACGAAAGAATGTATAATAATAGATGCTCCTTTAGGTGCCTCGATCCATCTAGATAAATTTATCAAGGAAAATGATTTGACAGTGAAGAGTATTTTGATTACTCATTCGCATTGGGATCATATAGGAGAACTCTATGAAATAAAACAGATGACAGGTGCTGATATATATGTTCATAAAGATGATGCGTATCGTTTAGAATCTGATAAAATGCGGGAAAGATTACCTATAGATATTAAGAATGTATCTCCTGATGTTTTGTTAAAGGGTGGGGAAGAATTGTCGTTTGGAAAAACGAAATTTCGTGTGGTTCATACTCCTGGTCATACCGAAGGAGGAGTTTGTTTTGTTTTTGAGGAAGATAGAATTGTTTTTACTGGAGATACATTATTTGCATTTAGTATTGGTAGAACAGATTTTCCGGGCGGCAATTTTGATGTTCTGATTAATTCTATAAAAACAAAATTATTATCTTTAGGAGATGATTTTATAGTATATCCAGGACATGGAGAACATACAACAATAAAAAATGAGAAACAACATAATCCTTTTATCAAATGATGGAAATGTTACGAAAGAAATATATTAAAGCAGGTTTTTGCTTTTATTTTTATGTATCTATTTTCATTTTTTCATTTTTTTTATCAGCTTGTTATTCATTTACGGGCGGCTCAATTCCTCCTCATCTTAAGACATTGAAAATAGAGTCAGTTACCGATAAGAGTGGTTTTGGTAACCCGGAATATAGAGTAGATTTAGAAACTGAATTATTAGCAAAATTTCGTAAAGATAATTCTTTTGAAATTTCTGATGATTTTGGAGATGCTAAACTTATTGTAGCTATTTCTTCTATTAATGAAGTAACGCAAACAATAAGTTCTGGAGAATTGGAAACAGAGAAAAAAATTACTGTTACAACAGATGTAGAATATTACGACAATATTAATCAAAAGCAGATTTGGAAAAAGACTTTTTCGAATTATGCTTTATTTGATGTTAATAATGCTCTTACGGCAAGAAATGAAGCTGTTAAAGCAATAATTCCACAAATAGCAGAAGATATTATGTTAGCAGTTGTTTCAGGGTGGTAATTTTTTTCTTTATTTTAAATAAATTGAGTAAAAAATAACACTAATAACAGTAATTTATAATTTATATAATTTATTGTTATTGGATACAAAAAAATATAAGATTTTAAGAAAAATATAATTTACTTATAAATAAATTAATAAATGTTTAACTAATTGAGGTCATTCGGACTTCTTTGATATGGAAAAAATAATATTAATTATTTATTTTCTTTCTCTTTGTGTACTTTTTGGTTTTGGTATTCATGGTTTGATTTTAGTTTATTTCTATAATAAAACTAAGAAGAATATAATAAAAAAGCCACCTTTACAGAAAGATTTACCTATAGTTACAATACAGCTACCGATGTATAACGAATATTTTGTTGTAGAACGTATTATTGGTGCAGCCTGTGGAATTAAATATCCTATTGATAAATTAGAAATTCAAGTATTAGATGATTCTACAGACGATTCTTATGATTTAGCAAAAAAAACTGTAGAGCGTTATAAAAAACAAGGTTATAATATAAAACACATTCATCGCGTTGATAGAAGTGGTTATAAAGCTGGTGCATTAAAAGCAGGATTAGAGGTTGCGGAGGGTGAGTTTGTCGCGATCTTTGATGCTGATTTTGTTCCTGATGAGAACTTTTTATTAGATACAATTCCATATTTTCAGGATCCTAAAGTTGGACTTGTACAGACACGTTGGGAGCATTTAAACGAAGATTTTTCTATGCTTACAAAAGCACAAGCTTTAGCCTTAGATGCTCATTTTTGTATCGAACAACAAGTACGTTGTAAAGCAGGTTTTTTCTTTAGTTTTAACGGAACAGCAGGAATATGGCGAAAAGCTACAATTTTTGATGCTGGAAATTGGCAAGCAGACACATTAACAGAAGATTTGGATTTAAGCTATCGTTCTCAGTTGAAAGGCTGGAAGTTTCTATATCTAAATGATATAACTTCGCCTGCAGAACTTCCCGAAGATATTAATTCATTAAAAATACAACAATTTAGATGGACAAAAGGAGCGGTTGAAACAGCAATAAAATTAATACCGAAAGTTGTTAAAGCTAAGTTACCTTTTAAGGTAAAATTAGAATGTTATGCGCATTTAACTAGTAATATTGTCTTTCCTTTTATACTTTTGACAGCTTTGTTAAATGTGCCTGTTGTTTTAATTAAAAACTCCATTGATGGAGTTGATACTTTTTATAATGCTATGTCAATTTTTGTTTTTGCAACAATAGCAACATTTATATTTTATTTGCATGGACAGCGTGCTATTCATCTTGATTGGCGAAGACGATTATTAATGTTTCCAGTGTTTATGGCAGGAAGTATGGGAATGGCAGTAAATAATACAAAAGCTATTTTTGAAGCAATAATTGGTAAAAAAACTGCTTTCATTAGGACACCCAAAACCGGAGATGCACAGGATAGTAGTTTGCAAAGGAAAAAATATAAAAACCATAAGATTTCTGGAATAGTTATAATTGAAATTTTACTTGCATTATATTTTGTAGCAGGGATAATTCTTTCTATTTATTATTCGGAGCTAGCGGCAATTCCATTTCAGCTTATGTTTCTATTAGGCTTTGGAGCAATAGGATTTTTGTCGCTTAGACATGCTATTTTAACGGTAAAAAAACAAAGAGTTAGAATATAAACAAGCAATATAAATAAAAAAAAGCGAAGTAAAATTAACTTCGCTTTTTTTGTGTAAATTATATATTAGTTCGTTTTTATTGTCTGAACTATGATTTATATGATTTTGGTGATTATGAGATGTTTTTAAAATTCCCCTTCGGTACGAACACGAAAGAAAGGGTGGCAAACGAAGTTTGACGGGGGTAGTCCGTAGTCCCACACCTCCCCTGCTACGTAGGTACTTCTCTCAAAAGGAGAATTTGACAACTACATTAGACAAATTATTATTAAAAATGATATAAAAATTAATTTTTAGTCAAACATCGCTTCTGTCATATCATCAAATCTGAAATTTGATATAATAAGTCCTAAAGTGGGTGAGTTATAAAAAGTAAATTCCCAACGAGTTGGGTATTTCTCTTGTAATCCTATAACATAAATTCTATGGTAGCTTTTTCCGACAACTGCATAGCTAGCTATTTCATAATCTTTTACTTCACCATAAAGTTCAATAGAACGTTTTAATTGTTCAAGAATATTTTTCTGTTCTAGATCTTTTTGCATAATAGGACTATTAGAAAATAGCTTTTCAAAAGCCTGTTTATATTCTTTTTTTACAATTGAATTAAAAAATATGTCTATTTTAGAAGAGATTCCTTTTGGAATAATTTCTTCTAAATTTTCTGTAATATTTCTATTTTTAACAAGTTGTAATTGTTTGCTGTTATCTTGTGCATTACTTTTGCTAAAACTCAATATCAGTATTGATATTAGAATAGAATAGGTAAATTTTTTCATATCATTGTTATTTTTTATTATTATCAACTAATTTTCTTAATTCTGCAATTTCTTGTCTGGTTAAAAATCTATATTCTCCACGTTTTAATCCTTTCGTAGATAAATTATAGTAGTATTTTCTGTCTAAAGATTTAACAGTATATCCTACACTTTCAAAGATTTTTTTTACTTCGTGATTTTTTCCTTCAGTTAAAATTAAAGTAACTTTAGTTCTATCACCTGGATCAATATTTACAATACAAGGTTGCGTAATTACATTGGGTTCAATCTCAACTCCTTGAGATATTGCAAGTGCATCATTTGCTTTTAGTGTTTTATCTAATTTTGCTAAATAAACTCTTTTAATTTGGTATCGTGGATGGGTTAGCTTATGAGCTAGATCGCCATCATTTGTTAGAAGTAAAACTCCTGTTGTATTTCTGTCAAGTCTTCCGACTGGATATATTCTGCTGTCTCGCAGTTTTACAATATCCAACACTGTTTTACGTCCTTTTTCGTCGCTTGTTGTTGTTATGCAATCTTTAGGCTTATTAAGCAAAATATACACGTTAGAGTGTGAAATTTCTATCGGGTTGCCATTAACAGTAACGAAATCACCTAATGCAATTTTAGTTCCAAGTTCTGTGACTGTTTTTTTATTTACTTTAACAACTCCAGCATTAATTAATTCATCAGCTTTTCGACGTGATACTAAACCTGCTTCAGCAATATATTTATTTAAGCGAATTAGTTGTAAATCATCTTTTGTAGTAGATGATTTGGTAGTTCTATTTTTTGTTTTCATTAATTTTATTGTTCATAAAAGATATTGCTATTTTCAGGCGGAATATTTTCAAATTTATTATCTATCAAAGTAGCATCTGAATCTTTGAAAAAATATAACCCGTGTGAAGTAGGTGATGTTATTTTGCAATTATTTATTGTTAAATTATCTATTTTTGTTCCTTTGCAAGTTATTGCACCTGTCAATTTTTCATTTTCATGAGCTCCTGCATATTCTATATTACAATAATTAAATGCAGAGCCTAACAATAGGTTTTCGCTAACAAAAACTCCTTTCCAATCTCCGGGTGTTTTATTTTTAGTAGTAAAAACAACTGGATTATCTTCAGTACCTTGTACCAAAAATTTTACATTTTGAGACTCCGCTATTTTTATAGATTTTCCTTTAGGAATATGAAAAGTAGAGCCAGATAAAATTACAATAGAAGTATTATGACCATCAAAAATTATATCGTTTGCAAAAATGAAAGGACAAGTTTGTCCGAAAAATTTTATATTTGAATTGCTGTTTGATTTTGCGATAAATATTCCTTTATTCGAAGTAATTTTATTTGTATTGCCAATATTAGAAACAGATTTTATATCTTGTAAATATATAGGATACGCATCTGCAATGTTTTCGCCGCAATTAACGATTGTATTCAGTTCAAAAACTCGGAATATACTGTTGTCATCTAAATAGAGTCCGCTATTTTGAGCGTCTAAAAAATTAGAATTTTTTACACCAATAACAGAGTTAGTTAATTTTATCATAGCATCGCTATAACCACCATTTTTAAAGATACAAAACGTAAATTCAGCACTTGCATTTTGTAAATGTATACCTTCCCATTTTCCCTCAGCATCTTCTTTTAAGTCAAAAGTTATAGGGAGGTTAGAAGTACCTAATGCAATTATTTTTCCTCCTTCTTTTACTTTAATAGAACATTTAGGAGCAATAAGTAACTTAGTTCCGGGTGGGATTTCTAAGCTTATATTTTTTTCAATAATAATATTTTCATCTACTGTATATATGGTTGGTGAAAGAACTCTATTTACTTCAATAGTCCCTTTTAAATTTTTAGTTGTTGTATTTATATCGTCAAATTCTTTTTTTACTAAAATAACTTTCCAAGTAGTTTGGTTCTGTTTGTTGCCAGAAGTTACAAGATATTTTACGGTATCGCGAAAATCGTTTTTCGTTATACCGCTTTCTTGCAATTTACCATTTACTGTTGCTGTAGCTCCATCTGATAGAACAAAAGTAGCAGTTATTGAATCTAAACTTATATGTGGTTTAACAGGTACAACAATAGTTGTATTTATTAAATCTATGTGAGTTTTTCCGCTCATATCTGCAACTTCAAAAACTTTAATTTCAGAACCGCTATAAGGATTGTTATAATCAACTTCTCTTGTACAACTTACGAAAAATATAGGAATTAGTAATAGTACTGCAATAGACAGATTAAATACTTTTGATAAACGCATAATAGTTGATAATAGTTATATTAATAAAAAAGCAAATTTAATACAAAAATACGAAAAAAAAATGAAAAAATTTATATAATAGTGTACTTTTCTAAAATATAGTAGCTATAGCATTTGCTATTTTATCTACTTTAGATATATCAATATTAAATTTTTTTGTTATTTTACTAGATTTAGGAACAATTATATTTTCAAATCCTAATTTTTGTGATTCATTTATTCTTTGTTCAATAGATGATACTGAGCGTACTTCTCCAGTTAAACCAATTTCGCCAACAAGTACTGTTTTTTTGTTAATGGGTATATCTTTTAAAGAAGAGATTAGAGCAGCAGCAATACCTAAATCGCATGATGAATCGTTCAAATATACACCACCTGCAATATTTACAAACACGTCATTTTGGCTAAAATGGACGTTCAAGCGTTTTTCTAATACTGCTAAAATCATTTGCAGGCGACGCATATCGAAACCGTTAGAGCTCCGCTGTGGCATACCGTAACTTGTAGGAGTTACAAGCGCTTGGACTTCCAACATAATTGTACGTGAGCCTTCTATTGTCGCGACTATTGCTACACCTGATTCGTTATCGCTATGACCTGCTAAAAATATTTCCGAAGGGTTTGGAACTTCTACTAACCCAGCTTCGGACATCTCAAAAACTCCGATTTCATTAGTAGAACCGAAACGATTTTTTTGGCTTCGCAAGATTCTATATGAATAAGTTTTATCACCTTCAAATTGAATAACAGTATCTACTAAGTGTTCTAAAATCTTAGGACCAGCAAGCGAGCCATCTTTAGTAATATGTCCTATTAAGAAAAATGCTTTTCCTGTTTTTTTAGCAGTTTGCATAAAAAGTGTTGCAGATTCACGAACTTGTGATATACTTCCCGGAGCAGCATCAATTCTATCAGAAGAAACAGCTTGTATAGAATCTATTACGACAACTTTAGCATCATTTGCTAATATAATAGAATTAATTGTTTCCACATTTGTTTCGGCTAATAATTGTAGAGAAGTGTTTACATTTTTAATGCGATTTGAGCGATATTTTATTTGCTGTAAAGATTCTTCTGCGGTAACATAAAGTGGATTTAGTTCTGAGATATTAGAACACATTTGCAAAAGTAAGGTCGATTTTCCTATTCCAGGATCACCGCCTATAAGAACTAAGGAGCCCGGTATTATTCCACCGCCAAGAATTCTATCCAATTCACCGATTTTTGTTTTAATGCAATAATCAATATTCTCCGAAATATCACTAAGTTTTACAATTGAATTATTAGAAATATAGCTTAAATCTTTCTGTTTTTTTTCAGCATATACAATTTTAGTTGTTGTTTCTTCAAAAGAATTCCAAGCATCACAGCTTGGACATTTGCCTAACCATCTGGGCGATTCAGCACCACAATTTTTACAAATAAATATTTTACGTTCCTTCATAATTATTATATGGAAAATATAGTTAGATTATTCTTTCAACGCTATTAATGCTATCAATTTCTTCAATTTTTTTGATAAGATCTGTAAAAATCACATCGTTATTTATTTCAAACACAACTTTAATTGTTACAATTGAATTATTACTTTCTTGAGAAATACTTTTTATAAGTAAGGAGTTATAAGTTATTAATGTAGCAATTATTTTATGCATTAAATTTTCTGTATCATAGGCTATGATTTTTAGTTTAATTTTTATAGCTATGTCTTTTAATTTTTCCCAAGTTATGTTATATGTTTTATTAGTATGAGTGTGCATTAATTGTTTATATGAGAGACAATTTTTAGAATGGACGATAATTTCTCCTTCTTCATCAGTTATTGCGAATATTTGTTCATTAGGAACGGGGGAACAACAACTAGCTAGAATGACTTTGTTCTCATCAAAATCATTAATTTTATTTTTTTCTTTTTTCTTTGTTTTTGTATTTTTAAAAACGTTATCTTTGTTTTCCAGATGGTTAATCTCAGGGTGTAACTTTTCAGATATTTGAAGCATTATGAATTTATGAACTTTATTTATATCTAATGTTTCATTAGCAAGAGACTTATAAAATTGTTTAATATCTTCAAAATGAAAAGCAGTAAGAATTGCATTCATTTCTTCTTTTGTAAAAGAGAAACCATATTCTTGATTTTTTCTTTCCCAAATTTTTTGTCCTTTTTGTATAGCTTCTTTTTCTTCGTTATTAAAATATTTTATCAATTGTGTATTAGCTCTAGAAGTAATTACAAAATCGAGCCAACTTTTATTAGGTTTTTGTTTTTTAGATGTGATAATTTCAACTTTGTCACCACTTACTAAAATCTGGTCAAGTCCATGAAGCTTACCGTTTATTTTTGCTCCTATAGCAGAAAATCCAATTTTTGAATGTATGTTGAAAGCGAAATCTAAAGCTGTAGAGCCTTTAGGTAATTTTCTAAATTCGTCTTTAGGGGTAAATACATATATAGTATCGCTTAGCATATTTTTGGTTACAATTTCATACAATTTAGGATCTTCTGTGCCAATATTTTCAAAGATTTCCCGTACTTCATCGAACCAAGATTGGAGATTACTATCTTCAAAAATAGAAGTATATGGTCCTGATTTGTATCTAAAATGGGCAGCTAAACCATCTTCTGCAAATTGGTGCATTTTCAAGGTGCGGATCTGTACTTCTACGATTTTTTCATCAGGTCCTGCAACAGCAGTATGTAATGATTGGTAACCATTTTCTTTAGGACTTGATATATAATCTTTAAATGTTTCAGGAATAGGTTTATAGTAATTTGCAATAATTCCATATACATAAAAGCAAAATAACGGATTATCCGTATCAAGTATTATACGAATTGCGAAAATATCATATAGATCTTCAACTTTTTTTTGTCTTAATAAAGTTTTGTTATAAATAGAATAAATATGTTTGGCGCGACCAGAAATTGTATAAGTTATATTGTTTTTTTTCAGAAATCCTTCTTCGTTCAAAAGTTTAACTACAGGTTGTTTAAATTTTTCAACATATAGTTCGCGTTCTTGATGTGTTCCTTTTATAGTGTTTTCAATATGTTCATATTCTTTAGGATTAAGATATTTGAAGGCTAAATCTTCAAGTTCAAATTTAATTTTACGTAATCCAAAGCGATTAGCAAAAGGTGCGTATATTTGCAAAGCTTCAGTAGAGCGTCTTTTTTGGGATTCTGGGGAAACATATTGTAAAGTACGCATGTTATGAAGTTTATCTGCTAATTTGATAAGAATGATTCTTACATCAGTAAATAAAGATAATAGTAGCTTGCGATAGTTATCTAATTGATCAGTACGGTCTATATGTTGGCTTTCTACAAATTTTATTCGACTTACGCCTTCTACAATTTGTGCTATATTTGTTCCAAATGTGAATTTTATGTCTTCGTAAGTATAAATATCACTTTCATCTGTTACATTATGTAAAAGGGCAGCCGCTACTGAGGCATCATCTAATGGAATTTCTTCAAGAACTATAAAAGCAACTGCTAATGGGTGAGTATAAAATTTTTCACCGGATTTACGTAACTTACCTTCATGAGATATAACGCAATAGTTAAAAGCAAGTTTAATTAATTCTTCATCATAATTAGGAATTAATTCTCTGCATTTTTCTAATAAAATATTAAGGTCAGATTGTATATCTAATCCAAATGTATGTCTTACGGAAGAAGAGTTCGTTTTTATCATCTAAGATTAAGAAAAAAGTAATTTTAGTAAATTGCAAAAAATATATAAAAAATGCAATTTACACATTTTTTTTTACAATATTATTATATTTTTAGATTAATTTGTTTTTATCTGTTTTTTGAATTTTGGGGTTTAGTGTGTACAAAGTACTTATTATTTTATTTTTATATTATTTTATTTGTAACTTTTATAATTTTATCATTTCTTTTTATTTTTAAAATATTTATTTATATTCTTTTTTTTAGATTTAGATTTTTATTGCTGTGCTAATACTTTACTGCTACATATACTTTTATTTAAGTAGCTAGTAAAATTTGGAGGCTTTGTATAGCAGTTAGTTTTTGGCTTTTTTATTAGAAAAAAGTTAGGAAAGCATAAAAATCAGTTCATTTTACAAAAAAGCCACTCACTTTTCATAGTGAGTGGCTTAGTAATATTTTTGTATTGATTATAACAATATTATTTGAGTTTAAAGACAATCGGAATACTAACCCAGCAAGATACTGGTTGTCCGTTCATAACAGCAGGGGTAGCATATCCATATTTTAGAACTGCGTCAATAGCTGCTTTATCTAAAGCTTTATTGTCTGACATTTCTGCAAAAGCTCTAACAATTTTTCCATCTCTATTTACAAGAGCTCTCACATGTACAGTTCCTTCAATATTTGCTTTTCTTGCCATTTCAGGATAATTTACAAGTGTCATTAATTTTCCTATGTCAAACACAGGTTCTTTTTCAACCGGGATAAACTCATCAGGTTCAGGTTCTTTGTCTTTTATCGTTTCTACTTCAACGACTTTTCTACTTTCACCTGTCCAATCAATATTTGATGCAAATTGTCCTAAATCTTCACCTTCACCACCGACAGTACTTGCACGTGATTGTACATCAACAGTTGCGAAGTCCTTGACATCAGGTGCGATCATTGCATCTGGAACAGGAATAGGATTACCTGCTCTAGCAGCAGGACCTGTATTGATGACAACGTCTGGCGGAGGCGGAATATCGCTTGTTGCCTCTGCATCTGGTGGAGGTAAGTCATCAAGTGTCATTTTTGTAATAGGAGCAACTTTAATTTCTTTTTTTGTACTTTCTTCAACTGTTTTTGAAACGACAGTAAGTAACAATATAGCTAGCAATAACAATAAAGTTATAAGTGCTCCACGATAAGTATTCCGTCGGATAAAGAATTTTAATTCCGCTGCTCCATAAGTAGAAGGCAAAGGAATTTCATCTAATCCGATAGATATTACTGGTTCTAATTTACTTTTTTTTACCATTATTGCACCTCTTGTAATTTCGCGATTTCGTCTTCAGTTTGTATTGCTATAGTGAATCTTCTTTCACGCTTTTTAGGTTCGCCGTTTTCATCTAATTCTTTAGCTATTTCTTCAGTAATTTTAACTTCTGCAAGATTAAGCTTGTCAAGAATTTGAACGATTGGACCATAAGAAGCATCTTTAGAAACTTTAAGTGCCACGATTAATTTATTTCTTACAGCAGGATCAAGATTTTCTCTTTCCGATAGTGCTTGTATGTCTTTTAAAACTATTGGTTTAGGGTCATCAGAACCTTTAGCCCAAAATATTTTGTTATCATCTCTGACGAAAATAGAGAGTAATTCGGATTCACGAACTTCTACCTCTACGTCAATTTCCGGAGGAATTGTCATGTCCAAAACTTGGGGTGCCGCCATTGTTGTTGTAAACATAAAGAATGTTAGCAACAAGAATGTGATATCTACAAGCGGTGTCATGTCGAGTGAAAAACCGACTCGTTTCGGTTCTCTTCGTGTTGCTTTACCTCGTTTTGGTCTGCTACCTCTACTTATTTGGCCACCACCAGCCATATTTATCTCCTTAGTTTAATGTTATTAAAAAATTATAATAGATACTATTGTTGCTTGTCAGTTACGTAACTAAACACAGTAGCACGATTCTTTCTAAGAATGTCCATTGCATCATTAATGTATTCAAAACGTAAGCGCTTATCTGCGTCTATTGCAAATAGAGTTGTTGAATTAACAAGTCTTGTGTTTCTAACAAGCTCATCTAACATTTCCTTTGTTACAGGTAATTGTGCTTTTGTCATCATTTCTGGTTCAATACCTTGAGTATTTTGCCAGATAGTTAATCTGTCGGTTTCGTTTATAACTTCATAGTAATATACAGTATCAAATGTAGCAGTATCTATTGCTATTTTGATTGTTGCTAAGTCTCTGTCAGGTAACTTTGAAGTATCTGATGGAGATGTAGCAGGACGCTGTATAACGAATTTTTGTTCACTTTCTGCTTGTGTTTTAAATGTTGCTGTAAACATAAAGAATGTTAATAGCAAAAATGTAATATCCACAAGCGGTGTCATGTCGATTGCGAATCCGACGCGTTTTACTTTTACTTTTTTTGCCATTCTAACTCCATAAAATAGTTAATAAAATTTTAATTCTAAACTATTTTTTAGACTTAACTATGAAAATAGAAGTAACATTTAATATAGCTTCGTCAATCATATAAACAAAACTATCTACTTTAGTTGTAAAGAAGTTATAAGCAACAATAGCTATAACTGAACCCAAAAGACCACCAGCAGTATTGTAGAGAGCCTCAGAGATACCAATAGATAATTGAGTAGCAGAAACAGTTCCACTATCAGCTAAGGCTTTAAATGCTCTAATCATACCTACAGTTGTACCAAGAAGACCTATCATCGTAGAAATAGATGCAATTGTAGATAAAATTACCAAGTTTTTTTCCAAAAGTGGAGTTTCTAAGTTTAACGCAGAATCAATACTACGTTGTACTTCAGCAATTTTTTTCTCAGATCCATATTCAGGATCATGTTCAATATCTTTGTAACGAGAAATTGCTGCTCTTAATACATTAGCTATAGAGCCACGTTGTTTATCACAATCTGCAAGAGCTTGGTCCCAATTGCCTTCTTCTAAATGGGCAGTTACTGTTCTGATGAATTTTACAGGATCATCTTTACCTTTAGCTTTGTTAATAGATAAATAGCGTTCAATAGCAAAAACTGTTGCTATAATAATAAGTGATATTAGCAAACCAACAAGTGGACCACCGGTATGAATCATACCTAGTGCATTGATAGGTTCATGTTTTGCTGCATCTGCAAAGTTTGCAGGGTCGCCTAATACAAGTGAATAAAAAGTAAAAGCTACTATTAAAGCTAAAACTATTACAATTAAATTTACGTACTTTTTCATTTTGAAAAATACTCCAATAAATTATTAAATAAAAAGATTAAAATTAAAAAATATTTATAAATAAAATTAAAATAACTCTTCTTTTTTAAAGAAATTTCAAATGTTTTTTACGATCAAACAAAGAATTTTAAAAAAACAATACTTCAAAAATACAAATAATAATTTTATAATCAAAATTATTACTAAAAGTTTTTATATATATTCAGAAAAAAAACTAAAAATAAAGATAAATTGTCAAAAAAATACATAAAAATAACAAAATTAATTAAAAATTAATTTGTTTTGTTATGAGATTTTTTAAGCTTGTTTTTCTTGAAAACAAAAAATATACCGACTAAAATAAAAGGAATACTTAATATTTGTCCCATATCAAGCAGTAAGTTTGCTTCAAATCCACTTTGTACTTCTTTGAGAAATTCTAGTAGAAACCGAGCCGAAAAAACTAAAACTAAAAACAGTCCAAATAGAAATCCTTCTTTAAACGTATTTTTTTTGTAGATAAGAAATAATATAATAAACACAAGAAAATAAGCAATAGCTTCATAAAGTTGTGCTGGATGTCTCGGAATATTGTCTCTTAAAGCAAAAACGACTGCCCAAGGTAAATCTGTAGGCGTTCCATAAATTTCTGAATTGAAAAAATTCCCAGTTCTTATAAATAATCCGCCAAGAGCTACAACAATGACTAATCTATCTAAAATCCATAACATTGTAAATTCTTTATATTTTCTTTGAAAAAGCCAAATAGCTATTAGTATTCCAATGGCACCACCGTGACTAGCTAGTCCACCTTCCCAAATTTTTAATATTTCAATAGGGTTTGAAAGATAATACTCAGGGGCATAGAATAAACAATGTCCAAGTCTAGCGCCTATTGCTGTTCCAATTGCTACATAGATTGCTAAACTATCAAGATGTTTTATCTGTTTGTTTTCTTTTTTGAAAATATAAGTTAATATTTGATAGCCAACAATAAACGTAAGTGCAAAGAGCAAGCCGTACCATCTAATAGTAATAATACCAAAACTGAAAATTTCAGGTGAAGTATCCCAAATAAAAGCGCTTAAGTAACTCATATAAAGTAAAAATTAATGGATTAAAGTTTCTGCAAATTCTCGTGTTTCGCTATCTGTTTGAATAATTGTATCAAAATCTATTGTTTTTATAAATTGAATTTTTTCCAATGACTTGTTTATAATTACAGGTATATCTGTAAATTTAATTTTATTTGCAATAAATGCTTTTACTGCTATTTCGTTAGCTGCATTTAGAATTGTTGGTGCATTTCCACCGCATTTTATTGCTTCAATAGCTATTTTCAAGCAAGTAAATTTATTTAGGTCAGGATTAAAAAATTCCAATCTGAGAATTTTTGCTAAATCTAAACTTTCAAAATTATATTTATATCGTTTCGGATAAGTTAAGGCATAAGAAATAGGTAACCTCATATCCGGTCGTCCTAATTGTGCCTTAATAGAAGTATCCACAAATTGGACTAATGAATGCACAATAGATTGCGGATGTATAAGGATATTTATGTCTTCTATAGCTATAGAAAAAAGCCGATGTGCTTCAATAAGTTCAAATCCTTTATTCATCATTGTAGCGGAATCAATCGTAACTTTACTGCCCATAGCCCAGTTAGGATGAGCTAGCGCTTGTTCAGGTGTTATTTTATGGAATTCGTTTTCAGGTATATTGAAAAAAGGTCCGCCACTTGCTGTGAGAATAACTTTATCTATATCATCTATGTTTTCACCGACAATACACTGCAAAATTGCGCTATGTTCGCTATCAATAGGGAAGATATTCACATTATTGAGTTTAACTGCGTCCATAATTATTTCGCCCGCACTTACCAATGTTTCTTTATTAGCAAGAGCTACATCAATTCCTGCATTAATTGCTGCTAAAGTAGGTTCAACACCCGCAAAGCCGACTAAAGAAGAAACAATTAAATCACAGTTTTTGTCAGAAGCTACACTATTTAGTTCGTTTTTTCCGCAAAATATTTTTCCTTTATAGTTCGTTTTTTTTTTTTGAATTCTTCAAAAGATGCATTATCTGCAATCACTACTTGTTTCGGATTGAATTCTTGACATTGTTTTTCAAGTATTTCTATGTTATTGTTAGTAGTTAGAGTTTCTATGCTAAAAAAATGTTTTTTTTGTCGTACAACATCTAAAGTTTGAGTACCTATTGAACCTGTAGAACCTAATATGCAAATTTTCCGTTTTTTTTCTATCAATTTTATAGCTTCCTAAAAATATTGTGAATAATAATGTCAATATTATAAAAACTCTTGTGTAATATCTTTCTGTTTTCTATTAGATATAACTCTAAATTTATCGATACCTATAGAATCATTTTGTTGAACATTGATTTTTATAAAATATTTAATCATAAGACGAGAAATTATTGGCATATTTCCTTCTGTTAAATACTCTGCGATTTGCGGATGTACAAGTAATGTGATTTTAAATTCATTTGATTTTTGGCGAAAAGTTTTCAGCCATTTTTCAATAGAATTAAGTAAAGTTGATTTAGAAGGTATGCGTCCTGAACCAGAACAAGTTGGACAAATATCGCTTATTTTTTCGCCTAAATTTTGATTAATTCGTTGTCGCGTGATTTGCATAAGTCCAAGTTGAGTTAAAGGATACGCTACAACTTTAGCTTTGTCATGGCGAATTTCATTTCTAACTTCATTGAGTAATTGTCGCTTATTTTGTTCAGATTGCATATCAATAAAATCAACAATAATAATTCCACCAATATCGCGTAATCTCAACTGTCGTGCTATTTCTCTTGTAGCTTCTAAATTTGTTTTTAGAGCGTTTTTTTCTTGGTCAGTCTCGTTAGAGCGTCCTGAATTAACATCAATCACAGTCAAAGCTTCCGCTTTGTCAATGACAATATCACCACCACTTGTAAGCGGTAAAACACGCTTAGTTGTTCGTGCGAGCTCTTTCTCTATTCCTAAAACTTCAAAAATAGGAGCAATGCCAGTATAGTATTCAACTTTATTTACAAGATTTGGAGCAGCAGTTTCTAAATAACTAATAACATTTTTGAACATTACCTTAGAATCTATAACGACGCGTGAAATATCATCTTTAAAAAGATCGCGAATAACACTATCAGCTAAAAGCATATCTTGATAAATCAACATAGGCGTTTGTTGTTTTCGGGCATATTCAATTTTCTTTTCTGCTTCACTCCACGCTAGCAACAGATTTTCCCAATCACTTATGAGCTCTTCTTCTTTTTTGCCGACAGAAGCAGTACGAATTATACAACCAAAACCTTCAGGCAAAGCTTTTCTAGCTAGTTTCCGCAATCGGTTTCTTTCATGGTGGGAGCGTATTTTTCGCGAAATACCTATCATTCTTTCAAAAGGAAGTAAAACTACATAACGTCCCGGAATTGCTATTTTTGTACCTACTTTCATTCCTTTATGAGAATAGGCTTCACGTACAACTTGAACAAGGATCTCTTTGTTTTCTTGTAGATTAATAACAATATCACCTGAACTTTTTGTAGAAAACTTTGCAAATTCCTTAGTGATATTGCCTACATTGTCGGGTTTCTTTATAGAAATATTTGAAGCATCGTCGGCATCATTTGAAGCCTCATCAACAATAGCTGTTGCAATATCATCATCATTATTGTCAAAATTTATGTTATTAGTTTCTTCAAAATCTGAAAAATGTAAAAAAGCATCTTGTTGAAGTCCAATATCAATAAAAGCAGCATTAATGCCCGTTACAACTTTATTAACTTTTCCATAATAAACATTTCCCAAAAGCTTCTCTTTTTCAGGCACTTCTATATATAATTCAGCTAAGTGTCCATCTTCCGTTATTGCAACACGAACTTCATTTATAGTTGAATTTATAATAATTTCTTTTCTCATAATCGTATTTTACTTAAAATACAAAAATAAACAAATTATTTGTAATAACAATAAAAAACTATAAGGTGAAAAATATAAGCTTGCCGTAAGTTGAAATTATTTTAATAGTTAAAATTTTTAGATAAAGTTAATTTGATATAGCAAATTTAATTTTTTTATTTTTCAAACATAATCTTAGTAGAATATACATATTTTCCTTTATAAGATAGATTAACAAAATATGCTCCGGGTGCAAGTTTGAAATTCATTAAATTAAAATTAAAAGTGTTTTGTCCGCCACTGCAATGTAAATTGTCTGTAAAAATTGTTTTACCAGTCATATCAATACACTTCAACTCTAATATTTTAGGAGTACTTAAGTTGAGTTCTAAATTAAATTTATCGCGAGTAGGATTAGGTGAAATAGTAAATCTGCTATTAGTATCTATAGAATCATTATTGTCAAAAAGTGCTTCAATGGTTAAAGTTGTTTCATTATTTCCGTCAATTGGCAAATCAAAAGTAATCGTTTTTTCGTTGCCGTGATCTTCAGACCATTTAACAAACTCATAACCATCTTTGGGTTTTACAGTTACTGTTATAGGAATAGTAGGGAAATAATATCCGCTCCAAGAGCTCGTATCTATTGTTAAAGTATTGATATCAAAAGTGCAAGCATCTGGAATGTTGGATTTTAGTATAACTTTGCATACATTAGGTAAATAATGAATTTCTCTTAAATGAAGTCGTTGATATGCAGGACGATTAGTCGCAAATTCTCTCATTCGTTCTACTTCTTTTTCCCAATTAACGCAAGAAGAATCATAAGTAGCTTGTTGTCTTTTTATTTCAGGCGCTAGTACTTTTTCAAGACTATCTATTTTAGAAACGATGTTGTCAG
>JAAYTD010000081.1 GCA_012518115.1 Ignavibacteria bacterium | reverse complement strand
TCATACCAATGGAGCATACCGCCTCTATCAAAATTTTTGTTTAAAAACAAAAAAGATGTTCACTAAATTAAAGAATTATGTAAACAGGCAATTAACTTAATAATAAATATAAATTAAGGAGAAATCTGAGGAACAAAAGGAAATACAGAAAAATTGTTAAAAATTAGTAGAAAACAATTTTACTAAATTTTTACTTCATATAAACTGCTTATTGATTTTTTTCAGTAAGCAGTTTTTTTATTCACATTATTTTTGTATTTTTGAAACAATTTTAAAATTGTAAAATCATTTTTTGAAACAAGTATAGACACACATTTTATGTTTAAAGGATTAATTAATCGTTTGTTTTCTGATCCTACATCTTCTAATGAATTAATAACAAATTCACAGTTGAAAAACTGGATAAAACTTAATGTAGTTAAAGACAAATTGCCAGGAGTTGTTGTAAGTGAAGATGGTGGCATAGCTAATACTAAAATAAATTTAAAAGCATTAGCAAAAATAGAGAATTTAGATTGTAGTTTTTCTAATCTTAACAGCATAGATGAATTAATTAGACATATGCCGAATTTGAAGATATTAAAATGTAACAATAATTCTTTGATTGAATTAGATTTGAGTAAAAATATAAACTTAGAAGATTTATGGTGTTCTTGTAATGGGTTGACTAATTTAGACCTAAGTAAAAATATAAACTTAGATTCCTTATATTGTTCTCAAAACAAATTAAGTAATTTAGACTTAAGTAACAATATAAATTTATATCATGTAGATTGTTCTCAAAATCAATTAACTAGTCTAGATATAAGTAATGGTATAGAATTAAAAATATTGGATTGTTTTCAAAATAATTTAACTAACTTAGATTTAAGTGAAAACATAAATTTAAGAATATTGTGGTGCTATGATAATAATTTAACTAACTTAGATTTAAGTAACAACATAAGATTAGAAAAATTGGAATGTTATAATAATGGATTGACTAATTTAGACCTAAGTAAAAACATAAGCTTAGATTGCTTACATTGTTATAAAAACAAATTAAGCAACTTAGATTTAAGTGAAAACATAAATTTAAGAATATTGTGGTGTTATAATGATCATTTAACTAACTTAGATATAAGTAAAAATATAAATTTAGAAGAATTAAAATGCTATAATAATCAATTGATTAGTTTAGACACAAACAAGAATATAAATTTAGAAAAATTGGATTGTCGGTATAATCAAATAGTTAGCTTAGATTTAAGTGAAAATGTAAATTTAGCAGTTATAAATTGTTCTAATAATCAACTAGCTAGCTTAGATATTAGCGCACTACTAAATTTAAATGTAATGTTCTGTTGTAATCAATCAGAAGGTTTTATTCTGCATTTAACTAATGAGCAAAAAAACGAATTTACTGAGAAAAACTATTGCAATGCTAAACTTGAGATAAAATAATAATAGTTGTGAAATAGAATTTATTTTAATCTAATTGCAGAATTTTTTTTTTCTCATTTCAAATTTTCACCTGTTTTTTTCTTAGAAATAGCATTATTATTGCAGTGATTAAAATTATTAACGTACAAGTTTTTGGTAAAAAATCTCCGTAAGTTGTGTATAATGTTTTTTCTTTTAGGGCAGGAATTGTTTTAGTAATTGCTGTAGTTTGGTATGGTTCAGCACATTCTATAGTTTTTCCAGTAGGCGAAATAAATCCTGTAACTCCAGAATTTGCACATCTTGCGATATATCTTCTGTTTTCTATAGCGCGAGTAGCTGCAATCATATAATGTTGTCTTGGTCCGAAAGTATAGTTATACCAAGCGTCATTTGTGATAATTGTAATGATTTCTGCACCTTGCTGAACAAATTTACGCACAAAATCAGGAAATATAGATTCTATACATATTATAGGTGCTATAGCTATATTTTTATTTTCAATATTTAAGTTGAAATTTTTTATTTCTTTTCCTTTTTCCCACGTAGATATTCCAACATCCCAAGTCAAGAATTTTTGTGCAAATCCCAAGTATTCAACAAAAGGTATTCCTTCAGCAAAAGGAGTAAGTCTTTGTTTATGATATATTTGCAATGTATCATTAGTATTAGGCGTTAATAAGATAGCAGAATTATATGAGCAAAAAAGTTGTGAAGTATCAAACGGAAAAGGGCGTGCAGTTGCAGGTAAATTCTCATCTGTTTTGTTCAAAAATTCATATTGAGCAAAGCCTGTTAAGAGAGCAGCATTATTTTTTTTGAGTTGATATTGAATAAAATCAAATTGTAAGTCTCTATTAATGCTTATGCTTATAGCAGGAATAGCTGTTTCGTTCCATATAAATAGATTTATATCAGGATGTTTTTTAGAAATAGAATCTTGCAAAATAAAATGTAGCTTTATTTGTTCCAGATTGTTTTTTTCCCATTTATCCCAAGGGTCTATATTAGGTTGGATTAGTCCTATTTTTATTTTTTTATTCTCTTTAATCTCTTTTTCATAGTCAAATTTTTTAGTGATAAAAAATCCGTAAGTCGTTGGTAATAATAGCATTAATATAATTATTGCGATGTTTTTTAGAATAGTACTATTAAGCGTTTTTTTATCTGTCTTCATTATTTCTTCTAAAATTTTATAGAAGAAAACATTTATATATAGAATCAATAAACTAGCGCCCCAAATTCCAGCAATATCAACAACTTGAAACCAGTAATAATTATTAAATTGCGTAAAAGCTACAGTTAGCCATGGATATCCTAAATCACCAAGACTGTGTAGCCATTCAAACGTTACCCAAATTAGTGGGAAAAAGTATAATAAAGTTTGTTTGTCAATAATTTTTCTTAATAGATTATATATTACAAATGGAACGAAAAAGAAAAATGGATGAACAAAGTCTAAAATTATTCCTGACCAAAACAAATATGGATCGGTTGTTTCTTGCCAGCTACTAATCCAGTAATTTGTTCCAAGATGATATATGAAGAAAGTGAGATAGATATATCTAAATTTCTTTGTTTCCTCTTTATTATTCAAAATTATAAATATGGGGATAAAAGCTATAAGAGCTAATAAAAAAAATGGCATAGGTGGGAAAGCTAGCACTAGTGCCGCTCCTGATAATATAGCTAGGAAATAATTATTTATTTTTTTAGAATTTATTTTTGTAGAGTTCATAAATTATCAATTAAAATACTTCGTTTAATTTTTCAGAATTTATATCTTATCTGTAATTTTACACCTGTTTCTACGCTTGGGATAGCATTTATTTTGAGCTCATTATTTCCTATTTTGAAATCAAACAAATGAGCTCCAGCGTAGGCATCAATAGTAGCTAAGGTATATACGCCTATTAAGCATAAGGCAGAAAGATCTCTATTATCAATGGCATTTTCGTATTTCCTTTTCAATAAATTTACTTCGGGAGCGTTTTTATTTTCAATTATATCAATTTGTTTTTTAAGATCATTAGCTTTCAAGTGGTTATCTATAACGAAGTACCATAGAGTAGTAGCACCTGCAAAAAATATAGGAGCTCGCCAGTAATGTTCAACATAAATTTGTCCCCAGCCGGGCAATGCTAAAGAACGCAGAATAGCACCAGTTGTTGATTTTTTTTGTGCTGTATAAGAAGTATCTATTTGTTTATTAAGGTAATTATCATCGCAAAACAAGTTGTTTGTTGCTAACAAGAAACAAAACATAAAAAGAAATTTTTTCATATTTATAGAGTTAAGGTGTTGCAATTTTAGTTAGTATTTCATTAATAATATCATCTACTTTTATTTGTTCGGCTTCTGCTTCAAAAGTTAAACCAATTCTATGCCTCATAGCATCGGCAGCGATAGTTTGAATATCTTTTGGCAGAACATAGTCGCGTTTGTTCAGAAAAGCCATTGCTTTAGCAGCTTTTGCGATAGATATAGTAGCGCGCGGCGAAGCTCCTATTTCTATCAAATTTTGTAATTTTTCTAAAGAAAATTCTTGCGGTGTGCGTGTAGCTTGAACAATATCAAGAATATAATTTTCAATTTTTTCATCAAGATAAATCGCTTTCACTTTGTTTTGCATAGTCTTCAAAATATCGTTATCAAGAATTTTGCTTAGAGTAGGAGCTCCTTCATTATTTTGTCGAAGTATTTTTCGTTCTTCTTCTCTATTTGGATAAGTTATAATAGTTTTTAGCATAAATCTATCTGTTTGTGCTTCCGATAGCGGATAAGTTCCTTCTTGTTCAAGCGGATTTTGAGTAGCTAGTACAAAAAATGGATCGGGCAGTTGGAAAGTTTTATCGGCGATAGTAACTTGTTTTTCTTGCATAGCTTCAAGCAGGGCAGATTGTACTTTTGCAGGAGCGCGATTAATTTCATCTGCTAAAATAAAATTAGCGAAAATAGGTCCCAATTTTATGGAAAATTCGGCTTGTTGTTGGTTGAAAATCATCGTGCCGATAATGTCAGCGGGCAACAGGTCGGGAGTAAATTGTATTCTTGAAAATTTACTTGAGATAATACTAGCTAGTGATTTTACTGCTAATGTTTTTGCCAATCCCGGCACTCCTTCAATTAATATATGTCCTTCCGTTAAAAGTCCTATAAGCAGGCTGTCTATTAGTTTTTTTTGTCCTACAACAACTTTAGCGAGTTCGCTATAAATTAGATCAATATAATAGTATTTATCATCTACTATTTTTGCCGGAATGTTTTGCATTTTTATTTATGAACGTTTTTTTCTAAAAGATGAAGTATCTATTTCGTATCTTTTGATTTTATTGTGTAAAGTTTCACGACTAACTCCAAGAATAGCTGCAGACTTACTTACATTTCCGTTGTTTTGTTCTAATGTTTTTTCTATTTTTATTCTATCGACTTCGGCTAAATCTTCTTTTAGAGTTCTTGTATGAGAAATAGTGGAGCTTATATTAATCATGCGTTGTTGTTTAGAAGCTCTAGTTGAAAGTAATTTTATAGCATCTGTTGAGTCAATTTCTTCTTTTTGGATAGTTTGCAATATAACACGAACAACAGAAGCTAGTTCTCTGATATTTCCAGGCCAATCTTGTTCCATTAGATAATCTATTGCAGACTGAGAAAAAATTTTGTTATCATTAAAGTCTTGATTATGCAAAGAAGTATAGTATGCAACAATTTCAGGAATATCTTCAGTTCTTTCACGTAAAGCTGGAATATAGATTTCACATTCACGCAAGCGGTGATATAGTTGTTCGCGGAAAGTTCCGGCTTTCATCATTTCAGGTAAGTTTTTATCTGTTGCAGAGATGAATCGTACATCTACTTCTTCGTTTTCCAAAGCTCCAAACTTGCGGACAATCTTTTCTTCAATAGGTGAAAGTAAATTAGATTGTAAATCTATAGGTAAATCACCAACTTCATCTAAAAATAGAGTTCCTTTATGTGCTTCTTGAAAAAATCCTTTTTTAGTTTCATTAGCGCCCGGAAAAGCACCTTTTACATAGCCAAATAATTCACTTTGAAAATGTACTTTTGGGATATTAGGTATGTCCACAGTAATAAAAGGATTACGCATTCTACTGCTTATTGAGTGCAAAGCTTTGGCTATAAGTTTTTTTCCTGTTCCTGTTTCGCCTGTAACAAGAATATTTAGATCTGTACGTCCGTAACGAACAACGCTATTTCCAATGTCAAGCATAACTTTGCTAACACCTATTATGCCAAGGCTTGCTAAGAAGTTTCTGATTTCGTAATCTTCACTGTTAATTTTAGTTGAATTTATTGTAGAGTCTACAATGTTACGCAATTTTTCTTTAGTAATTATATTTTTTTCAATAAAATTTACCGCTCCTAATTTAGTAGCTTTGACGGCAGTTTCTATTGTACCTTTGCCTGTTACCATAACGATAGGGATTTGTATATAATTACGCCTGAATATATCAAGTAAATCTAAGCCATTCATTTTTTCACCGAAGCCAAACTCAATGTCAAGCAATATCAAGGAAATGTCTTGATAGTTTTCCTCCATAAAAGAAATAGCTTCGGTTGGCGAATTTATACAAAACGAAGTATATCCAAAAGAATGAATAATATCAGCTATAGTAGAAGCGAAATCTACATTATCATCTACAATCAAAATTTTCATTTTATTTACCTAAATTTGGTGGAACTAAAGTTGATAAAGTGTCAAACAATTGCCGAAATGTCTCGCTACCATAAGTTTTATGTTCATTCCACTTTACCTTTGAGTAAAAGTTTACCGTAGGTTTTATAAGTTCAACAAATCCGCATTCTTTTCCCGGTTCATTTAAAGCCGGAGTATAAAGATAAGCATTATTTGTATATTCTAAAATTTTTAAAATCCTTTTTAGTGGAATTTTTGCTATTGAGTCCGAAACAACTTCTTTTGTATGTTTATCCTGCTGAAAAAAAGTGATTTTTCCGTTAGAATATAACTTATAACCCATAATTTTATTAGAAGCTTGATAGTCGTATCCCCAAGATAAAGTGAAATCTTTGTAGTCCGAAGATAGAGCATAGCTACCGTTCTCATCTTCAATGTTTGGCGTAGTTGTAGTGCAACTACTTATTAATAATATAAATATAGAAAATATAAATAACAATCTTTTATTCATCTGCACTATATGATTATTTAACAATATTTGATACTGCTTTAAACTCATCTGCTTTGGAAGTCTTTAATAAATCAAAAACAGCTGCTTCATAAGTTGTAATATCAGCACCATAATTTGACATTCTTTCTATTGCAACGGTTTTGTCATATTGATTACGCGAAGAAATGCAATCGGCAATAACAATCGGATGATAATCTTCATCCATGAGATCTAAAACGGTTTGTTGAACACAAACATGAGCTTCAGCACCTATAACAAATATTTTTTGTCTGTCTAATAATTGTAATTTCTCAAAAAAAGTACTGTTTTTAACACAACTAAATTCAAACTTTTCAATATCTTGAAATTCATCGTTAGGTAACAAACTTTTTAATTGAGGAAGAGTATCACCAAGTCCTTTTTTATACTGAACAGTAGAAATTATAGGAACTTGCAGAATTTTCATTGCTTTTAACAGCTTCGCAGAGTTTTCCAATAATAATTGATTGTTATGCATAGCTGGTATTAATTTAGTTTGCATGTCAATTATTAATAAGGCAGAGTTTGTTTTGTTTATCATAAGTATATATCACAAAAAAATAAAAATATCAATATCGATTGATATAAATAATATACAATTATACATACAAATTAACATATTTTTTTGTAATATACAAATAATTTGTAGTTTTTTTAGAAAAGAAAAATTAAATAAAAAAACCTTACAAGATAACTTATAAGGTTTTTTGTCGGGGCGATAGGATTCGAACCTACGACCCTCTGCTCCCAAAACAGATGCGCTAGCCGGACTGCGCCACGCCCCGTACGTGAAATTTTAAGAATACAAAGATAAGGTTTTTTTGTGTATTATCCAAACTTTTTGCAAAAAAAACTGAAAATTAACAGAAAAAAAACACTATATAAACTTTGCATAATTTACATAATTAATAAAATACAATTCATATGCAACTCAAAAATATAATTACGTAAAATATATTAGTAAAAATTATTTGTAATATAAATATGAAATTGAATTGCATAATCCCTGTTTTGGTTTTAATACTAATTTTTATTATATTTTTTTTAGTAAGTATATATTTAACAAAACGGTTTAATTTCTATTTTAACTTTAAAACTCAAAAGAAAACCCATGTTATTTTTATACTTCTCATCTTTCTACCTTTCTTAGGAATCTTTTTAACAACAAATTCTATCACATTCTTCAGCAACGCAATATATATAACTTCATCGCTAACAATATCTTTAGTGCTTTCTTTTTTACTAGCGATAGTATTTACTGATTTGTTGAAATTGTTTTTAAAATTAAAGCTAAGCGTATATAGAATAATTTCAATATCATTGTCTATTGTGATATTTGCTTGTGGAACTTGGAATGCTTTTAATCCGCAAGTTTCATATATTGAAATTCCTATAAGAAAAATCGGGCGAGAACTTCGTCTAATGCAGATAACTGATGTACATCTTGGGCATTTCCATGGTAAAGATTATTTGCAAACTCTTGTCCAAAAAACAAATGATTCTAATGTTGAACTTGTTTGTATAACAGGTGATTTATTTGACGGTAAAATCCAACTTAAAGAAGAAGTTTTGTTGCCATTAAAACAACTTAATGCACCTGTATATTTTGTAGAAGGAAATCATGATGAATACTCTAATGCAGATGTAGTTAAGAGCCTATTAAGAAAAGTTGGAGTAAGAGTTTTAGAAAATGAAATTGAAGTTTTTAATGATATACAAATTATAGGATTAGACTATGTGGTTGCAGATAATGAAGAAGTTAATATGCATGCAAATAATGATACAAATACTATAAAAAGTATTATGCAAAGAATAAAATTTAACACTGCGTTGCCAACTATTTTGCTACATCATAGTCCTGTCGGTTGCGAATATGTCGCAGAAAAAGATATTGATTTATATTTAGCTGGGCATACCCATGGCGGACAAACTTTTCCCGCTAGTTTAATTACTTCTATTATTTTAAAGCATAATAAAGGCTTGTATGATTTAGACAGACTAAAAATTTTCATATCGGAAGGTGCAGGCACTTGGGGACCACCTATGCGTTTCTTAACAAAAAACGAAATCAATCTAATAAAACTTATACCTATGCGGTAAGTATTATCTGTTTAAATCTTAAAAACTAATTTTTAAAAAAACACAGAGGTTACAAAAAACTTGTAACCCCTATGTCTGATGGTAAATTATGAAAAACATCTTTTTTTATTTGTCATCAACAACACTGTAATCAGCTTCTTCAACTGTATTTTTACCGTCTGTTGAACTATCATTATCATTTTGTTGGTTTTCTGTTTGTGCTTCATTTGCAGCATTATTAGCTTGCGAATACATTTCTGTTGAAGCTTTAGACCATGCTTGATTTAATTCATCAACAGAAGTTCTAATTAGATCTTTATTATCATCTTTTATAGCTTGTGCTAATTTTGTTTTAGCTTCTTCTATTTTAGTTTTATGTTCAGCAGGGATTTTATCGCCTAATTCTGTCAATTGTTTTTCTGTTGAATAAACTAAAGCATCTGCTTGATTTTTCAGATCTATTTCTTCTTTACGTTTTTTATCTTCTTCAGCATTTTTTTGTGCTTCATTTTTCATTCTTTCGATTTCTTCTTTAGAGATACCACTAGAAGCTTCGATTCTTATATTTTGTTCTTTATTAGTAGCTTTATCTTTAGCAGTCACAGATAATATACCGTTTGCATCAATATCGAAAGTAACTTCAATCTGTGGAACGCCACGTGGTGCTGTTGGTATTCCATCTAAATGGAAACGTCCAAGTGAGCGGTTGTCGCGTGCCATAGGTCTTTCACCTTGCAAAACATGAACTTCAACGGAAGTTTGATTGTCCGCTGCTGTACTAAATACTTCTGTTTTTCTTGTAGGAATAGTTGTATTAGCGTTTATCATATTAGTCATAACGCCGCCTTGTGTTTCTATACCTAAAGTTAAAGGAGTTACGTCAAGTAGTAATATATCACTTACATCACCTGCAAGAACGCCACCTTGAATAGCTGCACCTAATGCAACAACTTCATCAGGATTGACACCCTTAGAAGGTTCTTTACCGAAAAAGTTCTTAACTAGCTCTTGTATTTTTGGAATACGAGTACTACCGCCAACAAGTAAAACATCATCTATTTGACTTGGATTAATTTTAGCGTCGTTAATTGCATTTTCAAGAGGAATTAAAGTTTTATCGAACAAGTCAGCACATAGATTTTCAAATTTTGCTCTTGTTATGTTAATATTCAAGTGCTTAGGTCCGTCTTGTGTTGCAGTGATAAAAGGTAAATTTACATCTGTTTGTAACATTTGCGAAAGTTCAATTTTTGCTTTTTCAGCTGCTTCACGCAATCTTTGTAGAGCCATAGGATCTTTGCGTAAGTCAATTCCTTCGGTTTTGTTAAATTCATCAGCTAAGAAATCAATTAATCTTTGGTCAAAATTATCGCCGCCAAGGTGAGTATCGCCATTTGTTGATTTCACTTCAAAAACGCCGTCGCCTATTTCTAATATAGATACGTCAAATGTTCCGCCACCTAAGTCATAAATAGCTACAGTTGAATTTTTACCTTTTTTATCAAGTCCATAAGCTAATGCCGCAGCAGTTGGCTCGTTTATAATTCTTTTAACTTTTAAGCCTGCAATTTCTCCAGCATCTTTTGTTGCTTGACGTTGAGCGTCATTGAAATAAGCCGGAACTGTGATAATAGCTTCTTCTATTTTTTGTCCAAGAAAATCTTCAGCCGTTTGTTTCATCTTTTGAAGTATCATCGCTGAAATTTCAGGTGCAGAATAATCTTTGTCATCTATAGAAATTCTTATAGAATTGCCGTCAGCGGAAGATTTTACTTTATATGGCACCATATTAATTTCTTCGCTTACTTCGCTTAAACGACGCCCCATAAATCTTTTTATTGAATAAACAGTGTTGTGAGGATTAGTTACTGCTTGACGTTTTGCAGCTTGTCCAACTAATTTTTCACCGTTTTTTGCAAATCCTACCATTGATGCAGTTGTACGTCCACCTTCACTATTTGCTATAACTACTGGAGAGTTTCCCTCCATAACTGATACACACGAATTTGTTGTACCTAAATCAATTCCAATTATTTTTCCCATAATTTTTACAATATTTTATTTTATTAATGAATATCTATTATATTTTGCCACTTATTTAGACATTTTGTCAACTTTCCGACAAAGTGTCTTGTTTCCAGACAAAGTGTCTTGACAAGTGCTTGTTATAATAGAATTACATAAATTGTGCCAAAGTAAAAATATGAAACATTAGTGTGTGTTTTTCTTGATTATTTTCTTATCCAGATTCTATGCATTAGTTGATAATAGTTTAATTTTGAAGTTGTTTTTTCGGTATTTTTAAGTTTACAGATGATTTTATAGCTTAGTAGCATAAATTTATGATGCAGTTTTTCCAGCAAAACATATAATTTTTTTTCAAAATTACTTAGATGTTTATCGCAAAATAATATTTTAGAAGCGATTAACATTTCTTGTTTTTTCTCTGTAAAACGCATTGCTAAATCGCTTCCTCCGCGATGATGATAAACTATTGATGTCGGCAAATGCCAAACAGAGTAGCTAGCTAGTTTCACACGATAACAAAAATCCATTTCTTCTGAATAGAAAAAATAATCTTCGTCAAAACCATTGACTTTATTAAATATCTCGCGTTTTATGCACAAGACTGCACCATCAGCATATTCAACGCGCTTAGGTCTTTTTCTTTTTCCAACTTTATAAAATTTGCGAAAATAATGATTTTGAAAAAGAGTAACTAGAAATAGATATTTCAAACCACTTTTTATGCCAACAAAATCGCCATAGCTTCTTTGCCACTTTCCGTCAGGATATAATTGTTGTGGGGCAACAACAGCTGCATTATGATTTTCTTTGAGAAAATTCAACATTTTTTCTATGCTATCAGGTGTAAAAACAACATCGTTATTCGTAATTATTGCGAAGTCGGAGCTCGTATTTTTCATTCCTATATTTACTGCAGCTGCATATCCGAGATTTTTTTTGTTTGCGATAATGTTTATATTATTATAATTATTGCGTATAAATTCAACAGTATCATCGTTTGAATTGTTATCAACGATAGTGATTTTAAAATTTATATTTTTGGTTGATAAATTATCAAGCGATTTGATACATTCTTCCGTTAGTTTTCTTCCGTTATATGAAATTATGATTACATCTAACATATTGCAATAACTAAATAATAAGCAAACTTACTTCAAAAGTTTTACTAACTCAGGTAAAACGGTAGCTGATGTTCCTCTCAAAATAAAATCAGCTTCAGAGGACAGTTTTGTTTCATTTGGATTTACTTCAATAACTATAGCTCCAGCATTTTTTGCGATATAAGGTAAAGCTGCAGCGGGATATACTTCTGATGAGGTCCCGATACTAAAGAAAACATCTGCTTCTAAAGCTACTTTTTCGGCTTTTTTTAATGCTTCAAATGGTAAACTTTCGCCAAACCATACAACAGAAGGTCTTATTTTTCCGCCACATTTTGGGCATTTCGGCAATTCTTTATCATCTAAATTAATTTCTTTTAAATATGGCTTTTTGCAATCAAAACAATGATTTTCAATAATATTTCCGTGTAGTTCAATAACATTTTTTGAGCCTGCCATTTGGTGCAATCTATCTATGTTTTGTGTAACAATATGAAAGTTATCATATTTTTTTTCTAATTCAACAAGCGCAAAATGTCCTGCATTCGGTTTTGTACTTTGAATAACTTTACGTCTTTCGTTGTACCAATTCCATACAGTTTCAGGATTTTGCATAAATCCATCTATACTAGCTAGTTCCGCTGGGTTAAGTTTTGCCCAAAGTCCGTCAGGATCGCGAAAAGTTTTAATTCCACTTTCAGCCGAGATACCAGCACCAGTTAGGATAGCAACTCTATTAGCATTATTTAATGCTTCAATTAATTTGTGTTCAAAATTCATATTTTAATAACCTCCGATATAATATTGTTAATAATATGATATTTTACTAATATAGCATTTTTATTTATTATTAAAAAAATTATTCAATACTTTTCCTGTAGCAGTATTCAATGTTGCAATTTTTTTTGGTGAACCTTCACCAACGACAGTTCCACCTTTCTTGCCAGCGCCAGGTCCTAAATCTATTATCCAATCAGCAAAAGAAATAATGCTTAAATTATGTTCAATAATTAAAACAGAATTTCCGAGATTAATTAGATGTTGAATTGCATTTTTTAGTTTATCTATATCTGCTAAATGCAAGCCGGTGGTAGGTTCATCAAAGATATACATAGTTTTTTTGTTACTAGCTAGATTAATATGAGCCGCTAACTTGATGCGTTGAGCTTCGCCGCCTGAAAGCAAATTGCTTGATTGACCGAGCTTCAAATATCCAACTCCTACATCTGATAATAACTGTAGCTTGTTTGTAATTTTAGGCGTATCAGCAAATAAAATTAAAGCTTCATCTATCGTCATATTCAAAACATCAACTATTGATTTGTCTTTATATAATATGCTTCGTATTTCTTTTTTATAGCGTGTTCCTTCGCAAGTTTCACAAGCAACTTTAATATCGGGAAGAAATTGCATATCAATTTCAATATAGCCTTGTCCTTCACAAGTTTCGCATCTACCGCCCGGAACATTGAAAGAAAAATAGCCGGGTTTATAGCCAAGTTGTTTTGCCAAAGGAGTAGCTGCAAAAACATCTCTAATATCATCAAAAATGTTCAGATATGTTGCAGGAGTTGAACGCGAAGAACGTCCTATGGGAAGTTGATCAATCATTTCAACATCATCTATATTTTCGCAGCCGATAATTTCTTTGAATGCTCCTACAGTTAATTTACTTGTGAGAGTGCCATGACTTTGTTTTATTCCCGGATAAATTACATCATTTACCAAAGTACTTTTTCCAGAACCAGATACACCTGTTACAACTGTTATACAGTTCAAAGGAATATCAAGTTTTTTTATTTTCAAATTATTTTCTGTTGCATCAACTATAGTAATTTTATTTTCTTTTGTAAATTTAGGTTCTTTAGATTTATGCGGAAAATTATCAGCATTATTCATATTCTTTATTGATCTTGCTGTTACAGATTTTTCGCATTTTAGAAGATTTTCGTAGTTACCCGAATAAACAATTTCACCACCGAAATTACCGGCACCAGGTCCCATATCAAGAATAAAATCAGCCTTTGATATTATTTCAGGATCATGTTCTACAACAATGATTGTATTTCCAATATTACGTAAGTTATATATAATGTTGATTAATTTTTCCGTGTCTTGTTGGTGTAATCCTATGCTTGGTTCATCTAAAATATACAGAGTTCCTATTAAAGAAGAAGCTAAAGCGGAAGAGAGATTTATACGCTGAAATTCACCGCCTGATAAAGTGTGGCTTTCACGTGAAAGTGTTAGATATTCCAAGCCGATATCGCATAGCATTTGCGTGCGCGATATAAGTTCTAAAAGTATTTGTTCGCTTGCTAACTTCTCGTATTCATTAAGAGTTATATTTTTCAAGAAGATGTTGAGGTCAGCAATGTGCATTTTAGATAATGAGGGGATATTTTCGCCGTTAATAAAAGCTTGTCTTGCTGATTCAGATAAGCGCGAGCCACCACAATACATGCAAGTTGTTGTTGCTTTATAACGACTAGCCATAACACGATTTTGTATTTTATAGTTTTTTCTATCAAGATAGTTTAAGTAGCCCAATATGCCTATAAATTTGCCTTTGCCTTGCCAAATCATCTCTTTTTGAGATGAAGATAGTGATGAATATGGCTTATCGATAGGAATATTATTTGCAAGACACATTTCTATGAAAACTTGTTGTAATTTTTCTGTAGACGGATATCTGAAAGGAGCTACAGCTTTTTCTTCTAAAGATAGATTTTTGTCGGGAATTAATAAATCTTCGCTATAATTAAATCCTTTGCCTAAACCGTTGCAAAATGTGCAGGCGCCCTTAGGGTTGTTGAAAGAAAATAAATTTACATCAGGTTCTTTATATGTTTTATTGCAATCTGTACATTCAAAAAATATACTATATTTTTTTTCAATATCTTTAGTTAAATTTCTTACGATAATTCTTCCTTTGCCTACATTCAAAGCTAGTTCAACCGAATCAACAAGACGCGATTTACCTGCTTGATCGTGGGATAATTTTACTCTATCTACTAAGAAAAAAATGTCTTCAGGTGGAATTTTAGCCGTTAGTTCTTTATCATAAATTTCATCTGAATTGCCTATAATAAAGCGGTCAAAACCGAGAGTTCGCAAACGTAAGAGCTCTTTTTTATAATCCTTGACGTTTTTGTCTAATGCAAATAAAATGTAAATTTTATCTTCTGCGTCCCAACTTAAAATTTCGTTAACTATTGAGTCAGGCGTATGTTTTTGGACAATGCTACCACATTTACTACAAATTATTTTAGATATTCGGGCAAAAAGAACACGCAAATAATCATAGATTTCTGTAATTGTTCCTACTGTTGAACGCGGATTTTTGTAGGGAACTTTCTGAGCTATAGCTATTGCTGGCGGAAGTCCAACAATAGAATCAGCTTCGGGTTTTCCCATTCTTTCTAAAAATTGTCGCGTATAAGAAGAAAGAGATTCAACAAAACGACGTTGTCCTTCAGCATACAAAGTATCAAAAGCAAGAGTAGATTTACCTGAACCAGATACACCTGTTATAACAGTTAAACGGTTACGCGGGATTTCTATATCTAAGCCTTTTAGATTATTTTGTGTTACATTTTTTATTGTAATATATTTTTGTTTTGATGGCATTCTATTTACTAGCTAGTCTAATTTGGCGAAAATGATATTATTCACAAATTGAATTATAATTAGTTGTTTTCTATTTCATTCTTATTGTCTGAACTATGATTTATATGATTTTGAGGTGATTTTAAAATTCCCCTTTCCAGAAGGGGTGGCAGGCGAAGCCTGACGGGGTAGTCGTTTCGGCTACGCTCAACGACCAAAGCCACACCTCCCCCGCTTCGCGGGTACTCCTCTCAAGAGGAGAATTTTTAAACAAATTATACTTCAATTTGATATTATTCACAGATTTAAAAATACAATTTAACAAAAAATGAGTAATATTTCTTGTTTTTTTTCGCATAGATCTCATTTCTATATTAAAAGTGTTGATTAAATCTCACACATAGTAAGTTTCTCATTGTGTTTTTATAAAAAATATAATTTTGTTTTAGAAAATTTGTAAAAATAGCACAAAAATTCTTATATTTGCTTTTCATGTTTATTTGCATTTTCAAAAATTAATATATATTTATATTTACTGCAAATTAATTTCTTAATTTTAATTTTGGAACAATATTTGACAATTACTATTTAATTAAATCAATTTATACAATTTATTTGTTTGTAAAGAACAACTATTGTAATAGTTACAATATATAATATAATTAGAAACAAAATTTATTATTCTAATGAGAAAAAGTTGCAGGTCGCACATATTATCATATAAATATATATTCATTTCAATATTTATAGCGTGGATACTATTCTTGTCAAATAGTATGTCTGTGCTATCAGAAGAAAGATATGGAAAAAATAATTCTATATCTCCATACTATTCATATAGCTTATTGATGAACTGGGCATCTTATCATTATATTTTTAACTCGCCTCTATTTTTTATGCTTGCAGAAAATAATGTTAAAGATATTTCAGAGATTATGAGCTACTATTCTAAAAATATCAATACGGAACAAAAACAAGATAATTTACTTGACCTTGCAATGCTGCAAGATGAAGAAGCAGTTAAAGAGCTAGTTCAAAATCTTGAAGTAGTTGATATTGCTCAAAATCTTGAAAATAACAACTCCTCTCAAGACTCTGTTTTAGTAGAAGATAGCGACTTTTTTGATGATTATTATAATGATTTAGATTTTCAAGATAGAACTATTTTTGAACTTTACAAAAGACATAAGAATAAATTTATTTTTATGCGTCCGCCGGCTCTTGATAGACAATCAATGTCAAAAGAGCCGTTGAAAGATTTTCAGCCGTCGGGTTATAAAAAATTAGGTGAGTTAGATAGTACAGGAACTTTAGTAAGTACGCAAGAGAAATTTAACGAATATGAATTAAGCTATGATTATAAGATAGATTTAGATGATTATTTGGCAAGACGTAAAGAGAATTTGCAGGGGAAGATTTGGGATTCGCTCACTACGGATTACGATATTAAGAAAGCACTTTCGCGAAAAGATTTAGCGTTTTTATTGGGACAAGCTACGGGTTTAGCTATACCATTGCCGCCTAACCCTGTTTTGAATATTTTCGGCAAGCCTGAATTATCAATAAATGTTGCAGGACAAGTTAATGTAACGATAGGTTGGCAGATTAACAAACAGAACTTAGGAGCAGTTAGTGCTTTTGGGCAAATACAATCATCGCCTATATTTAGACAAGATATTAATGTTAATGTTGGTGCTAGAATTGGTGATAAATTAAAATTTTCTATAAATCAAAATACGCGTAATCAGTGGAATTACGACAATAAATTTAAGATTGGATACGAAGGTTACGAAGACGATATTGTAAAAAAAGTTGAAGTCGGAAATGTAGATTTTCAAATTCCTTCAATTCTTATAGGTAGTGGAACTGAGCTCTTTGGAGTTCGTGCAGATTTTCAGTTTGGGCCTTTATTTTTAAAAACAGTTTTTTCGCAGCGTAAGGGACAGAAAAGATTTGTAGATGTCACAGGTGGCGCTAGTAAGCAAAAGTTTTCTTTAAGAGCATATCAATATGCGGATAACCATTTTTTCCTTGATACTGCTTATAAAAAAGTATATAATGATTATTTTAAAAATTCAACTCCTCTAATTCCAAAGTCGGGAGCTCCCCTGCGTATAAAACAAATTCAAGTTTGGGAAGCTGCCACAGATATAACGAACCCGCATGTTGCTGACGCTGTTGCTATTGCTGATTTAGATGGCAAAAGGCGTAAAATGGGCGAAGATTGGGACGTTTCTATAAAGCAAACTACTATTAAAACAGGTAGCGTTGAACGCGGACGTTTTGCTTTATTAGATTCTAATCAATATATAATAGATCATAATCTTGGAACGCTAACTTTAAAAACGTTTCGTAGAGATAGATATTATGCGGTCTCTTATCGCGTTGAAGGCGCTACTAGCGATACTTTAGATGATGTTTATTACGGCTATTTTCACGATCAAGTTGGATTAAAAGATACACTTCTCCTGAAATTAATCTATCGTCCTAATCTATTGCCTGCATATAAGACTTTGTGGGAAAGACGGATGCGTAATAAATACAACATAGGAAGCTCTAATGTTAATTTAGCAGATGCTAATATTAGCTTATGGTATATTCAGCAATCTAACGATTCTACGGATTTACTTGAAGGAGCTCCTGATAAACTAGTAACTATTCTTGGTGTCGATCAAGTTACTAATTCAACAGGAGCCGCTCCACCTGACGGACAATTTGATATTACAGTTGCTGCATTTTTTGATCCTGTTCGAGGCGAACTTACATTTCCGCATACAGAACCTTTTGGTGATGGTTTACGTGATTATTTTTCTAAAATAGGTAATCCTGAATTAGCTGAATTATATACTTTTGACCAAGTTTATGATACAACTATGGAAGTCGCGAAAAAAAATACGGCGCGAGATAGATTTGTAATTTCTGGGGAAATAAGTGGGCGAGCAACAAATAGAATTAGTTTAGGAGCTTTTAATCTCTCACCGGGTAGCGTTAAAGTTACTTTAGACGGCGTACTTTTGCGTGAGTATGATGATTATGTTGTAGATTATTTTTCAGGTTCTTTGACCATAAGAAATCCAAGAGCAATGTTGCCAAATGCTAATTTAAAAGTTGAATATGAGCAACAAGATATTTTTACAAGTTCAACGAAAACAATGGCGGGAATTCGAGCCGACTATGAGCTCTTTAGAAATAGATATATGACGGCAACATTAGGTGGAACTTTTATGCATTACAAACAAGCAAAAATTTCTGACCGAGCCCGTCTTGGAGACGAACCGATAGCTAATACTATGCTTGGATTTGATTTTAATTTTCAGGCTGATGCTCCTTGGATTACACGAGCTTTAGATATGTTACCTTTCTATGATACTAAAACTCCGTCGTCTATAAATTTATTTGGGGAATGGGCGATGGTGTCTCCGACACCAAATAGAGTTAGATCGGAAATAACCTCTGATAATAACGAACCGGTAGCCGAAATTGATAATTTTGAAGCGGCAATGAGATCTACGACTTTAGTTACACAACCTACACAATGGCAATTTAGCTCACCACCTATTATGCCTGAAATACTAGGAATAGATTCTACCATGAGTGAGATTGAACAAGGAAAAATAGCTTCTGATTTCCGTGGAAGACTTTTCTGGTATCAATACTTTATAGCTAGAGATAAAATTACAGACATATATCCGAAAAATAGAACCTATCAATCAGGTATGCAAAATGTTAGTGTATTGCATATATACTTTGAGCCGGCATACAGAGGTATCTATAATATGAACCCGAAATATTTAGACAGAGATAATCCTAAATTTGAAGAACCGCATTATCTCTATGATGTTTCAATAAGAAAAAAAACTTGGGGCGGAATGCAGAGAATACTTTCATCATATAGTACAAACTTTGATGATGATAATATCGAGTATCTTGAAATAATGATGAGAGTTGATAATGTAGAACTTGGTAATTCCAAAATGTATATCGATATGGGTATGATTTCAGAAGATATTATTTCTAATGGAAAAGGCGATACAGAAGATGGAATTACCGAAAAAAATCCTTTGCCGAATGGTATTATTGATGAAGGGGAAGATGTCGGTATAGATGGGTTGAATAATGAGCAAGAAAAAGAAGTCTATCCTTATCCGTTGAATTTAGAAGATGATCCTGCAAGAGATGATTATTACTTTGACTTCGGAAAAGATGATCATAAACGTGTTCGCGAAGATTTTATGCGATATAATAAATATGAAAATAATGCTAAGTATGCAGAAACTGGACAGTTTCCTGATAAAGAAATGATGAATCCGAACAATGGACAAACTATTTCTTTGGATAATAGCTATTTTACTTATGAAATAAATTTAGATACAAATGCTGAAAGAAATCCGCAAATTGTCGGAGGTAATCCTGAAAGAGGTTGGTACCAATATAGAATACCTATTCGTAAGCCACACAAAAGAGTAGGTAATCCTCAATTTTCTAATATACAGTATGTTAGAGTACGTTTTGGAGGCGGTCCTGTTGCCATAAGTGTAGCTGATTGGAAGCTTGTCGGTAGCTATTGGCAGAGAATGAGTAATTTTCAAGAAAACTTTGATCCTAATGACAGTACTCTTTCCGTATCTTATGTTAATGTTTGGGAAAATAGTGGACCACCGGATTATTATACTATGCCACCGGGTGTTTCAGCACCTAGACAACTTTCTTCTTATGCTGATAATTCTTATGATGCACGATTAAATGAGCAATCATTATCATTAAATGTAAAGAACTTACGTTGGGGCGAAGAAAGATCAGCAGTCAAAATTTTCCACGATCAAGATTTCTTTAACTATAAACGTCTAAAGCTATTCTTGCATGGTGATGGTTCAATGCCGTCAGAAATATCCGCACAAAGTAAACCGAAAGCTTATGCGTTTATTAGGTTCGGAATAGATTCTGGAAATTATTATGAATACCGAAAACCTATTGTTCAAGGTTGGCAAGAGATTGATATTAATTTGTCTGAATTGACAGCTATCAAGCAAGTTCGTGATACTATGATGAAATTTGATAGACAAGTCTTTCCTGTGGCAAACGATCCAACTGCACACTTTGCAATAAAAGGTAATCCTATTTTGACACGTGTCCAATTTGTGGGGCTTGGTGTAGCTAATCCGTCTGATGCTTTTCAAGAACTTACGACAACTGTTTGGGTTGATGAACTACGATTAATATCACCTGAAAATTCAAATGATTGGGCGGGAATTGCAAACTTTAGTACAAATTTAGCTGATTTAGGTACTATAAATGCCTCATTTTCAAATTATGAACCGAACTTTCATCAACTTGAAGAACGATACGGAAACCGTAGTCAATCCAGAGAGTGGAACATAGTATTAACAGGAAATTTGGAAAAATTTGCACCACAAAGTTTCAGGCAAATGAAAATTCCTATTTCATATACGCATTCGGAAATTATAGAAAATCCAAAATATGAAGCTGCAAACGATATAGAACTTGCTACTGCAGCAGCTACTGCTTATAATCATGAAATAGCAAGAGGATCTTCGCCCGAAATTGCTCAAAAAGTTGCCGATGAAGTGAAAATGCGATCGCAAACTGTAAAAGTACAAGATAGCTGGGCACTTACGGGAATTAAATTAGGAATTCCAATTAGGCATTGGTTGGTGGATAAAACTCTTAATAGTGTTACCGCTTCTTATTCATATTCACAAGAATTTGAACGTTCTCCACTTTATCAAGAACGCTTTAATTGGATGTGGAGACTAAACTTAGGGTATTCTTTACCTATTCCTGATTTACTAGTAGTAAAACCTTTGTCTTTCCTTACTGAAATACCTTTTATAGGAGCGTATAGAGATTGGAAACTAAACTTTTTACCTTCTAATTTCTCAACAAATTTAGATATGCAAAGACGTAGGCAAACAGAACAATCAAGATTTTTAGAGATGCCAAGTCCGGTAATTCGTGATTTTTCAGCAAATCGTGCTATGCAATTTAATTGGAAGTTAAGTCAAGGTGGCTTTATATCTCCTACATTTGATTATAAGTTTTCAACTACAAGTACTCTTGTTCCTTATGAGTTAAATGAATTAGGAAAGCAAAGAACAGGTAGTGAGTTGAGTAAAGTTATACTACTAAATGAAAGATTGATTAATTTAGGCGATCCGAACTTCCACGATCAAAACGTTACATTAAATATAAATCCAGTATTACCAAATATAATAGGCTTAGATAAATTTTTTACTATTACCGGTAATTATAATGCAAATTATCAATGGCAAGATCCATTACAAACCGATCCTGCACTCAAAGATGCGGCAAAAAGAGCTAGTGTTAATTCAAATACAAGATTTACTGTAGGTGTGAAATTGCAAGATATAGGAAATAGTATTTTCGGTAAAGCAACTCCATTTGGAAGACCTTCAGGAAGTAGTAGATCAAGTAAAGCGCCACAAGACGCAAATTCTGGTGGTTCTATATGGCAAGACATAGCTGATGTTTTTCAATCAATCTTTTTTGATTGGGAAAGGTTGAATTTAACTTTTAATCAAACTAATGCTTCTATCAATCCGGGCGTTTTCGGTAGCACAGGGTTTGATAATTTCTGGGGGCGTGGAATTACTGGACGCGAAAGTCAACTTCATAGAGGACCTAGCTTTGCATATCAACTCGGATTAATTTCAAATCCTCATGGATCATTTAAAATGTTAAAATCTGATAGATTTCCTTATTTTGGATTTGAAGCAAAAGATGGACCAAGACCAGCAAACGCTGTATTTCAAGATAACTTTAATCAAAACACTAACTTTGATATAAAAACTTCAAGAAAGATTTTGGAAAATATGTCTATTGATTTGAACTGGAAATCAACACTCGGATATAATAGAAATTACACTGTTGATACTGACGAAAACGGCATTCCAACTTATTCTAATATTATGATTACCGAAAACTTAAATAGAACTTTTATTACAGGTCCTAAATTATTCGGTGTTCATTTCTTTGGAAATTCTATTGAAAATGTTGTCAATATTTTTAACGAAAAACGCATATCAATAGATAATAATCCCAATATGGATACAGTTACAAAAAATCAAGCTTTGCATGCCGCTCTTGCAGAATCTTTCTATGAAGGATTAGAAGCTTTCTCGTTTACAAGTGGAAATATAGGAAAGTTTTTACCAAGTATAAATTGGTCGTTCCGTTGGGAAGGAATAGAAAAATGGGCTATATGGAATGGACTTATAAAACATATGCAAATAGAACATGCCTATACTTCAACTTATGTAGAAAATGCTCAAGTTACAGATATTGGACGTTCACTTGGAACACAAACAATAAATAGCGGTTTCTCGCCATTATTCGGAGTATCAGCAAGCTTTGATGAGAAAATATTTAAAGGTATTTTGAAAGCAAGTGTTAAATGGTCGCAAACGACAGCATATTCGGCAACAGCTGCTTCAGGAGCTATTATATCTATGCAAAATACTACCGATATAACTGCAACCGCAAGCTATGTGATGAAAGGATTTGAATTTCCTCTGTTCGGAATTAGCTTGAAAAATGATTTTGAAGTATCATTTTTGTTTACTTACAAAGATAATAATACAGGAACTTATGATGTTTTAGATAGAGGTAGCTTTACAGGTGAGAATGTCGACGGAAGAACGCTAACAGGAAATACGCAAATTATTATAGAACCACGCGCTAGATATAATATAAGCCAAATTATTACCGCGTCTTTCTTTATAAGATATGAAGGTACTTTCAATGAAGGTGCAGCACAACCGGGATACCATACATTACAAATCGGATTGGATATAATGCTCAATATATCAGGTGGAAGGTAGTATTTTAATATCAGATTGAAATATAAAATTCCCTTTCGGTGAATGTTGGGGCGTATTGCATACGCTCTGCGAAGTTTGACGGGGTAGTTAATAATTGGAAAACCACCTCACCTGCTATTGCAGGCACTCCTCCACAGGAGGAGAATTTTAAAATGTGCGAAGGGGTAGCAAATAATTATAGAGCTCCATTTGAAATAACTTTACAGTTTACAACTAATTAAATACAAGCGATCATGAATAGCACCTAAAGTTTGATATTCACCTTTACGCCAATTCCAAATAGTTTCACTGGTTTCATCAGTCATATAGCCTGTATAATACTCATTTTTTTCGTAATAATGTACTAATAAAGTCGTTCTTGTAGAATAAGCAAAAGTAGGATGTTTAGGTTTTTTTGCAACTTGTGTTTCTTCTGTTAGTCCTATAAAAATATCATAATTACGTCCATTTATGCTGATATAAGGATTGAAATTACCAACACCGACAAACAAGAGCTCTTCACCGTCGTGTGTATAAAAAGGATCGCTGAATGCTCCCGGTGCATAATATTCCGTAGAGTTTTGAATAACGTAATCACGATATTTATCGCCAGCTGCATAGCCGATAAGTGGCAATTCTGGATGAAGTGCTAGTCCCCAAACTTCATCGTAAGTTTTTCCATAAATAGGCTCCCTATATTCATCTGAAAAAAGAAGCGACATATTTTGTCCCGTATTTAAGCGGACAAGTAAAGCTAAAACCGTTCCGAATGTGTTTATTTTATATGATACGATTTTAGAATAAGATTCACCTAAACTTTTATCACCTTGATAAACTTCCCAAAAAAATCCATTACGAGCTGCATAAATAAATTCGCCTGTATGCCAAAATCCTATAGGTATTATTTCGTCATAAGTACTACTTTCTTTTCCATTTACGTTGAGAACAAAAACATCTAAACGGCGTCCGACTAAAGCAAAACGAGTGCCTGAATTATCAATAAATAATTTGCCGACACGATTTTCAACTTCTATCTTGCGATTAGGCAGGTGAATGACTTCTATTCCTGCCCGAAAATATGAAAATGCTCTATAATCACCATTCGGAGAAAATGTAATTTCACCGAAGTCTGTTGCATCTTCAAATAAATTGTCGGAGCTATCATCTACTAAGTATATATTATTGCTCGCATTGCCAAAAAAACACCAATTTATACCATTCGGGGAAAATTTAATAGGAGAAATATCGTCATAAGTACTACTTTCTTCGCCATCAACTATAACGCGATATTTTCCTTGAAAAGGTTGAGTTACCGCCCACCAATGTCCTGTTGTATCTAAACCGTAAGCATAAAGAGGAACTACACCATCAAGTAATAATTTTTCGTTGAAATTTTGTGATAACGAACTAAATGAAAAAGAAAAAAATATGCTAAATAAAAGTAATAGTGTTCTAAAAAACAAAGGTATTTTATTCATTTTGAAAAAATAAAAAATTGAATTGTTAGTGTATTGAAAGTTTAAAAATACAAAAAAGTAAGGAATTAATAAAAAATTATTTGTAAAACTAAAACTATTGTGAAAATATTTGGAAGTTTTTCTTTTTTTATGTATTTTCATAAAAATTATAAATGTAATAATTTATGATTTTTTTGATATAATATATTCCACATAGTAAAATTAGGAGAAAGGCAAAATGTTGAAATTCAGTCGTATTTTAATGTGTTTTTTAGTAACATTACTTGTAACTTCTTGTGTAGATGACAATGTAGTCGATACTAATGATGAGTATTTTTCAATGTTAAAAAGGTTACCATCACCGCCATTGCCGATAGATTTAGACAGCGTAGATGCGTTACAGTGTATCAATGTTTATGATGTACCACAAGAGAAGACTTCTATTTTGAATGGAGATGAAATTTATAGTAATAAATATTCAGTACTTGCAGTTACTAATTTTAGAGAAAGACCTCTTGATGCATCAAATCTGTTTTGTAATGGTGTTAAACTTTTAGAAAACGATGATGGTTGGAATAAATACTTTGCTCGTGATTGGCAAAATGGGATAGGTCCTTATAACCAAGCGGTTCGGTTCCAATTTGTTCGTGATGGCGAAACAGTATATGATACTATTCAAACAGAAAAAGGCTTTGGAGAAATAAGATTTTTAGATACTAATGGGAACGAATCTCCTCAGCTCAATATTACTGCACCTTCTTCTAATTATAATCTAGTATGGGAAAATACAGGCTCTGACGATATAGTATTATGGATTGGTTTAACTTATATGCCTAAACAAGATGGAAACGGTCAGCGATATTCTACGCTACATACTGTAATAGTACCTAATAGAGGTAGTTTTAATATTACAAGGTCATTTTTAGAAACTAATTTAGGGTTGGATTTTGCTGACATAGAAATAGCTAGGCTTAGTATAATACTTGAAAAATTTAGATATAAAGTCAAAAACTATGGACCGAATAATAAAAAAACTTTACTGACAATGCATAAGATACAGACAAGCGCTTTAATTGATGCAAAATAACAATAAAATATCTATTCTTAATTGTCTTTTTTGAACATTTGATTTTTATTGATATATTGTAAATTTCAACTCTTTTTAGTTTAATTTTATTATTACTAAACAAAACTTAATGAAAGCATAGTAAAGTACATATTTTTTGTTGGACAGCGTTAAAAAAATATTAGATTTAACAATATTTTTTGTAAATATTATTGATATTTATTTGTATATTTGTAGTTTATTTATTCACTAACTTATAACTTAATAAAACAATGAAAATTAAAAAATTTGCTATTTTATTAGCAATGATAGCATTTACTTATGCTGCAAATGTTCAAACTGTAGAAGCTTCTATGAAGACGCAATTAGACTCTATTTCTTATGCTTTGGGGCAAAATTATTCAAATATGATTAAACATAATAATTTTGAAATTAATCTTGATATGTTTTTTGCAGGTCTTAAAGATGGACAGACTGGAAATTCAAAGATTACAAGAGAGCAAGAAGAGGCGTTATTAGGAGCGTTAAATTCAATGTTGCAGAAAAAACATACCGAAGAACTGGCAAAAAAATCTGCGGCAAATAAAGAAGCCGGTGCAAAATTCTTAGAAGAAAATAAGAAAAAGGAAAATGTAAAAGTAACAGCTAGTGGTTTGCAATACCAAATTGTTCAAGAAGGTACAGGAAAACAACCGAAAGCTACAGACAAAGTTACTGTTCATTATACCGGCAAATTGCTTGACGGAACTGTTTTTGATAGTTCGGTTCAACGTGGCGAACCTATTGAATTCGGCTTAAATCAAGTTATTCCGGGTTGGACTGAAGGCGTGCAACTTATGAAAGAGGGTGGCAAAATTATTCTTTATATCCCTTCTGAATTAGGATATGGTGATAGAGATATGGGACAAATTCCTCCGGGTTCTACTTTGATTTTCGAAGTTGAACTTATTAAAGTTGCCGAATAATGATAAATACAAAACGCAATATTTAGATTATGTGGAAATTTTTTCTACTTATATTGTTAGTTTTTTTTTCAAGTTACGCTAGCAGTTTCTCGTTTGAGAATGCTGTTAGCGATTCTTTATATTATTCAAATGATAATCAAGCCGAAAAAAAGCCTGTCTTAGATTCGTTGAGTAGTGATACTACAAACCAAATTGCAAAAGATACAGTTCAACTATTTACAGCTAATAAGAAAATAGGTAGCTTAGGCATTATAGAAAAGAGAGCTCCTATTTCTGAAATTGTAAAAATAAATTACTATACTTTGAATGAAATTATATTAGATAAGAATAATTTCTATCCCTTTTTTACAGGAGTAGCAGGAAATTCAAACAGTTTTTCTGTATTAGGAGCTTTGCCTACAAATAACAAACTTTTACTATCTAATTCGCCAATCAACAATTTATTTTATAGCGGTGCTAACTTCAATGCTTTTTCTCCGGAATTTGTCGGTGATTTAGAGATTTTGACAGGAAGTAAAGCAGCGATATTTGAAGGGGTGCCCGGTGCAGTTGTAAATTTGAAACCGCCTATATATAATACTGCAAAACCTTATACACGAATTTGGTATAATCAAGGAGCTAATAAACATATAGGGCTTGACGGAATCTTTAGCCAAAACTTTCTTCCAAATTGGAACTTAACTGCTGGTTTTCGCAGTATGTTTTCTAATGGTAGCTATGAAAATTCTAATATTAAATCGTGGAATGCAAGAATAGCTATCCGTAATAATTTATCGGACTTATCAACTATAGCTATAATTTATAATTTTACAAATTATTATTCTGGTGATTTTGGCGGAATAAATTTTACGGATTTTGAAAACAATAATTTTGAAAGTGCTAGTTTAGTTAAAACAAACTTTTCTGGACTTGCTTCTCGTCAATATCGTAATGATATCACTTTAACTTACGCTACTCAAAATTCAGATTCAAGCTTCATAATGACTAACAATATTTTCTTCACAAATGAAGAAAATAATATTATATGGGAAAACGAAGACAAGATATTAGCTATTGATAGTAGCGGAAAAAATACTGTAAATGGTCAATTAATAGGTACAAAGACAAATCTATCTTACAATTTTTTAAAAGTCTTTACTTTATATTCTGGTGCTGAATTTGCTTTTGCAAATATACCTAAGACAATTATATATAACGACATATCAGGATTTAACTATAATATATTTTCATACATAAACTATGGCATAAATTATTTAAATTTAAGTTTGGGCGGACGTTATGAAAACAAATTTAATGAGAATTTATTAGCGCTAGCTAGTAAAATTAATATTGACTTAGGAGAAAATTATTCTTTGTTTTTAGATGTTTCTTCTTCAAATTTTATGCCGTTGCCTATGTATAATTTTGAAAAAGAAAAACATTTCTTATCTATTTTAGGAACAGAAATCAAACAAAAAAACATAGATTTAGATATAAATTTATTCTATAGAAAAATAGAAAATCCGCTATTAATTAAGTTTGATAAAGATAATTATGATAAATTGGAAATAGATAGAGCTCATATTCAACAGAAAAATATATTTGGATTAAATGCTAGTATTAACTTTGTCTTAGCGGAAAAAATCATTTTAAGTGCTAAATCTCAAATGTACTTAGATGATTATAGAGAAAAAGAATTGAGTGCTTATATTCTACTCTCATCGGCTTATAGATATCAAAAAGGAGCAAATGTTATTACAGCTGGCATATCTAGCGCGATGCAAATAAATACGGAGTTTCTTTATTATAATCCGCTATTTAAATTATATTCGCATTCTGGTTTAATCAACAAGTTCAATTTTGATGGTTTGTCTGTATTTGTAACGGCAAAAATTGCGAATGCGTTTATACGCGCAAGTCTTAATAATATTTTAGGGTTAAACTATTCGTTATTAGCATATTATCCAATTCAACCGCGTGAGTTATGTTTATCTCTAACTTGGACATTATTGTAAAATATGTTTTTTTATAACATATATGCATTTTTTTTATCAAAAATGCTTATATTTATTTTTATTTGATTAATTTGATACATGAAATTATTTGTTTTTACAATACTTTCTCTATTCTTGTTTTCGTCTAAATACACAATTGCGAATGAGCATATTTTGCAATCTCCGCCTGAGCTTGATACTACAGTTTCTAAAGGTGTATCGGCTTTCGGAATCAATACAGAGACAAAAACGACACCTTCTCAAGATAGTGCATATAAAGCTGCTTTATCTTTAGATCTTCCTTTAATGACACGTTTTTATCATGATTTTGAAAGAAGTGAGCATATATGGGATTTGTGGTTGAAAGGTGAGCAAGAAACTCCTTGGAACAACGTTATGGCTGTTTTTGAAAATATGCCTGATTCTATATTTTATCCTATAGGTTCAGAAATTGTTCAGCATCAAATTAACAAAGTAAATGCGCTCTCCTATCCCGGATACACTTTTTCTGAAGGCGGACTTAATATGATGGGTACTATAAAAAAAGCCGCTACAATACTTGGTATTTTAGAAGATGTTTCGCCTGAAATTAGATATGAGCTCGGTGTATTAGCAGATGTTGAAATTGTTATTTATTCGGTACAAGCTAAAGTCGTTGCAGTTATTTTTAAAGGAACGCAAAAGCCCGGAAATTATAAAATTACTTGGAACGGACGTGACGATGCGGGCAAGAAAATGCCGTTCGGTGATTATATCGCCGAAGTTAGAATAGGTGAAGAAAGATTTGTAAGAAAAAGAATCGTAATTGATTAACTTTTTAAAAAAGATCTGAAAAATTGTAAAAACCTTTTTTATTAAAAATCCATTTAGCTGCTAATATTGCACCTTCAGCAAATCCGTCGCGATTTTTTGCAATATGTTTTAACTCAAGCATATCTTCCGTTGAATCTAAGAAAACAGTGTGCGTACCAACCACACTTCCACCGCGATTTGAAGAGATATGGAGCTCCTCCGAACTAATTTTACGATTTAGCGTTTCTGTTATAATAGTTTTTTTTCGAGAATTATTTTCTAATATAATATTAGCTATCATATTAGCAGTGCCACTTGGACTATCGATTTTATTGTTATGATGAATTTCATTAACAAAAATATCGTAACTATCTAATTTATCTATAGCTTTAGAAGCTTCTTTTATGAGTTTGAAGAAAATTTGCATCCCTACAGAAAAGTTGGAAGCCCAAATTATTCCATTGCCTGCTTTTTCACAATAATTACGAACTTCATCAATTTTTTGATACCAGCCTGTTGTTCCAATTACTATATTTTTATTGAGATTAGTTAAAATCTTAATGTTATCCATAATCGCAGCTGGCGATGAAAAATCAATAGCTACATCAAAATTATAACTTTTATAATGTTCAATAGGTGAGTTTATATCAAAAATATCTGTAACCTCAATGTTGTTTCTTTCGGCTACTTTTTCAATAGATTTTCCCATAGCACCATAACCGACTATTGCTATCTTTAGTGTTTTGTTTGCAATTAACATTTTTTATTTCTCTTAATTTTATTAAAATACTTTGAAGTTTAATTTCTGTTAAATCATGCCGATAATATTTTCATATAAAAAAACTTATCTTGCTAATATTTGGAAATAAAATTTAAAATATTATATTTACAAATTGTAAATACTAATATATAATTTTTTCTACTTATTTTTACTAGAAAATAAAAACATAGGAGAATAAAAAATGGCTAAAAACAGTATTTTGTTGGAAACTGGCACAAATGAATTTGAAGTTGTAGAGTTTATGCTAGAATATAAGCATAGAAATACAGGGAAATTAATTAAACAATCTTTTGGAATAAATGTTGCTAAAGTTCGTGAAATTATACGAATGCCTTCATTTACAAAAATGCCTAATTTACCTAAAGTAGTGTGTGGTGTATTTAGCTTACGTGGCAATATTTATCCTGCTGTTGATTTATGCGATTTTTTATACGGACAAAAAAATGAAGATAAGAACAGCAAAATGATTATTGCAGAATTTAATCAATTAAAAGTTGGATTTATTGTAAATAATGTAGCACGAATACATAGAGTTTTTTGGTCAGATATTATTTCACCTGATTCTATTCAAGAATTTACTCCTGATAAATCTTCCATAATAGGTCTTATTCGTATAGACGGGAGAAGTATTTTAATGTTAGATGTTGAAAAAATTGTTGCTGATCTTGCTCCGACTTCTGCAATTGAAGATTTTGAAGTAGAAACTAAGATGTTTACAAATAAACCGATTGCTGTTACAGCCGAAGATTCTGCTATTATTCGTAAGATGATAACAGACAGATTAACTACTGCCGGGTTTGAAATACAATCTTATAAAGATGGTTTAGCTTGTTGGAATGCTTTAGAAGAAATAGCTAGTAAAGTTGAAAAAGGCAAGCGGCTTAATTCATTATGCAATATTGTTATTTCAGATATTGAAATGCCTGAAATGGATGGATATACTTTAACTAAAAATATAAAAACACATCCAATATTAAAAAAGATACCTGTAATTCTATTTTCTTCTTTAATTACAAGCGATTTATATCACAAAGGGCAAGCAGTAGGGGCTGATGCTCAAATGACAAAACCTCAAATTGGTGAATTATTAGAAGTGGTCAGAGCTTTAATAGGAGACACTAATTCTAAAAATAATTAAATTTATTGTTTATTAAATTGACAATAAATTTAATTATCTCTTCATATAAACTATGTATATGAAATATATAAAGTTTATATTATTTATCTTATTGTTTTTCTAAGGATAACTTTTCAAAATATTTACGAATTATTTGTTCAAAGTCTTTGTTGTATCCTTGTTTTAATGATTGCAGGAGCTCTTGCATAGCTTTTGAGCGTCCTTCTTGTGTAGATAAATCAATTCCTGAAGGTGATTTAGCATATATATTTTTTCCACGTTCACTTTCTCGTTTCTTTTCGTAATCTCTTTCATTAATGGAACGTGTTGCATCGAGTAGACGTGACAATATTTTTTCTTGTCGCTCTAAAGTTTGTGGACTTATATTTCCTCTTTGAACGTCAGAGGCTATTTCTTTCATTTCGTTAGCAATTTTATTTAGTTCATCAGCAAGTCTGTTACCGTCTTTATTTTTTCTTTGATCTTCATCATTTCCGCCAAAGTTTTTTTGCTCTTGCGCTAGTTGTTGCATTGTTTTTTGCATTTCTTTTTGTCTTCCTGCCATTCTTTGCATTTGAGCAAGTTGTTCTTGCGATAATCGTCCGCTATTTCCGTCGCCAGTACCGCTTTGTCCCATCATTTCTTTCATAGCTTGATTTAAGGCTTGTTGTTCAGCAGCTAATTGTTGCATACTTTGTCCTAATCCCATTCCTGAAGAACCTCCACTTCCACCACCTGGATTTTCACATGCTCCTTCGCCACCTTGTTTTTGCATTTGAGCAAGGGAGTTTTGCATTTGTTGTAGTGCATTGTTTATTGACTGCATAGATTTCGTTTGTGCATTTGCAGCTTGGGACATTCTTCGTTCAGTCATCATATCCATAGTTTCTCGCATAAGACGCAAAGAGTTTGTTATTTCTGTTCCCATTTCGGTAGTTACTGCAAAACTTTTACGACTGAGTTCAGTTAAATCACTTGCAACATTATATAAATCGTCAAAAAGTTTAGCTTGTTCTTGCGCATATTCCGGAACGCGAGTTGAATTATAACTTGCTTTTTTCGTATTGTTTTTAACTTCTTCTTGACGGGCTGAAATATCAAGCATGTTGTCAATAGCTTTTTGCATTACTCTTATAGATTCTTTTGAGTTTTTATTTTGCATTGCTTTTTTCAAGTCTTGCATTTTTTTAGCAAAATTATCTAATTTTTTACTTGCATTTTTTTGAGATTTATCAGCTTTGTTTTTTTCGCCACTTTTCATTTGGTCGCTAGCTTGCTGCATATCATGCTGAATGTTTTGTTTATCTAAAGCTTCTTGTGCTAGTTGCATTTCTTTCATAGGCATTTCCTCTTCGCCAATTTCTTTCATAAGCTTATCTAGCGCTTGTAAATCTTGAGAAATTGCTTTAGTTGCTTGTTGTAGATTGTCTTGCTTCTTAGCTAGCTCATTCATTTTTTCTTTGTTATTAGGGTCTGTTTTGTTTAGTTCAGCATTTAGTCTATCTTCTTCTTTTTTTATCTCTTCAGCACGTTTTGTCAGAGCGTCAGTTTTTTGTTCAGCTTGTATTCGCTTTAGAACTTCCATAGTTCGTTCTATATTTTTTTTGAATTGTTCTTCGTCGATTTTAACTTGTTCTATAGCTTTTTGCAGATCTTCAGGACGCATTTGCTTAATAGCTTCTTCTCTCATCTTTTGCAATCTTTCTAATTGAGGAGAGCGTACTTCTTGCATAAGTTTCTGCAATTCTTTATACTTTTCCATTGTTTCCGTTGATAACATTTTATTTTTTCCTAGCTCTTGCACAGTTTCTTCTAATTTATCGCTGAGCTCCGACATTTGTTTTTCAGCTTCGTTATGTTTTTGAATAATATCTTCTAATTGTTTCTTTTGTTTCCAGTCTAATTCTTGTTCTTTTGTTTTTTTTCGCAAATCACGCTCTAAATCATCAACTTTTTTTTGAACTTCTTCTACTTCTTTTTTTAATTTTTGTAATTCTTCAACAACTTGTGTTTGTGTTACATCAGCTTCTTGTGCTACTTCTTCTAAAGAAGGGAGACGTACTGTAAGTGTTTGAGTTCTTGCAGTCTTAGGACCTGAGATCATATCATTATCAGAAACTTCGATGTAAAATTCATAAATATCTTCTGGCATAATATTTATTTTACTTAATTCCCAAATATAAGGGACTTCCAAAGTTAATTTGTCGGAAGATATCGGCAAAGGAATTTTTATAGAACTATACTTTTTATCAGGAGTAGAAAATTTTGAAGCATTTAATTTATAATATAAAACTAAATTAGAGAAACCGTAATCATCTGATATTGAAACTTTTATCGGGAGTATCGCTTGCTCATTTACTTGTACATCTGTAATAGGATAAAGCAATGAAATAGCAGGCGAATCATCTGAAAGTGCTACAACCGAATATTTTATAGGCGAAGAATTTTGCAAGCCAGCGCTATCGGTAAGAACAAAATAATAAGAGCCGTTTTCTGAAATTCGCAAGTTGCCATTAGCTTGTTTATTATGCACTTTTAATGGAATAATGGTTGTGTCGGGAGATTTGTTAATTTCAGCAGTGTCGGTTACTTCCTCTGAGTACAAGAGCTTGCTTGCTTTTTCAAACACTATATGTGCTGATTTTATGTTCTTATTGGTAGATATATTAAAACTTGCCAAAGTACCACGTAAAGCCGTTAAATCTGCACTTTGTTCGTCAAAACTTTTATTAGGTAACGTTGTATAACGTGGATAAGTTAACGTGCCAGTAAAATGTCTGATTAACGGTCTGTCAGTAACTCTTATACTACATGTATCTGTAGTAATTGAAGTAGTGAGCCAAGAAGCTTCTCCATAGAAAAATATATCATCTTTTAATGCTGAAATTTCATATCTATAAGTATTAGCTGTATCTAAACGCAATTTGACATCATCGTAAGCTCCTTGCTTACTTTCTTTGATATATAGCTTTATGAAATTAGGTGCATCACCTTTTGCTTTAAATAAAATAGTGAAGTTTGAACCACGCAAAACAGTGTCTGGTTTAGTAATAAGTTCCAATGTAAAAGGAGCAGGCGGAATAAATTCTTTTGAATAATTTGTCAAACGAAAAAATGAGTTTGATAAATCGTGCGATGAACTTATGCTAAAACTTGTAATTAAAAGCATTAAAAGTAGCACTAATAATATGTTGCGAGTACGTTTTTTGTCTAGAATGACATTGAAATCTTTGTCCTTAACTAAGGAAAAAACTTTCTCAAAAGCCATTTCAATTAACTCGGTAGAAATTCCCTCATTAATTAATTTGTTTTTATAATTTGAAAATAGTTGTAATATGTTGCCTAAGTTATCTTTTATGTTAGGGTAAGCTTCACCAATACGCAAAGCAATATCATTAATTGTCGGTAAATTCTTTATTCCAAACAGTCGTAAAATATGTGGAACTGTTGTAATTATAAATGAAATAAGGAAAGTAAGAAAAATAGAAGTTATCAGAAGAGTACGAAAACTTGAATCGCCTTCTGCAAAAAATTCTATTATAACTGCTAATAATATTGCAAGTAAAGTAATAGAGAAAGACAAAAACAATCCGCCTGTAAGTAATAGAAAAGTCTCTTTGCGACGTACTGCCTCAACCCTATTTAAAAGTATATCAAAAGAAGTGTTGTAAGCACTTTGAGTTGTAGTTTTATTTATATTTTGCATTACTTTATGTCTTTAATTGCTTATTTCTGTAATATATAATCAAAAAATATTACAAAGATACATAAAAATATTGATAAGGCAAAGAACTAAATAACTATTTTTGAGAAGATAGTAATGCTGTATGTTAATGTAATTAAATAGAATCACTAAATTAAAACATTAGTATATTGGTAAAAACATAGTAATGTTATTTTCTTGTTTTTAGTATAGTTATATAAATAAAAAACGATTTATTGTCATGTGTTTTTTAAAAAACACAACAAGTTTATTTTACTTTTGTTTATTACTACATATCCATATAGTAGTAAATAAAAAAAATGTATATATTTTTTGCATAATTTTTATATATTTTTTGTTTATTTTTAAAAAAAATGTTAAATTGCATAAATTACATTTAATATTGTATTGTGAATCATTGTATAGCATATTTGTTTTATTCTGTATTAATGTATGAAGACAATTTATAAGTTAATTAGGTCAATGTTAAGAACAATTTGACAGTTTTCAAAAATTAAATTATTTACGTTATTTATTATATAATTATATTTAAATCATAAAATTAAAAGGAGTTTTTCATGAAACGATTAAACTTATTGTTTTTACTTTTAGTTTGGTTATCTCTAACGGGAGTTGTTCATTCTGGTAACTATAAGTCAGAGCATTGTGTAGTAACAGATGAAATGCGTGCTAAATTACAAAGTAAATTATTAGAGACTCGTTTGGGTAATGAGTATATGGTTGTAGTTACTCCTAATGACTTACAGATGTCTAACTATTTAGCAGAGATTTATATCGGTTCCAAAGAACCTTGTAAAGTTTATGTAGAACAACCTGCTGGTGATGGCTTAATAGCAGTTTATG
>JAAYTD010000080.1 GCA_012518115.1 Ignavibacteria bacterium | reverse complement strand
GTATTTATAAAACTTGCAATAGCTTTAATACTATCTCCTTTATAAACTTGATATGTCGAAAGAGTAGGTAGTGAGTATAAAGAAAGTTTACTTCCTGTGTTTGTTTTTTTGACGTCAAGTACTAATTTGTTATGACCCGAAGAAAGCAACCAGCTATTTAATATATCATGCTTATGATATAATTTAACATAGTACTTACCAGCATATAAATTAAACAAAGGATCGGTTTCAAATGTTATTTCTATTGGCTTATTAGGCTCTAAATTATCTATTTCTTGCTCGGCAACAGTCATTACAAAATTATCCCCTGCATCGAACAAACGTAATGATATGCTGCCTGAAAAACTTTCCGATTTATTGTTTATGATGTTTGCATTTATTTTTAAAGTACTATTTTGATAAACAATTTCTTGTTTAAGTTCTAATGGTTTGAGCAAAGATATTTGTGGTCTAAATTCTTCAACAGGTTTTATGTTGATAATAGCATTTTGCTTTAAATTTAATTCTAAATTGGTAATGCCATCTATGTAATAATATCCATTAGAATTACCATTCCAGCCTAAATTGAAATGAAATCTGCCGTCAGTATCATAGCCATCACAAATAAAAGAATGCCTTATTGCATTTGCTTCGCCTGCGTATGGCATAGGCTGATTATTATCTAAATTTTTCTTTAATATATTTGTCCAAGTATTGTCGTCGTAATCGGAACGGTGAATTAGTTTAATACTATTGTCATACATGAAATAAGTTTTCAAAGAACTTACAATGTAATGTTCTTCGGTACCACTAGTTCCTACTCCATATTCCATTGATAAAGCAACTCCACAATGATACATAAGAGTAGCTACTGCTTTTATTTCTTCTTTAGTTGAATTTTGATTATATTCATTTGTCATGTTCTCCCAATCATAAGTTGTATTTTCAAAGTTAGCATGTAATTTGCCGTATTGACCATGACCATATGTTTTTTCTCCTATTCCATTTACAGGAAAATCCCAGTACTTCATTATTTGTGCCATTGTTGTTGCTACACACCCTGTAAGTGTTCGCTTTTTCTCATCTTCGTCATAAGGACATAAATTATTATAAGGTGATTCTTGTCCCCATTTTGTTTTTATTAATGGTGGAATAACTTCATCTAGTAAAGAAGTTCTTTTTTTAGGATTTCTTGCCATTAGCCATTCGTTAGCTATTTTTTCTGATTGCGGAGTTCCTTGTTTTATAGCTTCTGAAATAGCTAGATCATATACTTCTAACCAGTATTTAGCATTATCATGAAGATTTTCTAAGCCATAGCTAGCGTCTTTTGAATATGCTAAAACAGGGCGCGCTATATCATCACCTGCAACAATAACCCAGCCTTTTTGCGGGAAATTGTAAATATAGAAAGTAGGATTTTTAGTAGCTTTGCTGAAAACATCATGCGATGAAGCTATTAATTTATATGCGGAAGGATCTTGTAGTTCAATAGAATATTTATTCATCTGCAAATTATGCTGCATAGCTATCTCTTTTGCTTCTTCTGAACTGATAGGTTTGGAAAGCGCAGCATAAGAAACTAAAATGAATAATGCTAATTGCATTAATATACAGTTGGTTAAGATTTTAAGCATAACTAAATTTCCCGATGTGTTAATTAACAGCGTTTAAAATACAAAAATATTATGAATTAAAAAAAACGAAACAAGATTGTTTTTCATTTGTAAGAATTTTTTTGTTAGAACTAGTGGAGCAGGGGGATTGACTATTTTTTCTTTTTTGGTTAGCTTACAACTTTTTGTATAGCTTAATTAAATACAAGTAGCTTGTATTAATAAAAACTTTAACAATTAATTTTACATTTTTTGGCGTTTAATAACATAATCTAATAATGCTTTGTCAAACGGCACATCTGTTGTTATTAAATTGTAATCTACCTTATGATGAATGCATTCTTTCTTTAAATTATCTATGAATTGTTTTATTGTGCTTTCATAGCTTTTTCTTATCTGATGTGGTTGAGTAACTAATTTTTCATTAGTTTCTAAATCTATAAAGTTTGCAACTGCTCCAAAATCAAAGTCTATTTCTCGCGGGTCTAATATGTGAAAAAGTAAGACTTCGTGTCTTTTATGCCGAAGATGTCGCAAAGCTTCTATAATTGACTCTTGTTTATCAAAAAAATCACTAAATAAAATTACAAGTCCGCGTCGCTTAATTCGTTCAGCTAAGACATCTAAAGCTTCTGCCGTTCCCGTTGTATCGCTCGGTGTTGTATTTTCTAATTCGGACAATATTTGACTAATATATGATGGTTTTGAATTAGGTTGCAAAAATTTTTCAATTTTGTTGTTGTATAAAGTTAAACCGACAGCATCTCTTTGTTGAATCATAAGCATTGCCATTGCAGCAGCTAGGTAGCAAGCATAGTCAAATTTTGAAATATTTCCTTTTGAAGCGAAACCCATTGAAGCGCTAGTGTCTATTGCAAGCATCGCACGTAAATTTGTTTCTTCTTCAAATTCTTTTACATAATATCGTCCTGTACGTCCGTAAACTCGCCAATCTACAAAACGAATTTCATCACCGGGACGATATTGTCTATGTTGCGAAAACTCTACACTAAAGCCATGATACGGTGATTTGTGCATTCCTGTGATAAATCCTTCAACAATTAATCGCGCTTTAAGTTCAAGATTTCCTAATTGAGCTATTGTGTCAGGATCTAAGTATTTCCTATATTCTTTCATATATTTTTCAAATGTTTTTCACTCAAAAATAGTTGTATTTTCTGTAAATTCTTAACTATTTTTGAGTTACATTATTCGCTATTTAAAAGTAACTTGCTTTTCTTGTGTATCTGCTAAGTAGTTTGCATATCGCATAGTTGCAAACAAATAATCAGAAAGCCGATTTAAATACTTTAAAGATGCTTCTGATAATTTTTCATTCTCATCAACAGAAATAGCTAATCTTTCAGCACGCCGACAAATTGTTCTTGCATTATTTATAAATGCTGCAAATTGAGTAGCACAAGTACTAATGAAAGTATTTACTTTAGGTAAAACTTCGTAATATTTGTCGATTTTCTTTTCCAAATCCGTTACATTACTTTCAGAAATTCTTACGATTTTCTTTTTCAAATCATCAGTAATAGGAGTTGCAAAATCAGCACCTAAAGTAAATAATTCTTCGCAAACTTTTTCTATATCACTAGCTAGCTCTTGCGGTGGATTAAAATTAAGTGCAATTAAAAGCACGGAGTTCAATTCATCTACCGTTCCGTATAGTGAAACGCGTAATGAATTTTTTGGTACTCTGGCACCATTAAATAAAACTGTTGTTCCGGTGTCGCCGGTTTTTGTGTAAATTTTCATTGCTATTTTTATATATTATTATTCCTTAGAACGAACTATTGCGCGTCCATAGGCTGAAACATCTATAACTTTTTCGTCAGGATGCGTTACGTAAATTTTAATATTGCAACGTATATGTCCTTTTTCTGCAGGAGTTAAAGAAGAAACAAGCGAATAACTTTCACCTGCTTTAATTGTATCGCCTGCTTTCAAATTAATTTTTAGAAGTGGCAAGCTAATTTCAATACTGTCAATTTGAGCATCAAATTTTGAAGTGTTTTTTATTATTGTAGTACTTTGTCCTTCTTCGTCTACATAAAGTTTATCAAAACTAATATATCGTGGAGTAATGATAAATGGACGGATAACATTACATTTCAATAGATATGTAACTCGTGGAGTTTCAGGATCATTAGTAGTAAATGAGATGCTTTTTGAAACTTTTCCATTGTAAGTTTTTATGTTTAAATCAAATCCAATATATCCCGTATCGCCCGGCGCTATGTTTTCAGAGTATCCGGGAACAGTTGTACAACCACAACCGGCACGTACGTTTGAAATTTTCAACGTATCTTTTCCCGTATTAGTAAATACTATTTTTTCACTCAATAAAACTTGATAGTTAACATCTCCCCAATCTATCTCCATATTTTTAAGTTCTATTTTTGCTTGTCCGAAAGTAAATTGAGAGTAAGATATAAATATAAGACTAAAAATAAATAAGCTGCATAAAGATATTTTTTTCATTTTTTTGATATTATTTTGTTATAAAAAATCATATTTCAAATATACAATTTTTTTAGGAGATGACAAAACGGAATTTAATACTAAGTAAGAAAAATTGAAAACTTTAGTTAATGTTATTTTTAAAGTTAAATAAGATTATCAGTTTAATATGTTTTAGAAAACTTTATCTGTGTGATTTTATACAATATAAATTAATTTCAAATTTATTTTGTTTTCATTTTTTTTATCATTATTTTTGTATCTAATTAATTCAATAATATTTATCTTGAAATTGATTATTTTTTGTTATTCTTTAAGTTTTCATATTTGATATTGATTATTGATTTTTACTAACTTATACTAGATTTAAATAATGAATATCTATGTAGGAAACTTAGCTGCTTCAACAACTCAAGAAGATTTAAAAGCAGCATTTGAAGTTTATGGCGCTATATCTAGTGCTAAAATTATTAAGGATTTTGAAACGGGAATTTCTCGTGGCTTTGGTTTTGTAGAAATGAACCAAGCAGAAGGTACAAAAGCTATCGCAGGATTAAATGGTAGCAAATTAGACGGCAATGTTTTAACTGTTAACGAAGCGTATGAAAAACGTAATAACAACAACAGACGTTTCAATAACAATAGAAGATCCGAATACGATAATAGAAGATTTTAGGAATAAATTATAAATTCTATTTAATTAAAAAAGAGACTGAAAATTTTTTCATTCAGTCTCTTTTTTTTGTGTTTATATTAACTTTTGTACAAGTAACTATATATTTTACTAATTGTTATTTAGTTTTTGTACAGCTTTTTTAGCAGCTTCTGTAAACGTAGCTGAAGATACAGGACTTCCTACGGCTTTTTTCATCCATACATCAGGAATTAATCTTCCTAATTTACAGATTCTTATCATCTCTTCACCTAAATTTTTATCTTTAATATACTCGCTCAATTGGAATTCAATAATGTGTCCAATAGGATAAGCTGACAAATAAAGTGGATTATCTATCATGTGTGAGTAAATTGCAAGGATAGGAGAGTCTTTTACTCCAAAAACAGGAGCATAATATTCGTTCCAAATGTCAGTAGCTATTTTTATAACGGCATTTTTTAGTTCTTCTGCGTTGCATTTAGGATTATTGTACATCCATTTCCAAACTTCTTGATCAACTAATGAAACGCCCATAATTTCGTAAGTTCCCCAAAACTTATCTAATACGTCCAAAGCTTCTTTATTAGGATCATTAGATTTTATACCTAACAAGTTCAAATCATTATGTTGAAATGCAAATGCCCAAGCTTCTGTAAATGCAGTATTAGGCACGCCGCGTAGAAACCAAAATGGAACGTCATACAAGCTGATAGTTTGTTCAACATTGTGTCCTAACTCGTGAATAGCGATGTTATATCCTTTGTAATCCATACCGTTTGCACCGATACGCGTACGAAGATGAGCTTTTTCGCCTTTCATCTCAGCACCCCAAGCATGTCCTGCACCTTTAGAACCTTCTACAACAATTCTTGATGCGATTTCCGCAGCTTTACTTCTGTTAAATCCTAATTTTACAAGTATGTTAGGTATATCTTTTTCTAAAGCTAATGGAGTTGGATAAAGAGCGCTAGTTTTTTTGCTGAGCTCCTCTTGATTGATAGAGCTTCGGGCTTTAAATCCATCATACCATATATCAAATGGTTCTAAATCTCTGCCTAATCTTTTCTTAATAATTTCCGCAACTTCCTTAACTACAGGTGAAGAAATATATTCTTTGAATATTTTCTCTACATTAGCTTGTGGCATTTCAAATTCATTAGAAAACTTTGTGTCAATATAGTTGTCGTGTCTATATTTATCTAATTCCACATTAGCTTTAAAACAATTTAACAAATGTTCGTATCGTGTGTTTGGCTCCATAGCCAAAGAAACTTCTTTGCCGTTTTCATACACTTTGTTTGACTTAGGATTCCAAGTATATTTGTTACTATTTATAACAGCTTCAGGAATTTCTTGTTTTATAATTCTTTGCATTACTTCATAAATAATGCGCATTTTATTTATAGATTGTGGATTGTCATAATGTGATTTTAATTCATCTCGTAAGTTCCAATGAGAAATAAGTTTCAAATCTTGCGGGAAGTTAGTTTTTCCTTCATCATCGACAACATATCCCATAAAAATATTATAATTTGAAATGTAATTGTCAGCATTTGCTAATATTTCAGAGTATTTTTGCAATAAATCTGCAGGCAATCTTTCAACAAACATATCGCCAACTCTAGCATAAGCCCATTCTTTTTCAGTCCACTTTTCACCCATTTCTTCTTTTTCAGCTAAAGTATAATGAGGAAAATTAAGAGTTATGCAGAAAGCAATTTTATTGTTATAAAAATCTTTTTGAATATTAGCAAACGGATCGTATCCTGCAAATAATTCATCAATTGGTGTAACCTCATAACCTTCAAGATGTACAGGACGACGCATATCAAGAGCAATTTTGTTGAAATGTCCTATAAGCGTTTCATAGTGCATAGAAATACTGTTGAATAATTTATCTAAATCTTCAGCATTTCCCACAAAATTATTCATACAAAATTCATGAAATACATCTTTGTCGCCATCAGTTTCTTGCCAAAGTATAGCAGTTTGATTAACGCACCGCTCAATTCTATTGCGTTGTGCTTCGCCATGTTTCTTTACTAAATCATCAATTATCGTATTAATTGTAGATTGTTGCATAGTTGATACTGCTCCTTCATGTGTTGTTGTTGTTTCAGATTTTTTAGCACAGCTAGTAAAAAACAATGCTAATCCTAAAATAACAATAATAAAATTTTTGTTCATCTTTATCACCTAAAAATTAGTTTATAAAAGTTTATTCATAAAATATGCTATTTTCGTTATATCTCTAAAGTATATCAATTTGAATTGTATATTAGTTTAACAATTGCCGACCACCTCCCCTACTAACGCAGGTACTTCTCCACAGGAGGAGAATTTTAAAATTCCCCTTCCCAGAAGGGGTGGCAGGCGTTAGCCTGACGGGGTAGTTAATAACCACACCTCCCCCGCTATCGCGGGTGCTCCTCTCAAGAGGAGAATTTAACTACAATATTTTATTCAAATTTGTCCACTCTTCGGGAATGTCTGCCACCTTCAAACTCAGTATTGAGAAAAGTTTCTATAAGTTGAAAAGCTAAAGCAGGTTCAATCATACGAGCTCCTAAACATAAAACATTGATGTTGTTATGCAATCTAGCTAGCTCTGTAATTTCTTTGTTCCAACAATTAGCAGCTCGTACACCCTTGATTTTATTCGCACTTATACTCATTCCTGTACCTGAGCCACAAATTAAAATTCCTCGCGAATATTCATTATTAGCTACAGCAGTAGAGGCAGGGCGAGCAAAATCAGGATAGTCAACCGAAGAATCTGAAAAGCAACCGAAGTCTTTAACTTCTATATTTATTGCAAGAAGTTCTTTTTTTACGAGCTCTTTTAAAGCAAATCCTGCATGATCAGAAGCTAAAGCTATTGTAGTATTTTTATTTAAAATTTCCATCTTTTGTTTAATTAAGTATATTAAATTACAAAGATAAGAAGTTTTTTGTAATTTATTTATATATAGTTGTAATTTTTTCATTTAGGAAAGAAACTTAGAAGTAAAGAACGATATTCATAGCGAAAATTTCTAAAAATATCACGCACTAATATTCTACATAAACAGGTAATTTAACATAAAAAGTTGTACCGATATTTATAGTACTTTCTACATCTATAATGCCGCCGTGTTGATGTAGTATTCTATGTGTTATGGGTAATCCAAGTCCTGTTCCGTCTGCTTTTCGGGTAAAAAATGGGTTGAAAATTTTAGATAAATCTTCTTCTGCTATTCCACAGCCATTATCAGATATTGCAACGACAACAAAATCCTTTTCGTCAGATTTCATAGCATCTTCTAAGTATGTTTTAATTGTAATAGTTCCTGTATCTTTAATTGAATCTGCAGAATTTGTAAGTAAATTAATAAATACTTGTTGAAGTTGTTTAGCGTCTGCAGAAATTTCCGCTAATTTGTCTGCTAAATCTAGTTCTATAGTAATATTTTTACGCTTTATAGCTGAGGCTGACAAGTCAAGGACTACTGGAATAAGTGAATTGATATTTAGTTTTGAAACTTCTATAACTGTTGGTTTAGAGAAATTAAGTGAAACTTCAACTATTCTATGTATTCTTTCAACACCTTGCAAAGCAATATCGACAAAGGAATGTTCAGGCGAATCTTTTGGTAAATTTCGTTTTAAAATTTGTAGATTTAAGTTTATAGCAGCTAGTGGGTTACGTATATCGTGAGCAATACCTGCGGATAATTGTCCTAATAAAACTAGTTTATCGGCTTGGACAAGTTTATCCGTCAAAGCGTGCACTTACTTCTACCATTATCTCATCACCATTAGGTGTTACAAGAGATAGCTCACTTAAGACTTTAGGCGAACTTTCTTTCTGCAATAATTTGAAAATACGTCTAAATTGAGGCAATGAAGCTCCAATTAAATCATCAAGAGACATATTAAAAAGATAAGCGGAACTTTCGTTAGCATCAAGAACATTCCAAGTTTCAGGCTGTATAATGAAAAGAGCATCAGTTGCATTTGTAAAAAAAGATTCGTACCAAGTCAATTTTTTTTGTAAACTTTCTATTGAGAGATGGTTTGTATCATTCTTTTTACGACTTTTAGTGTTTGTTTTAGAATTTAACATAAAAAATAATTATAAATTAATCATATTCTCCTTATCAATATCATCTTTATTTGTAATAATAAATTCTATTTCATCTACTTCATCAGTTATTTTTTTATATTCAACTTCACGCTTAATATAAGAAAGAATATCTTTATCTATATCTTGTTTATCAAAACCATCAACTTCAAACAAACACCGTGCCAAAATACTTGTTTGAGTTTCAAGAGGTAGCATTTTATTCAAAACAATTACTTTGTCTTCGTTAATAACGCAATAGCCGCCGTTAGATCTAATAAGTCTATCTTTACGAACTGTTACTCCAAGACGCGTAGATAGAGATACAAGCTCTTCAAATTTCTTGTCTGTTTTCAATTTTATTTTTTTATATTATTATTATATTAGAAACTAATTTTCTGTTTTATCAAGAGGACGCCAAACCGCATACAAAATACACGTTATAGCTATCAACATTGTTACACTACTAATAGAGGTATATTTTGCATCTGCTAATCTAGTAACAAAATTCTCTTGAATTATAGGTGCGAAAAAGTCGGTAACTCCAATATGGTAAATATGATATGCTAGCTCCGTGTCAAGATAAATTAAATACAGTTTTATAGGAATAGTTATAGCAAAAAGCAAAAAAGACATAAAAAGCCAGCCTCGATTTTTTAATTCTTTTCTCGTATTAATTGCTAATATTATTGCACTTATAGCAGCAACAATATAGCTGATACTAGAATATATAGAGGTTGTAGCATAAGAATAAACATTATACATACGGACTTCATTAGAATAATTTGGCTTTAAAACAAATTCACTCCCAGGAACAAACAAATCATAACTTAACATTGTTCTGACAATTTCACTACCAAACCAAATAGTAAAACTTAAAGTAAAAAATGTTAAAATTATCTTGAAAAACTTACTTCTTTTTCCCATTTCGATATATTTTTTAGTTAAATTTATAAAGTGTTTATAATGAATTATAAGGTATCGGGTCTTTTATTCCTACTTTGTTAAAACCTGACAATCTCAATTTACAGCTATCACATATTCCACAAGCTTTATCGTTGTCAAAATAACAGCTCCATGATAATTCAAAAGGAATTTTCAGTTCAATACCTTTGCTAACAATATCCGCTTTTGTCATTTCCATTAGCGGAGTTACTATTTTAATTTTTGTTTCGGGCTTAGTACCTAAATTAATAGCTTTTTCAAAAGCATCAAAGAAAACTTGACGACAATCGGGATAACCACTATAATCAACTTGGCTTGCACCAATGAAAAGCGAATTTGCGTTAATAACTTCAGCCCAAGCCGTAGCTATAGATAAAATATTTGCATTACGAAATGGCACGTAGCTATTCGGTATATCGCTATGATTTTTTTCTTGAATTATCTCATTGTTTATTAGCGAAGTTCCACCTATTTTTGCAAGATAATCTATATCAATAACTAAACGTTGTTCCTCTGGCAATTTATAATAATCACATATATCATTATAAGCTACGAGCTCTTTCTTTTGTGTGTTTTGCAAATAATTTATATGTAGTGCAAACGGAATTTTTTTTTGTTCTATAGCTATTGCTAAAGTTAGCAAAGAATCCATTCCGCCACTAAGTAAAATAATAGATTTATCAAGCATAATAAATAAAAAAAGCATAATCTACTTTAATTATATACTAGTGTCAATAAAAATAGATTATGCTAAAAATATATGAAAATTAAACATTTACATTAGAATTATCAACTTGTTGTTCAGCTGTAGGCGTTTCTTTTTGCCCTACAGGCGCTTCTATTTTTTCTTGTTCTGCTGGCGATTCAGCTTCTTTTTGTTCTACAGGCGTTTCTGCTTTTTCTTGATCTACAGGAATTTCTGCCTCTTTTTGCTCTGCAGGAGTTCCTGTTTCTGAAACGGCATTTGTAGGCTTGCTTTCCTTAGCTTTATTTTCATCAGTTTTATTTTTCTTGCGAGCTTTTTTGCGTTCATTTTCTCTTTTTATAATCTTTTCTATTTCTGTTTTTATATCATTAATTCTTTTAGTTGTGATTTTCAAAGATTCTTCACGTTCAGCAATTCTCGCATTAACAATATCAACTATTTGTTTAGCACTTTCTTTATCTTGTTCATTCTCAGCATTATTTAATTTTTCTGTTTGTTCGGTAAGAATTTCTTTGTCTTTCTCTAACAAAGAAAGTAATCTAGCATTTTTTTGTTCTAGATTTGAAATTTTAGCATCTAATTTTCCTGTTCTTTCTTCAACTCTGCGTTTATTGTATTTTTCTCTCATTTTTGAAAGCAAGTTAAATGCTACGCGAGTTCTATCAAATAATTTATCGCGTTGTTCTCTTTTTAATTTTAATAATCGTAACTCTGCTTTTACAGTAGCTAAATTTTCAGCACTTTGATTAAAATCTATAGCATTTTCAATTTCAACAATTATTACATCTATTTTTGCTAGCATTTTAGAGAAATTACTAAGCGCTTCAGCTTCAAATTGTTCTTTTTCTTCAGCTAACATGTCATTAATTCTTTCAAAAACTTTGCGAATTTGTGCAAATAATTCATTTTTTTGCGAATAAGGCAAACGATATTCCTTAATAACACCTTGTGCGTCAATTAGTTTTTGACGTGCGTCCATAGCTTGTTCTTGAGTAGCATTTTCAGCAAACTCTACTGCTTCCGAGACAACTTCTTGAACTTTCTGATAATTAGCTTCTATTTCCTCGTCTGTCAATCTAACTTCATTAAACTTTTCTCTAAGTTCATCAAATTTATTACGAATTTCAGCAAACAGCTCATCTTTTTGATCACGTTTCAAAACCTTATCTTTTAATTCTTTTTGCGCTTCAATAAGAGTATTTCGAGCAGTTGCAAAATTTTCTGTTTCATCAGCTTTTGCTATAGCATTTGCTACAACAGTTTTAAGCTTATAATAATTTTCTATGCATTCCATTTCAAAGTTTTCATGAAATACTGCTTGACGTTGGCTTAAATCTTCAAAAGCGTCATGTAGTAATTTTTCTAATTCATTTTTATGTTCATGAGAAACTTTATGCGCCTTATATTCATTTTGTACAGCAATAAGTTTTTCTCTTGCTTCTTTAAAGATTTCAGCTGTTTTAGAAAACTCTACAGCTTCGACGATTTTTTCTTTCAGCATCTCGTAATTTTTTTGCCAAATCTCTTTGTTTCTAGCTGCTTCTTCCGACTGACGCTTATCTACATTTTCTAGTGCTGTTCTTAATAAATCACGCAGTTCATTTTTATACGATATAGGAATACCGATAGAGTTCAAAGTTGTAGTTAAATCTTTAATTAAACTACGTGTCTCTCGCCAATCTTCACTTGTATTTGACAAATCAACAGCAATCATTATTTCACTTTTTATTTCTTCTGCTTTATCTTCATCGCTATAAGAAGAAAAGTTTGCATAAGGGAAATTATATCTATGTAAATTACCTTTTGGTAATTCTTGAAGCTTCCAAACCATTACAGTATTGTCTTCTGTTTGACTGCCTCCCTCTTTTAATGATATGAAGTCTGCTTCTGATAAGTCGCTAAAATCTTCAAATTTTTTACCTGTTAAAGCACACATTCCACTTTGGCGCTCCCAAATTGTACGTTTCATTTCGTTCTCTAGGTTTTCCATTATTCACCTCTGAAAGTTTGTTAAATTTAAATCTGTTAGTAGTTAATCTTAATAGGCAATTAACAAATGCCTTTTTATTTTGTAAATCTGTATAATAAAAAAATATATTCTATTGTTTTGCTATAATGTTCAAAAACTTACGTTTTCCAACTTTTAATAATTTTTGTTCAACAAAGCTTATTTTCAACATAGGATCTGAAATTTTTTCACCGTCTATACTTACTCCGCCTTGATCGATTAAACGTCTTGCTTCTTTTTTAGAAGGAGCAAGTTTTGTAAGAGCTAGTAAATCAACTATATTAATTTCAGATAAGTTTGCTTCCAACTCAAATAAATCAATTTCGTCAGGAATTTCTTTATTCTTAAAAATTCGTTCAAATTCTAATAAAGCGTTATCGCCTGCTTCTTCGCCGTGGTACAATGCAACAATTCGCTTAGCTGTATCTACTTTTGCATTACGCGGATGTACAGAACCATCTACTAAACCATTTTCAACTTGCTTAACGAAAGAAGTATCTGCTAGCGCTGCATATTGCAAATAACGAACTATCATATTGTCAGGAATAGACATCACTTTGCCGAAGATATCACGTGGCGTATCGGTTAAAGCTATATAATTGTCTAAAGATTTACTCATTTTTTCAATCCCGTCTGTTCCTTCTAAAAGTGGCATAGTCAAAATACATTGTGGCTCTTGTCCGTATGCTTTTTGGATTTCACGTCCTACCAATAAATTGAATTTTTGATCTGAACCACCAAGTTCTAAATCAGAGTTCACTGCATAGGAATCATAAGCTTGTGCCAAAGGATACATGAATTCATGCAGTGAAATAGGTTGATGAGCTTTATAACGTTTAGAAAAATCATCACGTTCTAATAGTTGAGCTACAGTATATTTAGAAGATAAATGAATAATATCAAAAAAGTTTAGTTTAGAAAGCCATTCCGTATTCCAACGGACAGAAAGCCTATTAGAATCTAAAATAATAGTTGCTTGTTCTAAATAAGATTTACCATTTTCTTCTGTTTCTTCTCTTGTAAGTTGAGTGCGTGTTTTCGATTTGCCACTGGGATCACCAATCATACCCGTAAAATCACCGATAATCAAAACAGCATTATGTCCAAATTCTTGAAATTGGTGTAACTTATGAAGAACTACAGCATGTCCTAAATGTAAATCAGGACGACTTGGGTCAGCACCTAATTTTATATTTAATGGCTTCTGCGTTTTTATTGATTTTTCAATCTTTCTAGCTAGCTCTTCTTCGGGTAACAACTCAATTGAACCTGTTTTAAAAGCATCCATCTGTTCATTAACTGTAGCAAACATATTCTATAACTATTATTATTCTACTTTTGAATGAAAAATACTGTAACTTACACAACAATATATTTTGTTTGATTAGAATAAATTCTATATGAAACCTACTAAAATAATTAAAATCATTGTTTTTTACAAATTTTTTCGTGTTTTATGCAAAAAATATTATTTTTTCTTTGATAAAACTTTAAAAACGAACTAATATGAACTAATATATAATTCAAAAAGATATAAATTTTCTAATCTAGCTAGTAAAAAACTTTTTAAATTGTTTTATAAAAAACGCGAAAAGTTTGGTAATTGTTTTCTTTTTTTGTATTTTTAAGCTTTACATTTAGATTGTTTTTTTATAACCTTTCAAGAGACTAATATTTGAGCGCTTTTTTTATGAAATAAAAATTATTCATTCGGTAATCTTCATTATATAAGTTATTATCGTGTGATTTTCCATTTATTTTATTAATCAAAAAATGAGGTTTTGATATGAAAAACACAAAACTAGCGCTAAACGCTCTAATTTTAGCAGGAATTTTATTTCTTGCTTCTTCTTGTTCCGATAATTCGGTCGATTGTAAAAGGTCTCCGCAAGATTTTTTAAATAGTATTGCTGGGACGACAACTGAGAACTATGTAGCAGTATTTCTAATGCAATCGGAATACTGGGGTCCGACTATGTATTACAAAGAAGAGAAAAGGTGGGATTTAGTAGCATATCTTACAGAAAATGGAGAATTCGTAAATCCGAAATTTGCTAAGTGCAATGGCATTAATATGTTTGAGTTAGTAAATGATTATGGTAAGGGACAATATAAATACTCTGCAACTTACTATGTACCTGAATTTAATGTTGAAATAGGTGGTTATTTGGGCGGAACACTTGCTTTTACAGCACCTAATAATATGATTAGATTTACTAATCTTGCTGTTTATGATACACTCGATACACTTGACCAAAATAATTTTGAAATAAGTTATACAGGTGTTGATCCTAGTCTGGAGTTATTTGTAGAAGTTAGCTCACAACTTGGCAATGTAATGAAAAAAATAGAATCTCCTGAAGCTACAGGCACAATAACATTTACAGCCGAAGAATTATCAAAAATCGGCAAATCAGCAAGAATTGATTTGCAGCAAAGTAGAAGCGAACCTTTCAGTTATCAAAATAAACCGATGCTGAAACTATTTATAGCACATTCTGTAGCAGATTGTTATGTGAAAAATTAAACATAACAAAATCTTTTTTCTAAAAAAAGCATCTCTTAATTGAGGTGCTTTTTTTTGTTTGATTATCAAAAATAATTGTATTGCAAAATAAATAAGCGATATATTATTAACTATCCCGTCAAACTTCGTTTGCCACCCTTCGTTCCAAAGGAGAATTCTAATTCAATTTAGCATTACATCGCATTTTGAATATGCAAAATTTGTTCTTTAGCATCTTTTGATAAATCTATAATAATTGCGTCAAATCTGCATTCTTGATTAGAAATTTTATTGACATACAAGAAACCTTTAGCTGCGTGATACCAACTTTTTCTTTTTCTTTGTGAAATTTGTTCTATAGGATCGCCAAAAGAATGGTTAGTTCGTGTCTTAACTTCTATAAAAACTAAGGTGTTATTATGATTTGCAATAATATCAATTTCACCTTCACGTCCAAATTTGAAGTTACGTTTAACGATTTGGTAACCATTTTCTAACAAATACTGTGTAGCTAGTTCTTCTCCTTGATTTCCACATTGTTTTTTATATAAAGTATTGGTATTTTTCATAGTGATTTTTTTATACAAAAAAACTGCTCAAAAATGAGCAGTTCGAAAAAAAGATTTTAAAATGCAAAAAATTAAAAGTTGTCAAGTTCTAATTGAAAATATGCTTTTGAATGCAAACAAGCTGGACATTTTTCAGGAGCTTTTGTTCCTTCGTGAACATAGCCACAATTTTTACATTGCCATTTAACTGGTGTGTCGCGTTCAAAAACTTGATTTTTTTCTATATTTTCAAGCAACTTACGATAGCGGTCTTCATGCACTACTTCTGCTTTTGCTACCATTTTGAATAAAGAAGATATTTCAGAAAATCCTTCTTCTTTAGCTATTTCAGCGAATTTAGGATATAAATCAGCCCATTCTTCGTGTTCGCCTTCAGCAGCAGCTTTCAAATTTTCTTTTGTAGTGCCAACAATACCAGCAGGATATGAAGCAGTTATTTCAACCATTCTACCTTCTAAATAGCTGAAGAAACGTTTTGCATGCTCAAACTCTTGTAATGCAGTTTCTAAAAATATTGCAGCTATTTGTTCGTATCCTTCTTTACGTGCTGCTTTTGCAAACATTTCATATCTATTTCGAGCTTGTGATTCGCCTGCAAATGCTTTTAATAAATTTTGTTCTGTTTTTGTTCCTGCTAAATTAGCCATTTAATTTACTCCTCAATATAAAATGAAATAATGAAATAATGAAGTTAAGATAAACGTTTGATAAAAAAATATATTGTAATACTGCAAATAAAAGATTATTCTAAATATGTATATCCAAATAATCCCGAACGATAAATTGACAAGAATTCTTTTCCTTCTTGTGCTGATAATTTACCTACTTGTACTGCGGCTGTAACCCACGTTTCTACATTTCGGACAAGTTTTTTAGGATTATATTGTACATATTCCAAAACTTCTGCTACTGTTTCGCCGTCAATTATTTGTTTTATATAGTACTTGTTGTTATCAACAGATATATGGACTGCATTAGTATCGCCAAACAAATTATGTAAATCACCTAAAATTTCTTGGTATGCTCCAACTAAAAACACGCCGATAATATATTGTTCATCGTCCTTTAATTTATGTACAGGTAAGCCGTTTGGCGTATTTGTTGTTGATATAAAGTTATCGATTTTGCCGTCAGAATCACAAGTTATATCTTGCAAAGTTGCAAGTTCTGTCGGTTTCTCATCAAGTCTATGAATTGGAATAATAGGAAATAGTTGGTCTATTGCCCACGAGTCAGGAACAGATTGGAAAAGTGAAAAATTACAAAAATACTTGTCTGTTAACATTTTATTTAATGCACGCACTTCTTCGTTAGGATGTTTTAGATTAGCTGTCAAAATTTGTATTTCCGAAGCTATTGACCAAAATATTTTTTCAACTAGCGCGCGAGTTTCTATGTCTAAAACTCCGAGACTGAAGCGATCTAAGGATTCTTCGCGGATTTGTTGAGCATCGTGCCACGATTCTAACATTCTACTATTAGATAAATTATCCCAAATTTCATATAATTCTTTTACTAATTCATGATGCGAATCATCAATTTCAAAATCATCGCTCATTTTAGGCACAGAATTAGCTTCAAGAACGTCAAAAATTAACACAGAATGATGTGCGGCAAGTGAGCGACCGCTTTCTGTAATAATGTTAGGGTGAGGTAAATTGTTTTTATCAGCTGCATCTACAATATTAGCTATAGCATCATTTACATATTCTTGCACAGAATAATTAATGCTACTGGAACTATTTGAAGAGCGAGTACCTTCGTAATCAACGCCAAGTCCGCCACCAATATCAACGTATTCTATATCACAACCTAATTTACACAATTGTACATAAAAATTGAAAGCTTCACGAAGAGCAGTTTTAATACGACGAATTTTCGTAACTTGGCTGCCTATATGGAAATGTATAAGTCGCAAGCAGTCTTTCATATTATGTTGTTCAAGCAACTCAATAGCTTCTAAAAGTTCACTTGATGTTAAACCAAACTTACTTTTGTCGCCACCGCTATCTTCCCATTTTCCACTGCCCGAGCTCGCAAGTTTTATACGAATGCCGATATTAGGTTTTATTTTTAAAGATTGTGATATTGAAATAATACGTTTTAATTCATTCGTTTTTTCCACAACAATAAAAATATTTTTGCCCATCTTTTGTGCAAGAAGCGCTAGTTCTATATAGTCTTCGTCTTTGTAACCATTACAAATAATTAAAGATTCTTCCGTACTTATTGCTAATATAGCGTGGAGTTCTGGTTTCGAGCCTGCCTCTAAACCTATGTTGAATTTTTTTCCGTGATTTACAATTTCTTCAACTACAGGTCTCATCTGATTGACTTTAATAGGATAAATTACAAAGTTTTGAGCCTTGAAATTGTATTCTTCTGCAGCAATTTTAAAGCAATTGGAAATCGTTTCTATTCGGTGGTCTAATATGTCGGGAAAACGCAAAAGGACTGGTAAAGAAACGTCGCGTATTTGAAGTTCATCTATTAATTCCTTCAAATCAATTTCTACGCCATTAGGTTTAGGAGTAACTACAACATTTCCTTTATCGTTAATCTTAAAATATTCCGCTCCCCAGCCCGAAATATTATAAAGTTCCGCTGAATCTTCTACTCGCCATTTTCGCATTTATACCTCCAATTTTAAATTTGAAATAAAAAATCTCTGAATATATTCGCAAAAATAATGAATAACAATTGAAAAAACAAGACTTTTCGTTTTATATTAACAATATTATAGTAATGCGATTAAATTATCTATGTCTTGCTCTTCTAAATCCGCATTTAAGGAGATTCTAATGCGAGATTGTCCGACAGGAACAGCAGGCGGTCTAACGGCTAAAGTATAAAAGCCGTTTTCTTGTAAGTAATTAGATTTGTTTATAGATAGTTCGTTATCACCTATGATAAGCGGGACAATATGTGACTTTGAGGGGGTGGTATAGTTGCGTTTTTGTAACGAAGAAATAAATTTATTAGTTATATTTTGTAAATGGTTACGTTTATTGTTAAAATATGGTAAATTTTCTAAAATAAATTTCGTCCAAGATATATTAATAGGAGGCAATGCTGTTGAAAATATGAAAGAACGCATTTTGTTAATTAAAAAATCACGTATAATTTTGTCGCAAACAATATAGCCACCAACTGACGCTAAAGCTTTGCCGAAAGTTCCTACAAGAAAATCAATTTCATTAATGCAATTTTCCTCTTCCGCAATTCCTAAACCGTTTTTTCCAAATACGCCAACTGCGTGTGCTTCATCAACATAAAGCAAAATATTGTCATACTTTTGCTTTATTTCAACTAATTTCTGCAGATCACTTCTATCGCCGTCCATACTAAAAACACTTTCCGTAACAATTATAATTTGCGTATAATTACTGTGATTAGCTTTGATTAGTTTTTCTAAGTGTTCGTAATCATTGTGCTTATAACGTAAAAAGTTTGCTCGGCTTAAAATAATTCCATCAATTATACTTGCGTGAATTAATTTATCAGCTAAAATAAGAGTTCGCGTATTAGCAATAGCAGGCAATATTCCTATGTTTAAATGGTAACCGCTATTAAATACTAAAGATGACTCTTTGTGAAATAGCTCGGCAAGCATAGTTTCTAATTCAATATATTCGTCAAAACTTCCACCTAAAAGACGTGAAGACGATGAGGACGGAATAAATTTCTCTATGTCAATATTTTCTAAAAATTTTGCACGCAGTTTTTTATTGCTAGCTAGTCCAAGATAATCGTTATACGAAAGATTAAGCATTCTATTGCCATTAATTTCAACATACTTACCAGCACTTTTTGCATTAGGTAGTGTACGAAAATTAGATTCTTTTTTTAAAATATCCAATTGTTTTTCTAAATAGCTTAATCTCATAGTTATATTTCTGCAATTATCTTAATTAATTTTGAAGTCAAAAAATTTAATTGTTCTGTTGAAATGACAAATGGTGGCATAATATAAATTAATTTTCCGAAAGGTCGCACCCATATACCTTCCTCTATAAAACGTTGCTGCAAAAATTTCAAATCTACTGGTTTTTTCATTTCTACAACACCTATAGCTCCCAATACTCTTACTTCTTCAACGCTTTCAAAATATTTAGCTGGCGCTAGTTCTTTTTGCATTTGCAATTCAATTTCTTTTACCTTTTTTTGCCAATCGTTTTTAAGTAACAACTCTATTGAAGCTTTTGCGATAGCACAAGCTAGTGGATTTGCCATAAATGTTGGACCGTGCATAAAAGCAAATGGCGGATTATCTGAAATAGTTTTTGCTACTTCGTTTGTTGTAAGTACTGCTGACATCGTAAGATAGCCCGCTGTTAAAGCCTTTCCGATACACATAATATCAGGAACAACTTTTGTATGTTCGTAAGCAAAAAGTTTTCCCGTACGTCCGAAACCTGTTGCAATTTCATCAAAAATTACAAGAATATCGTTCTCACGACAAATTTCAACTGCCGAGTTTAAAAATTCAGGGTGATAAAAATACATTCCGCCCGCACCTTGAACTACAGGCTCAAGAATTAAAGCGGCTATATTGTTTTTCTCCGATTTTATAAGTTTAGCAAATTCATTTATATCATCTGGATTATAAGCATCATAAAATTTTGAACTTGGCGATTGGATAAAATATCGCTTGGATAAATCGCTACCAAAAATGCCGTGCATTCCTGTGATAGGATCGCAAACTGACATCGCATTCCACGTATCTCCATGATATCCTGAACGGATTGTAACGAAATTCGTTTTTGTGGTTTGTGATTTGCCATACCAATATTGAACTGCCATTTTAAGCGCTATTTCTACAGCAACAGAACCGCTATCAGCATAGAAAATTTTTTGAAATTCAGGAGATACAATTTCAAGTATTTTTTCCCCTAACTCTATAGCTGGTAAATGAGTTAAACCGCCAAACATAATATGCGACATTTTGTCTAATTGAGATTTAGCAGCTGCATTTATATCAGGATTATTATAGCCATGTATTGTAGCCCACCAAGAAGACATTCCGTCAATTAAAATTCTGCCGTCAAGGAGCTCTATTTCAACACCTTTAGCGCTTTTAACAACGTATGCTGGCAATGGATTAGTTGCCGAAGAATAGGGGTGCCAAAGATGTTCTTTATCAAAGTTGTTTGTAATTGTCGTATTCATTAAAAATTATAACCCATTTTCTTTATTAATGCTTTATCTTCGCTTATATTGCAACCGATTGTTGTAAGCATATCTCCAACAATCGCTGCATTTATTCCGATTTCCATAGTTTTTTCCATCGTTGCTTTACTTAATAAAGTCCGACCGCCTGCAAAACGCAAATAAGCATCAGGTAAAATAATGCGAAAAATAGCTATTGTACGCAAAAAATCTTCGGAGCTCATAGCAGGTTGATTTTCTAATGGCGTACCTTTTATCGGATTAAGTAAATTTATCGGAACACTTTTTACATCTAAAGATTTTAACGTCAAGGCAAGTTCTATTCGCTCGCGAAAACCTTCGCCCATTCCTATAATGCCGCCCGAACAAATATCAAGCCCTGCATCTTTAGCACTTTCTAAAGTTTCAATCTTATCATCTGTTGTATGCGTTGTGCAAAGTTTGGGAAAATATGAAGGAGCGGTTTCTAAATTACAATGATAACGAGTTGCACCCGCATTCAGTAAATCGCGCATATCTGCCGAAGAAAGTAAGCCCAATGAAACACATATACTTATGTTAGAATTTCCGCGTATATGTTCAATTATATTACAAATTTTTTTCACTTCGCTTTTTGTTAAACGTTTGCCCGATGTAACAAGAGAAAAGCGTTTAACTCCTTGTTCTTCATTGTGCTTAGCTAACTTCAAACATTCTTCTTTACTTAAAATATCATATATTTCTATTACTGAATTATTATGAGCAGATTGCGAACACCACTTGCAATTTTCAGGACATTTTCCACTTTTAGCATTGATAATAGAACAAGTATCAAAAAAATTAGAAGCTTTAGTTGTTGTAAGTTCTTTAGCTAAAGCAATTAAGTCGGAAAAAGAAGTACTTGATAAAATGTTATACATTTCATCGAGAGATATTTTGTTGCTGTTTTCAATTAATACATTTCTAATTTGATTCATCACCATTTTCAGCTGAGTTATTAGAATTTTCCATACTAAACGTAGATATACTTTCGCCAAGTTTTTCTACATCTTCTTGTGTTATGTTGAAAACTTTTTCGGGGACTTCCTCTGACACTTCTTTTAGCTTTTGGTCTGCTATTTCTTCTAATTCGCGTAGTTTCGGCAAGTCGGCAATAGAATCTAAACCAAAAGTTTTCAGAAAGTTAGGAGTTGTTTTGTAAAGTAATGGTTTGCCAAGTACATCTTTGCGACCTGCTACAAATACCAAATCTTTTTCTATTAGAATGTTTATTGTTTCGCTGGAGCTCGTAACGCCTCGAATTCTATCAATTTCTTGTTTTGTTGTAGGTTGTTTATATGCAATGATAGCTAAAGTTTCAAGTTGAGCGTTAGAAAAACTTTTGCGTGTCTTGCTTTGTAGCATACGTTGGACTTGTTCGCCATATTGAGGCAAAGTAACAAATTGATAGCCGCCCGCATATTTTACTATCCGATAAGGACGATTGGAGTTATCTAATTCAAGGTTAATTTCTTCAATTATTTTAGCAATTTCTTCAACTGTGAAATTTTTTGCAGAGGCAATATTTTCTAACTCAGTAAATTCCTCTTTGGAAGTGGGCAAAATAATTTTTTCGTTATCTTCAATACTAGTTTTTCTATTCTTATTTATAGCTTCTGTATCATACAATACAATTGAAAAAATATTTTCTTCCGTCAAAATTTCATCAGGATTTGCCACGAAAATAAGTGCTTCAATAATAGCGCGCTGTTCTTCACGCGAAAGTGTTAAAAACAAAGGTAAATCGGCTTCCATTAATATATTTTCTTGTGTTATTATCTAAAAATAATTTGTATAAACAAATTCCTACAAACTTACGAAATAAATATGAGAAAATTTACAAAACTTTAGAAAAACACTGTTGTAGCATTTAGAATAATTTTCCTATTCTTCGCTGGGCTAGCAAAATTCTCCTTTGGGACAAAAGGGTGTCAAGCGCTAGCTTGACGGGGTAGTTAATAAGCCACCCTTGTATTTAAAATATTCTTAATTGATAATCAGATTATATCTTAATCTTTTCAATTGCTCCAAGTGGATTCATAGCATTGATAGGGTAGATGTAATCAAAATTTTTGATTTCGTCTTCTTTTATTGTAATCATATTAATTTTATGTTGTAATAAAGTTTGACTTAGCATTGTGCCAAAAAGTAGCGGAGTATTTGGCGAATATAATTTCCCATTTTTTTCAAATATAAGATTGCTGAATACTGAATCGCTAACATTTTTGTTTTGAATTAAAATTGGCAAAGTATTTTTATCAGCTTCTTGGGATATTTTGTCAAAAAGTTTTCTATCAGTACTTTTAAATGAATATCTAAAATTATTGTCTATCTCTACTAATTTATAGCTATTAAACTTTGCTCTTATGTATTCTGCAAATTCTATTGATTGTTGAAGTGCGTCATAAACAATTCTTAACTTAAACAATCCTTGTTGGGGAAGTTTGTTTTTAGAGATAACTTTTTCAAGCGAAAAACTTGACGATGTTTTAAAAAACTGTAAAAAAGTTTTATTCACTCTTTCTTGGTGGTAATTTAAACTATGCAAGACGCCATTTTCTAAGCGTATTGTTTCAATAAATTGGGACATAAATTTTGTTTTTTAATTCAATAAATTCTTTTTCTGCATCGCTCAATTCTGTAATTCCACCACCGCTTTTATAAAAATAATTATCTCCATTTTGTTCAATAAATCTAATCATTACTCCAGAATCTAAACTTTCACCTGTGAAAATCCCTATTACACCACTATAAAAACCTCTGTCGTAGCCTTCAATTTCATTAATTATTTTAATAGCTTCATTCTTAGGAACGCCACAAATTGATGCAGCTGGAAGTATAGAATCTAATAAGTCACCTAAATTATCTTGCCAATTTGGTTCTAATTTTGCACGGATTTCAGAGCTAACTTGTAGTAAAGTTTTAGTCTTAGTTTTAATTTTGCTGATATATCGGTCTCTTTCTATCCAAACATTATCAGACAAACAAGAAAATTCTGATTTTACCATTTCAACTACTTTTTGATGTTCTTCTTTTTCTTTTGTGTCATTTAAGATATTTTCTTCAGCATTTTCTATTGAAGCATCAATCGTTCCTTTCATAGGGTGAGTAATAAGCGTGTTGTCTTCAATTTTAATAAAAGTTTCAGGTGAAAAAACAATAAAATGATTAGGAAGATATAATTTATATAAAGCGTTTGAAACAAAATAAATCTCCTTGAGAGTTTTATTAGGTGTAATTGGAGTTGCTTGTGTCAGATTTATCTGAGTGATTTTTCCTTCTTTTATTTTTTCTTGAATATATGAAAATTTTTGTTTGTAGCTTTCAAAGTCAGTTTCTTTAATTGTCAAACTAATGTTTTGTGTATTTTCTGTTTCGGTACAATTAGTACTGTTTGGAAATTTATACAAAATATCGTTTGTATTTGCAGGAATAGGAAATAAGCGTATGTCAGTTTTTGCAAAGTTTATTAAAAAAATAAAAGGAATACGCAGTTGAGATAGCTGGTTTATTGATCTAAAACTTTGGTTTTTGAAAAATTTAGATACCATTTGATATTTTCATAATTAGTAAATGATTTTGCAAATATATAAATAATTTTAGAATAAAGTAAATTTAATTTATACATTTTTTAATATTGTCTGAACTATGATTTTTGTGATTTATGTGATTTATGAGATTTTTTAGAATTCAACTTGCCTGAAGGTTGGGCTGCAAATTCCCCTTCGGCACGAAGGGGTGGCAAGCGTCAGCTTGACGGGGTAGTCTATAAATAAAATTAACCACAAACCCCGAAGGGGTGTCATTATTATAGAAAAATTAAATGCACAAAAACAAATAAACCCCGTAGGGGTGACATAGCGTTGTCGTTATTGCGTATTAAAAATGTCACCCCTACGGGGTTTTATAAACGTTTGGGTTTCACAATGCTATAATAATGTCATCCCTACGGGATTTTTAAGGATACTTGTTTTTTATCCCGTTAGGGATAGAATTTTGGTAAAAAAGTTTATATTTCCCTCTGTTTCGTCCCGTACGGGACGAGATTAGTAGCTTACACTTTTTTTACCGATATTTTGTGCCTACGGCACATTTTTATATTTACCTTTTTCTGTTTTTGAATAAGATCACCCAAATCATACAAATCCCATAAATCATAGTTCTGACACAATCCGACTTCCGTCTTCTTTGCGTGCTTTGCGTAATTCTTTGTGTTCTTTGCGGTTAAAATCATTGTCAATTGTAAAAAAAATAACTACTCACCACTTTAAAAAAGTAAGTATTATTTATTTTTTTCGTAAAATGTTTTTTACTTCGTATATTTGTAATTATATAAAAATAGAATAAAATGGGAAAAATAAAAGTTTTATCGGAGTTTTTAGCAAATCAAATTGCAGCGGGTGAGGTAGTACAAAATCCTGAATCTGTTGTAAAAGAGCTAGTTGAAAACTCATTAGATGCGGGTGCTAATACGATTTGTGTTTTTTTGCAAAAGTCAGGCAAAACTTTAATACAAATTTTAGATGATGGCTGTGGTATGAGCAAAGAAGATTTGCTACTAGCGCCACTTAGACATACTACAAGCAAGCTGTTTACAAGCGAACAATTAGACGAAATTCGTACTTTTGGGTTTCGTGGCGAGGCACTAGCGGCAATTTCTTCGGTGAGTTTATTAGAGATACAGACGCGTAGAGCGGAAGATGAACATGGTTGGAGATTACAAGCAGAGCCTTTGAAAGAATTTGTAGTAGAACCTATCAATATGCAGGTAGGAACGCAAATTTTTGTGAAGAATTTATTTTTTAACACTCCTGCAAGGCGTAAGTTTTTAAAGACAGATTTAACGGAATTTAAGAAAGTTGATGATACTTTGAAAAGGATAGCTATAGCTCATCCTGACAAAAGATTTATTTTTTATGACAACAACAAATTAATTTTTGATGCAAAACCTGCGGAATTAGAAAATAGAATCATAGAACTTGTAACTAGCTCTTACTCAGACGGAAACTTGCTAAAAGTTGATAAAACTTTCGCTAATAACATTAAAATTTCTGGTTATGTTGGTCAGCCACAATTAGCAAAAACAGGCGCTACAACTCAATATCTTTTTCTTAACAAACGCCCTATATTGAGCAAACAATTATCTTACGCTGTTTTTTTTAGCATTTGAACATCTTATTGCTCGCAATTTAAAACCATTTTTTGTGCTAAATTTAGAAGTAGATTATAAATCGGTAGATGTTAATGTGCATCCGCAAAAAAATGAAGTACGTTTTGATAACGAAAGATTTATTTTTACTTGCGTAAAAGATGCGGTTGAAGATGCCTTGAAAATTACTAACTTAATAGAAACAAGTGCAGTACAAAATACAATTGAAATAAAAGACGAAAATAAAATTTTAACAGTAGATAAAGAAACAGGCGAAGTTGTTGAAAAACGGAGCAAACCAAACTATTTCTCTAACGACCTAAAAGAAAAACATAATTGGCAGAGTTTTCAAAAAAACACCTATGATAAAGCTAGTCAATTTCAAATAAAGAAAGCTACAGATACATTATATAATTCAATTAGTCAAGAAAGATATAAAGCAGCTCCGAATGAAAACGTTTTCAAAAACAATAATTTTACAGAAGAAAAATATATAGTAGAGAAAACAGAACAAAATTATTCTGACTTGCAGAGTTATGATATAAGTGATACAAATATATGGCAATTACATAATAAATATATTTTCTTACAAGTAAGAAATGGTTTTATTGCTATAGATCAACATAATGCACATGAACGCTATATATATGAGGATATTATTCGTAAGCTTAATAATAATTCAGGGATACCGCAAGCATTACTTTTTCCTGTAACAATCAAATTAAATTACAAACAAATTGAAACTATAAAAGATATTGAACAAGAGCTAAAAAGAATAGGATTTGATTTTGAAATAGAGAATGAAAACGTTATAATTTCTGCTACTCCAAGCGATTTGAAAATTGGCGATGCTGAAAATGCTATTTGTGAAATTATAGACGAATATGAAAATAGTGAAACATTGAAACATAGTAGCAAACAAGAAAAAATAGCTGCAACAGTAGCGTGTAAGTCCGCAATCAAAGCAGGGCAAGCTCTTGAACTGAACGAAATGAAAACAATCATTTCCAATCTGTTTAAATGTAAAATGCCACATATATGTCCTCACGGGAGACCTATAATTATCCATTTTACTATGCAAGAGCTTGATAAGCGATTTGGAAGAATTTAATTAATATGTAAAAATATAAATCATCAAGGAAACTTTTAAAAAGGTTTATTTGAAAAAAAATCGTATTTTTGTAATTTATGAACAACAAAATATAAATATAGCAATATGAATTGGAAAAAAAGAACCGCAAAATGCGGAGAGTTAAATAAAGAACAAGTAGGTAAAAGTTATGTTCTAAACGGCTGGATCAGTAGTGTCAGAAATATGGGAGGACTCATATTTATAGATCTACGCGATAGATACGGCATTATGCAACTTGTCATTGAACCTGAAAACAATGCAGAACTTGCAGAAAAAGCAAAAGAATTGAAATCTGAATATGTGATATGGTGCGAGGGAAAATTACGCCTAAGAACAAGCCCAAATCCAAAATTACCTACAGGATACGTAGAATTATTGTTAGATAATTACGGAGTTATCAATAAATCGGAGCTCCCGCCTTTTGAAATTGCTGATGATATCGAAACTAATGAAGAAATTAAATTAAGATACAGATATTTAGATTTAAGAAGACACTCTTTGCAGAAAAACTTCATCATAAGAAATAGAGTTTATCAAACTATGCACACTTTCTTTGATGAAAAAGGATTTTTAGAAATAGAAACGCCGATATTGATGAAATCTACTCCCGAAGGAGCGCGTGATTTTCTTGTGCCAAGTAGAATAAATAAAGGAAAATTCTATGCCTTACCGCAATCGCCTCAAATATTCAAACAAATACTTATGGTATCAGGTTTTGACAAATATATTCAAATAGCTAAGTGTTTCCGTGATGAAGACTTACGTAGCGATAGACAACCTGAATTTACGCAGATTGATATAGAAATGTCTTTCGTAGAAAAAGAAGATATTTTTGAACTTATAGAAGAATTTATCGCAAAATTATGGAAAAACGTACTGAATATTGACGTAAAAAGACCTTTCAAAAAAATGAAATATCAAGAAGCAATGGAAAGATTTGGATCTGATAAACCTGATTTAAGATTCGGAATGGAAATTGTAGATATTACAGAAGATATGAAAAATTGTGAATTCAAAGTGTTTAGTGAAGTTATCGCGAATAATGGAAGAATTGCTTTGATAAATGCTAAAAATGCAGCACATTATTCAAGAAAACAAATTGATATGCTGACCGAGTTCGCTAAAAAATATGGTGCTAAAGGGCTTGCATATATAAAATATGATAAAGGCGAGATAAATTCTCCTATTGCTAAGTTCTTGACAAAAGAAGAACTTGATTCTATTACCGAAAAAGCTAATGCTCAAGATGGCGATTTAATTCTAATATCATCGGATGAAAAAGAAAGAGCTCTTATTATATTAGGAGCGTTAAGACTTGAAATGGCTAAGCAATTAGGCATTATAGAAAAAGTTAAAGATGATTTTTCTTTCCATTGGGTTGTGGATTTTCCTCTTTTTGAATATGATGAAGAGGAAAAAAGATATGTTGCTATGCACCACCCGTTTACTGCTCCCAAAAGTGAAGATATGGAATTTATTGATACTAATCCCGAAAAATTATCTGCACAAGCTTATGATCTCGTTGTAAATGGTGCTGAACTCGGTGGCGGAAGCGTGAGAATACACGAAAACGACATTCAACAAAAAATCTTTAAGTTAATAGGATTGAAAGAAGAAGAAGCTGAAGAAAAATTTGGATATTTGCTAAAAGCTTTGAAGTTCGGAGCTCCGCCACACGCTGGCATAGCTCTCGGATTAGATAGAATTGTTATGATGCTCGCAAAAACAGAAAACATAAGAGATGTGATAGCTTTCCCAAAAACAACTAGCGGAATTTCTATTATGGATGGAGCTCCCAGCGAAGTAGATGAAAAACAGTTGAAAGAACTACATATATGTTTGATTAAAAAAGAAGTATGAAACGATTTTTCATTACTATAGTTATAATAATTACTGCTTGTGCGTGTTCCATATTAGAAACGCGTGAGCCTGAAAATCCAGAAGGAAGTAGAGGAACATTTGTGCCGCCTACTACTCCTGATATTGTTATGCAAAACTTGATAGAAGCGTTTAACAACAAGAATGGAAATAACTATTCCGAATGTTTTTCTAAAACTAAGTTCAAGTTTTATCCTACAAGTAATGTTATGGCTAAGTATCAGTCAATATTTCAAAATTGGGATTATCAGAATGAGCAAAAATATATGAAAGCTACTATAGCTAATATGCAAAATGAAAGCAATCCTCAGCTTATATTTGACAAACAAAAATTTGATTTCATATCAACAGATTCAGCTGTATTTAATGCAGAATATATGATAAGATGCGATTTCCAAATGCAAAATATAGAAAACATATATGAAGGTCAAATGATAATTACTATTTCAGCAGAAAACAATGGATTATGGGCTATTACAAAATGGCAAGATTTTGATAAAAAAGATAGCCAATATAAAACATGGAGCCAACTTAAAGCAAATTTCTATAACTAAAAATCTATTGTAAAAAAAAGTAATTGTTAGTAAGAAAATATATTTTAAGTACCTGTCCAAGTCGGGCGGGTACTTTTATTTTTTTAATTCATTTTATTTTTGTATTTTTGAAGTGGATAATATTCAGATTGAATTAGTTAAATTCTCCTCTTGAGAGACTGTGTAAAAACTCCTATTTTGAAAAAATTGAACTTACAATTTGTAATAGATAGTGATAGTTTGGTTTTTACACAGGCTGCTGGGCATGAAGAGGTTAATACCATTTTTGTATACTTTAAGTTTAATCAAGGTCAAAGGTAAATATAAATTTTATATAAAAAAATAGAAGCTTTTAGATTATGAAAAGGAGAAGTATCGATGTCAATAATAAAACAAATATTTTCTACTTGCAATCCAATTTTAAAAGATCATATTCATAGTTATTGGACAATGAATGGTGATGAAGAGCAAGATGAAATAAATATAATTGAAACAGTGTGTAATAATTATACAACTGAATTAATGGCACCAGGCGGATTTCCTACAATGGTATTTCATTTGACAAAGGTATGCTGTTATTATGATAATATGATAAAGAAAAGATGCTATGGTATTATCGGCGGACAGTTGGAGCGTCATTTTAATGTGTCTTATAAATTTAAAGGAGATGTAATAGGAATCAATTTTTTGCCTTATGGATTATATAATTTATTTGGAATAAAACCTATAGAAATCCGCAATAAAATTATACCAATAGAAAGCATTTTTGATAAAAACGAAGTTTGTAGTTTAATACAGAAAATACAATTAACTGACTCTATAGAAGATATTATATGTTTTATAGAGTCTTTTTTGTTAAAATACAAAAACACACATGTTAAGTACCAGTTGTATTTCGATAATTTCGTAGATAAAATAATAGAGGCTAACGGTATTGTAAAATTAGGGAGTTTACTGAATAATACAACATTATTAAGGAGTTTTCAGAGATATTTTCACGAAGTAATCGGAACTTCGCCAAAGCAGTTTTGTTTGCTAAACAAGCATATTTATGTTCTGAAAAATATTTTCAAACATCCCGACAAAAGCATCAGCAATATAATTACAGATTGCGAGTACTACGATTTCTCTCACTTCAACAAAGAGTTTAAGCGCTTTACAAATATGGGTATTAAGCAGTATTTGGAGTTAAACAATGAACTCACACGGGCTATGTACACATAAAAAATAATTATATTTTTTTGTCGCTTTTTTACATATAAATATATTCTAAATTGTATTATATTTATGACAAGTGTTTATAGCACTTATAATATTTACATATACAAAATGTTTAAAATAAAACTGATTTTATAATTATAATAAAAAGAAAAAATTAAACATAAATAGAATGGAGCTAAAAATGAAAAAATGTACTTATTTAATAGCAATTATTATGGCGATTATGTTGCCTAATATGTTGTTTTCTCAAACGTATCCGCTACAGGTAATAATTACACAGAAGCAGGCCAGATTTACTCCGTTTATCAGGCAATTTATGGAAAATCCAGGACAATACCTTTCGGTGCGGGTAGTGCAAAGTGGAGCATCTGCTAAAAGTCGTAACATTTATCTGAAAATGAATTTACAACAACTATTTCCCCAAAACGATGTATCTATTGTATCGAATCTAAATACTAGACCAATGCAGCCGATACAAATTAATCCGATTGCAAGTACCGAGCTTACACCAAGCCAAATTAAAGATAATTTCGGCAATTTTACTAATCCTAATGATTTTGAAATAAGAGGACTTAATGTAAACGATTATGCAAGCATAACCGGAACTATGCGCATACCCGAAGGGCAATATAAACTTTGTCTTACGGCTTATGATTTTGATGCTGCTACCGGTAGCTCTGTAGCTCTTTCCGACCCGAATATGGGATGTACAATTGTTAAAATTTGCTATGAAGCGGAAAATCCTCAATGGATATTACCTATCTCATCTTTGTCGTCAATTGAAGCAAACTACATAAAAAAGCGAATAAAGCCTCAAAAAATTATTACATTGCAATGGAGACCGCCTTTCAATACTTGCGGACTAAATATGACGGGAATTACTTACGATTTGAATATTGTACAGTTAATTGATGGACAAACAGAAGATGATGCTATTTTACGCAATCCACCTGTTGTGCGTAGGGAAAACCTAAATACTGCTACATTTCAAATTGATACCGCTATGTATCCGAATATGTTTATACAAGGTGAAACTTATGTGCTACAAGTAACAGCAAAAAGCAATGATCAATCAATTGAATTTAAAAACAATGGAAAAAGTCCGGCAGGCTCTTTTATTTATGACACTGTTTCCGAAACAAAACCAATGATGGCTTCAGGTGGCTTAAATGTAGACTGCGGTATAAATCCACCTGATGAAAAAGAGCTAATTCAAGAACTTAGTATTAACGATATAATTGATATTGGTCAATATAAACTGAAAATATTAAAAATCACTAAAAACAGTGATAATTCATTTACCGGAGAAGGTATAGTTACAGGTGGTAACGAATCAAACTTCCCTAATTATAATTGGGTAAATGTAAAAGTTAGTTTTGAAAAGCTTCAAGTAAATAAAAATGGAGCAGTTGTAGCCGGCAATGCAATAGGTATGTATGATGATAAAGAACAAGAAGAATATAATAATTTTTTCAAAAGTTTTACATTTTTTAATAAAGAGAATTGGTATAATAAATACTTTAATTTGAAAGATGGGAAACAAAATAGCGAAACACAAAATTATATTAATAAATTTACCACAGAGAAGTTAGCATCTAGACCTGAAGATGCAAATCTTTTACCAATAAAAATAGGAGGCGAGGGGCAACTTAATAATGATATAGCTGTAAGCTCAATAGTATTTTCAGCAAGGGGAGCAAAAATCTCAATGCTGCACTTTCTTAAAGATCACGAAAACAATATAGTAATACCATTTGGTATAGCAGATGTTTGTGTTGATAAATCTATAAATGAAGCTGATTTTGCAATATTACAAGCTACTGAATTAAGTGTTGGACCGAAAACGAAATTAGCTTTGCCTTACGAAGAAGGCAAAAAAACGCATTTAAAATGGAATAAGGGATTCAAAGGCATTAATCTTAATGCAGAAATTAGGATATTAACTGACCCAAATGCAAACCCGCCTTCTGATATTGTCAGGAAAGATGGAAAGAACGATCCCATAGCTATTCCAATAACAAATAAAGAGATTCAAGATTGGGAAAACTGGACGGTTGATTTAAAAATAGATACTGAATTTAGTATTAATGGCTTTACAGATTTTTATTTTACTGTGCCTAAGGCTATATATACGCATTCAAATCAGCCCTCAGCAGAATTACAGAATTTATGCAAAAAAATCAAGGAAAAAGATCCTCATTTCAAAGTAGATGCAAAATTTAAAGGATTACTTTTTCAACAATTGACGTTATATGCACCTGAAAAATTTAATTTTAAAAAAAATGATGATACACCAGCATCAGTTACATTTTCAACAGCCTCATTTTTGAATCAGAATGGGTTTACAATGATAGCGAGTGCTGTAGATGTTTTTGGTGATACTAAAGATAATAGTATAGGAGAAGGAAAAACAGGAGTTCTTGGTGGCTGGGGATTTGCAATTGATACGATAAGTTTATTTATTATACATAATGAATTTAAAGAAGTATTTATGAATGGTAGGCTTTGGTGTCCATTAGGTGATATAACCGGAAAAGAAGGATCTATGAAATATAAATGTAACTTGACACGCGATGCCACTAAAAAAAACATAGACTACAATTTTAATATTATTGCCGATAATGCTAAACTAAAGTTTTTGAAATACTTTTCAGTAGGACTGAGACCATCGTCAATAATTAAAGCAAATAACGATAAACATGGATTTGCAGTAATAGCTTGGTTAGATGGAGAGGTAAGTGCTGATATAGAAGAAATGAAGATAAAATTTACAGGTGGAAGTTTTAAAGGGTTGGGAATTGCAAATAGAAACGCAAAAGGAAACCCGGGCTTGTACTATCAATTGGACAATGGGGATTTGGAGACGTTGGCACTTCTGAAGATTTTTCCGAAACCGACTCAGATGCACCTGAAAAAAAGGATAAAGTTGTACCAGAGGGCAACTTTGGACCATTTGAACTAAAGATAATGGCTCCTACATTGAGTATTGCTAATGGTAAAGATATTGCTTTTAATATAGGAATGAGTATTAATTTAGGATTAGGTGAGACATCGGTTGGAGCATCTACAAAAGGTAAAATTATTGGAGTAATGAATTGGGGTAAGAAAGATTCTGAACTTATAGAAATAACAGGTATTGGATTTGAATTAAATGAAATTGTTGTAAACGGTGAAGTAGGTCCTGTAAAAATTAAAGGTGGACTTGCATTTTATAAAAACAACACAAAATACGGAGACGGCTTCCGAGGTGCTGTAAGCTGTAATTTCCCAATAGGTGCCCAAGGAATTGAAATAGCTTCTGTAGTTCAGTTTGGAAAAGTAGGAGACCAACAAAATTATTTCTTTGTAGATGCAAGTTTAAAATTGAATCCGGGAATCGCTGTCTTTCCACCTTATTTAAATTTTAATGGATTTGGCGGCGGTGTATGGAAAAATATGAAAGTAACCAATCCGAATGTGGGTAATGATATCAAAGATGCTACTGAACCAAATGATATAGAAAATATAGGCGCATCGAGATCAGGACTTCAATTTGAGCCATCTGAAGTAGGTGAAAAAAAATTTGGATTCAATGCTCGCGTATATTTTTCAGCAGCATCGGCTAATCTCTACAATGGGGTTGCTTCAATAACAGCTACTACAGATGGTGGAAAATTTGAGAGTCTTAGCTTTAAAGGTAATGTAAATGTTATAGGAGATGGTAACCATGATAACCCGGGCGGACATATTGCAAGCGGAGAAGTAAAAATAGGATATGATCACATAAAAAGTGAATTTAATTTAGAGGCGGAAGTTGATGCGAAATTTAATGGAGTATCTGTTCAAGTACCTTTCAAAGTAAATATATTAGGAAAGAATGAGACAAGACCCAAACCGCTGTGGTATATAGCCTTAGGGATTCCTGACTACGAAAAAGGTAAATTATTCACAGTAAATACGGGTTTTGATCTTGAACTTGTCAAAGGTAGTATAGATATAAAGGCATATATCTGTGGTGGAAATAATATACCTTGGGATATACCGAAATTAGATAAGAAAATACTTGATATAATTGAAAAGGAACCTATTAGGAATTGGCCCAAGGGAGATAAAGGAATTATGCTTGGAGCAAGGCTTGGGCTTGGTTTCGGTCTTGAATTCGGACCATTATATGGTAGCTTAGATGCCATTATAGGTTGCGATCTGGCATTAAAGGAACTAGAAGGAATGCATTGTGGAGACGGAAGGGCAATAAAAGGACTTAACGGATATTACGGCATGGGGCAGGTATATGGATATGTACATGGAGACGTAGGCGTACAAATAAAAATATTCGGTATAAAAGAAAAATTTAGTTTATGCGATTTAGCTGCCGGTGCAGTTATATCGGCTGGAATGCCGTCTCCAACTTGGATGCGAGGTGTATTCGGAGTAAAAGGTGAAATATTTGGTGGTGCTATTTCATTTAATACTTCTGCTAAGTTCAGTATAGGAAGACCTTGTATAATTTATACTGACCCGCTAAAAGATTTGAAAATTGTAGAATCAATTACTCCGGGTGAAGAAAAGCTAAACGATGCAGAGAAACAGCAAAAGGAAGAAAGACCATCTGTGTTTACTGCTGTAAAAATAGCTACCAATGTAAGGATGAATACCCCTTGGACCCTTTATGCCGAAAGTAGCGATGGCAAAAAGATTCCACGTAAGTATAATTTCACTTTTCTGGAGGCAGATATTTTTAAGGATGGGGTAGAACATGTTAACTTGCAGAAGTCAATTGTAAAGGCTGAAGGATTTGAATTTAGGCTTAAGCCTAAAGAAATGTTAGAACCTAACACTATGTATAAAGTAAAAGTAGTGGTTAAGATGCAGCAACATGTAGACAATGTATGGCAAAATCCTCTTGATGAAAAAGGACGTCAATACTCAGATAATGACTGCAAACGTATCGATTATGTATATTTTTATACAGGGGAGATGCCGAATGAGATAGATATAAGTAATATTGCACAGGCTTTTCCTATGAACAGACAATACGAAGCTTTTATAGATGAAGAAGATGTAGGATATATAGTGTTAGATAAGAGTCAACAATACCTTATAGAGAATAGAGAAACGAGTGCAGAAGGGCATGGACTTGTAGGAGAATTTGTTAACTTGAGCAATACAGCAGAAAAACCAATTCTCTTCTATTATACATACGAGCCGAAATTATCTCGTATAGAGAATAATTGGAAATCAGGAATTCAATTTCAACTAAAAAATTTAGCCCCAAATCAAATATATAAGATAAATTTCTATGTAATTGAACGAGGGAAACAGCAGAAAGATGCTACATTTGCGCAGAAAGATACAAATATAGCTATAGTAGGTACAGCAAATACCAGTGGCGGTGCTAATTATCATCTAGATGGTTCTAGTGATGCATTTGTGGGTGTTAACATCAATACTGTTAAGAATGAAGTTCTCGACCGGCTGAAAGGTGAAAAAACAGGAATAAAAAATCCTATAAGGGCATGGAAATCTGATAAGATGGACAGTAGAATTAATTGGGGTGATGATATAACAAGTAATTTTAACTCTATAGGAAACAAGATGAACAATAGTGTTTCTCTATTGAATAATGTTACTCAGATAAGTAATGTTGCTCAATTAAGTAGTGTTATGAGTGGTACTATCGGTACTATGCCACAAGTCGGAAATGTTCAACCAACTATGGGTTATGCTCCAGCTTCAACAAGTGGTAGCGGAATGGCAGAATACGTGGGACTGACTGAAGAAATGGCTAATTATCTTTTTGGTGTAAGTTCCATAACTCACATTCGTGACAAAGTTGATACAAATAAAAAAACTACTTTGACAAATAATTGTATAGAAACAAGCGAATTAGTAAAAGAACAATCTGAACTGCAAAGTAAATATAAAAATGTTACACTGAAACACATATTTGCTTATGTTTTCCATACTTCACGATATGAAAGCACAGAGGCAAAAATGAAAGAAATAGAAGTAAGGAATTCGCTAAAGCAAGGAGCCCTTTCTAGTGTAAGCACTATGGAAAACGGAGTAAATACTGTAAGTGTATATTCAGATGGAATTTCAAATAATTTTTTAATTAATTTATATGGTGATGGTAATCATAAATGGGAAAGACGTGGAGCGCGTTCCGTACTAATGCCTGTTCAAATTATTTATATGCCCGGATATGCAACTCAGGAAGAAGTTTTTGGTGGATATGCATTTGAGGAAAGTAGCAATGCAGCTTATCAGAGTCCTATGTTTAGATTTTCCAATGAATTTGCTTCTGATTACTACCGTAATTTATGGAATAAATTAGCAGTTCCATTTTTGAATAAGCTAAAGGAAAATGCAAATGCAGACTTATCTAAATTACCATTTAGACGCTATGAGAAACAAGAAACAATAAATAATCCACTTTCTTTTGAGGGATATAACGCAGCTGTACGATTTATGAATATATATAATGGAGAAAATACTTCAAAAAAAGAAGATTACCATGGTAGGCTAACAAATGACGAAATTAACACAGGTAGCACCAATAGAGCTAGGAAACAAAATAACAAAATGGTATATATATATAAAAATAAACTTTATAGCATTTATCAAATTTTATATGCTTCTGCTTTAGCTTCTCATATATACGATAAGGGCAACAAAGGTAATTATTTATGTAAAGAAATATCTGGATCGGTAATTGTAGATGATAATTATTACCTTGATGGTCAAACTGCTGGCTATCATCTTGAAGTGAAGTACCCTGAACTTCGGAAGCGTATGACAGTTTTTTTTATAAATGAGTATCAGTATTTCAAAGACAAGATATCAGGGCTTAATTGTTTTAATGTTGAAAGGTATTGTACAGATTCTTGGGCATCAAGCTGTCTGAAAAAGTTATACGGATATGTAAAAAATAACAATACAAGATCTAACATTCCGGACAATATGAAAAGTAATTTATTTTATCTGGCTTGGTATTGGAATGAAAACTGGCAGGATGGAAATAAAAAATTTTATGAGTTTAGAGATCTTAAGCTTCCTTCTCATTTGCTTACAATTCAGTATCATAGGTTAGGTGTGTGGGAGTATATAAAAGAGGTTCAATTACCTAAATATTAATAAAAATAGAAAATAATTAAATAAAAGTTTATTATGAAGAAAATAATCATTTATATATCAATGCTGTGTTTTATATTTACAATCAGTAAAGCACAAGATAAAGTAGAAGATGAAACTACAAATAATCGTATATTTATTTTAGCTCGCAATTACGGTGATTCTATTGTAGTTCGATGGGTACCGAGTAATCCCGTTCTCTGGCTTATGTGCAACGACGCGGGTTACCGATTAGAACGAATTCATCAACAATTAGTAGGTCCCGAGGACAACCAAGACCTGATAGAGAGCTATGAACCTGTGCGTAATGAATTATTTAAACCTCTTTCTATGGAGGCAATGATAGAGCGTTACAAGGATAAGAAGCATCCGCAGGGAATGATAGCTACCGAGTTCCTTTACGGTGAAGTCAATTTAATAGGCGAACAAACGGGAATAATAGCAACCTTGAAAGCACAAGAAGATGCACAGAATATGCGATATGCTTACACGCTTTTAGCAGCTGATTTAGATCCTCACGTAGCAGATGCGCTTGGTCTTCGTTATTCATTTAGTTTAAAGGATAAAGCTGATTCTTCGTTTTCTTTCCGCTTAGTACCTTTAGTAGATACTTCTCTTATCAAGGTCAATGCAGTATATTTTACTATTGACCTTGATTATGTAGATACAGTAGTGTATGCTCCAGAAGGTTTATATACGGAATCCGAAGACAAAGGTACTAAGTTATATTGGCGACGAGGTGATGGTTTATCGGCATATTTTATTGAGCGTAGTACAGATAGTATTAATTTTACACAGATCAACAAAGCTCCTTACATTACATCTTCCAGTACTGAAGAGGATTTAAGAGAAATATATCTTTCTTATGATACACAAGATACTACTATTCAAGGCGCAATACCTATTCCATTAGATAAGTATAATGTTTATCTTGATGAATTACCGGATAATAATACTAAGTACTATTACAGGATATATGGTATAGATGCTTTTGGTGATACATCTCGGTATTCAATGGTAGTAAGCAATAAAGGTACGGAAACAGTACACTTGCAGCCACCTTATGACGTTAAAGCCGAAATAATAGGAAAAAACAAGATAAAAATTACTTGGAAAGAGCCTGCAGACAAGAAAATACTGAAAGGTTATATTTTATCTTATGCTACTTCATTTGCTCAAGAACACCGAACTGTATTGCATCAAGGCTTACTAAATCCGGGTACTACGGAATTTATCCATACCGGAGCTACTGAGGGCAGCAACAATATATATTATTTATCTGCTATAGATGACAAAGGCAATTTTGCAAGTGCGTATCACCATGCACAGGCTTATATAAATGATACTGTAGCCCCAGCTCCACCTAAAGGTGTATATGCAGTAATTGATACTAATGGTTTATGCCTTATCAGTTGGCAATTTAATGATGAGCCGGATATAGCGGGTTATAAAGTTTATTTCTCTCGCCACAAGGATGGTACGTATAATCAATTAACAAGTACAGCCATAGAAACTAATATGTTCCTTGACAAAGTAGATTTGAATATGCTTTATAGTGAAATATATTATAAAGTAGTTGCAATAGATGAAGCCGGCAACCACTCGGATTACTCTGCTCCTTGTACGGCTTTGATACCGGATACTATTTCGCCTTCAGCTCCTGTTGTCAATAAATATTTTATTGCTAATAATGAAGTATCATTGCAATTTATAACAGGTGATGATTATGATATGAGCAGGCATAATATTATGAGACGCGTAAACGGTGGTGAATGGCAAGTGGTTAAAACAATTTCGCATCGAGATACGAAAAATAATACTATCGACTTCAAAGATACTATTACAGAAGCAGACGTTATATATGAATATGCAATGCAATCTGAAGATATGGTTGGTTTGCGTTCGGAATTATCACAGATTATTCCCGTAAAAATTGACAAAAGATCCTTAAATCAGATAATTATTAAGACAGAAGCTAAATATAATGCAACAGATAATAAGGTAAATCTAAAGTGGAGTAAACCAAATATCAATCAAAAGTTTCACTATGTCGTATATAAGAAATCAACAACAGAGGATTATTGGAGCATTCTTAATTCATTCGATAGCGATATCATAGAATGTAGCGATATAAGGATAGCAAAACAAATAAGCTATATATACAAGGTAGTTCCTTTTGCTGAAGGTGCAGAAATTGGCTCAGGCGAGGAAGTTACTATATCAGTTCCTTAATACAAATACTAGGGTAGCCGTTTTCAATTAACAATGAATGTAGGGGCGAAAGGGAGAGCAATGAATTAGTAATAAATTTGGTTTACGTACTCTTTATTTCATAAAATCGGCTTCATCGAAATGGAAACTTGCTTTTATAGATGATTCCGAATGTTCAGCTTGATAATAATTATAAACTAAAATGCAAGAATAAAATT
>JAAYTD010000079.1 GCA_012518115.1 Ignavibacteria bacterium | reverse complement strand
GAAATCAAAGAAATTGTTGCTGATATGTTTGAAACGATGTATTACACTAAACGCGGAGTTGGATTAGCAGCTAATCAAGTTGGAAAAGATATATCTGTTGTTGTTATTGATGTACATACAGTAAAAGGTTTTGAAAATGAACTACCTATGGCTATGATAAATCCTGTAATAACCGAATACTCTGATGAAAAAGAAATTTGTGAAGAAGGTTGCTTGAGTATTCCTGTCCTTTACGACGATGTTGAAAGATCGCTCAACATAAAAATTAAATATTTAGATATAACAGGAAAAGAAATTGAACGTACTGCAACAGGTTTCTTAGCTAGAGCTATGCAGCATGAAGTTGATCATTTAAATGGAATTAATTTTTATGACCGACTTTCACCACTTAGAAAAAGCTTAGCAAAAAGTAAAATGAAACGCTTAAAAAAAGGTGATTATGATGTTGATTATGCTATGATTAATGCAGACGGAACTGAACACCCAGAAAGTTGAACTAGCTATTATCAACATTATTATTTTTCATAAAAATTTTGAAAATAGATAGAAAAACTGTATCTTTGTTTTTTTATATTCAAAACATAATGATAAATATAACACATAACTTGTAAAACTATGAAAACAAAATTTTATTCTTTGATTATTATTGCAACACTACTTGCAACATCTTTCGTTGCTTGTAGTAGTGAAAAAGAGGTAGATATTAACTCTTCTAATGTAGCAAATACTAAAATAACCCTACATAATCTTGAAGAAGTTTCAAACAAATTAGCGGAAGCAGAAAACATAAGTACGCGAGATATTGAGTTATTTATTAATGCTTTAACGCGCTTAGGAAGTGAAAAAGATTCTATTGTAGGAAAAACTGTATCTGAAATCGTTGCTTCTCAAAAAAGATTTTTAAAAGATAGAGCTAGTGAAGTACTAAGAAATTCAGGAGCTAGAATAAGCCTATTTCTTAATCATACTTTCAAATATGTAGGAATACAGTTTAATGACGAAGATCCCAAAAACAAAATAAACAATATTGTTTTTGAAGTTCTAAATACTTCTGATAAACCAATCAAAAAGTTGGAAGGACGTTTGCAGTTTTACACGCAAGCTGGTGAACTTATTAAAATCTATAATCTTTCAACTGCTACAGAAATAGCTGAAAATACTAATAAACCTCTTAGGTTTTCAATGCCATTTAAATACGATGACAATAGTCAACGCGATCAAATTATTCGTAACTCCAAAAACTTAAATGCTGTTTGGACACCTACGGTATTAGAATTTTCTGATGGCACTAAAATAATAGACAAAGCTACATTAAATGATAATTTAAGTAATTAATTCTATAAAAACATATGCAAATTGGATTAGTCGGTCTTCCATCTTCAGGTAAGACCACCGTTTTTCAAACTCTTACACAGATTCATTTAGATCAAACTTCATCTGGACTTAAAAAAGCAAATCAAGCTATTGTAAAAGTGCCGGATGCGCGCTTAGATACTTTAACTGAAATATTTAATCCTAAGAAAAAAGTAAATGCAACAATAGAAATTGTTGATTTAGTTGGATTAAATAAAGGCGACAGCGCTTCATCTCAATTTAATAGCCAGTTCATTGCAAAAGTAAAAACTAATAATGCTTTAATTCATGTAGTTAGAGGATTTGAAGATGAAACAATTCCACACATTGAAGGAAGTATTGATATTCTTCGCGACATTAAAATGTTAGAAGATGAATTTCTACTAACAGATTTAGCTTTTATTGAAAGTCGTTTTGAAAAATTAGATAAGGACTTAATGAAGCAAAAAAATAAAGATGATATTAAACGCGAAATAGAAGTTATGCAAAAATGGCATAAATCATTAGAAAATAATATACCTTTACGAGAATTAGAGCTAGATGAAGACGATATAAAATATATGAAAAACTATCAACCGCTTACGGCAAAGCCTATGCTCATTGCAGTAAATCTATCGGAAGATGATGTTGCTAAAAGTGACAAGATATTAGAAAAGCTTAGAGCGGAAATAAGCGGAAAAAGTATTCAAATAGAACCATTTTTTGCAAAAATAGAATTAGAACTATCACAATTACCTACCGAAGAAAAAGATATTTTTATGCAAGAATACGGTTTAGTTGACTCCCCACTTGATAGAATGATTCGTAGTGCTTATAAATTATTAGGCTTACAATCATTTTTCACAGTAGGCGAAGATGAATGTCGCGCTTGGACAATCAAAGAAGGTATGACCGCTCAAGAAGCAGCAGGCGTAATACATACTGACTTTTTTAATAAATTTATCCGTGCCGAAGTTGTTGGATATGATGAATTTATTGAAGCGGGTTCACTAGCTAAGTGTAAAGAAAAAGGTTGTCTTAGACTTGAAGGAAAAGAATATATTTGCAAAGATGCTGATATTCTAAACATCAGGCATGGTTAAAAAATGATACAAAATGACTTCAAATCCAATCTAAACTTAGACGATTTTGATTATAATCTGCCTACGGAAAAAATCGCACAACATCCAAACAACAATAGAGAAGAAAGCAAGTTACTAGTTTTTGACAATAAGAAGAAGCTAGTAACTCATTCTCATTTTAACAAAATATATGATTTTGTGCCTGCCGAAAGTATGCTTATTATTAACTCTACAAAAGTTATTCCAGCGCGTTTTTTTATGCAAAAAGAAACAGGTGGACGTGTTGAAGTACTTTGTGTTTCCCCTATATCTCCGTCTTTAGATCCACAAATCACGATAAATGCTAAAGAAACTTGCACTTGGAACTGCATAATAGGCGGACCTCGCGTAACACAAGGTATGAAGCTAAAACTTTTTCAAAATAGTGATAGCTATCAATTTGAAGCAAAAATTTTATCAAAAGAAAAAAATAAAGCTGATGTCCAATTCTCGTGGAATGACACACAAAAAACATTTTCAGATATTCTACAATTAGCAGGAAAAGTTCCACTACCGCCTTACATAAAAAGAGAAAACGAAAAAATTGACTCCCAACGCTACCAAACAGTTTATGCAAAAGCAGAAGGCTCGGTAGCGGCACCTACTGCAGGGCTGCATTTCTCTGACAATATTATAAAGAAATTAGAAAATAAAAAAGTTACTGTTGAAAATATAATACTGCACGTTGGACCGGGAACTTTTGTACCAATAGAAGGAAAAATAGAAGAACACCAAATGCACTTTGAACAAATTTTCGTTGAAAAAATATTCATAGAAAATTTAATTAAAGAATATCAAAAACAAGATTTTTTCATTACAGCTACAGGAACAACATCTTTAAGAACATTAGAAACTTTATATTGGCTCGGAGTAAAATCACTTAAAAAAAATCTAACTCTTAATGACGATTATGCTACACTAGAACAAGCATACCCATATTCTATTAAAGACAATTTTACAGCTTACGAAGCTTTTACCGCACTTTTAGAAAATATGGAAAAAAACAACTTGAAAACATTAAAGTGCAACACCCAGCTCTTCATAGTCCCACCATATAATATCAAAACAATCAAAGCACTTATAACAAATTTTCATCTTCCAAAAAGTACTTTATTACTACTTGTTTCAAGTTTTATAGGAATAGAAAATTGTAAGAAAATTTATGCGGAAGCATTGCAAAATCAATATAAATTTTTAAGCTACGGCGACACCTCTTTACTCTTAAATTATTAAAACAAAAATACAATTATACTAACTATACTAATTATTAACTGTTAAAAAATTGTTGAAAAATATAACAACACATCAATTTGAAATATATATATTTTTTTTGTAACTTTGTACTGTTGTTTTTCATTGTTTTTAACTTCACATATTAGAGTTTTTTTCTATTGTATAACTATATTTTTATTTTATAACTATGTCAAAATTCATACACTTACATAATCACTCGCATTATTCAATACTTGATGCAACACCTACAATTAATGAACTAGTTTCTGCAGCTGTAGAAAACAATCAATCAGCTATCGCTTTGACTGATCATGGTGTTATGTTTGGCACCATTGAATTTTATGAAGCTTGTAAGAAAGCAAATATAAAACCTATAATAGGTTGTGAAGTTTATATAGCAAACGGAAGTCGCTTTGACAAAGATGCAGGTAAAGAAAGAACTAGACGTAAAAACTATTTCCACTTGTTGCTTTTAGCAAAAAATCAAATAGGTTATAAAAATTTAATGCACCTTTCTTCAATCGGACATACAGAAGGATTTTACTATAGACCTCGCATAGATAAAGAAGTTTTACAAGAATATAGCGAAGGTTTGATTTGTACTAGCGCTTGTTTAGGTGGAATAGTTGCTCAAAATTTGCTTGCAGGAGATTATTCTCAAGCAAAACAAGAAGCAGAGTTTTATCAATCTATTTTCGGTGAAGATTTCTATCTTGAAATTCAAGATCATCTTTACGATGAAGACAAAATTATTTTACGTGATGTCCCCAAACTAGCTAAGGAAATAGGTGCTAAAATTGTAGCTACAAACGATATTCATTATTTGAAAAAAGAAGATGCAATTGCTCATAATGTCTTGTTAAATATAAAAGATGCAAAGGGAAAAGTAGAAATTGATATAAGAGACTTACGATATAAAACTCCAGAATTTTACTTCAAAACACCTGAAGAAATGGAAAAACTTTTTATAGATTTTCCTGAAGCAATAGAAAGTACAGTTGAAATTGCTGATAAATGTAATCTTGAATTAGAATTAAACAAGCTATATATGCCTGTTTTCCCTATTCCTTCAACTTCTAAGGCGAAAGATCTTGGTGAGTATCTGCGGGAATTAGTTCAAGAAGGATTAGAAAACAAATACTCTGAGGTTACTCAAGAAATACAAGATCGTGCAAATTACGAACTTGATGTTATAATTAAAATGGACTTCCCCGGTTATTTTCTTATAGTTTGGGATTTTATTAGAGCAGCAAAAGAGCTCGGCGTTACTGTTGGTCCCGGACGTGGTTCGGCAGCTGGCAGCATAGTAGCTTATGCTTTAGATATTACTAAAATAGATCCATTAAAATACAACTTGCTTTTTGAGCGTTTTCTAAATCCTGAACGTGTTTCAATGCCTGATATTGATATTGATTTTAACGATGAAACGCGAGACAGAGTTTTCGAATATGTAAGAGATAAATATGGAAAAAAGGCTGTTGCTCAAATTATCACATTTGGAACATTATCCTCTCGTGCAGTTATAAAAGATGTAGGACGTGTTTTAGGTATTGATTTAGATACAGTAAGTAAAATTACTAAACAATTTGAAATAAACTTCGGTAGAGTTGAAAGCATTGATGAAGCTATGAAAAAGCCTACTCTACAATGGGTAAAAGACGATCCTAATCTTGATGAATTACTTGAATATTCACTATTTTTAGAAAATAAAAATAAAAGTACTGGTACGCATGCAGCAGGTGTAGTTATTTCGCCAAGCGCTATAGCAGATTATGCTCCTTTATATCGTCCTGAAAAATCCGATAAACCTCAAGCATTAGAAATTGTTACACAGTATGAAATGAGTTGCTTAGAAAAAACGGGACTTGTTAAAATGGATTTCTTAGCACTTAAAACTCTTTCTATTATTGAAAGAACGCTAGCTATGATCCAAGAAAATACTGGAAAAACAATTGACATAGAAGAGATTGATTATGATGACCAAAAAACTTTTGAACTTATAAGTCAAGGAAATACTCACTCTGTTTTCCAATTTGAAAGTAGCGGAATGCAAGAATATTTGCGACAACTTAAGCCACATAATTTAGAAGAACTTGCAGCAATGAATGCCTTATATAGACCGGGACCTTTGGATAATATTCCTACATTTATTAATAGAAAACACGGTCGCGAACCTATTACATACTTGCATCCTATAATGGAAAAATCACTAAAGAATACTTATGGAATTATAGTTTACCAAGAACAAGTTATGCAACTTGCAAGAGATTTGGCAGGTTTTTCATTAGGTGAAGCAGATGTTATGAGACGCGCTATGGGTAAGAAAAAACAAGAAGAAATGGAAAAGTTAAAACCAAAATTCTGTGACGGCTGTCTTAAAAATGGTATTTCGCAAAATTTAGCGGAAGAAATTTTTGATTTAATTGAAAAATTTGCTAATTACGGTTTCAATAAATCACATTCAATAGCTTATTCTTATCTTGCGTTCCAAACAGCTTGGCTAAAAACATATTATCCCGCTGAATTTCTAGCTGCTTCTATGACTGCTTTTATGTCAGAGTTAGAAAAAAAACTAGTGCCTATTATAAATCACTCCAGAAAAATAGGTATCAAAGTTCTGCCGCCGGATATCAACATCTCTGTTACTAATTTTGTTGCAAGAGACGGTAAAATATTTTTCGGACTTGCCGGAGTAAAAAATGTAGGAATACCCGCAGTAGAAAATATTGTAGAAGTCAGAAAAGAAGGTGATTTTACTTCTATTTTTGACTTCGCAAAACGCGTAGATACACGCCTTGTAACCAAACGAACTTTAGAAGCGCTAGTTGCTACAGGAGCTTTTGACTCTATTCATGGAATAGATAAGCGTGCCTCACTTTTTGCTTCTGTTGACTTAGCTTTAGATTATGCAAAAACTATTAATAGTCCAAGTGAAAATCTTATGGATAATATATTCCAAGACATAGAAGATGTCCAAATTTATAAAGATCCTGAACTAATTTTTGTACCAGAATGGACTAAGAATGAAAGAATTTCCAAAGAAAAAGAATTTGTTAATTTCTATATGTCTGGGCATCCGCTTGACGATTATTATACACCGATTAATTCCTTAAATACTGTTACATTAGAAAAAGATGACGAAAAAGATATTAATACTTATGGACTGATTTCAGGACTAATTACAGGAATTAGAGTTCGGGAAGATAAAAGGAAAAATAAAATCGCTTTCGTTACAATAGAAAATTATACAGGTAGCGCTGAACTTGCTTTCTGGAGCGAAACTTATGCAAGTTATAACGAATTACTAACACAAGACAATATAATCTGCTGCGAAGGAAAAATCGTTAAAGAAGAAGGTGAAACGGCAAAAATGAATGTTGAAGTAGCAAATACTATTGAAAATGCTATAAATAAATATTGCTCAGGATATTTAATTCATATACATGACAACGAAGAGAGCGAAAAGAAGCTATTAAAGTTAAAAGAAGAAACTAAAAAATATGATAATCCACTACGCTTATATTTTTATTTAAGAGATGAAAATAATTACATTTATAAATATGCAACAAACAATGTAAATCTATCTTTAGATATGGATACAATAAAAACAGTTGCACTAATTTTCGACGAAGAAAATATAGCTCTACTTACAGCTATCCCTGTAGCACCTGAAAATGGAAGAAAAAGATGGAGAAAATGATAATATCTAAAATATGATTTTTGTGATTTTAAGGTAGTTTTAAAATTCCCTTTCAACTTGAATGGTAGCAAATGAAGTTTAGCGGAGTAGTCGTTTCAGTATCCTGAAATAACTTTATACTTTCAGCTAAAATAGTACTAGTTTCTTTCTTTTCTTAGAAGTTAAGCAATATAAGCAGTTTTTATAAACTTTTTAGTAGTTTATAGCAAGAAATCAAAAAAATAATGGTATATTTACAACAAAGATATGTTTTATTAATATTAAAAATGATATAATATGATGCAAAAAGACGTAATTAATAATTCAGGAACTTTTTCAGAACTTAATCCAAAAGCAAAATTTTTTGAAGAATTAAGAGCTCAACAACCAAAATGGTGGACATTGTTCAGCAAAGATAATGAGTTGTATATAGACATTCGCAAAGATAATTCTATCAACGTTTATTATTATGGAGGTTCAGTTGCTAAAATTAATTATTCTAAATCTAAAAAAAGTTTTGTAGCAACAATTCATCAGAAGTATTTGGGCGACGATAAACCTCGCGGAAGAACGCCAAAAGGAAAAGATAAATTTGAAAAGGAACCACTTGATTTAGAAAATCTAAACGAAACAACTATTGCAGATATTAAAAAACGCATTAAGAATGATTATGTACGACACATTAATAATGAAAAAATAGCGGAAAAATGGATCCAAGGAAAAATGATTAAGGAAAACCCTAATTATGTAGATTCAGAGTTTCAGTATAATAAAAATTCTGAAAAATTAAGAATTGATTTGATTGAATTATCAGAAGGTATCTTGTCTTTTGTTGAATTAAAAAATATATTTAATAAATGCTTATGGAATGACCCTGAAAAAAATCTTAAAAAGCCAGCGATTATTGATCAAATGGAAAAATATCAATCGTTTATTAATAAGCACGAAACGGATTTGCTGGATTATTATAAAAAACTTATTGAGATTAAAAACAGCTTGGGATTGACTAAAATTGATTATTCAAATATTACGCTAAATAAAATACCAAAACTAATAATTGCAAACACATACAAGAAAGACACTCGTAAAAGACAAGAAAGAATTCTTAACATTGAGAATCTTTTAAAATCAAACAGTATTGATTACAAAATTATAAAATTATAAAATTCCAACAATGCAAATAATCATTCATAGAGGTATTGACCAAATTGGAGGTTGCATAACTGAAATTGCAACTGAAAACACCAAAATCTTAATAGATTTGGGACAAAATCTTCCTGACGGAGAAGGTTTTGTCAATGACAATCTTGCTAATTTTGATGCAATTGAAAAGATAACAAAAAATGTTGATGCGATATTTTATACACATTATCACGGAGACCATATAGGGCTTTTTCATCTTGTTCCTGACACTATTCCTCAATATATTGGTAAAGTTGCAAAGCAAGTTGCATTATGTAAGCACAAACGACTTTCATTTATAAAAGGGCGCGAAGAACAATCAGAAAAAGAAATCGCAAAAATTGAAGCAATGTTATCTTTTGACTATGACCAAACAATCACAGTTGGAGATATTAAAGTGGTACCCTATTTTGTAAGCCATTCAGCTTACGATGCTTTTATGTTTTTGATTGAAGCAAATAGGAGTCGTATTTTGCATACTGGTGATTTTCGTGAACACGGCTATATTGGTAAAGGTCTTATTCCAACAATAAAAAAATTAATATCAAAGGATGGAACCATTGACTTTTTGATTACAGAAGGAACAATGCTTTCTCGTTTAGATCAAAGAGTTCGTAATGAAAACAAATTGAAAATCAAAGTAAAAAAACTAATGAAGCAATACAAAAATGTATTTGTAATGTGTCCGTCAACTGATTTGGAACGGTTGGCTACATTTCATGCAGCTAACAAAGAAATAAAATACAGACCATTTGTGTGTGATGATTTTCAAAAGGACGTTTTAAAAATATTTTCAGATTCAGCTGGTAAAAAAAGTCCTTTGTTTGATTTTGGAGAACCTTATTCTTTCTGGAAAGAGAATAATAAGTTAATACAATGGATGCAAGACAAAGGTTTTTGTATGTTAGTCCGTGCAACAGATAAATTCAATGATTACATTGATTTTTTATTGCCATTACTTGAAAAAGACAAAACTATTCTAATTTACTCAATGTGGAAAGAATACGTAAATCCTAAAAGTAAACATGCTAATAAAAAGTATTTGGAGTTTATTGGTAAATTTCCCAAAGTAAGTAAAATACATACAAGCGGACACGCCTCTGCCGATTGTCTTGCGGAAGTATGTAATCTAGTAAATCCGCGTAAAGGAATAATTCCAATACATTCTGAAAATTCTATTGATTATAAAAAACTGCGGATAAAACAAGAATTAAAAGAAAAAGTAATAACAGAAAGTAAAGAAATTGATGATACGATTATTGAGATAAAAAGAACAACTAACAGTCAACAATATAACATATGACAAAGGGTAGTTCAATGGTTACTTCAAAATTTTAAAACTGTTTAATTTTGACTTTACACAAAGTTAATTTTAAACAGTTTTTTTTATTTGTATAAATTTTATTATTTTGCAAGAATTGGTTTTTAAAAAACTGAAAAAAGGTAAAATATGAAAAAAAAAGAAGAAAACTATGATTATTGGTTGAAAAAAATAGAACAAAACGCAGTCTTTTTGGCAGATGTTCCTGAGGAATTCAAAACTTCTGATTTATGCGAAGTTGCTGTAAATAAAAATGGTGGTGCTTTGCAGCATGTTCCCGAAGAATTAATAACTGTGGATCTTTGTAAAGTAGCTGTAAAAGCATCTGTTCATGCCTTGAAGTATATTCCTGAAAATTTACTGACTACTGATTTATGCGAGCTAGCTATAAAAGAAAATGCTTGTGCTTTGCAGTATGTTCCTTATAACTTACTAACTCCTGCTTTATGTGAACTAGCTATAAAAGAAGATGCTAGTGGTCATGCTTTGAAGTATATTCCTGAAAATTTACTAACTACTGATTTATGTGAACTAGCTATAAAAGATAATGCTTGCGCTTTGGAGTATGTTCCTGAAAAATTAATAACTACTGCTTTGTGTGAACTAGCTATAAAAGAAGATGATTATGGTCGGGCTTTGAAGTATATTCCTGAACACTTAATAACTCCTGATTTATCACGTAAGCTAGCTGTAAAAGAAAATGGAAGAGCTTTGGAGTTTATTCCAGAGGAATTAATAAGTGCGGATTTATGTGAGCTAGCTGTAAAAGAAAATGGAAGAGCTTTGGAGTTTGTTCCAGAGAAATTGAAGACACCGGATTTTTATAAGTTAGCAATAACATTAAACGGCAGTGCATTAGAATTTGTTCCGGAAGAATTAAAAACTATGGAACTTTGCGAAGCTGCTGTAAATGATTGTAGTTGTGCTTTGGAGTTTGTTCCGGAAGAATTAAAAACTGCTGAATTATGTAAAATTGCTGTAAAAGGATATGGTAGAGCTTTGGAGTTTGTTCCGGAAAAATTGAAAACTCTTAAATTATGCAAAATTGCTGTAAAATATAATCGATTTGCTTCAATCTATGTTCCTTTCGAATTAAGAGCAGAAGTAATAAAAAGTGTGAGAAATGAGTATTGAAGAAGAATTAATTCATAAAATTAATTATAAAACAAAACCTCTTAAGTCGTTGGGAAAAATAGAAGAAATTGCACTTAAAATTGGAATGGTGCAAGGCACTTTATCGCCCAAATTAATAGAACCGACAATTTTAGTATATGCTGCTGATCACGGCATAACTGATGAAGGTGTTAGTGCATATCCTAAAGAAGTTACTTTTCAGATGGTAATGAATTTCCTTTCTGGTGGAGCAGCTATTAATGTGTTTTGTAAGCAAAATGATATAAATATAAAGGTTATTGACGCTGGGGTTAGCTTTGATTTTCCTGCAAGTCCTATGTTAATAAATTCTAAAATAGCAAAAGGAACACAAAATTTTCTACATTCGCCTGCAATGAGCATAGAGCAGTTAGAACAGTGTTTTGAATATGCGGAAGCTCATATTAATCAGATAGCTGAAAAAGGAACTAACATAGTAGGTTTTGGAGAAATGGGAATAGGCAATACATCTTCTGCCTCAATGATAATGAGTTATTTGTGCAATTTAAGAATTGAACAATGCGTTGGAAGAGGAACGGGATTAAATGACGAAGGAGTTGCAACAAAAATTTCAATACTGAAAAAAGCAAAAGATAAGCACGGAGAAATAAATAATCCTAAAGAAGTTTTGCGAATTTTTGGCGGTTTTGAAATAGCTCAAATATGCGGAGCAATGCTTGCAGCATATAAAAAGAATATGCTTATTATGGTAGATGGATTTATTGCTACGAGTGCGTTTTTAGTTGCATCAAAAATAGAACCTAAAATTCTCAACAATGCTATATTTTGTCATCAAAGTGATGAACAAGGTCATAAATTGATGCTTGAACATTTAGACGCTAAACCAATTTTATCATTATCTCTTAGATTAGGCGAGGGTACAGGCGCGGCATTAGCATATCCAATTATTAAAAGTGCAGTTAGTTTTATAAACGAAATGGCAAGTTTTGAAAGTGCAGGAGTTAGTAATAAAGAATAGTTGATATCTAATGAAAAAACAACTTAACATATTTTTAATTGCTTTAATGTTTTATTCAAGAATACTATCGCCAATTAAGGTAGAGCATTCACCTGAGAATCTTAATAAAGCTACGCGCTATTTCCCTTTAATTGGTTGGATAATTGGTTTGGCATCCTTTGTTATATTCTTATTAAGTCAATATATATTACCAATTGAAATATCTGTAGTTATATCATTAGTGGCTGGAGTTTTATTAACAGGTGCTTTTCACGAAGATGGCTTTGCAGATATGATAGATGGCTTTGGTGGAGGCTGGACAAGTGAAAAAATATTGGAAATAATGAAAGACAGTAGAATAGGTAATTATGGAGCTATTTCGCTAATTTTACTATTTTTGTTGAAATTTTATGCTTTACTTTATGCAAGTAAATATATGTTAAATCAAACTATTATTGAATTAGCGTTGTTATTTATTTCTTATCATTCTTTGGCAAGGCTTTCAGCAACTCAATTAATTTTCTTTTCAAATTATGCTCGTGAAGATGAAAAAAGCAAAGTAAAACCAATAGGACACTTCAATTCCTTAAATGATGCAATAATTGCATATATTTTCGGGCTAATTCCTCTTGTCGGGCTATGTTTTTATAATTGGCAAAATATTTTTGTTCTTTTACCGATTCTTATTTTAGTAATTTACTTTAAAAGGTATTTTGAAAAATGGATAGGTGGATACACAGGGGATTGTCTTGGAGCTTTGGAGCAAATATCTGAATGTACTATTTTACTTACTTATTTAGTTATATGGAAATTTATGTAATAAGGCATACTCAAGTAGATGTAAAATCAGGCACTTGCTATGGTCAGAGTGAAGTAGCATTAAAATCATCATTCAAAGAAGAAGCACAGAGAATTAAGAGCGAACTTAATGTTGATTTTGATATTGTATTTGTAAGTCCATTTAGTCGTTGTACTTTATTGGCAGAAGAATTGGGATATTCTAAGTATAATAAAGACAAGCGATTATGCGAATTAAACTTTGGGCAATGGGAACTAAAAGAATGGGCTAATATAAATGTAAGTGAGATAGATAAATGGAGTAAGGATATAGTGAATTTAAGACTTCCTGATGGAGAAAACTTAAATGATTTATATAATAGAGTATCGGATTTTATGAATGAATTAATAAAAAAAGATTATGAAAAAGTGCTAATCATTACTCACGCAGGCGTTATCCGTTGTCTTTGGGCTTATTTATTGGAGTTTCCATTAAAAAATTTATTTCGCATTCCTGTTGACTTTGGAGAAATATTTTCTTTTTCAATTTCAAAAAATAAAGAAATGATAAACATTATAAGAAAATCATAAAAACTTGTATTATTGTTTACTTCATATAAATTGCTTATAATATTTTCGGTCGTTGAGCGAAGCCAAAACGACTACCCGTCATACTTCGCCTGCCACCCTTCATACCAAAAGAGAATTTTAAAATCACTTATTCCGAAAATAGTTTTGCAAGTAAAAAGACAAATATGAACTTGCAACACCTACAACAGCTCCAACTAAAACATCACTCGGATAATGTACGCCTAAATGCATTCTGGAATAAGCAACCGAACTCGCCCAAATAAAAGAAGGAATTGCAACGTACCACTTGTTAAACTGCAAAGTAATTGACATCGCAGTCGAAAAAGCAATAGCTGTGTGTCCCGAAGGCATTGATTTACCTTCTCCCGCATCAAAACTATCTAAAATATAAACTTCATAAGGACGCTGCCTATTTATAAGATTCTTACCAATCAAAGTAAGAGCTCCGGCAGACAAAACTCCGGCTGCACCTACTAAACTATTCTCCATAACATCTTTATTATCAAGAAAATAGCCTGTGGTAAAAATCCCAACAGGAACTGCTACTGCTACAAAATCCGTAGAATTAGATAAAAACTTAAACGTATTATCTAAGTTCTGATTTCTATTTAAGTTAATATCTCTTAAAATATCTATATCTAAATTTTGCGAAAAAAGAGATAAATTTACAAATAAATATAAAAACAAAGTAGTTAATATCTTTTGCATTTTACTTCTCTACAATAAGCGTAACCGGTCCATCATTTATAAGTTCAACTTGCATATCTGCACCAAATATACCAGATTGTATATCAATTTTATTACTATAATTATTTTGCATATATTCAACAAAACTATGGAAATAAGGCAAAGAAAAGTCAGGTGCAGCAGCTTCGGAATAGCTTGGACGAAAGCCTTTTTTAGTTTCACCATAAAGTGTAAAGTTGGGAATTAGCAATATCCCACCTGAAATATCTGAAACCGATAAATTCATTTTCCCCTCTTCATCGCTAAATACTCTTAAGTTTGCTAACTTGTTAGCCATCCATTCGGTTGTTTGTCGAGTATCTGAAGAAGAAATCCCGACAAGCGCTAAAATTCCCGCATCTATCTTGCCAACAAGTTTATCATTTACAGAAACTTTTGCATATTTTACGCGCTGAACAACTACTCTCATTCATCTTCTCCCGTTGTTTCTTCAATAATTATTGGCACTTTATCAGGTTTTTTCAAACCTAATTTTTCTTCGCCGATTTTCGTTATTCGCTCTGCCGATTGTAATTCAATTATTTTAGATTTCAAAATTTCATTTCTAGTGTTAAGCTCTTGTATTTCTTTATCTTTTCTTGTTATAGTTTCAAGTAAGTCATTTATTTGAATAGTATTATGTACATAAAGCAATACTACAATTGCACTTAAAAACACAAAAACAAAAACTTTCAACCTGTTTATTTTAACCCATTCAACTATTTTTTCTAACATATTTTAAAATTTATTTTGTTTTTTATAAAAAAAATCGTATTTTTGTATTCACATCATTTACGAAAGCAAGGAAGATTCGCATAATGGTATTGCAGCGGTCTTGAAAACCGCCGGGTTCACGCCTGTGGGGGTTCGAGTCCCTCATCTTCCGCAAAAAAAGACTATTCAATATATTTGAATAGTCTTTTTTCGTTTTATCTGACAATGAAATATATTAATTAGCCTTATTACATTTGGAACTGCATTTTTTAGAGCATTTTGTTTCTTTTTTCTCATTGTTTTTCAAACTTGCTTTTGTTCCTGTTTCATTAATAGCTTCTACAATTTTTTCGGAAGTCAAAACATCTTTATCATATTCAACTTTTACAAGTTTTGCTTTCAAATCAGCATTTACTTTTTCAACTCCAGAAATACTGCGAAGTTTCTTTTCTATTTTATTCTTACAACCTTTGCAGTCCATATCTGCATTAATTTCTACAACTTGCAAGTTTTTTGCAAAAAGACTTAACGTAAACATCACTGATATTACTAATACGGAAAAGAGTTTTTTAGTCATTGTTCGCTCCATTTTATATTATAAGAAACTAATTACAAATATAATAATTTTTTTCATCTTAATAAAGATGTTTTTGCAACAAAATCGCTTCTAATTGCTTAATTTGTTCTTCTGACATAATTTTTTCATCTTTAATTAATTCTAATAATGCAGCTCCAAAAAAAGCATAACTTTTTTGCAAGTGAGGTTTAACTGAAAGATTTTCTAAATGCTCCTTGACAACAGCTAAATCACAACGAGCTATAGGACCTGTTATAGGAAAATCAACATCGGAAAAATTGTTTTTTATAGTTGTTTTAATTATAGGAAGTAAAAAATCTTCTGCCTCAATATCGGCTAAATTTGCCATTTTTTTTGCCAAAGTAATAGCGGCTGTTAAATAATTTGAAACTGCGACTGCCGAAGCATGATAAATAGCTTTCTTCGCCAAAGTTTCCGATGACAAATATTTAGCCTTGCCTAAGAGCTTATTAATAAATTTTTCTATCTCTGGAAAATACTCCGCCTTACAATCTATTCCCCAAGATATACCTTCTAAAACATCTACGAAAACATTCTCGTAATTTCCTGTAACAAAAAATGTCTGAAATGGATGTGCTGACGCTATTATCGCACCATTATTTTCACATAAAATCAGCTCGTTGCGAGATAGAGCGCCGGATAAATGGAAAACAAAAACTCCTTCTAACTCCTTCCCAAACTTATGAGCTAGCTTTTCCGAAACTGCAGATATATATTTATCCGCAACCGCTATTATTATTAAACTTGGTAACTCCTTAATATCAGAGATATTACGCAAAATATTTTCATCGTCAGCAGCAGAACGCGAAACAGCCCAATACAGCATTCCATTCGCTTTTAAAAAGGTAGCTAACACTTTTCCGACGTTCCCAAGCCCTATAATACCTACTTCTTTTATCATCTTCTTTTACCTTTTATTAAAACCTCAAATTACATAAAAAAATCAATAAATAACAATTTTTTTTAACTTTTTCTTTATTTTTGTAAAAAATATATATGAATATGACAAAAAATGACTTGAAATTTATAGGTGTTGATATAGGCGGAACTACCGCAAAAATAGGCGTAACCGACGCATTAGGAAATATCCTTTATAAAGAAATAGTAGCAACAGGTGGCGATATATCCCCAAATATCATTCTTAATAAAATAATAGATAAGACAAGAAAAATAGCTGAAAAGTTTGAAAATATAAAAGCAATAGGAATTGGATTACCCGGAATTGTAAAAAACGGAATTATACAAATAGCACCTAATTTGCCACTATGGAAAGATTTTGATATAGAAAATATATTTCGTAATAATTTCTCATATCCAATCGCTATCGATAACGACGCAAACACAGCAGCTATTGCAGAGCTCATTTTAGGTACAGGACGAGAAAAAACAAATTTCGTATATATTACACTTGGCACAGGAGTTGGCGGCGCTATTATTATTGATAAAAAAATTTACAAAGGAATAAATGGAGCGGCGGGCGAAATAGGACATCTTATAATAGAATATAACAATAACGACAATATACCCGATTTTAGGAAAGGAATATTAGAAGAATTTATAGGACGCAAAAGCATTATTGAGCTCGCGAAAAAAATGTTGGAAAATTATCCTAATTCTATACTTAAACAATCAGATTTTGATGTTGTTGATATTTCTAAAGCTGCTGAAAAAAATGATGAACTAGCTATAAAATGCTTGATGCAAATAGGAGAATTTTTAGGAATTGCTATAGCTAATATATCAAATTTATTAGATATTACAGATTTTATTATAGGCGGAGGAATATCAGCTATAAACGAAACAATGTACGAAAACGCACTAAAAACAGCAAAAAATAGAGCTATCCCACCAATCGCAAAACATATTACAATCGAAAAAGCACATTTTATAAACGAAACAGGAATTATCGGAGCAGCGCTAGTAGGCGCTAATGCTTTTTATGAAAATAGTAAGTAACTATAAAACGACTACCCTCGTCAAGTTTGTAAGGTGTGTCGCAACACGCCCCGACAGCCGTCCCAAATAGGAATTTTAAAACATCTTAAATATCAGTATAATCTACTTCTTCTAATAATTGAATTAAATTTTTATAAACTGTTTTTTGGCTTAGGAGCTCTTTATTTCCTAATAAAATAAATTGTTTTTTAGCGCGCGATATAGCTACATTTAATTTTCTATCTACTTCTAATCCATCAATTATTTTACTTTCTGATAGCAAGTCTAACAAAAACAAGTTGTTCGTTGCAGTTGAAAATATAATAATATCACGTTCTGAACCTTGAAACCGTTCTACAGTATCTACAGTTATAATGTCTCTTTGGCTATCTGTTAAGGAATTATAGATTTCACTACATTGTACTCGCCAAGGCGATATAATTCCAATAGAATCTTCGTTTAATTTTTCGTTACGTTTTTCAAAATCTTGTTCAATTTTTTGAATAAGCTTAGCAATAATTTCAACTTCCGCAGTATTAATTTTCGATGTTTTTTCGATATTAGTATTAATGAACAGATTTTTTACTTTCTTTTGCTTTGTTTTTGGATTTGGTGTACACAACTTTTCTCCATAAAAAAGTTTATTACACAGTTTCATAACTTCAGGCGACATTCGTCTTTGTTCTGTGAGCATTGCATAATTCTCCCAATTATTTTTTTTAGAAACTTTAAGCAATCTTTCAAAGAGCGAACATTGTAGATTTTCTAAGCAAATTTCATTTAGGAGCTCATTATTTACTTCCAATTCTTTAGGTGCAACTGTTGTTACAGCTGGCAATTGTTTTTCATCGCCAATCATTATGAAACGTTTCACTTTAGCAAGTGTTCCTACAATATTCATTTCAAGTATTTGCGTAGCTTCATCAATAATAACTGTATCAATTTCTTTCAAATCAAAGAGTTCAGGCGTATGATTAGCCGAAGTAACAGTTGAAATGAAAATTCTTGTTTCATTGATTTTTTTAGATATATCTTCTAATGGAATAAAAGAAATCAACTTTTCTGTATGTTGGCTAGAGTCGCGATTACCAAGTCGCAGAAATGGAAAATCTTCGCTAATACGGTTAAGAGCGCTACAAATTTCGTCGGCAGCTCGATTTGTATAAGCTAGAATCAATACATTTTCATTTGTTTTTTCAAATAAAGTTTGCGTAAGATAGCGTAGAATATATGAAGTTTTTCCTGTTCCGGGAGGTCCTTGTATTAAAAAATAATTTTCTGCACTTAAAGCTTTTTTCAGGATATTTTTTTTATCATTTTGTATTTCTATCTCATTTATATAATTTTCTATTTCTTTTGGTAGTGGCAAAAACTTAGCTTCTTCTATTCCTAAAATTTTCTTTTTATTGTCAAAGTCAGAAGTAATAAACTCGCCTATTGAAGAGTATATATTAGTATTTAACATATCAATATAATCTGCTTCTAAACACCAAGCATCTACAGTTTGAAACACATTTTGCATAAATTTATTTCTCAAGCTTACTACAATTTCCTTTTCATCGATATATGAAATTCTTCCGCGTAACAATTGATGTTCTATCAAAGCATATCCATTTGTTTCTTCCGACAAATCACTTTTATTGTTTTCTGGATAAATTATACATATATCACCTTTTCTAAAAGTAGTTAAATTTTGTTTGTCAAATCTATTGAAAACTATGTGCATTTGCCCAAAATCACTTTTTTCAAAATCAAGTTGCAAATGTGCAATGATGTTGTTTCTTTGTTTTTTTTCATCTATGGAATCTAACCAAAGCGAAGAAAAACCTTGCTTTCTATTGTCGGAATAAAGTCCTATTTTAGAAGCAAAAATTTCTTTTGTAACAAATGCTAATTGCACTCGCAAATAGTCTCGTTCAACTTCGCTAAGGTTTTCTAAAATTTCGATCTTTTGCTTTATATCATCTTGCAAATAGATAGGAAAAGAATCTATTTGAGACTTCGGCAAGGCAGTTAGAATATCGATATTTCCTATAGCTAGCTCTCTTTGATAAGCCATTATCCAGTTTCTTATAATTACTATTTCCCGCTTCACAAATTCATTATCTACAACGCTACGTAACGGCTCTATTTCGTTTGGCTTAGCATATAAAATTGAAGAATTGCTAATATTTTCTTTAAATATTTCCTGTAATAAAATATTATAGCAAATTATTTGTACGTAATGATTAATCCAAAGCGGCAGAATAAGCGTACGAACTTCATCCAGTCCGAAAGAAGCTCTAATATTATTCTGGGGTGCTTTCCCCGACTTCAACTCAACTATGTTTACCATACGATCCTTATCAATAGCTATCAAATCTAATCTTCCTTGCAATCCATAACTAGTTGAAATGAAAGAGGGTTCCATATAATTTGTTGTATTTATATAATTATCAAGAATTATATTACGCAGATTTACAAAATACTCGTAAAGTTCCGCTCTAAAAAATCGTATTTTATCTTCTAAAGTCTGCTTGTTTTCTGTCTCTTTATCCGAAGTTTTCAAAGATTTTTCAGTCATTTCTTTTTCATAAACAAGCATAGCTAGAGGTTTTTTGCTTAACGCATTAACAATAGCTGTGTCAAAATCACATTCTACATTTTCCAAAAGTTCATCAAAAAAATTATTGACGATATTACCTTTAAAAGCCGGAACACTGAATTTTTTTCCTAAAAAATTAGTAAGAATAGGAGTAATAGGAAGTTCGCCTTCATAAGTAAAACATTCTGTAATTTCAGTTACATCAACAAGATAATCAGGTTCAACAACTACAAGAGTATTTTCGTTCGCTTTGTAGCAAATTATTTCTTCTGTAATTATCTCTATATTTACTTCATCATCATGATTATGTTCAACTTGTATTTCGTTGAAAATTGAATTTATTTTCTCTATATTAGAAACTAAAATCGTAGCAGTTTGCCACAACATTTTAATCATATCTGAATGACGTATCTCAAAAAAAATCTTAACCTTACAAGAAGCTTCATCTAAACAGTTTAAGATAATTTTGTCTTTTAAGATTTCTTTTTTAGAAAGGATAAAACGAAGTGAACGCGGTTGAACTTGTTCTAAAATAGTAGAACTTTCTTGATCTTCCGCAAATACTTCTTCCTCTTGTTCCAAAGGAATTTTTGCAAATACAATATAAGCGACTAAATCAGAAATAGTTTGTTTATAATGACTTACGTGTGAAAATTGGACTTGAAAATCTTTGTTTTTTATTAAAAAATAACGGAATTTTTTAAAGCTTACAAAATTATTTTTCACAACTGTCGGCAATTTATATTTATGTACAATAAAATGAAACCTTGCGAAATCAGTAAATGCAATTTTTTCATCTACAACTAAATTAGATAAAAAATCATTTTGTAAATTCCATAATGCCGCAATTTTTTCGCGACCAGAAAGTTCATGATTATTTTCAATATTTATAAGTTCATTATAAACAAATTCAGCTAAGTTTGAAAAGTTTTCGTGTTGTTGGCTTTGTGTCATTTTTTTCTTTGCATTTTTCAAAATAATCAAGATAGTTATATTTTAGGAATTTTCACAATTTTTGCTGAAGGAAATTCTTTTTTTAGGATATTGTTGATAAAATTTAAAGTATCGTTTGCTATAATTGGATCTTCTGTTCCTTCGCCATAAAACTCATTATAAGCTAATATTTCTATTTGTATGTTGCGTTTTTTTATAGCTTCAAAACTTAGCAAAGTATGATTTATGCTTCCTAATTTTCCAGAAGTTACAAAAATTAGCGGATATTGTTTTTCAGCAATATAATCTATTGTTAGATATTCTTCCGTAATTGGCACCATAATACCACCTGCACCTTCTAATAAAATGCGATCATATTTTTCCAAAAGCAGTTGAGTTGCATTATCAATTTTTTTCAAATCTATTTCACGTTTATCGATTTTTGCCGCTAGATGAGGCGAAGCAGGATAAGAAAGAATTTCAGGCATAGTTAAGAAGTTTTTGTCTTCATCAGTATCTTCTAATTCCATAATTTTTCTATGGATAGCTATATCTTCAGAAAAATTAACGCAACCTGTTTGAATAAATTTTTGTGTAATAGTTTTGTAACCTTCTGTAATAAATTTTTTAGCAATAAATCCTGTAGCATAGCTTTTACCGACATTAGTATCAATGCCGGTAACAAAATAAACTTTTTTTCCCATTTTTACTTAAATTCCATTATTATTGTTTAATTAAAAATAATAAGGCTACTCTAATCAAGTAGCCTTATTTAGTTTCTTTTTTTGTATGCAGTTAATTATTTTACAATAACCAATCTTTGCGTTTGTTCATAAAGTCCGCTCTTCATTATTATAGTATATGTGCTTGAAGCTAAGTCATCTAAGTTAATAGAGAGATTATGAACACCGCCTTCCTTTTTGCCATCTACAAGTGTCTTAACTAATTTGCCAGATGCATCGTAAAGTTTGATTGTTACATCTACATCAAAACCTAAACTGTAACTTAAACGTAAATCACCGCCACTATAAGGATTAGGAGTAATATTATCTATGTAGAAATTATTATTATCGCCCAATATGCTATTAATATCCTTAGCTTCGCCTTCTAACAAGGTATCTGTAGTAATTACTGGAAATTCTTCAGGACCTTCTGCAGCATCGTTATCTATTAATACCCTAGCTATGCGAGCAGTTGGCTCAGCATTCAAAGGCTTGAATTTAACTTCATAAACTATTGAATCACTGATAGCTATGTCTGTGCCATCATGAGCGTTTAAGGCGGGAGTTAAAGTGAAATCAGCTTCTTGCTGACCACCTAAAAACCTAACAGATTTTATATGTAATTTGCTACTCTTACTTGTGTTGCGAATAACTAAACTACCAAGTTCACTACATTCTTCTCCTTCTTTAGTAACTGGAAACTTATAGCCACTTACGGAAATCTTAGGCAAAATACCTTTACCACTCAAATGACTAACAATAGCATTATCAGGAATACCCGATTCTTTCGCAAAGTTTATGTAAAACTTAACATTAGTCAGACTTGAACCTATTGGGAAATATTCAGACTGCGGAGTAAAATTAACCTTGATACGAATAAGCTTAGGTTCTTCACTTCCACTAAAAGGATGAACTTCTACACCTTCATATTGAGCTACATTTAATACACGATATGAGCCGTCTGGTGATACTAAATCGCCATTAGCATCTATCTTCCAATTGTCTAATACGTTAGTTATCTCTTTAATTATTAATTTATTATCACCGTCATTGGTTAAGTTTACATAATAATTGTTTGATGTCTTAACACGACACTCTCCCCAATCATAATTCGTTACCTGTGGACCTGACTGAACACCACTGCCACCATATACAGGTATGGAAAATTTAAGACAATCTGTATAAACCATAATAGAATCTATTACTTCACTAGCTAGCTTAGGAATATAAGTTACTTCTATCTCCTCTGATTGCCCCGAACCTAAAGTTAATGGTAAACTTGATGCTCCTTTGGTTAAACTGTAAACAGAATTAGCTCCCGATAAAAATATCTCACTAATTGTTGCTTCCTTTTGTGAAGCATTATGTAATCTTACTGATAAAGTATATGTACCACCTATGGGTTTAGAACCAAAGTTTAATTCTTCTACTTGAACTGAAGAATCATCTCGCCACTCTAATTTGTCGGCTATATAAACTAAAGTGTCTAATGTTATATTACCTGCCCTATCACGATATTCCACAAAACCTAAGGCATCATTATACATATCTAATACTGTAAATTCTACAGCACCTTGATGAATGGGGACTCCCTGATACGACCATTCTTTTGTAGGAGCTTGCAAAGGCTTAATATAAACATAACGACTAATCTCGATATTGTCAAACTTTGCTTGCTCTTCTTCAGATAAGTCATCAAGAAATATAAAACGTGGAGCATAAGATAAACCTAAATTTACAAACTCAAGATAGGGAGATGGACAACTAGCTGTATCTGCATAAAATGATACAAACTTATAACGACCTTGCTGGCCTATACGATCTGGAAGACCGTCTAAATAATTATCTGAATCATGGTAACAACCTGAAATATGATGTACTGGAGGATTTAAGGTATCTTTCTCGGAAATCTCTACTAATGTCATGGAAGCTGGCCAACCATACGAAATTACAGCACCAAAACCATATATATAACCTGCTACTTTAGTCTGTGCCCTAACGGCATAAGAAGAAGCACCGTTACAAGGTAAAGTAGAATGGAAGTACTCAGTAGTAGGAATTCTGTCAGTTAAAAATGTTTCGTCTTTATCTTTTACATATTCAAACTCACCACCTCTCTCTGATATTGTTACAGTAGATAAAAGTTCTTCATTTCTAACCATATCGCTAGTATCACCTTTAACTAAAATTGTTAAATTATGCTCGTTCATACCAGAATAAGAAGAAGTCTGAAATACAGTCTCATAACCATATTGTTCTATTGGAGGAACTAAGACCATAAGAGGATCAAATGGACCACCTATACCAAACCCTGTCGAATAGCAATACTGCATCACTTGAATAGGTTTATTCGCTCTAAATAAAGCTACGCCTTGAATACCGAATACACCTAAAGAACGGGGCCAATCTAAATTTGGATTGTAATCCCACCACTCACCGTCAGGATTTAAGGATTGATTTTTAAGAGATTTTATCTCGTCGCCTGTACGAGGATCCCACCAAGTTACATCAAGTCTAGTGTCTGGTTCGCTTGCTACAACTCTAAAGTAATCACCAACAAACAAAGGATCTGTTACATCTGAAGCCGTACCAGTAAGATTTTTTGATTTTAATTGAACAGAAATAAATTCTTTACCCCATAAATTAACAGGTAATAGCTGCTCTGCAAGACAATCACGATTACCTGCACCAAGTGGAATATCTGTTCTCTCATGATAAGAAAAAACCGCTATAGGCTCGTCTGAAGTTATTGTAGTTCCAGTAAAATCACAAACACCTTTAGCGATATTCGCATTCTCTATTTCGTCCCACACATTGATAGCTTGCCATTTATCAAGACTTAACTTGAAATTATCTCCTATCTTATGCCCCGCACCATCCGTTACACAGCCAGAGGTAGGACCTAAATTCCTACCACGTAGTTTTATATTTACATTCGTATTATCTGAAATAGCACCTATAATAAAACCTGTATGCTGACCATCATTACCTTCTTTGTTGCTATTAAAGCTACAATGAACATAGTGGTTGCCAAGTACATTTACAGGTAAAGCCATATAACCTTCAGAAGTAGCACTTGCATGAGTAGAGAAATATACCATAATTTCTTTGTCGGAATGGATGCGCAATGGTAAGTTTTCAGGTTTTTCTTCTTTGCCCCTGACTTCATATTCTCTAGTACTAATACGGTGAACTGCGGTACCATAAGGCTTAATTATGTCATAAGTTGCTATTAAACCATCGCCAGCAGGTTGTTCTATATAAACTTTACAAGGTTCTTTGGCACCAATGTAAATTTCCGCTAAATAGTTACTCATCCGTAAGTCATTAGGAGTAACTACAACCATATACTCGTTACCCAAACGAGTTTCTAATAATTTACTTTGTAGTTTAGCACGCATCTCATCTGTTACTAAACCAGACGCTGAATTACAGTTACCAGAGTAAGCTACCCCCGATAGAGATAACCAAACTAAAAATAAAAATAGTAAATTTAATCTTTTCATAAAAAACTCCTTTAAATTTTTGATAAAAAATAATAATATAAATAACGTAAATAATTAAATTCTTGAAAATTGTAAAACTGTTCTTAGTGTTGAACTTATAAGTTATAATCAAACCTAAAAGATACTGATAAGATACAATAGCATAAAATATAATTAATACTAAATACAATTTAACATTTTTTTTGAAAACAAACAAAAATAAAGTAAGTTTTTTGTATCTTTTAAAAAGAAAAATAAAAAACGTAACAAAAATTGCTATTATTATCTGTTTTAATTTAAAAATGATAAGGCTACTCTAATCAAGTAGCCTTATTTAGTTTCTTTTTTTTGTATGCAGTTAATTATTTTACAATAACCAATCTTTGCGTCTCTTCATAAAGTCCACTCTTCATTATTATAGTATATGTGCCTGAAGCTAAGTCATCTAAGTTAATAGAGAGATTATGAACACCGCCTTCCTTTTTGCCATCTACAAGTGTCTTAACTAACTTGCCAGATGCATCGTAAAGCTTAATTGTAACATCTACATCAAAACCTAAACTATAACTTAAACGTAAATCACCGCCACTATAAGGATTAGGAGAAATATTATCTATATAAAAACTACTAATATCGCCCAATATGCTATGCACATCCTTAGCTTCACCTTTTAACAAGACATCTGTAGTAATTGTCGGAAATTCTTCAGGACCTTCTGCAGCATCGTTGTCTATTAATACCCTAGCTATGCGAGCAGCTGGAGTAGCATTTAACGGCTTGAACTTAACTTCATAAACTATAGAATCATTGATAGCTATATCTGTGCCATCATGAGTATTTAAGGCGGGAGTTAAAGTAAAATCAGTTTCTTGCTGACCGCCTAAAAATCTAACAGATTTTATATGTAATTTGCTACTCTCACTTGTGTTACGAATTACTAAACTACCAAGCTCAGCACATTCTTTTCCTTCTTCAGTTGCCGGAAATTTATAACCTGTTACGGAAATCTTAGGTAAAATACCTTTACCGCTTAAACTACTATAAATAGTATTGTCTGGAACACCAGATTCCTTTTCAAAGTTTATGTAAAACTTAACATTCGGCGGGCTTAATGGGGTATCAGTCTGCGGAGAAAAACGAACTCTGATACGAATAAACTTAGGTTCTTCACTGCTATTAGAAGGATAAATTGCTTTACCTTTATATTGAGCTACATTCAATACACAATATGAACCGTCTGGTGATACTAAATCACCATTAGCATCTACTTTCCAATTATCTAATACGTTAGCTATCTCCTTGATTGTTAATTTATTATTACCGTCATTGGTTAATTCTATATCCCAATCATTTAATGTCTTAACACGGCACTCTCCCCAATCATGTGAAGTTACCTTAGGAGCTGGCTGAGGCTGAGGAATACCATAACCGCGCAAAATAGCATAATCCTTACGACGAGGATCTAAATCTAAATCAGCTGCATTGCTTTCAAAGTATAACTTAACTTCAAATGGTCCTGTCTTGTCTGGTAAAAAAGCAAATCTACGTATTGCTCCCGAAGTCCTGCCTGAAGCAACCTTAATTGGAGAACTTGGAGCAGGTTCACTACCAACAGGATAAGGCTCATAAAAAAACGGACCTGTTGTTGCATCTTGAGGATATTCCCAATGATAACCAGTTATTACTAATTCTTCACTACCCTTATTGGTGATTTGTAAAAAAGCTTGACTGTTATTAACATCAAAAAAGGTTTTAGTACCTACTACAACTTGACCAAAATCTATATCTGTTACTTCTATCTTAGCTGTACCACAGCCTCCAAATACAAATATAGGAAATTTAAGACAATCTGTATAAACCACGATAGAATCTACTACTGTACCAGTTGTTGTAGGAATATAAGTTACTTCTATCTCTTCAGATTGATCTGGACCTAAAATTAATGGTAAACCTGATGCTCCTTTGGTTAAACTATAAACTGGATTAGCGCCTGATAAAAATATCTCACTAATTGTTACTTCCTTTTGTGAAGCATTATGTAATCTTACTGATAAAGTATATGTGCTATCTATAGTCTTAGAACCAAAGTCTAATACATCCAATTTAACTGAAGAAGAATCTCGCCACTCTAATTTATCAGCTATATACTCCAAAGTATCTAATGTTATATTACCTCCTCTATCGCGATATTCGACAATACCTAATGCATCATTGTACATATCGAACACTGTAAATTCTATAGCACCTTGATGAATAGGCTCTCGACAAAGCCAATCTGTCGTAGGAGCTTGATGAGGCTTGAAATAAAAATAACGACTTATCTCGATATTATCAAATTTAGCTTGCTCCTCATCAGATAAATATAATTCATCAGGAATTAAAAAACGTGGCGAATAAGATAAACCTAAATCTACTTGAGGACCAACAGTTTCATCAGGTACTGGATAATTAGTTGTATCTGCATAAAATGATACAAACTTATAACAACCTCTCTGACCTATACGATCTGGAAGACCTTCTAAGTAATTATTTGCATCTTGGTAACAACCTGATACATGATGTACCTCAGGACTTAAAGTATCTTTCTCGGAAGTTTCTACTAATGCCATAGCAGCTGGCCAAGCATAAGAAATTAAATTACCAAAACCATATATATAACCCGCTACTTTAGTCTGCGTTTTAACAGCATAAGAAGAAGAGCCTTTGCAAGGCAAGGTAGAATAGAAATACTCAGTAGTAGGAATCCTGTTAGTTAAAAACGTTTTATCTTTATCTCTTACCCGCTCATATTTACCACCATTCTCAGATATTGTTACAGTAGATAAAAGTTCTTTGTTCTTAACTATATCGTTAGTATCACCCTTAGCTAATATTGTAAAATTATGCTCTTGCATATCAACATAAGAAGAGGTCTGAAATACTGTCTCATAACCGTATTGTTCTAGCGGAGGAACTAAAACCATAAGAGGATCAAATGAACCATACATATCAAATCCTGTTGAGTAGCAATATTGCATTACTTGAATAGGTTTATTTGCTCTAAATAAAGCTACACCTTGAATACCAAATATACCTGCAGGACGGGGATAAACTAAAGTCGGATTGTAATCCCACCAATCACCGTCAGGGTTCAAAAGCTGATTTTTAAGAGATTTTATTTCAGCGCCTGTACGAGGATCCCACCAAGTTACATCAAGCCTAGTATCAGGTTCACTTGCTACAACTCTAAAATAATCACCAACAAACAAAGGAGGTTCTACATCTGCAGCCCTACCAGTAAGACTTCTTGATTTTAATTGAACAGAAATAAACTCTTTGCCCCATAAATTAACGGGCAACAACTGCTCCGCAAGATGATCAGAACCAACTGCGCCAAGTGGAATAGATGTTTTTTCATGATAGGAATAGATTGCTATAGGCTTGTCTGAAATTATTTCAGTTCCAGTAAAATCACAAATACCTTTAGCGATATTTGCATTCTCTATTTCGTCCCACACATTTATAGCTTGCCATTCATCAAGACGTAATTTAAAATTATCTCCTATCTTATGACCTGCACCATCCGTTACACAACCAGAGTTAGGACCTAAATTCCTACCACGTAATTTTACAGTTACATTTGTATTATCTGAAATAGCACCTATGATAAAACCTGTATGCCCATAGTCGTAATCAAATTTACTGCTATTAAAACTACAATGAACATAATGCTTGCCGAGTGCATTTACAGGTAAAGCCATATAACCTTCGGCAGTAGCGCTTGCATGAGTAGCAAAATACACCATAATTTCTTTGTCAGAGTAAACACGCAATGGTAATTCAGGCTCTTCTTCTTTGCCCCTGATTTCATATCTTCTAGTGCTTATACGATGAACTGCTATACCATAAGGCTTAAGTATGTCATAAGTTGCTATTAAGCCATCACCAGAAGGTTGCTCTACATAAACTTTACAAGGTTTTTTGGCAGCAATGTAAATCTCCGCTAAATAGCTACTTGCAGTTAAGTCATTAGGAGTAACTACAACCATATACTCATTACCCAACCGGGTTTTTAATAAGTTACTTTGTAATTTAGCACACATCTCATCTGTTATTAAACCAGGCGACTCTGACTTATAGATACCAGAATAAGCAATACCTGATAGAGATAACCAAATTAAAAGTAAAAACAATAAATTTAATTGCTTCATAAAAAGCTCCTTTTAATTTTTGATAAGATAAAATGATAATATAAATAATTAAATTCTTGAAAATTGTCAATTTGTTCTTAACATTGAATTATAAGCTATAATCAAACCTCAACATACAGATAAATACCAATATCAAAAATTATAATTTATATTCAATGCAATTTAACATTTTTTTCGGAAATAAACAAAAGTAAAGCTAGTTCGTTGTGTCTTTTAAAAAAATAAAAACTATAACGGAATTAATAACGAAACCTTCAAATAGGAAATATAAATCTAGAAACTTTAGAGCAACAATAAAAACACTATCACGTCTATTGATACAACGCATTTCATTAATAAAAGAGATTGCGAAAAGAAAAGGAAAGAATATAACAGGTGT
>JAAYTD010000078.1 GCA_012518115.1 Ignavibacteria bacterium | reverse complement strand
TGTTTGAATTACTTTGCTGTCAGGATGTGTGGCAAATATCTCATTTGATACATTAGCTGAACAATGAAATACTATTGTAATAAAGATATTTCGGTTTGTTTTGTAATAGAGCCAATTCATTAATATAATCAAAACAAAAAGGCTGAATACATAATTCAAAGAATACAATAAACCTTCTTCTACTACATTACTATGATAGTAACCGTCTATAAAGGAAAGCGGCAAATGCCAAAAAGCCCAGTAAAGAGCAAAAATTATGGAAGTCGTAAAAAGATTAAACCTTTGTCGCAAGGCATCAGTACCATACGAGTGCCATGCCAATTCTTCGACTGCCGGTGCAAAAAGTAGAATGAACCAAGGTGAAAGTAATGATGAGGTGAAACTTGGTGAACCGGAAATGTAAAATTGGTCGATACTATGACCGAATAACAACGATATAAGCTGAGCTATAACGATTGAAATGAAAATCAATGTAAAAACTAAAAAAGTATAGATGGGATTAAACCCTTTTTGACTGATAAATCTTTTTTTTAGGTCGTTGAGCAGCTCTTTATCTGATAAAAATAAATATGCTGCGACAAAAGTCGGTGCTAATAGACCAAGTATTGCTAACAATGCCTGAATAAAAATTAATGAACTGCTTTGTTCCGGCAAATGACTAATATAGGCAACCGTAAACCAAAGAACCCACGGGATTAATAATGATAGACCGAAAAAGAAAATAGGTCTGTTGTACTTTTTAATAATCTTATTTTCCACTTTGCTTCCTTAAATTTATGGTGAAATTTTTTTAACATTCATATTGAAAAATAAAATATTCCGTTCATATTACATTTATTCTAATATATTACTACTGTTTGTCCTGTTTTCCTTCTCTTGCCAAATAAACAAAGACAAGTATTATTCCTATTACGTTAAGTCCAACTCCTAGTCCTAATAATAAGCCTTGCGTAAAATCACCAAAAGCACTTGACGCAGCACTGTCAAAAAAATCTTTTAAAATATATAGTATATTACCTAATATTATAAGAATAATTCCTGTTTTTAGATTTTTCATTTGATAACCCTCTTTTTATTTTAATTTATTTATAAAATCATCTAAAGCTTTATTTACTTCATTACCATGACCTTTCATCATATGTCCACCATCAGGAAATGTTACTAATGTAAGATTAGGAAAACGATGTTTAGCAGCTTCAACTTTTTTAAAACTAGCTACATTATCATCTTCTGAATGTACAATTAAAGTTGGAACTTTTAACTCTTCAATAGGATATTCTTCAAAATTCCTTTCCATATCTGGATTTGTTATTTCTCCATCTAAAACTACTCCTTCTTTCCTTTCCGCAATAGGCATAATATCTTTTACGGTTGATGCTGGCATACCCATAGCTATAGGCATAAAAGGACTAATTAAATACATGGCATAATTGGATAAAAGTGGTTTTGGTGGTGCCTGATATTCCAAATATTTATTCGGCTTTTCATTAACCGGCATCGCAGAACAAAATAATATTAAACCTTTAACTCGTTCCGGATAATCTATTGCAAATCTAATAGCTGGAGTACCACCAGCAGAAGCTCCCAGAATAAACACCTTATCAATTTTCAAAGTATCTAATAATTCATTAAAAGCTATAGCTTGTTGCTTTGGTGTTCCTTCTTCTTTTATACTAGAACCTAAATATCCAAAACGTGATGGTGCAATTATACGATTTTTCTCAACCCTACTCTTTATATTCTCATAAGCTTGATCATAACCACCAAAAATTCCATGAACAGATAAAATAACTTCTCCTTGCCCTTTATCTATATATGTAATTTTACCATAGGATAACTCTTGTTCTATTTTATTATATGAACTTAATTTTTCTTTAGCTTTTCCTAAATCATTACAACACCTAATACCTTGTATTATAAAATACATGGCTAATATTATTACGCCTACAATCAAGATTTTTTTCATTTTCTTTTTCAACTTAATTATTCAGACACATTAAATTCTATTTTGTCAATAATTCCTTTATAATACTCATAATCACCTTCTGGTAAATGCCATATAACCTTAATTTTCTCGCCAATTTTTAATTTACCCTGAGTTTTATAGTTTTCTACAACAGCTGAAAACTTTACTTTTTTATAAGTGTTTTTACCTGTTGTATAATATCGGTCAAAGGTCTCAAAATGTGCAAATAATCCATCTTCGTTAAAGTAGAATATCCCTGAAACTTCAATTCCGTTATCTACAAGTGTCCCTCGAACTGAATAATCATCTATCTGTTCCCATTTTACATTATCTAATAGCAAATAGCTAGGAATAGACATAAACTCACAAAATGTCGTTATCAATGCCGATTGAGCCACTTCTTTACTGTTATCAAAAGCTACTTTAATCAAATTGAATAGCTTTACCTTCATTTCTCCATAACCATCTCTATATAAATCTCTTGCCGCCACAGGCATACCTAAAATCTTCATATAGGCTACTCTTCCCACCGGTTTCACAGAATTAAATTGTGTTGTATGAAGTTTTTTCCATTCTTTATCCGGCGACATTTTTAACCAACTCTCAGTCCAACAAACATTGGCATTAACAGGAATAGGCGTGTTTATGTATCCACAAACACGAAGATATTTTTTCAAAGGTTCAGGTAGATCTTTTATTAAATCTTCGGTAAATGTCTCAATCTTATGCCCCTTATTCCTTTCAATAATTTCAGCTTTTTCTTTTATAAAAACTTTTTTCATGCTAGTACAACTTGTAAAAATTAGTAAAACAGATAAAATGGATAATATTCTTTTCATTTTAAATTTGTTTTATTGCTTTTGTTTTTTCTATTTTATTTTTTAGATTAAGTAAAACTTCAATATACTCGTCAGGTAGGTCGGCGTGTATATTGTGGGCAGATTTAAAACCTCCAACATATTTACTATTCGCTACTAAATTAACAACTTTTTGAGCATCTTTTTCGTCCATAGCGGCAAGTAAAATTCCGTTTTTATCGTAATAACTTGGTGCAGTTATCTCATTGGGTGCCACATGCATAACAATGGTAGGTGATTGAATATTTTTCAAAATTTCTTCCGTGTCAAATCCTTCAAACCACGAAAAATCATAAAATGTTACTCCAAATCTTAAATCATAATTGCCGGTTCCATCTTGCATATTGGCGTTTAATGCATAAATGGAATTTATTCCCAAATTCGGCGGGTAGTACCATATTTTAGGAATTTCTCCAGGGTGTTTATCTAAATATTTCAAGGCAGGCTCTTTTACAATCTTTTCCCATGCTTGTGAATCTTTAGCATTAAAAACTTCCTGCATATAGTCATTCTCTAATGAATATTCCATAAAAGTATCTATCTCATCTTGATTAAGATAGTCATACATACTTTTAAACCCTAACCATGAAATGGTTTTTTCCGCTCTACCGGGAAGAGTAGAAAAGAAGGGTCCATCTTCTAAGACAGTAGCTATAATGTATTCAGGTGCTTTGGCAGAAACGTAAGCAGCAAGCAGTGCTCCAGAAGAGTGCCCGGATATATAAACCTTTCCCTTAACAACATTTTCGATAAACCAAATTATATCGTTTCCTATTTCTGCGGCATTATACTTAGCAGGATTTTTAGATGATTTTCCGTGTCCATAATAATCAAGAGCATAAACATGAAAATGTTTTGATAGTTTTGGTAATACGTTGGCATAATCGTAGCAGTTTACTTGCTGACCATGAAGCAAAAGAAGTTTTGAACCATTGTCAGGACCTTCTATATAATAAATTTCTGAGCCATCGTCTAATTTGGCTACATTTTCACTAAAACCTAACTTATATCCTTTTTTTTCTAAAAACTTGTCATTTAGATAGTCGTAATTCAAATTTCTGTATGCAAAAACAGTAATAGCTACTATTGCTGTTAGAACAATTATTCCTATTATCATAGCAAGCTTAAATTTTTTATCCATTAGCTTTATTAATTAAAAAAGTGCCGAAAAAAATAATTATACCAAATTGAATAATAATTTGCTCTAAACGTAGTAGCCAAATTCTCCTCTTGAGAGTCGTAGATGAGGGTGTTCTGCCCTCATTTTTGCGTAGCAGGAAGAGGTGTGGAACTACCTCGTCAGGCTTCGCCTGCCATCCCTTCGTTCCAAAGAGGAATTTATATAATTCAATTTAATATTACAATGAAAAATTAATTCGATATGTTATCATAGGCATAAATCCTTGCAACAAAGTCTCTTTATAAGTTCCTGATTCTATATCATACATTATATTATATATGTTTCTTTGGTTCGTTAAGTTTTGCAAATCAATAGCTAGCTCATCTGTAAAATTCTTCCTGTTTTTTCTATAACCTATTCGCAGATCAATTCTAAAATAATTACGCAGCTGCAATTCATTTATACGAGTTTTGTCAAACACTAATTTGTCTTGTATTTTACTCTCGTCTTGCAATACAGGTGTATAGCGCGTGCCGCCTGCAAGCGAACCTTTAAGATCAGCAAAAAGTGTCCATCCGTTTTTTAGCGGCAATTCATAACCGGAAGCAAGATTAAATAGATATTTTCCATCAAAAACAGTGCTCCACTCTTTTTTATTAAATCCATTTGTGTAGGTAGATCTGTAAAGCGTAAAGTTAAAAAGCAAATAGTAATTGTCGCTTATAAATTTTTCAACTGTAAACTCTACGCCGTAATTTTTCCCAGTTCCTTTATTAACTAGATTTCCCTCTCGCATAATCACGTTGTCACCAGCGCCACCCGCCTGCAAAATAGTATAGGTTTCATCAGGATCGTTTTTTACAGGAATATTGTAAAGCCATTGATAGTAAGCCTCCGCTTTGATATGCCAATCAGATGCAAAAGCCCAGTCGTATGAAAAATCAGCGTGGGCACTCTTCATAAATCCCAAATTCTTATTATTATATTCTATATTTCCTTGCGGGGAAAGCGTTCTGATAAAATAGAACGAGCGAGGAATCATCTGACTGTACATTCCACCTGCTAATGCAAAAGTGTGATCCACGTCAGGTCTGTAACGCAAGCCCAATCGTGGCTCAGCCGCATAAGTTTTATTCATATCAAGATACATTCCGTGTACACCACCTGTAAGCAACAAATTCGGTGTTATATCTTGCATATACTGTACATAAGTTCGCCAAAGACCGAAAGTTCCTTTTTCATCAACATTTGTAAAAAGCCCTCTTTCATCTCTGAAGCCCTCTTTTTCCAAATAATTTACATCATACAAATCATATTTGGCACCAGCTTCTAAAAGCGAAGTGTAAGAAAAACGATGTTCTATTTTAGAATAGAGAGAATATTTATTTTCCATAGCCTTTTCATCCCATATTGTTTTCCACTCAGAATTCGGCTGTTTTCTTGATATTGTGTCCACTGGCATATGGGTATCGTTTTTAACAAAAGAAAGCAGTGTAGTAAGTTTTGTTTTTGGTGTAAAATCAACAGTGTGCGTAGCTCCAAGAATGTATGTATTTGCATCTATCTTGACACGTTGATCCCACTCCTTGAAAAAGTTCTCATCAAAACCAACCTCTTTCACTTCAGAAGTTATAATATCTATTCCACTGCTACCATACAAGCCAATTACAGAAAGATGATTTTTCTTATTCATATCAAAGTCAAGCTTCATTGTTAAGTCCTGATATTTAGGTGTAATACCCGTATATAAGCCCATTTTTTCCATCAAGTCGGGCATAGAATATCTGTAAGCAACGAGATAAGATGAAGTGCCATTCTTTGAAAAATAGCCTTCAGAACCAAGTTCAAAACCGTTAAATCCCATTTGTCCCCAAAATTCATGTTTTTTGTTATTGCCCTTTCTCATCTTCAAGTCAAATATTCCAGCCATTGCGTTGCCATAAGGTGCGGGCCACGCACTCATGTGAAAATCTGAGTTTGCAAGTAAATTGGTATTGAGCATTGTAACCTGTCCGCCTGTCATACCTATACCAGTATTGAAGTGATTCAAATTAGGAATTTCAACACCGTCAAGTGACCACTGGACACCTATAGGTGAGTTGCCTCTGATTATAATATCGTTACGCGAATCGTTGGCAGGAATAACTCCCGGAAAGCTGCGTACCATACGTGCAGGATCACCCAAAGAACCAGCAAACCGAAAAGTTTCTTCAGTACTGAAAGTTCTTGCTCCTGTAACACTTGACTTATTTATCGGCTGACTTTTATCGCGTTTTGCCACTACTTCTACATCTTGCAACTCAATAAGCAAAGGGTCCAACACTACGTTCAGAACCACCTCTTGACCTGTATTTACCAATATATCAATCTCTTGTGAATAAAAACCTACGCTATTTACTCTTAGTTTTTGCCTCCCAACCGGAACCTTGAAAGCAAAATCACCTTGTTCATCTGTTACTGTTCTTATGACAGGTCTACTACCTACCACATAAACGGTAGCCTGACTAAACTCTTGAATAGTGTTGGCTGGCGAAATTTTACCTCTTACTGTTTCTACCAAATCATTTTGTGCAATAGCTACCGATACTGACAAAATCATAATTAATAATACACATAATTTTTTCATATCTATTTTCAATTTTAAATTAACACATTTACAAAATTACATTATATAATCATCAAAATACTTACCATAAGATAAGAAATGAATTTATAAGAGTTTTTTTCTAATTCTACTTAAACTTTGTGGCGTAATTCCTAAATAAGAAGCGATATATTTACTAGGTGTTCGTTGTAATATATGTGGCTGTTTTTCAAGCATTTCAATATATCTTTGTTCAGCTGTTTTGGTCAAAATTTCGATTTGTTGTATCTGTTTTTTAATGAACGAAATTTCGGCTGCTGTTTGACAAATAATCTTGCCATAATCGGTTTGTGAAAGTTCTAAGAAATTTTTATGACTAATTCTAAATAGTTTGCATTTTTCAAAACAAACAACTTCTATTTCAGTAGCTTCGTTGGTAAGCAAAGACACATAATCGACTAGAAAATCGCCTTCGTAACACAGTCTTACACAAATATAATTATTGTTTGAATACAACAAAAGACCGCCTGAACCTTCGAGAATAAAGTAAAAATCACTGGCTAGTTCGTTGTGTTTTTTTATGATTTCATTTTTTTGCTTTTCAACAACTTCGCCTTGTTGTGCAAAATATTCCCAAACATGTAATGGTGCTTGATAGTAAGGGTCGAAAGCGGCTTTAATTTCCTTTGCTATCTCTTTCATTTTTTCATATTTTTATTTCTATAAAAAATTAACCAAATTGCAAAAGTTACTTCCCAAAGTCCGCCGGGAGCAAGAAGATACGAACTCCACTCCTTTCCAAATAGCTCCATTAAAAAGCCAAAAGCAAAAACAGCATAGCCTAGCACTCCCCAAATTGCTAACCAAGGTGGTGAGATTTTGTGTTTAAGCAGTGTTAAACACATTGGAATACTACCAATTCCTAAAACTAACATTGCAAGAAAATATCCCAAGTCGCCTGATATATTACTTTGCAAGAGTATTGTTGAGAGAGCTAATGCTTCAAATATTCTTGTAAAAAGATAAATATTGCCAACTGTCGGATTGTATAGTTTCAATGTTTTTCTCAGTAAAATGCCGATAAATAAAACCATTACCGAGTTGGCGATGATCAGTAGAGCTCCTAAACACTTTTCAGAGTTGTTTATGCTTTCAAATAAGGGTCTTCCGAAACCATAAGCTAAAAAAGCCAATAGAAAGAAAATCCCAATAATTCGAGCATTAAAAATTACAACTGAATTGTTTTCATTTTTCATTTTATTTCTTCAATATTTTTTGAGTCAACGAAATCATTGTCTTAAAAGAGATATCAGGATGTGCTGTTTGATTTACGGTTCCGGCGATATAAAGATTTTCTTTTGGACTGTAATATGCTAAAGCTCCTGAAAGTCCCGAATGTCCGATAAAATAGGGAATTGCACCTGTCGGGTTAAAAATCCAAGGTAACTTGAACAGATGAATGCCAACGCCTGCACGCATCGGTGGAAAAATTCTATTCCATTCTTGCAACTCATCAATATAGGCTAACGGGAACAATTTGCCCGTAAAAAATGCTTCAATAAAAACAAGCATTTCGCTTGAAACTGAAACTATTCCGCCGTCCGCACCGAAAGATGTCATTGCTTTAGGTATGTTCAACTCCTTACTTTTGTAATACAGTGTCTTTGGTTTTCTATCTGTTGCATCTTGATAGAGGTAGGTTTTTGTTAAGCCAAGTGGTTGAATAATACGCTCTTGACAATTTTCGGCATACAATTTTCCGCTGATAGTTTCAATTATTTTTCCCAAAAGCTGAAAATTAGCATCTGAATATTTTGCTTTTCCTTTTGTTCCGGGTGCAAATAGTGGGGACATTTTTTTTGACCTTTCAATAGCTTCTTCAACAGTCCAAAACTGATCGTTACCTGCCATTAATTCATCTTCCAAGCTTTTTCCGCTTGTTCCTTTGTCTTGAAAATAGTCAGGTAGTCCCGATGTGTGCGAAAGTAAGTGTCTGATAGTTAGTTCTTGGGAATAATCTTTTCCTTTGTAAACGTGCAGTCCAGATAAAATTGAAGCATCCATGTATTTACTTATTTTATCTTCAAGACTTAATTTTCCATCTTCTCTAAGTTTCAGAATTATCGCAGTAGTAAATAATTTTGTGGTACTTGCAATAAAGTAAGGCTGATCTATGGCTAAATTACCCGATGCACCTTGCCAAATTTCCTCATCTTTTTTTAAAGCAAAAGATGTTCCGAATACTTTTTTGTTGTCAACTATTTTATCTAAGACAGCTTGCAGTAATTTTTCTTTTTCTGTTGTCATGTTTTATTCTTTTGATAAGTTTGTGTTTTTTTTGATTCTTTATAAAGTCAAACATCAATAATAGTGAAGACAGTAAGTACTGATAATTACAATAATTACTGTGCCTTACTTATTAACTGAAAAACTCCTCAACAGATATAAAAAAATAATAATCAAAGAATGGTAAAAAAGTTGATTCCGTTTTCATATATCTACAACTTATAACTGATATAAAATATCAATATCAATTTTAATTTTATATATTATAGATATGGCTTATAAATAGGCAAATACGAAAGAAAAACCGTGAAGTTTCTACGAATTTTTTATCAAGTCGTTCTTATCTTCACAACCTTTATATTCAATTTGCAGAGTAATAGACTTATGCCAAATTTATGACTTAGATTTGTATATATTAACTAAAAGTGGCAGGGGACCCCTGCCACTTTTAGTCTTTTATTTAATTAAATACTATTTATGAATAAAAAAGTAAATAGTAGATTCATCTGTACAGTAAAATTCTTTCAAAATTACATTTCCATGTTTTGGATCAACTGAAATTGCTTGATAATTAAGTTCTTTAATATAACTGCATACCTCATTACCTTCAATAGAGTTATTTCTTAAGGATTTCAAAGGAATGTTCTCTAGCTTACAAGATAAAGTAATATCAGCAGTCTTTTCACCTTCAAAATACTGCTCTCCATTCCCTTTAATCTCAAATGAAATAATTTTCGTAGGATTTACCGGTTGATCAAAAATTATCTGAGCGGTTCCTCTTTGAATTAATTTCATATCTGTTGTAATTGTAGTTTCTGTTTCGTAGTTTGCTACATATTTGTTACCGGAACCTTTAAAAGTAGTTTTATGGGGTACTCCTACACCCGCTTTATCTATTTGTCCACTTTCATATTTGCCTGTTACTGAACAGTACATTGTAACAATAATTTTTTGAGAAGGAGTTATTACAAATTTTAATTTATATCCGTCTAAAAATTCTTTAGAATTATTATCTCGCATTTGAATTAATAATTCTCCTTCAAATTCTGTATTTGTAGCAAGGTTGTTCAGTTGAACGGTTCCTCCTACATTTTGCTGCCCTGCCGCAATACTCATCTTAGCGCTATTCTCTTCTATAGTTTTGCGGGTTTTTGAATCAATTATTTTATACTTTATTTCTACATCTTTAGAAGATTTAGAAGCATTATACACAGGTAATTTAGCTTTAATGTAGGATACTGTATCCGGTAATTTTTCGCATTTTACTCCATTAGGAAAAACCCATTTGTAGCCATTAGCTTCAGAGTTATCGTATTGCAATCCTATTGAGTAGTTTTTACTATCTGTTCCTACTACGAATGCTAAATCACCTAAATATTTATTTATTGGTAATCCCATCGTTAATAATTCTAATTCAGTAGTTTTTAAAGGTTTGTTCGGATATAAAATTTGATATGCTTCCTGAGGCCATTTTTCTTTCATCAACCATTCCCAATCAACCCATTTATACATTGATTCAGTGCCTACATTTTGAGGATTATGTATAAGTAACTTAACATTAATCTTGGCGATAGAAATTAGTTCTCTTTTGTAACCAATTATCATTATAGCATGTCTCCCAACACCAGGATATGTCAAATTCATTATCAACGGTTTATTTTCTCGTAATTTATTAATTATTTCTTCCAGCATATTAGAGCTAGATACAAAAGTAGAAACTTCGGTTTTAGTAGAGGAATATAAATTAATTGCATTTGGTAAATTCATTTTGAAGTCCCATAAACCAATTCCCTCGTCTAATGATGTATGTTTTAAGTATTTGATAAAATCAATTACGCCGAGTCTATTAGAATATTCGTCGTCATCTCTTGGATATGCTTTGGTAAGCATTTGTGCGCAAGTTGCCCAACAGCTTCCTCCGGGCTGTTCATAATATGGAACCTGCATAACTACCTGTTCGTCTCCATCTGAGAGTTTATAGCGGTCTGCCCAAGAAATAATTAGACGAGAATTATTTCCATCCTGTAAAACCGGCATTTTCCCTGAACTTATAGCTCCTAAACCTGTAATTTTAGCATTAATTTTCCCACTGGCAGCATCATAATCAAAATTTACAATTTGTGCATTTAATTTGTCTTTTGCTCTATCCGGAGTATATTTAAAAACTGTAATATCTCCTTTCACTAAATTTGGTTTTAGTGTATGCTCCAATGTAAATGTATAATTTGATTTAACATCAGCAAAATCAATCACAATATCATTTACAGAATTAAAATAATTTTCGTTTTGAATGTGTTTTAATGTTACTTTACCGTT
>JAAYTD010000077.1 GCA_012518115.1 Ignavibacteria bacterium | reverse complement strand
CCGTTTAGAAGCCAAACAAGAAGATATAAAACAACCTTTTTTGTCATTTTTTGCAAGATCCATTTTTTTACGATTTATTAAGAAAAATATCGTTGTTATTACACAGTCTCTCTGGGAAGGGGAATTTTAAAATTCTCCTCTTGTAGAGGAGTACCCGCGATAGCGGGGGAGGTGTGGTTAATAAAACTACCCGTCAGACTTCGTCTGACATCCTTTCAAAGAAAGGAAATTATTGAAAATTTTTTAATTTAGAAAACAATTTAACTTAACATAAATAAAATATATACGACACAATGAAAGCAACAAATACATTATTTCTTATATTACTTTTTATATTATTTCCAATAAATACTTTTTCTAACAACTATTTATTGAAGAACAATAAAGAAGGTAATGCACAACTAAGCAATCATGGTACTTTGAGATTAATCAAAGCAGGCGATATTATAGGTATGCCTGATACTATAGGTGGTCGTGTAGAATTTGTAATGAAAGAAAAGAATCGCTCTCAAATTATTCCTAATGTAACTTATCATACATTGCTTATCAATAGTAATTCTTGGATGCGAGTAGATTCTTTATGGACAGCTTCAGCAAAATCTCGTCCTCTTTCGACATTAGATTCTCTTATTATTTTATCTGATTCACAACGTATGCGATTAGAAGAAGTTGAAATTCATGCTAAAGGTACTGTGATAAATCGCAGTAAGATTGGTGGAAGTCGCGATGTAAGAGCTAACAAAGAAACAAGTTCGCAAGACGTAGGTGGCGGCGGAAAATTTTCTCGTTTTAACGTAGATAATCCTCATGGAGTTGACATCGTCGATGGCGGAATAACTATTGAGAATCAATTGACATTAACACGTGGTGCTTTACGTAGCACCTCTAAAGATAAAGTAACTATTGGCAACAAAGATTTAGATAGATTAGGTGAACAAATTATTGACAGTACAGAAATAGCTAAGATAGATGAAAGTAATCTAAACAGACCACGCGTAGTACGCTCCAGCGGTACAAGTGTAGAAGGTGCATTAGATTACGTAGAAAATTCTGACTTACATTATCGTGGTGCAGGTTCTATAGTTACAACAGACGAAGTTCCTGATGCTAAAGAAACTATACAAAACTTACGAGTGGAAAACACTGATTCCTTAGTACTAGCTAAAAACTTAACAGCAAATGATACTTTATTTGTAGCTACACATGTGCATGCTTATGATAAAGATACATTAACTTTAACTTCGACAACAAATCCTATATATGATGTAGATAACAATCCGCAATCAGAAATACAAGGTCATTTTCGTCGTACCGACTGGAAAGAAGGCGATACAATTGTATTAAACAATGCCTATACATATTTACTGTTCAAAAATCCAATAAACAGAGACGATATTTCTACTTTAGTTTCTACAATATTTCCGCGTCGTTACCATAATTTAAATGAAGGTAATGTATTGAAGGTAAAACGTGCTATGACACTTTCAGCACAAGATGCTAACTCGTCTGAATTTACAGGCGACATTGATGCTGAATTCGGCTACGGTTGGCGTTATGGTGGCGACTATGATGAAGTTGGAAACTTAGCGTTTGAACGTTTAGTATTAAAGTTTTATGATGCTGGTGCTTGGGTTGTAAATTCTACTTCTTCTAAACCGATAGCAGCAGGAGCTAATAATTGGGCTTATGCAAATGCAATGAAAATAACTAGTTTTGGTGATTATTCTATAGGTTCTCAAATAGAAAACTTAATATTTGCAATGAAAACGCGTTTAGAAGGTGCGGTAAGAGATAGAAGAACAGGAATGATGGGAAACGATTTGCAAAGACGTAATTTGCTGACTATGCCGCCGCCTGATATATATCCTTACAATCTTGATCCAAAACGTCCTTTTTATGTTCGTACAGACGGTCAATTACCAGATTCTGTTGTTGATTGGGTAGTAGTAGAATTTAGAGAAAATTATACAGACGAACCTAAATTTAACACACTTTTGCTGAAAACTGACGGCTCAATAGTTGATTTATATGGCAATAAAAATTTCCTTATGTCAAACTCAGGTGATGTAATATCTGCAGGAATAGATTTTCCTACGGATACTTCAAAAGGCTTAATAAGCGATAGAAGTTTCTATTTTGCTGTAAGACATAGAAATCATGCAGCAGTTATTTCAAACGAACCTGTTAAATTACAAGTTAATATAATTAATAATCTTGATTTTACTTCTCCTTCTTTTGTAATGGGTGGAACTAACTCTTTACGTAAAGTAGCTAAGGACCCAGAAAACAACATGTTTTTATATGGACTTTTAGCAGGTGATGTAAATAACAACAATGCACCTAATGGAGAAATTACAGATAAAGATTATAACTCTATTTTGCCTGAATACTCTACTTGGAAAAATTCATTGTTCGAAGGTTACTTATTGCATGATTTGAATTTAGACGGAATAATAACAACATTAGACTTTAATATTGGCTTTAACAATAGAAATCGTATTGTAATTTTCCCTTATTAATCTCACTAACTAAATGAATTAATTATGAAAAAAGAAATTAAACTTATAAATCACTTTTCGTTCAAACTTAAATTAGTACTTGCATTATTTTTATTACTAATTTTCACAGATAATCACGTATATTCTCAACAAGATACAGTATTGTTAGCAAGTGTTGACAATTTTTATGTTGACTACGCTGCTGTTGGAGTTGAATTTGATATCAATTTAACAAGAACAGATGATTTATGGCACCTTTGGACAAATGCAACTTTACAACTAAAACTTTACGAAGAAGATAATACTGAAATAGATTACTCTAAATATAATATAACTATAACTAAAAATAATAGCGATATATTAGTTGATCTTCTTTCTAAAGTTTATGAGCTCAACGCAAAATTAATGGACGACAGATTAATGATAATCGTTACAGGTTCAGAAAATTATTTTGATTTGAAAATGTTCGAAAAGGATGAGACATTACGACTATGTAGAGTGCGTTTAACACCAAAAGCTTCAAACGCTCCCTTACCTACTCATATTACATGGGCTACTCCAATAGAATACTATCAAGCAACTGCATATAAATATGTAGCAGGAGTAGATACACCATTAGAAGAAACTCTTATAGAGGTACGCAATAATGATAATATAGAAATAGCAAGCGGTGTTTTTGCTACAAGGTTCAAAAATTCTACAGAAAGACCGTCAATTGAGACAGTAATTGAAGAATTTAGAGCAACTTACGTAGGAAATCTTAATGTAGTACTGAATTGGTCAACAAAAAGTGAATTTCTCAATAATGGATTTGTTATAAAACGTGCTGAATACTTACACTTACAAGATGGTGAAAATATAGAAACTATAGATGATAGCTATTTTAATATAACAGTTGGTGATTATCGTCTACCTGAATATAAAGATAGAATGACTGGTTTGTTTACTTCTGACCAAGGAAAGGTATATGAACCTATAATAGATACTATTCCTATGAGAAATACTATATATTTATATAGACTTTATTATCACCATGGCGGAAATAATCAATTAATTAGATTGGCCACAGATACTTTATTAACGCCAAATTACACTATATCTCATGCTTCTGCTTCTCCTAATCCATTTAAAGATATGACGCAAATTCGCTATGTCCTTGAAGATGATGTATATATGACTTGCGAGCTATACGATGCTTTAGGAAAAAAAGTTAAGAATTTATCGGATAATGAATTAGGAGTTTTAGATAGAACTTATGTAAAATTAGGCGAACATTTTGCAACTCTATCTATACCACCGGAATTAGTTTCACAAGGTTTTTGCGAAGTGATTTTTACGGCTTATCCTATAAATAATCCTTTTTTACAAATAGCTAAAGCTTCTGTTAAGTTACAAATGATAAAGTAAAAAAAATATCATTTTTTACTTACTTTTAACTTTTTTATAGTATTTTACAATTATTTTAGTTGTTTTTCGTTTTATTTATTTGCATATTACTTTATCATATAAGTAAGAAAACTTTTATATTTTATCATGATATATATCAATAGTAGAAAAAATATTTCCATTATTACTTTAATTTGTCTTATTGTCGCTTTCTGTTTTTTAGAAAAAACAGAAGTAGAAGCACAAATTAAACTTATATACCCTCAAAATGAAGATACATTATTTGTTACTGAAGATATAAATTTCAAATGGGAAAATGAGGCAGGCAATTTAGTCTCACTTTTTTACTCTGATGATAATGGAACAAACTGGAAACTAATTGCAGATAAAATTATATCTGATACATTTACTTGGCAAGTACCTTATTTATCTCATAAGAATATACTTTTTAAGATAGAAGAAAATATATCTAGTGATTTGAAGAAGCTATGGCATAACGATATAGCCCATTCGCAAGAAATAAGAAATTGTGAGTTTTCTGAAAATGGCAAACATTTATTAACCTCTGGAACAGACGGATATTTTAGGATCTGGGATATAGAACAACAAAAAATTCATACAGAATTTAGACACTACACTAACGAACTAATGTATAGCGCACAATTTTGGAATGGCATAGATACTGTAATTTATAGCATAGGCAATAAAGTTTGGATGTGGAATAGAACAACAAATTCGGCTGAATATTTGTTTCCTATAAACGACCATGCTTTTTTTGTTGCTACTAATGAACGAACAAGAAAAATTGCTGTTTGTAGTCATTTAGACGGCGATACAAAAGGAAATACTGTCGTTCTATATTCTATGGATGACCGAAAAGAACTAAAAAGATTTAATAATCCTGAACTGCCGGAAGACGACTATTATCGCTGCACTTTCTCACCAAGCGGAAAATATCTTGCTTTTGTAGGTTATTACAAAGTTCTTAATGTTTATGACGTAGAAAATGATAAGTTAAAAAGTACCGTTTCTGAACCAGGAACAAATGTTTTTTGGGGTGTAGATTTTTCATTTGACGAACAAGAAGTTATTGTTTCAGGATTAGACGGAACAATAAGACGCTATGCCCTACCCGACCTATTGAAGATAAAAGAATATAATTTTGCTTCAGAACTGCATATGCGTTCTATAAAATATACAAATGATAAAAACGATGTATTGTTTGGTGGACTATCCCAAAATTTTTACTATGGTGATTTAGACAACAATCAACTAACATCTGTAAATGTCGGCTATCAAATTACAGATGTCAGTTCTTTTGACAATAAATATTACTTAATAACTGGCAGAAAAGTATATAAAGAAGGTAAATTTACTTTATTTGAAGTCGCTAAAAACGAACCTACCTCTGATACCATAAAAACAAATATATTTTATAAAGTTACTGCTCAAATTAGTGATGTTAAAGCAAAATATGGAAATAAGGTTATATTTCCATTAAATTTTTACCATACTTATAACAATGAAAACATACCTTTCAATAAAATAAATATTGCAGGCGAAATTGTTTTTCCAAGCAAAGTATTAGATTTCCAGTCTAATGCTCCTAAACAAATACTAAATGATTCCGAATATGTATATGATTTTAATGTTAAATATATTTTAACAGAAGATTTATTTGAAGAATTTAATGCTAGGGTTATTTTAGGAAATGTAATATCAGTTCCTATATATTTCAAAAATTGTTATTCTGATAATGAAATGGTATTAATTGATACTATAAGCGGAAAATTAGAAATAGAAAATGAATGTATAGAAGCTATAAATAGAAATATTAGTAGCGCAAAAGGATTATCTTTAGAGATAGAAAACGACATACAGAATAAAGATTTAATTATAATAGCAAATGTTCCTACAGACGACAAATATTTTTTAAATATCTATGATATAAACGGCAACGTATATGAGCAACAACAAATACTACAAGCTAAATCTTTTTCCCTTAACATACAAAAAGAAAGATTTCCGCAGGGCTCTTATTTTGTTCGTTTGTCGTCAGAATATCATTCTGTAATGAAAAAATTTGTTATAGTAAAATAAAATTATTATTAAAGATATACAATACTTTATGATTAATAAATTAATATTATTTGCACTTTTATTATTTGCTCCTATTGCTGTATTTGGACAATTAAATCGTGAAACCTCAGATTCAAAAAAAGAAACACGGCCTGTTATAGATAATAAAGAAGACCGAACAGAATATGTAGACTTCTATACTTATAAATTAGCTCATAATAAAAAAGATACTATTTTAACTGTTAGACGCCATAACAATTGGTGGTTCGGACTTATTGGCGGACCAAATTTTTCTATTTATTTTGGTGACTTATATAGTAAGCAAAATCCAAGTATTTCTATTGTTAATATAGCTAATAAAATAGTAGATTTATCACGTAACTCTTTAGGATACGGATATTATATAGGTCTTATAGGCGAATATATTTTTCCAAAGAAACCATGGGGTGTTGGATTACGTATAATTCCTTTTGATAAAGAAATATCTAACGTAAAATCAGAAGAAATACCGATTGGTTTAGAAAAAATACAAAATACTACTTTTGATTTTTATTCAAATTTAACTTATGCAACTATTTCACCATTTGTTAAATATAACTTTAAAAATTTAGGTGGATTATATGCTACTGCCGGATTAGATGCAAATATCAACTACTCTTCTTTTCTTAAGCAAGTAGCTAAGTTTGACAATAGCGGTCATATCATTCATGATTATGATACAATAAGTTATCTCGCTGCAAAATCACGTTTTGGAATTAATCTAGGTGTAGGATACGATATATTTTTTGGTGATATATTCTCTTGGTTCTATAGAATGCGTTTAACACCATTTATAGATTTTAAAATTGGAACACCGGTAATAACGGATTTTAACTCAAATTGGAATAATATAGGTATAAAAGTCGGTTTACAACTCAAAGTTTCACCGGATAAAGTAGTACATGATACTTTATATTATAATGAAGAAAGCACTTATACTGAAATATATGTTGCAACTATTAAAGATGAAACAGGATTAGAATACCCGGGATTTGGAAAAATTGCAAACCCGCCTGTAATAGATTTAGCAGTGGTTGAATTCCCTGAAGAACCTCCTGCAGAAGTAGCAGTAATTCAAGATACTACTGCAATAGCAAAGACTGACGATAAAAAAAGCGACGAGATAATAGCAGAAGTAAAAACTACTGAAACACAATCGAGACAGCTTCCTAGATTAAGACTAAGAGATACTTCTAATATATATTTTGCTTCATCGGCTGCGACAACATTAACAGATGCACAAAAGTTAGAATTAGACAGAGTTGTTTCTTTTATGAAAGATAATCCAAATATTATAGCTAGGGTCGAAGGACACTCAGATAACAGAGGTACACAAGCACAAAATACTAACCGCGCTAATAGGCGTGCTATGAATGCTATGGATTATATTATGAGTAAAGGTATCCCTCGCTCTAGAATATTTGCACAAGGACGTGGTGCCTTATTTCCTGTAGCTACAAACGACACTGAAGCAGGAAGAAGAAGAAACCGTCGTGTAGAAATTTATTTCCAAACAAATTAAAATTTAATCACTTTTTTATTAATTAATTAATCAAAAAAAATTATGAAAAATGTTTGCATTATTGAAGATAGCGGTACAATCAGAAAATTATATTGTACTATTCTAAATAAAGCAGGTTACGAAACTAAAGATTTTGAAGATGCTACTTCAGCTTTTAATTGGTTACAAGAAAATGAACCAGACTTAATTATCATGGATATTCTCTTACCTGATATGAATGGAACAGAATTAGTAGTTAAAGTAAGAGAATTACCTCATTTAACTTATATACCGATATTAGCAGTTACAGGTTTTTCCTCTTTAAAAGATAAAGAAGTATTTTTATCTGCAGGGTTCTCTGCATATTTATCAAAACCAATTATTCCAAATGAGTTGTTAAATCAAGTAAAAGAACTTATCGGATAATTTTATAATTAAGGAAGTTTATATGAAAGAAGAAGTTCAAAATCAAAAAAACAGTTATGAAGAAGTAATAAAAAAACAATCTACTTCAAAAAGTGTTGTTTTTAATTTTAAAAAAACATGGACAGCTTATGTTGTTTTTGCTATCATGATAATTATCAGTTTCATATTATATAGGTATGTCCAAAAAAGCACAATTGCAGAAATACAAACCGAGTTTGACAAATCTTGTGCATCTGTTGTAAATAGAATACAAAATCAATATGATAAATTAGATCAAGTAATTCTTTCAACACAAGGTCTATATTATGAAAATATGCAAGTTGTACGTGATTATTTTGAACTTTATGGTGCTGTTCCTGTAAAAACATACTCTCATATTATGAGTATTTGTTTCGCTCCAAAAGTTCTGAATAGTCAATGGGCAGAATTTCATTATAATGCCCTATCACAAGGCTATTGGACTTTTGATTTACATCCGAAAGGAGTACGAGACTATTATTATCCTGCTGAACATATCGTAGACTATGAAAAAAATAAACATAGATTAGCTTTCGACTATGCTACTGAAGATAATATTAATCAAGCAATTGATATAGCTAAACGAGAAAATAAACACATATCATCCAAATTTTATAATATAAGACCAGATACTCTAAGTTTTGCTATAGTAGCTCCTATATATCATAAAAATACCGATTTCTCAACTCCTGATAAAAGAGAAACAAATTTTTTCGGCTCTTTAATTATGGAAATAGATGCTAAAGATTTTTTTACGACAGCATTAAAAGGTACGGACATAAATACTTTTCCTACTGATACTTCACTAATATTCTGTTTTGAAGATGAAAATAACATAGTGTATAAATCCGCTAATTCTTATATAATGGAGAACAACAAAGAATATGTACCTACAGTTTCAAGTAAGTTAGAAATTAATTTCTCTAATAGAAAACTTAAAGCAAACTTCTATTCTACTCCGAACTTTGTATCACCTATACAAGCTAATGCTGCAATTGCGGTACTTTTAATATCTTTGTTAATAAGTGTAATCGCTTTCCTATTGATAATCTCTTTGATTACTCAAAAATCAAGAGCTGAAGAAATAGCAGAAAAAATGACTGCATCACAACGTAGAATTCTTGATACTTCAAAAGATATCATCGCTGCAATCTCTATGACTGGTGAATGGTTATCTATGAACCCTGCGTCTTTAGATATATTAGGTGTCGAACCTAAACAAATGATAGGAACAAAAATTACCGATTACTTTAAGAATTTATTTGATATCAAAATATGGCAAGATATTGTTGATGCAGGTAATGAAGAAAATAGAGTTGATTTACAACTTAACACAAAAACTCCAGGTGAATATAAATGGATCAGTTGGCAATTTACTATATCAAAAATAGATAATGTAATTTATGCTATAGGACGAGATATAACTATAGAAAAACAAATAGAAAATGAACAGAAATTACGCTCTAAACAAATAGAACTAGCTGAAATATATGGCCGTGAAGCTACTGCTTCAAAAAATAATATTATGATTAAATTAAATCATACTTTGCGAAATCAACTAACTGGTATATTAGGATATGTACAACTAATTGCAGATAAAACTTATGATACTCAAGAAGAATTAGATATGTATATAGAATTTGCTTCCGAAAGTTTAGAACATGCATTTACTTATATTTCAGACTCTTACGAAGCAGCATTAGGAGATATTACAGCATTTAATAAAATGGTTGTTCTAAACTTGCAAAACACATTGGACGAAGCTTTGAAGCTACACTTTACAACAACTCAAGAATATATTAAAATAAATTATTTAGATAATGCTGACAAAGCACATTTCGTAGCTGAAAAAGATATAGTCGTAGAAATATTTGAATCTATTGTACAAATACTAAAAACAGATTTCAATATTGCAGCTATTGAAAATACTTACGAAGGGGTTACAGAAATTACAATTGAAGCAAAAGTTGCAAAATCTATTGCACAAACATTTGATATGTTTAATAAAAATCAAAATAATATTATTGACGTATTGAAATATGACGATGATGATATATTAATTACAATTGCAAAAATAAGTTCTTATATTAAAACAATGTTAGGAATGTTTAAGTTAGAAGTTATAGATGATGTAAACAACATTGTATACATATTTATTACATTCCCTCTTGTAGAAAAATTAAGAATGGATCCTTAGAGAGTTTACCCAAAAGAAATATATCACTAATAAAAAAACAACACTATAAATACAATATTTATAGTGTTGTTTTTTAAAAGTTTTCAAAAAGTCTTAACGGCTTTTTATTTTACTTTGCACTACCTTTTAAGTCAAAAGTTTATCTGTTAATTTACTCTTTTTATTCTTTAAAGTAATTTCATTGTTTTTATCTAAAAACTCAAATTTTATTATTTCTTTTTCTAAATCACAGTCAGCGATAATATGAGTTCCTGATGATAAATTATTTTTTAGAATTTCTTCCGACAATTCATCTTCAATGTATTTTTGGAATTGTCTTCTAAGCGGTCTAGCACCATATTTTTCGTCATATCCTTTATCAGCTATAAACTTCTTAGCATTTTCCGTTAATTCTAAACTCATATTCATCGCACTTAATCTTTCCGTAATTTCTTTTATATATATTTCAATAATTTCTAATATATGTTCTTTTTCTAAATTACGAAATACAATAATATCATCAATACGGTTTAAGAATTCGGGATTAAAGAGTTGTTTTGCTGTTTCTTCCACAACTGCTTTCATATTTTCATACTTATCATCAATTGTATTAGAGCTGAAACCGATTTTTCCGCCACTTTTTACATCTTTTGTACCTGCATTTGAAGTCATTATAATAACAGTATTTCTAAAATCTACCTTTCTACCATTACTATCAGTAAGAACACCATCGTCTAAAACTTGCAATAGTATATTAAACATATCTGGATGTGCTTTTTCTACTTCGTCAAGCAATATAATGCTATAAGGTTTTTTGCGTACTTTTTCTGTTAACTGTCCGCCTTCTTCATATCCTACATATCCTGGCGGAGCTCCAACAAGTCTAGATACTGCGAATTTTTCCATATATTCGCTCATATCAACTCTGATAAGTGCATCATCTTTATCAAACATTACTTTTGACAGAACTTTAGCTAACTCTGTTTTTCCGACACCTGTCGGACCTAAAAACATAAACGAACCAATAGGACGTTTAGGATCTTTAAGTCCTGCACGAGCACGTCTTATAGCTTTTGCAAGTTTTTCAATAGCATCATCTTGTCCTATAACATGTTTTTTTAGTTCTTCTGCTAAATGCAACAGCTTGTTACTTTCACTTTCAGCAATTTTATTAACGGGAATACCTGTCATCATAGCTACAATATCAGCAATATCATACTTTGTTACAGGCAGTAAATTTTTAGCAATGATTTTTTCCCATTCTTCTTTTGCAAGTTCTAATTCGTTTAATATCATTTTTTCTTGGTCTCTAAGTTTCGCAGCTTCTTCAAACAATTGGGATTTTACTACAGCCTTTTTTTCCATCCGAATATCTTCAAGTTTTTCCTCAATCTCTAAAATATTTTTAGGAACAACTACATTAGAAATATGCACCCTAGCTCCAGCTTCATCAAGTACATCAATAGCTTTATCAGGAAACATTCTATTGCTAATATATCTATCAGAAAGTTTAACACAAGCTTCTATTGCTTCGTCTGTATATTCAACATTGTGATGCGCCTCATAATTACTTTTTATATTTTCTAAAATTTCTAACGTCTCTTCTGCCGTTGTTTGCTCTACTAATACTTGTTGGAAACGTCTTTCTAAAGCCCCATCTTTCTCTACAAATTGACGATATTCATCAAGTGTTGTAGCTCCTATACATTGAATTTCACCACGCGCTAATGCGGGCTTGAAAATATTTGAAGCATCAAGCGAACCTGAAGCGCCACCCGCTCCAACTAAAGTATGCAATTCATCAATAAATAAAATAACATCTGTAGCTTTTTCAAGCTCCGTTAAAATTGACTTCATTCGCTCCTCAAACTGTCCACGATATTTTGTTCCTGCAACAATTCCAGGTAAGTCTAAAGCAATAACACGCTTATCAAAAAGAGAATGAGCTACTTTTTTATTGACAATTCGCAATGCTAAACCTTCTACAATAGCTGTTTTACCTACACCCGGCTCCCCTATCAAAACTGGATTATTCTTCTTACGACGCGAAAGAATTTGAGAAACACGTTCAATTTCTTTTTCTCGTCCAATAACAGGATCTAACTTGCCTTCAGCAGCTAATTTTGTCAAATCTCGTCCAAAATTGTCCAAAACCGGAGTTTTTACTTTTTCACTATCTTGTTTAATTACAATTTTAGTAATAGGAAGAGCAACAGTAACTCTATCTACTTTACCACTTAAAATTGCATTCAACTCACTGCTAACAGTTTCGTAATTTATATTAAGTTCTTGTAAAGTTTTACTTATATTACTGTCTCTGTCACGAAGTATGGCAAGTAATAAATGTTCTGACCCAATAATATCCGTCCTAAATAACTTCGCTTCAAGAATTGAAAGTTTTAATATTCTCTCAGCTTGTTTGGTCAAAGAAATACTATCTGGTGTTACATCTGTTCCCTTAGTTGCCGTAATAGAGTCTTCAATCTTTGTTTTTAAGTCAACTAGATCGACATCAAGGTTTTTAAAAATCTTCAAAACCATGCTATCTCCATTTGATAGCATAGCTAAAATAAAATGCTCAACATCTATTTGTGTATGCCCTAAACGCTGCGCCTCACTACGACTAATTTTAAGAATTTCGTTGACTCTATTTGAAAAATTACTGTACATTTTTTTTATTTTGTTTATTGTTTCAAAATTATGTGCGGCAGTCTGACAGAAATAGCGTCAGAATGTCGCACACTAACTATATATTTCACTATTTTTATGGCTACAATAATTATACCAAACTTCAGCGATGATTATTTTACTATATTAGGCTCTTCCAATCCATAGCCTTTCTTTTTATCTTCATACTTTAACCATAATCCCAATAAAAATGCAAAAATACCTAAGCTTGCAAATATTAACATAGGAACAGTATAGTCATACATTCTAGGATCTGTAACACCTTCATTTGTTATGGACAAAGCCCAACCGATTAAAATAGGGAATAACATTAACCCTATATTTTGTATCCAGAAAATAACGGAATATGCTGACCCTAAATAGCGATTTTCAACAAGCTTAGGAACGCTTGGCCATAATGCAGCAGGCACTAATGAAAAACTAATACCTAATAAAATAATTGCTGAATAAGCTACTGTAGTAGTAAAACTTTCTGCAGGAACAATAGCAAAAACTAAGTGACAACAAATCATTAATATAGCTCCTACTATTAACATTGTTGCTCCTTTTCCTTTTTTATCAAGAAAACCACCTAAAATTGGTGTTAATACCATTGCACCTATAGGAAAATAAGAAAATATATCACTAGCTTCTGTACTACTTATATTCAAACGGCACTCTAGCATGTTAGCAGCAAACTTTTGGAAAGGAAAGATTGCTGAATAATATAGAACGCATAAACCAGCTATAATCAAAAATGTTTTATTAGTAAATAAGATATACAAATCACTAATCTTAAATGGATCATCTGGTTCAACACCACTCTCGTCCATTTGAGTATCTAACTTTTTATCCATTAATGAATAAACTACAAAACAAATAAAGCCTATCATCAAAAGAATTAAACAAAATAAAACTGGAGCGCTAACATCATAGCTTTCAGCTATACGTGGTGAAATACGGAAAACTGCAAAAACTCCTAAACGAGCAATCGCCATCTCTACTCCCATAGCTAAAGCTAGCTCTTTACCTTTGAACCACTTAACAATAGCTTTAGAAACTGTTATGCCTGCCATTTCAACACCACAACCAAAAATCATAAATCCTAAAGAAGCTAATTTGGCTGATGCAGGAAAAGAAGACCAAAAAGAATTTAAGAAAGATTCTAAACCGGTTCCAACAAAAGCATCACTAATTGCATAATACTTAATAGCTGCTCCTATAACCATTACTGAAGCCGATAAAATAGCAGTAAACCTAATGCCCATCTTATCTAAGATAATACCGGCAAAAATTAAAAAGAATGCAAATACATTTAAAAAATATTCCGAACCGGAAAAAGTACCAAATGTTTCTGAATCCCACCCCCTTGTAGTTTCAAGCATACTTTTCAGCGGTGATAGAACATCAACAAACATATAAGCAAAGAACATCATTAATGCTAATAAGATTAATGCTGCCCATCTCGCAAGCCTTGAGTCGCGAAGAGAATGTGTAATTTTGTCTGTCATAATTATATTTCCAATTATAATAAAAAATTAATTTATATTTCTGCAAGTTAATAAATTTTATTGAAATAACAATATTTTTATTGATTTTTTTTTGCACATTTACAAAATAAAAAGCAATAAATTTAAAAAAATTTGCAAATTCATTTTTTATCATTATATTTGTAAATCTTATTTTTAATAAATAATAGAATACTTTAAATTTTAGGACGGGTGCAAGAGTGGCTGAATTGGCACGCCTGGAAAGCGTGTGTACCTTTGCGGGTACCGAGGGTTCGAATCCCTCCCCTTCCGCAAAAATATAACAATGTATATAAATAATTATGATTTATGATTCTTATCATTGTTAATAATAAAATGAATACATTTTGTGAACAATTATTTTATTTATTCACAAAAATTCATTATCTTTGTAGATTAATTTAATATATATTTTTAATTGATTGAATAGGAATTTATAATGAAATTAACCCTTCATGTTTGGAGACAAAAAAATGGTAATGAACGTGGTGCAATAGAAACTTATGTTCGTGAAGATGTAAACGAAGATATGTCTTTTCTTGAAATGCTTGACGAATTAAATGAAGATTTAATAAAAGAAGGTAAAGATACGATAGCATTTGACCACGATTGTCGTGAAGGTATATGCGGAGCATGTGCATTAGCTATAAATGGAATGCCACATGGTCCTGAAGCTGCAACAACAACTTGCCAACTCCATATGCGTAAGTTTAACGATGGCGATGAAATTTATATCGAGCCATTTAGAGCAAGAGCTTTCCCTGTTCTTAAAGATTTAGTAACAGATAGAGTTGCTTTAGATAAAATTATTCAAGCAGGTGGTTATGTTTCTGTAAATACAGGAAGCCCTCAAGATGCAAATGCTTTACCGATTTCAAAAGAAAGTGCTGATATAGCTATGGATGCAGCAGCTTGTATAGGTTGTGGTGCTTGTGTTGCCTCTTGTCCAAACGGTGCTGCAATGTTGTTTACAGCAGCTAAAATTGTACAATTTATACATTTACCACAAGGACAAGCAGAACGAAAAAAACGTGCATTAGCTATGGTAACCGCTATGGAAGAAAATGGATTCGGCGCTTGTAGAAACTATTACGAATGTGAAGCAGTTTGTCCAAAAGAAATTCCAGCACGCTTTATCTCAAGAATGAATGTAGAATATGTTAAATCTAAAATTATAGATGCATTATAAAATTCTACTTAAATAAATAAAGAAAAAAGTTGCTTAATATAAAAATAAGCAACTTTTTTTTAATAAATTCCGTAATAAAACCTTATATTTTATCGTATATATAGATGTTCTATTTTTATTTTAAGGAAAATGATATGCATACTACAAATAAAATATTAATAAACTTTTTTGCATTTTTTGCATTAGTAATTGTTTTTACGGGTTGCAATGCTAGTGCTGACGAATCAAGAAGCAATAAAAAAAATACCTCTCAAATTTATACTAATTCTGATTCTTACAATAATGATATACAGTTTAGTAAGATACAGAATGAAATTTCAAACTCACGACGAAATGCTATTACTAATACAGTTGCAAAATGTAGTCCAGCTATAGTAGGTATAAATATTACTGAAGTACAAGAAGTAAGATATAATAGTCATTTTGATGAAATGTTTTCACTTTTGTTTGGCAAACGACAACAAGAAGTTAAAGGACTTGGTTCCGGATTTATAATTTCGTCTGACGGATATATTTTAACAAATCACCATGTTGCAGGTAATGCTACGAAAGTCGTTGTAACTTTAACGAATGGTGAAAAATATGATGCCCAAATTATAGGAGCTGATATGGTTAGCGATGTATGTTTGTTAAAAATTTCAACAAATAAAAAATTACCATATTTAAAATTCGCAAATTCAAACGATGTTATTGTAGGCGAATGGGCAATAGCTTTCGGCAATCCATTCGGACTTTTCAATATAAACTCTAAGCCTTCTATTACTGTTGGAGTTGTATCCAACAAGGACATTAACTTCTTCCAAAATAATGGTCGCGCAGGTTATAGCGTTTATAAAAACATGCTACAAACTGATGCTGCTATTAGTTCAGGAAATTCAGGCGGTCCTCTTATCAACTCACTAGGTGAAGTTATCGGTATGAACACCGTGATTTTTTCAACTGCAACGAGCCGAAGCGGTGCTGGCAGTATAGGAATTGGATTTGCTATCCCTATCAACCGAGTAAAATCTATAGTTGACATGCTGAAAGATGGTAAAAAAATAGAAAGAAATGCTAATACTGGAATAGAAATAAATGAAATTACTCCTGAAATATCAAGATATTTTAAGTTTGATAAAGATAATGGAGTTTATGTTGAACGTATTTATAGAAGCTCACCTGCTGAAAAGGCAGGTATTGAACCTGGCGATATTATATTGAAAATTAATGGCGCAGAAATTAACCATTCTGATGATTTCTTTATAGCTATAGCTGATGCTTTTGTTGGTGACAAATTAGCGTTTGAAATTTTACGTGGAAGTAAAACAAGTAAACATACAATTAAAGTAGAAAAAAATAAGTACTAAAATAATATGGTAGTTGCAAAATCAGAAAGATTACATATAGGATTATTCGGTCGTACAAATGTAGGAAAATCTACAATTTTTAATTTGATTGCAGGACAAAACATAGTAATTACTTCCGAAATTCCGGGAACAACAACCGATGTTGTTGAAAAAACTTTAGAACTCTCAACTCTAGGACCTGTTGTCATTTTTGACACTGCTGGGATTGATGATACTAGCGATTTAGGAAAAAAACGAAAAATTAAAACAGAGCAAGTTTTTAACCGTTGCGATATTGCATTACTTGTTACAGAAGCAAATCAATGGACAAAATTTGAAGAACAGTTAATAAAAGAATTTCAAGAAAAAAACATACCTTGCATTATTGTTATCAATAAAAAAGAACCAAACAGTATATTTGAAATTAAAAATAAATTGCCTAAAATAATCTATGATATATTACAAACAAGAGATGTTTTTTTAACGAAATTAACAGAAATAATTCAGCAAGAACTCAAAGTAAAAAATGAAAAAACACAAAATCTTTTTGATAATTTATTAACTAGTGGCAATACTTGCATTTTTGTAACTCCAATAGATTCGGGAGCTCCAAAAGGACGCTTAATTATGCCACAAGTCCAAGCCTTACGTGCTGCTTTAGACGAAAATATCATTTCTTTAATTGTTCAACCTGAAGAATTAAACTTAGCCTTAGATAGTTTAAAAAACCCGCCAGACCTAATTGTTTGCGATTCGCAAGTTGTTAAGCAAGTAATAGAAAAAATACCGCAAGAACAAAAAATTACAACTTTTTCAATACTTTTTGCAAGAATGAAAGGAGATGTAAAAATAGAATTTGAAGGTATTGAAATAATTGATACGTTAAAACCAGAAGATAAGATACTTATAGCTGAAGCTTGTACGCATCATGCTCAAAAAGATGATATTGCTACTGTAAAAATCCCTAATCTATTAAAAAAATATTTAGGATTTTTACCGAAAATTGATTATACAAGTGGACATCAGTTCCCAGATAACCTACCAGAATATAAGCTAGTTATACATTGCGGAGCTTGTATGCTTACGCGAACAGAAAAATTGAATAGAATAAAAGAAGTACAAAAAGTGAGTGGCAATATTACAAACTATGGAATGATATTATCATTTCTTAATGGATATTTAGCTAGAACGCTTGAGCCTTTTAATTTATAACACCATTTTGAATAATATATTAGTTCAATAATGTTTTTAAAATTCCCCTTCAGATTGATGTCGGGGCGTATTGCATACGCCCTTCAAAAGCCTGACGGGGTAGTCAATAAAAAATGTCACCCCTACGGGATTTTATTAAAATTTGGATTTCACAATACTATAATCATGTCATCCCTAACGGGATTTTTAAGGATATATAATTAATAACCACCTCGTCTGCTAGCGCAGACACTCCTCCACAGGAGGAGAATTTTCAGCTCTTCGCTGGGCGACAAATTCCCCTTCGGCACGAAGGGGTGGAAGGCGTTAGCCTGATGGGGTAATCCTGCCACACCTCCCCCGCTACGCGGGTACTCCTCTCAAAGAGGAGAATTTTCACCCCTACGGGATTTCACAATACAAATAACACCATTTATCGTAATTTATTTTTATTATAGTAAGATGCTGTAAATTTTATAAATATTAAAACTGAAATTAGAATACAAAATAGACCGAAAACATAGGCAGAATGATAGCTACTAACTTCCGCAATTTGTCCGCCAATTAGAACGCCAGCTCCTAATCCCATATCCCAAGCTGTCAAATAAGTTGAATTTGCAGTTCCTCGTTGATTATGTTCTGCCAAATTAATAAATAAAGTTTGATATGCCGGAGCTATAAACCCAAATGCAATTCCAATAAAAATTGCAATTATATAAAAAGTATATATATTTTCTGTTAAAATAAGTATAGAAATCGCTACTAATAGTAACAATTTACCTCCAATTATCATTTTTGTTAAGTGCCCTTTATCTATTACCTTACCTGCTGTTAATCGTGAAAGTATAAGTCCTACTGACATTAAAGTTAAAAATAAACCTCCACCTGTGTTTATATTAATTTCTCTGGCAAACAAGATTAAGTATGTAATAAGCATGCCATACATAAAGGCAAGCAATAGAACTGTCGGAAATGCCGGTAATCCTTTTAATAACACAAACCTGTCAAATGATAATTTTATTTTTTGTTCTACTAATGCTCTTTTTTCTGTTTTTACACAATTGGCAAAAACAAAACCTAAGACACCAATAATTATAGAAGATAGAAACACAGCTTGATAAGAAAATGTTTCCATTATAAATAATCCTGTCATAGGACCTGTTGCCATAGCTATAGTCCCCATAATGCCAAAATAACCTATACCCTCGCCGCGTCTTGAGGCTGGCATAACATCAATAGCTATTGTACTGCTTGCAGTTGATACAATACCGAAAGGAAGTCCATGAGTAGCACGAATAATTGTAAAAACTAATAGAGAAGTTGCGAATATATAACCCGAAAAATATCCGATAAAAATAAAATATGTAAGCAAATAAACCGGCTTACGTACAAAACTATCAACTATAAACCCAGAAAAAGGACGGACTAAAAGTGCTGCTAAGGTGTAAGAAGATAAAATTATTCCTGCTAACGACTTCCCCGCATGAAACTCATCTATTAGATAAAGAGGCATGACAGGTAAAATCAAATAAAAAGCAAAAAATAAACAAAAATGAGCTATACAAACATAGATAAAGCTACTATGAAATAGTTTTTCTTCTTTTAATTTCATATAACTAAATTAATTACTTTTTTCGAACCGCATGTATAATTGCAATAGCATCTAAATCAAAACCGGAAAGCATTACTTCAGGCGAATAATACTTATGATCCTTAGGCATTGTACTAGCTATTTTTGATATATCTTTAAGTTTTATATATTTAACAGAATCTATTCCTATTTTTGCTAAATCAAAACCGTCGCCTCCAGAAACTGTATAGTCAAATGGATTTTCACTACCATTTGTCCAAGTTAATCCTGCAAGTCCTTCTAAAGTTTTCGGATCATACGGAAATTCTATAAAATCTACGCCATTTTGACTTACAGAAACAATAGCTGGCTCGACAAAAACTTTAGCTTCCGATTGTGTTGTTGCAAAAACATTTTCAAAAACGATAAAATCTACTCCGGGCTTATCTACAATTACATGATTTTTAGCACCAACAATGATTTCACCGTCTCGTCCTAAAGAAGCTAGTTCTTCTTCCGAAGCTTCTGGCGTAAGTTTAGATGCAACTCGCGAAGGAGGACCGAAAATATTTTTAGGAAAAAACTCCGCACTTCTTCCGAAATTTTGCGTTTTCCCCCACTTAACAGAATAAACAGTATCAATATAAACTTGTTCTAAAGTTATATCTTGAAGCTCGTTTTCTTCACAAGAAATTAGAAGTAAAACTAATACTAAAAGAAATGAAATTTTTTTTATATTCATAGTAGTAAAGACAAAATAAAAGGGTTACAAAAAAGCAACCCTATATGTAACATAATTATAAATAAAAGACTAATGTCTATTTTTTAGGTTTATGACAGTTTTTTGTACATTGTTTTTTATCAGTTTTTTTATGATGATTACAAGTACAGTTTTTATCAGTGCAATTTTTATTAACACATTTTTTATCATGAGTACAATTTTGAGATTTACATTCTATTTTCGTACAATTAGATTTTTTTTCAACTGCTTGAACTTTCACATTAGTATTAATATTTTTAAGATTCAATTCAAATTTCTTTTCATTTTTTGAATTGTTATTTAAATTTTGTTTTAACTCTACTTTTTCCTGTGCAAATGCACTTCCCGTCATAAAAACAAGAGTTAAGCATAAAGTTAAGGTTAATCTTAGAAGTTTCATTTTTCTATTCCCTCTGAATAATAATTATTTAATAAAATTAAAGTACAAATATACAGTTTTTTCTTATGGATTACAAACAAATATTGTTAATATGTAAGTTTTTTCGAACTATTTCCACAGTAATCAACAGCAACAACAGAGAACGTGAAAGGTTCTTTGTCATTGAGCGGAGTAATCTCAAACTGCTCATACCATATTGATTTTTCCCTATCTTCAGAAGTCTTTCCGTAAAGTTGTCTGTATTTTGCATTTCCTGTAAGAACGAGTTCTTTAATTCTATTTTCTTTTTTATTCGTCCAACCGTAAGATGTAACATTCAAAATTACAACGTTATCGCTTTTCCCTGCCATACGTGTGATTTCAGGCTTTGGATAAGGCAACACTTTTATACTTATAGATTTTCCGACTGTCATTCCTCCGACAATTCTTTCAAAATTGAAAGTTTTGCCAACATCGTATTCAGTCGGCGTAAACTCTATACTTCCACCTTGATAATCAGCCGCAACAATCTTATCACCTAATTTCAACAATGTTACAGCATCTTCCAAAACACTTAAAGGCAACTTTGGATCAAAACGATATTTTTGTTCAGGATACATCTCTGAAGGATAATTAGGCGTTTCTAAATCTTGCGGTATAATGTCAAACGAGATACTTGTTTCATATAAATCATACTTACGCACTAATGTCAAAGAAACCTGACTTTTTCCAAAAGCAGGTGTCTTCCCTTTAAGAACAATTGTGTTATCTAAATAGGAATCTATATAAACACTACCGCCATTGTTTTTAGGATTATTTATGATTTTTATATCCGGAGGTTTAGCCAAATCATATTTCGGATTAAAACCGAAGCAGAAAATTTTATTTTTCCATTCTTTAAATGCTAAATACTTCACTTCTGAGCGTTCTTGCAGCAAGCTCATTTTACCTATATTTACATTTATTTGAGGTTCAAATATCTGCCCTTCTCTTTGTCTATCTAATGGCAAATCATTGTTATGTTCTGCCAAATATAAATTTTTATTCGCTGTATCGCTTATATGTGTAATCATTAATGTAAATTGCGTCTTCGCTTTGACCCTCTGTATATTTTTTTCATTTAGTGGCTGTGCTGTTGCCGATACATATACAGTGTAAGATTTATCCATATTCCCTTCTAAATCAGGCTCCCAATAAAATATTGCTCGTCTATTTCCTGCTTCTTCCTTAAACTTAAATGTATTGTAATTATATTCAGCATTATTTGTTAAACGTACACTATGATTTAGCTCCTGATCTTCAATCACAAATTCATAGCGTACATTTTCTACTTCACCAATATCCCATATATAATTTAACGAATCAACTTCATAGCGTTTATTTCCCAACGAATCAAGCCAAATATTGCACATTAACACGTTTTTTTCTGGTTTTAAAATAAACGGTAAATCAAAACTTTTATGTTGAATATCATCTACTTTATTTTCCTTGTTTCCAGTTTTTGATATTAACAAAACAAGAGCTGATAAATAAAGTACAAAATAAATTTCTACTGTTCTACGTTTATTAGTTCTAGGATGTAGCATTTTTTATTTACATTTCAATTAAAAAGAAAATAGTCCTACTGATACAATCGCTGCAGTTTCTGCTCTTAATCTACGAGACCCAAGAGTTATTTTTTCTATTTTTGTCTTATGTTTTTCTAACAAGCTATCTATTTCTTCTGTTGAAAATCCTCCTTCAGGTCCAACAAGAATAATTTTTTTTTCTGCCATATTCCTCTCTAACTCATTCATTTTTTTACCTGTTTCATCCATTAAAATTATCTTATCATATTGCTCTAAAATACCATTGATCAAGTTGAATTCTTTCAACTGATGTATTTTAGGTAAAACTGAACGTTTTGCTTGTTTCATAGCTGCAATAGCTTTAGCTTCTAATCTTTCATAAGAGTAATTTTTTTTCTGTACAAATCTCGTATTTAACAAATAAAAATCTGTAATACCTAATTCTACACTTTTTTCAAGAGCAAATTCAAGTCTAGCGCGATCATGCAATACTCCTAATGCCAAGCCAAACTTACTACTTATTTCACCTAAATTGTATTGAAAATTTTGAATTTCTGTTGCAAAAACTTTATTTCCTATATTTTCAACAGAAATTGTTGCAGTTAGTCCCCGCCCATTAGTAGCTAGAATTTGTTCATACGGTTTTAATCTTAAAGCTTTTAAATGTCTTGCTTCTTCTAATAAAATCTCTATACGCTCGCTTTCCTTTTCTAATTTAGGAAGATAAATACATTCCATTTTTTCTTCATTATTAAAATTATAAAAAAATCCAGATTATCTATATAAACAAGATAATTACTGGATTTATTTTCATAATTATATTTAAATTAAAAAGTTATTTAGTCGGCTCATTTTGAAAATATGGTGAAGCTGCTGCCGTACCGTAAGCCGGAATAGTTATGGTCGGAAAATCCGGATGCGTACTGTACAGCACAACTTTTATATTTTGATAGCCTGCACTTCTTGGTGTTAATCTTCCTGTTAGTTCAAATTCTTCACCCGGTTTTAATACAATTTCAGTTGTTGAGTCAATATTTAATCTTAAATGTGTATCTTTCGGCTCAACGGTAAGATTAGAAAACTTTATATTAGTTTTTGAGTTATTTTTAATATAAATCGTACTTGTACTTTCTTCACCTACTTTCAAATCTCTAAATGGCATATAAGGTGCTGGCTTAAATACAATTTCTCTAATTACATTTGCACGAATCTCAAAATATCTTCTTGGCTTTTGAGGATCGTTAGAACGAATTAAAATAGATTTAGATACAGAGCCTGTATAGCTCCCTATGTTAAAAGTAATACTTAAAGTTGCAACTTCGCCCGGTTGCAATTCATTTTTATCAAGCGGTGCCGTCGTACACCCACATCCGGGTCTCACTTCTTCAATTTTTAGAAGTTCGTTCCCTTCATTTTTCAATTGAACTTCTGCTTTTAATGGACTTTGACTTACTTTAACTTCTTTCCAGTCATAAGTATCTCCACCTATAATTGTAAGCTTAGGTTGAGCTAAAACAATTGATGAGCAGAATACCGATATTAAAGTTAAAAACAATATCTTTTTCATATACGTACCTTATTATGGTCAATTAATTTATAATTTGTTTTTGAAAAATACTTGTAAATATACAAAAAAAATATTAATTTTTACTATAAATTATATATTTTTTTTTATATTTGAATAAAGTAATTAATGTATATCTATGAACTTTAATACTAAAAAATACAAAATAATACAAGCAATTTTCTTTATCTTTATATTTTCACTTTGTTTACAAAAAACATATTCTAATGAAGTGGCAAGAATTCGCTCCGTTGAATTTCCCGGTGAAAATATAATTTATTTTGGACCTTTATTAGATAATCAATCTACAGTTTTAAAGTTTAGTTTGACAAATCTTTCTCCAAACACCCCATTGCTAATGTATAATAAAGCACCTACATTTATTAATACAAATAGCCCGAACTCCTCGGGCGATGATTTCTTTAATTTTAAAATAGTTCATCCCAATTCTTTTCCTATTTTATTAAATGAATATAAGCCTACCGATACTCTACAAATAGAGTTTACCACAAAAATTCAAGCAGACTTTGGACGCAAAGAAGCTATGTTAATCTTAGGATTAACAAATGCGGATGATTCTTTAACTACAGTTATTTGTGATACTTTTTATCTTATTGGAAAAAAAACTAATTTATTTGTTGATGGATATGATAACATTGTTAATTTTGATTCTGTTTTTATAAATCAAAAAAACCCTCCTAAGTTAGAATGGAAAGTAAAAAACACAACTGATTTTGAAATAGATGCAATATCACAAAGCTATAAATTAATATCACAAAATTTAGGTATAAATGAGTTTGAAGTTGAAGAAAAGAAATTTCCATTGAGATTTTATCCGGGTAATAATTTTGTTTATCGCTCATGGTTGTTTTCTTATAATCCTTTAGATTTATTACCTGATACAGCTTTAGTTTCTCTTGTGTTTAATCCTGATCCTAATAATCTCAACAAAACAGATACAACAAGCGTAAAAATCTGTGGCATTGGAGTTCAACATTCCCTTGATATTAAAAATGCAAATTGTAATTTTATTATAGCAAATCCTGATACTGTTGATTTCGGTTATGTTCGCATTAACGAGAAAAAAACTATTAACGTAACTTTAACAAATAAAGGAAATATCAATTACGGATTAAAAACACAACAAATACTTGATGAAATAGCTGATGCTCCTGTTAGCTATTTTGAAATACAAAAAAAATTCTTAGAAGAAAAAAATAATGACAAAGAACTAGAAATCGGTGATAGTTCTTCTTTTGAAATTAATTTTGTTCCCGACAGAAAAGGTGTTTTTTTAGCGCGCTATATAATAGAGAATGATTTTGCGACAAGAAAAATACGTTCTTCTTCAATTGAAGATTATCGTAAGATAATTATTTTGCGTGGGATAGGAGTAACGCCAACACTAGCTTTTAATGCTGATACTGTGAATTTCGGAAACATTAGCTATGCTAATTCTTCACAAAATTGTTTAACAACAAAAGATACGATAATTCATATTTTTAACTCTGGCAATGCAACTTTAATTATATCTGATATTCATTCAGACAATAGTTTGTTTACTGTTTCGAAAAGCGACTTATCTATTAAACCTAACTCTTTTGAAACCTTACAAATAACTTTTGAAGCAACCTATCCTGAAAAAACAGCGACAGCAAATTTAATATTTACAACAAATGAAATTGGCAACAATACAAAAAAAATTACGCTTTTAGGCACTAGTATTCCACCTATTGAAGCTAATCTATTTATTCCAAATGACTTAAAGAATAAACCCGGTAGTATTCTTGCCGTACCAGTAAAGATAGAAAATAAAGAACATAACGATATTTTCAAATATATAAAAACCTTTGAGTTCAACCTCGTTTACAATCCGAATTTACTTGAATTTATTAATATCACTAAATTAGGAACTTCAAGTGAAAGCTGTCGCATAGAAACTAAGTCGGAAGATGGCGCGCTTGAAATTAAATCAATAGATAATTTTAATGAATTTATTAAATCTGACACTCTTATTTTAATAAACTTTAAAACGTTTTTAGGAAATCAAGCAAGTACGGAGCTAGCTATTCAAAACGCAAAAATTGGGAATGGCAATTGTGATGATTTTATGAAGTTAAATGTATCAAATGGAAAATATTCTATTGATTCTATTTGTGGACTTGAATATAAATTACAACGTGAAAAAGGAAGGTTTAGTTTTGTGGCTGAAAATGACAACTCTGAACTTTATATAAAATTTGTAATTCCTTATGAAATTAATTCAAAATTGAGTATTTTTAATATTTTTGGCGAGGAAATTCTTTCTAATACATATATTACAAAATCTGGAGTATTTAATAAAAAAATCAGTTTAGAGAGATTTACTTCTGGAATTTATTTTGTTAATCTTACTTCTGGAATTTTTAATAAAACAATTCCTATTTTTATAACTAAATAAGCTAAAAAAATGGACTTAAAAAACAACTTTTTTCAATCTGTACGTGCTAATAAGAAAAAATATATATTAATCGCAGTAGTTTTGCTTTTCACTTTCTACTTTATATTTTCAGATTATGGTTTAATAGAACGATTTTCTTTAGAATTAGAATTAAAAAGCAAGAACAAAGAAGTAGAAGCGTGTAAAACAACAAAAGATTCTTTGAATAAAATTATTTATAAATTGCAAACTGATTCTTTAGAAATAGAAAGAATTGCGCGTGAAAAATATGGAATGACTAAAGATAATGAAGAAGTGTATTATATTGAAACTAAGTAAGCTTCCTATTGTCTGAACTGTGATTTAAAATTCCCCTTCGGGACGAAGGGGTGGCAGGCGAAGCCTGACGGGGTAGTCTATTAAAAAAATTAACCACAAACCATATAAAATTCATAACTACACCGCTAAGCTAAACTGAGGGCAGAACACCCTTAACTACTTCTAGAATTTATTAATGGTATAAATACAAAAAAACAATCAATTAAAAGAAGACTACTAGCTGATAGAATACAGGAAAATTACTAGCTAGTAGTTTTTTTTATCTTTTTTATCTCATTCTTTTTTATTATTTTGAAGAAATAATAATGTGCTAAAATAATATTTTTTTCACTTATCAAAACGCAAGAATAAAGGAGGCTTGCAAACATGGAATTTAGCGAGAGCCATGAGAAAATAAAGGGTAGCTATTTTAATCAAATTAGCAACGTAATGTTAGCT
>JAAYTD010000076.1 GCA_012518115.1 Ignavibacteria bacterium | reverse complement strand
GGAGCTGTAGCTCAGTTTGGTTAGAGCGCCTGCCTGTCACGCAGGAGGCCGCGAGTTCGAGTCTCGTCAGCTCCGCTTTAAAATTTTTCATTTTTATCTCAAAATTTGCAGAGATTGAACTAAAAATCAATCTCTGTTTTTTTTTATTTTATTGAAATTACTATAAAATAAACTCATGTAATATCAAAAATACATACTAAACAGACCTCTTTTATGAAAATTCATTAACGAAGACGACAATGAACAAAAAATCATAAAACAATATTGCAAGCGTTTTTATCATTTTAAATGGCACTATATAATTATTTTTTATTCATAATTGCTAAAAATAGTCTTTTTTTTGCTTTTTTAATGTTTTAATCTATGAAAACAATAATTTTTTTTAAATAACTCGTATATTTGTAGTGTAAACTTAATGTATTTTTTATGTGAAATTTGTTTTAATTATTTATTGACACAAATAACAAAAAGTATACTTTAAATTTACAACCTAATATTAATATAATATTAAGAACAATAAAAATTTATGACAACAAGAATAAAAACTTCTACAATATTTTTAATAATTGTTTTTCTCACTAACAGTAACATTAGTCTTATATCACAAACTTTTAATAATACCGATAACGGATTTTATAAAAGTTCAAATAATGGTCTGTTAAGAATGTTAGGAACAAATGATGAAAACGGAAATATAAGCGGAGTTGGAAATGGAAACGGCAGTAATCCTGCTGCAAAATTAAACGATAGAATAGGTGGAACTGTAGAATGGGCAAAGAAAGCTAATCAAACAGTACAAGGATTGTACTATACAAATCTACGTATAAGCGGTAATACTACTTCTGCAAAAACTATTGCTACAAATATTTTTGTTTCGGGTTCATATAATTACGATAATACTGACAATTTTTCATTAAATCAAATAGTTTATGATGGAATTAACCATATATTTACTTATGACGGAACAGAAAAACAAACTATATTAGGTACAGGCGATAACACTAATAATCAATATGCTAACTTAATTCTTACAGGTGCTAGTTCAGTAAAAAATATAAACTCTCTTAATTCTGTAAATGCTAATCTCTATATAGGTGGAGATGTTGTTGTAAATAGAAAAATTGAAACTAATGCAGTAGATAAAATTGACAGTTTAGTTATAAAAGGTTTATCTTCCCTATCTCATGCAAAATTAACTTTAAGAAATACAGAACAAAGCGTTTTTAATTGGAATACAAGATTAGCAGGCGAATCACAAGCAACAACAGGAATTTTATCATTAGAAGGTTCTGCAAATGTAAATCTACAAGGAAACATATATAATGAACTTGGAACTTTAAATATAGGTGAAAACTCCCGTCTCAATGCAGAAAGCACAAGCAATATTACTTTTAACGATAATTTTGCTAAACTGATAATGAACCAAAATTCATATTTGCAACTTTTATCTGGTGCTGAAATATATAACAACTCTAGCGAAAGAACTAACATGAGTTTCAATGCAAGCACCTCACCAGCTACTATAGAATATAATGGTGGCGAAATTATGCCTACTGTTGATGTGAATTTTGATCAAACTTCACAAATGGGAAATGCATACGGAAGAGTTATACTAAACGGAACTGCTACACTACCAAATGGCGATATATATAGCAGGTAATGTAAATGATGCTCTTACTATTAATAATAATATTAATGTTAATACTAGAAAAGGAAGTGCTGCAGGATTAATTACTGATAGAGGAGATTATAACCGTATAATATTTACTAGAAACCCCATTGCTTCTTGTGCTAATAATATGAACAATAGTGAAATTATAGGAATTGTAGCTAGAAATACTTGGAACAATACTATTAACTATAGATTTAATAATAATGAAACAGGTATGCAGTTTGCAAATGCAAGTCCTAATAATAATAGAGAAATGGTTGGTTTCTTTGTTATTCCTGAGATATTACCTACCAAAATAGGAACTTGGACAGAAAGTGCTACAGCACCAAATATTAATAATGACGATAGAGAAATTTTACATAGATTAATCGAAATTGTTGTAGAAGATGACAACAGAACACAAAGTTCAACAATATTTAATATAGCAGGAAATTCTTTACAATTTAAATATACTAATAACGATAGAACTTATTTTCCTGCTTATCCTTCTACAAAACAAATTAGAATTTTTGAAGGATACGGAAATACTTCTACCCAGCCACCTATGGCTTTGACTCCCTATATAGACGAAGAACAAATAAACAGCTACTATGTAGCTCAACTTAATTCTGTAACTTCTATCGGAGGAACACCTGCCAATGCTAATTCTAATGATATTGCTGAAGCTAGTCAAATTATTATAGCTCAAAACACTGTTGGTAAAATTACTTCTGTAAGAAACGGAAGATGGTCAGACCCACAAACTTGGGATGCCGGTAGCCAACCTACGATCCTTGATACTGCAGTAATAAGACATGCAATTTGGACGGGCGACGGATTAGGCTATATTGCAGGAACAAACTCAAGAATATGGGATAGAGCTGAACATGATGTAATAGGAAGCGAAAACGGAATAACTAAGCTAGTTGCCGTTACTAGATTAGAAAACAATGGAGTACTATTTATAGGAAATTCAAGAGGTAGCGGAGCAAACAACATAAATGCTACTTCAGGCATAAATAACAGCATATATGATTTCGGTATCATTATAAATGAAAATACACTCACAAGTGCTAACTTAGGAGATATTAATGAACTATCTAATACCGGCACAGATTTAACCGGTTTTCACGGCATTTATATCACTGAAGGAAGTAAACTAAATAATATATTCCGTGCAATAAATGTAAGCAACTCAGGGAATATCGTAAATTATGGAATACTTGAAATAGGAAAAGAATAGAAAAAGAAAACTAAAGAAAGCTATTTTTTTAATTATTATATATAAATTAAATTGTTTTATAAAAAACTTAAATTATTTTTTTAATTTTATTAGAGGATAAAATAAAAATGAAGAAGACACAAAAACTTCTCAAAGCAATCGCAGCAGGCGCTGCAGGAATTGCACTTTCGTTAGCTCTCAATTTAGATGCTAACGCTCAAAATTTAACAACCAACAGTGGTGGTTTTACAAATCATGGCACATTGCGTATGGTTAGTGCTGACGGTACTATAACTGGAGTTGGAACTTCAGCTACTGACCGTATTGGCGGTATTGTAGAATGGGCAAGAAAAGGTGACCAAGCGGTACAAGGTTTATATTACACAAACCTACTTTTGTCATATCGTTACCCTAATGCAGGTGCAGCTGGCAATACAACAAAAACATTTGCTGGAAATCAAAGTTATTTCGTAAACGGTTGGTATGAAAAACACTCAACAACTCCTGGAGTTAGCGATGATGGAAACTACACATTAACTTACAACGCTAGTTCAACTTTCGTTTATGATGGTGATAGCCCTCAAACTATATTAGGTAGTGGCAAATACGGTATTTTAAGACTAACAGGAAATGGCGAAAAAAGAATTTTTGCACTTCATTTAGCAACTGATAATCCTCCTTTTGGCGCTGGTAGTGGTACTAGTAACAAAGGAACACAACTTGCTGCAGGTAATGTTGAAGCTACTACTATGAATTCTGACGCAAGTGCTGCCCTTTTAGTTAGTGGCAATGGTGGTGCTGCTTCCCTTGATATAGCAGGCGGTATTCTTAATGGTGCTGTTGATATCACAGGTAATGGCAATGGTAGTGCTACTATAATTACAAGTAACGGAACAGGTACTGATATTACTTTCAATGCTGCTGTAGAAATTAACGGTGCTGCAGGTAACGAAGGAAAAATTGATATAAACGGTGCTGGTAATGTAAATATTGGATCTACTGGAACTCTTACTCTAGGTGATGCAAATTCAGTATTAGATATGGCTACAGGTTCTCACTTAAATATAGATGGTACAATAGCTAACCATAATACAGGTGATCCTACAAACCTTCGTTTAGATAATAGTGGTACTGGTTCTACTATCACTTATACTGGTGCAACATCAGGACAAACAGCTTTATCTACTTCAGCAGATAATCCTTATAGCCATGTAGTTATTGGCGGTACTGTTGGACTTGCTGGCGATGCATACGTTGCAGGTGGTATGGAATTACAAACAGGCGGCGAATTTAATACTATTAAAGGCAGTGCAACACCTGGTTCTATAAACGTAAATGACTACAACAAAATTGTATTTACCACTGAAACTGCTAACTTAGTAAATGAAAATGACCAAGATTGTGGTGAGGTAAGAGGTATTGTAGCTCGTAGCGCTTGGGATATGGCTACTACCTATAGATTTAACAACGTAGCAACAACATTACAATTTGGCGCTCTTCCTGCACCTACAGGACAAGAAGTAGGTTTCTTTATACTTCCTGGTCAAGCTCCAACATTTAGAGATGATCAATGGAGTGTAGCTCCTTCACAAATAGGCGATCAAGAGGGTCAAGTTCACATAATACCAAGACACATTCAAGCTTATACTCAAGGCGGTCATGCTACTATAGTTGCAGGTAGCTTAGCTATGGGTTATACATCAGGTGAAAGAGGTACTGCAGGCTTTGAACCTGACAAAGGTTATCGTACATTTGAAGGTCAATCTACAACTAATGCAGACTTGTTAAGTACTGGTACTGAAACTGTTAGTCCTCAATGCTTTTATGTTGCACAAGCTACAAGCGTAACACGTTTTGGTGAAGCTGCTTATTCAAACTTGGCTACTGATGTAGCTACCAGCTCTCAATTGTTAATCACTCAAAACGCTGCTGCTGTTATTGCTTCTGTAAGAAATGGTCGCTGGTCTGACCCAGAAACTTGGAATGTTGGAGCTCAACCAATTTCTTCTGACTTTGTTGAGTTAAGTCATAAAGTATGGACAGGAGACGGTATTGGATTCTTAACAACAACAAATCATGGTGGTACTCCTCGTAAATACGCTAGAGCAGAACATCAAGGTGCAGGCGTAAATAACTTAGGTTCAGCATATCAACTTGCTGCAAAAGTAACACTTCTTCCAGCTGTTACTACTGGTGATAATCTTACTCCAGGTGGTGGATTATTTATAGGACAAGCTCATGCAGGTAATCCTGGAGGAGCAGCAGGTGAAACAGGAGTAGCTAACGATGGTATATATACATTTGGTCTTGTAATTAATAATAATAACCAAACTGCAAGCGGTTCGTTCGCATCTACTCTTCCTGGAACTGGTTTACCAGTAGGTGCTCTTCAAGCTGGAACTGGAACTCTTGCAGATGGCTTACATGGTATTTATATAGCACCAGATAATGACAATAACATATTCCGTGCAACAACACTTAATAATAATTCAGGCTCAGCAACTAACTTTGGTATAGCTGAGATTGGTAGCGACTAATAATTTTAGTATGTTTATAACATACATTTAATTTCTTTCTTAGATAGGCGGTACGTATCCGCCTATCTGAGAAATTATATAAAAAAATTAGGTATATTGACTACCCCGTCAGGCTTCGCCTGCCACCCCTTCTGGAGACTGTGTAAAAACTAATCAACAATTTCATAATTTATTCTTTGTTATGCTATATATGAGGTGGAAATTCCGTATATTTATATTTTATTAAAAAGAACAAACATAGAATTGT
>JAAYTD010000075.1 GCA_012518115.1 Ignavibacteria bacterium | reverse complement strand
GTAGGCATTCGTCTTGTCTTGTCTGTTGAATAGTTGAAATTTCTTTTTTATAAACTGCTTATTGATTTTTTCAGTAAGCAGTTTTTTTATTGACTACCCCGTCAAGTTTCGCAGGGCGTATGCAATATGCCCCGACATTCGCACCAAAGGGGAGTTTAAAAATTCAATTCGTTAATTAAATATTTTTCTTTATATCTTCATAGCTATTTAATAGTTCCGTTACTGCAATTAAATCAAGTCTTCCATATTTTTTTTGTGGTAATATCACTTTATTTATAGTACTTAACGGATAGAATTTTATAACGCTCCATTCTACGTTGCAAGTTAATGCAATTACAGGTGTGTCAAAAGCTGCTGCAACATGGACTAAAGAAGTATCAGGTGTTATAAGTAATTTTGATTTTGATATTAATGCTGAAATTATATTAAAACTTGATGCGGGGAATAGTGAAATTCCTGTTTTATCTATAACTTCACTAATTAGATGAGGAAAAGTTTTTTCAGCGATGAGAACATAGTTTTCTTGATTTTTAGTTTTGTTAATAAATTCTATCCATTTCTCTGTTTCCCACATTTTATTAATATGACTTGCAGCGATATTAATTAACGTAAATTCTTTTAGATTATGTTTTTCAAGAAATTTATCAACAATATCATTTGAGTTTTTTTCTATATATATTTCAGGTGCTATTTTATCATTGTTTTCTACGATATTAGCAAATTTCAAAGCGTTGTTTACACGTTCAACAAAATGCAGATTGAAATTTTCTTTGTCGTCTGAAACTTCTTTATTAAAAGCACTGTGTTTGCCTTTATTTAATCCGATTTTATGTTTAGCTCTAGCTAGTTTTGCAATATATTGACTTTCATTTGAAAAATGATCTTTGGGGTCAATATAATAATCAAACTTGATTTTACGTAGTTGCCATAAAAATTTAATTATTCCCAATGGGCTTTTCTCAAGTACAAGAACTTGCTTAATATTAGGATTATTTTCAACAATAAAACAGTTACTTTTACTTGCAATAAAATATATTTCTGCATTTGGATATGTATTTTTAATGCTTCTAATTCCTGATGTCATTAAAATCATATCGCCTATGCGTCCAAGTTGAACTAGAGCTATTTTCATATTATTTAGCATTTAAATATGAATGGTGCAAAGAGCCGTGTCCATGCCCGATTTGGTTGTGTTTTGCACTTAAAATAGCTCCATAAAGATAGCTATGAGCTTTTGCTATTGCTTCTGATATTTGTTCGCCTTTTGCAAGATAAGTTGCTATTGCCGCTGAAAATGTACAGCCCGTGCCGTGAGTATTTTTTGTGTCAATTTTTTCTGAAGTAATTTTGTTTAGTTGATTATCTATACAATATACATCAGTTAAAATATTATTTTCTAAATGTCCACCTTTCACAATAGCACATTTACAAGAAAAATCAAGTAATTTTTTTGCAGCTAGTTCCATGCATTGTACAGAATTTATTTTTTCATTTAGCAATAATTCTGTTTCAGGGAGATTAGGAGTTATAACTGTTGCCAGCGGAAAAAGTTCTTCTTTAATTGTTTCTATAGTCTTGTCTTCTATAAGTTTTGCTCCACTTGTAGCCACCATAACAGGATCAACTACAACGTTTTTTATATCAAACTTTTTTATACATTCAACAACTATTTTAACAATTTCTTTATTAAATAGCATTCCTGTTTTAATAGCTGCAATATCAAGATCTTCGGCAACAGCTTCAATTTGTTGCCTAACAATGTTATTAGGAATAGCGTGAATTGCACGTACTTCTAAAGTATTTTGAGCGGTTACTGCAGTAATTGCTGAAGCACCATAAGCACCTAAAGCTTCTATTGTTTTTAAGTCCGCTTGAATACCAGCGCCACCGCAGCTATCTGAACCAGCTACTGTCAAAACTACAGGATATTTTTTCATGTTTTTTGTTATTATTTATGTGTAACTGAATTTGAATTTGCTAAAATATAATTTGCTCTTTCTAAAGCTTTGTCAATATCAGGATGCACATTCTCCATTCCTATAATATCAATAAATCCAGCGCGCTGCATTGTTTCTAATGGCACAGGATTAACACCTGAAAGAACAACATCTATTCCTTTTTTTTGGAAATCAAAGTAAAATTGTTCTAACATATTTAATGCTGTTGCGTCAATAATAGGTACGTTTCTCATACGTAATACTATGATTTCTGTATGCCTACTTATTTTCTCAAATTCATCACGGAATTTATTAGCTACTCCAAAGAAGAAAGGACCTGAAACTTCATATACTTCAATTCCTTTTGCTACTGCTTTTTTAGTAATTGCCATAGGATCGTCTTCTTCACTATATTCAAATTCATCTGTAATTATATCAACATTTGCAGCTAGTGATACACGTCTCATAAACAAGAATGAAGCTAATATCATACCGGAATAAATTGCTACCGTTAAATCAAAGATTATAGTTAAGAAAAAAGTTACTAACATAACCGCAGCATCACTTCTTGGGCTTTTCAAAACACTTCGGAAAGATTTCCAACCGCTCATATTATATGAAATTACTACTAAAACTGCTGCCAAAACAGGCATAGGAATGAGTAAAGATAAATTAGATAAAAAGAGCATCATAAGTAGTAAAACTAAAGCATGTATCATTCCTGCAATAGGTGTGCGACCTCCATTTTTTACATTTGTTGCTGTTCTTGCAATAGCTCCTGTTGCAGGTATTCCACCGAAGAGAGGAGTAACAATATTTGCAATGCCTTGAGCAACAAGTTCAGTATTTGAATTATGTTTACTTCCTATCATACCGTCGGCAACAATCGCAGAAAGCAGAGATTCTATAGCTCCTAAAATTGCTATTGTAATTGCGGGTGAAATTAAACCTCTTATCATCTCGAAAGACATATCCGGTATTTTTGCAGGCGGTAAGTTTTGTGGTAATGATCCGAAACGCGAACCGATTGTTTCAACCGGTATATTAAATATAGCAACAACGGCAGTAGCTATGATGATGACTACTAAGGAACCGGGAATTCTTGTTATATATTTTTGCCAAATAGCTATAAAAGCAATGGAAAGAACACCTAATATCGTAGCAGCAAGTGAAGTAGTGGATATATGGCTAGCATAGCAAGCCCATTTTTCTATGAAACCTGAAGGTACATGAGCAATATCTAATCCAAATAAATCTTTCATTTGAGTAGAAAATATTGTTAATGCTATACCAGCAGTGAAACCGACTATTAAAGGGTAAGGTACGAACTTTATTATTGTTCCTAGCTTAGCTAAACCCATAACTAAAAGTATAACACCAGCCATAACAGTAGAAACAATTAGACCATTAAATCCGTATTGTTCAACTATTCCGCTGACAATAATAATAAATGCTCCTGTAGGACCACCTATTTGGACTTTGCTTCCACCAAGGGCAGAAATAATAAAACCAGCTATAACAGCAGTAACAATACCTTTTTCAGGTGCTACTCCGGAAGCAATAGCAAAAGCTATAGCCATAGGTAAAGCTACGATGCCGACAATAATACCAGCGGTTAAATCGCTACCAAATTGCCTTGTATTATATCTTTTTAATGAATTAAATAATTCAGGCTTGAAAACTGAACGAAGATATGAAAAGACCATAATATTAATAAATACTATTTGTTAATAACAAGTCAGTTAATAAGAAACACTAAAATAAGTAAAAAATATGAAAGTAAAAAATATGAATTTATAAAAACAAAATATAATATGTAATTATTATAACAATTTAATGCAAATTAATTTGCTACCTATATGTTAAGTTATAATAGTTCTATATAGTTAAAATTATTTCAATAAAAAAAATTGTTATTTTCACTAAAATGCTTTATCTTTGTTTTTATTATTTTACTAATTAATTTAAAAATTATCTAAAAAAACACAAAACATGAAACTTAGTATTAAAAAAGGGACCGTAAAAGAATATATTCTAATAGCAATAGGTACGGCATTAATGAGTTTAAGTATAGCTATGCTTGTAGATATTTTTGTGGTACCGGGTGGTGCTGCAGGTCTTTCAATGGCGTTGTATTATTTGACCGGAGGCGTGATTTCTATTGGTGCGTTAAAATGGCTAATTAACGTACCTTTGTTTATTTGGGGCTATAAAGTTTTAGGTAATACATTTGGAATTCGTACTTTTTACGGCTTTACAATGTGTTCTATTTTTATAGATTTATTCCGTGGTGCTTTACCCGGATTAGGATTTATACGAATCCAAGATACAGCTTTCATTCAGGATATGGCAAAAAATGACTTTTTGTTTTTAATTATTGTTGCTTCTATTTTGATGGGCGTAGGATTAGGTATAATTTTTAAATATAAAGGAACAACGGGAGGCTCTGATATAGGTGCAGCAATAATGTATAAGAAATTGGGGATTATGCCGGGACGTTCAATCATGATTATAGATTTTTTCGTTATTGCACTTGCAGGAACGGTTATTCATTGGAAAGGTCTATCGTTAGATAAACCAATTTTATCTTTAGTTCTTTATGCTCTCGTATTATTGTTCTTATCAAGCTACATAATAGATGTAATCATAGATGGTTTTGACTATGCTAGAACAGTGCTGATCATGTCTGACAAGAGTGAGGAAATTGCAAAAACTATTATGCACGATTTAACAAGAGGGGCTACTGCTATAAAATCGCGTGGTATATATAGAAATATTGAACGTGAAATTATTATGACGGTTGTAACAATTAAAGAAGTTCCTAAATTAAAGGAACTTATTCAAGGAATAGATCCTAATGCTTTTATAATTGTTAATCCGATTCATGAAGTTAACGGGTCGGGCTTTAGAGCTAGAAGTAACTAATTGTCAAGGAGAAGAAAATGGGAGTAATTTCATCTATATTTTACTTTGTTGTTGTATTAGGAATATTAGTTTTTGTTCATGAGTTTGGACATTTTCTAATGGCTCGTTTAAGTGGAATGCGTGTAGAAGTTTTTGCTTTAGGAATGGGCTTTAGATTATTCGGCTGGAATAAAGTTACGGGATTTACATTTGGTAACTTGCCGGAAAATTTAGAACTTGAAGACAATACTGATTACCGTGTTGCTGCATTTCCCATAGGTGGATATTGTAAAATTAGCGGAATGATAGATGAGACTTTAGATACTGAAGCAATAGCACAAGAACCTAAAGAATATGAGTTTCGCTCAAAAAATGCTTTTAAAAAAGCAATAACAATTTCAGGTGGAGTACTATTTAATGTTATTTTAGCGATTATTATTTTTGCAATTTTAGCATTTAATATTGGCGAAACAACTTATAAAACTAATGAAATTGCTTATGTAGCTCCAAATTCTATAGGTGAAACAATAGGACTTAAAGCTAATGATAAAGTAAAGAAAATTGATGGAGTTAGGATTGTAACTTGGAATAATTTATTAGAAGAGCTAGCTATAGAAAATCTTGGAGAAAACAAACAAGTTCTTGTAGCTCGCAACAATATAGATACATTAATTAATATAAATGGCAAAAAACTGATTGACATGATAGCTTCAAACAAAGCTATTGGATTAGAACCAAAAGGATTACGTACTGTAATTTTTGCAGTTCAACCTAATAGCTTAGCAGAAGAAGCAGGAATAAAGAACAATGATACTATTGTTGCAGTAAATAATACGCCTATATTTTCATTCCATGAATTTGTTGATTTTATGCAAGCTAATAAAGGAAAAGAAGTTTCTATTGAATGGAAAAGCAATGCCAATACAATCAATAGAAATATACAGTTAGATGCGAGTGGTATTATTGGCGTACAAATTTCTCAAGTATATACAGGTGATATATTAAGAACAGAGTTTGGTGTTTTTGAAGCGATTTGGAAAGGCACGACACAAGCTTTTGAAACACTAGCTACTATTTTAAGCTCAATAAAACAAATTATTGTAGGCAATATAGAATTTAAAAAAGCTATAGGCGGTCCAATAATGATAGCACAGCAAGCTACACAGTTTGCAGATAGGGGAGTTTTGAGTTTCTTGAGTTTTACTGCGATGTTATCTTTATCTTTGGCATTGATTAATATTTTACCATTACCTGCACTTGACGGCGGACATTTAATAATTATTATAGTTGAAGCTATTATGCGTCGTGAAATTTCGGTAAAAGTTAAATTAGGAATTCAGCAAGTAGGAATATTCTTATTGCTTGGATTGATGTTTTATGTTATTGTCAATGATGTGTTAAAGCTAATGTAATCATTTATATAAGCAAATTTATAAAAAAAAGGCTGATTCTATTTTCTAGTTTCAGCCTTTTTTAGTTATTTTTACCAAACGATTTTTTTCACCATATCATTTGCATTTTCTATAGCTTCTTCAACTGAATTTGCAACAGCAGTAACATGTCCAATTTTCCTGCCAACACGTGATTGTTTTTTGTTATATAGATGAAGAGAAGTTTTACCGTTTTCTAAACTTTTTGTAATATCAACTGGAATACTGCTTCCTTCTTTCTCACCTAAAATATTTATCATACAAGCTCCATTTAAGAGCATATCAGTTGAACCGAGTGGTAATCCTAATATTGCACGAATTGCATTTTCATATTGAGAAGTATAGCAAGCTTCGATAGTATAATGTCCTGAATTATGTGGACGAGGCGCTATTTCGTTTATTAAAATTCTATTATCTTTAGTTAGAAACAGTTCCACTCCAAAAACTCCAACACCGTCAATAACTTTCACACATTTTACAGCTATTTCTTTTGCTTTGTTAGCTAGCTCTTTAGAAATACGTGCCGGAGCTATAACTTTATGGCAAATATGATTTTTTTGTATACTTTCTACACAAGGATATACCGCAATTTCGCCTTGTTTATTTCGTGCAACCATTACTGCAAGTTCAGCTTGAAAGTCTATAAATCTTTCAGCCATTAAATCGCGTTTTACATCAGGTTTCTGGAATTTGTCAAAAGCAGTTTTGCAATCGCTTTCAGAATATACAGTAAAATTACCATAGCCGTCATAGCCTAAAGTACGTGTTTTTACTATAAACGGATAGCTATATTTTTTTCCAAATGCTAACATATCCTCTATGCTAGCGATAGCATTAAAGTCAGGTAATTCTATGTTGTTTTCAGCAAATACACTTTTCTGTATAAATTTATCTTGTATCAAACGCATAGTTTTTGCTGAAGGAAAAACTTGCCTTTTTTGTGCGATATATTCTAATATTTCTGGTGCGATAAATTCATTTTCCAGAGTGACAATATCGCTAACTTCAATAAATTTATCTAATTCGGAGCTATTTTCCCAACCTTTAGTGAATTCTAATTTTGTCATATCACCTGCTGGAGTTCCTGCTTCTTTATCAATAATAGCGACATTTAGTCCAAGTCTGTATGCAGACAAAGCTAGCATTTTAGCTAGCTGTCCGCCACCTAATATCCCTAAAGTCAAGCTGTTATTTTTATAGAAAGATTTAATCATATAATTATTTTATGCTAAACTTTCTAAATCATCTTCATCAACTTCAACCCAATCAGGGATTAGAAGACGACCACAGTGTTCGCACCAGAAGATCCTTTCTGGTTGGTTTCGCATCTCCACTATAATTTGTTTTGGGATAGCACGATAGCAACCCATGCAGCTATCTCTTTGTACATAAACAGCTGCATCTTCTAAGCGATTTCTAATTCTTGCATATCTACCATAAAGCTCTTCGTCCATATCGTCTTTAATTATTTTTCTGATACGGGAGTACTTAGCTACTTCTTCATTTTGGGAGGCAGCTACTACGTCATATTGAGCATGTAACTCACTTAAATCTTGTTGTAATACAGCAAGAGTACTGTTTTGTTCTTCAAGTAATTTCAATAAATTTTCTTCTTTAACACCTTCTGAACGCATTGCGACAGATAATTTTTCATGTTCGCTTTTCAATGTCGAAATTTCCGCAGATAAAGCATCAAATTCTTTGTTATTTCTAACTAAAAATTGTTGTTGAATAAGTTTATCTTCTTTATCTTTTAGCGTAACAAGTGTTAATTTTGCAGTTGAGACAAACTCGCGAATATCATTTAAAATAGTTTCTGTATCCATAATTTTTGCTTTTGCATTATGGATTTCGGCTTCTTTCCCTTTAATTAAATCAGGTAAGTCGCCCATATCATTTTTGTATTCATCAAGAATTTTGTCAATAAAAGCTAATTTTGCGATAGGTAAAATACTAATTTTCATTGTTTTGTTTGATAATATATTTAAGTTAATAATTTTCTTTGTTGTTCCGAATAATATTCATTATTTGGAAAATATTTTATAGGATTTGTAACAATTTTTGAGACATAAAAATCAATTTTTCTTGCGTTAAAACTTTCTTTTAATATGCTGGCAATTCCTTTTGTAACAAATTGTTCCATTTCATAATGTCCGACATCAATTAATAGCAATTTATCTTGTTCAGCATGGAAAGCGTGATAAGTTGCGTCAGCAGTAATAAATGTATCGCAGTTTTTTCGTAAGACTTCAGATACAAAAGACATACCACTACCACCTACAATAGCTATGCGTGATACTTTTTGTTCAGGTCTAATTGTAGAGCGAATAGGGGAGTTACAGACTGAATATATTTTATTGATTAGTTTTTCAGCAGAAATAGGTGGGTTTTGTTCGCATATAATACCCATTCCAGCTTCAGGATATTTTTCATTATTAATTAAAAAATCTATTGGTTGAAGTTCTAACAAATCAGCTAAGATACGACTTGTACCAAACTTATGAGCATCAAAAGTTGTGTGAAGAGAAATTAAATTTATTTGATTTTTAATAAGTTTTGAAACGATTTTTCCAACTCTATCAGATAATAAAATTTGTTTTAACGGATTATAAATTAAAGGATGAAATGTTATTATAGTATTGCAAGATAAGTTTAAGCATTCTTCTATTATATCATCAGTCATCTCAAATGCAATCAATATCTTTTCTATATTTTCACAACATTCAACTTGCAATCCAATTCTATCATTTTCTATTGCTGTTTCAGGAGGAAAATTTTCATTTAATAATACTAATAATTCATTTAATTTCATTTTATTGTTAGCAATACTTATAAAAACATCTAATTAATTATGAAGATAAAGCATTTTTAATTTTATGAACTAAAAAATAAACATGATCTATTTATATTGTATTTTTCGTTCTACTATCTTAATAGGAACATTGTCATAAAACTCATATCTTAGTATCCAATTTTCATTATTGTCAAAATTATATTCATATTTTGTGATGTGTTCACCTTGTTTTATTTCTAAAACTGAACCAGATATTGGGTCGTAAGTATATTCTGTTTCGCAATAAGGGTCTTCATCTTCATCAAATTCTATGCGTTTAGTCAGATATGTAAGTTTATTATATTCATATTTAATTTTTTGTACCAACTTGTTGTCTAAAAACCACTTTTCCTCTATAACTTTTCCTATTTTTGGATCAAAGCTATAAATAAATCTTGTTGTAGCTTCATGAGTGGTTCTTACTCTTTTATCAATTTTATTATTTTCATTGTATCTAACTAAGTTTTGATATAATAAATTTCCATTTTTAGGAGAATAAGATATCGTTGATAGTTCTTTTTTCTCTTTATTATAAGATATTATAATACTATCTTGTAATATAATACTATCTTGTAATTTTCCTTTTCCTAATGTACTATATTTAAGTGCCAAATATGGTATTATCTGATTCTGTTCATAAAAATATAAATTTTTTCCTTCTAGTGAACCATCACGTAGTGACTTAGTTCGTACTTCAATAAGGCGTTTTAGTCCGTCATAAAAATAATTAGTCGTAGAATAATTGTCCTTAAAAGTCATTAAGAAAACTCTATCATCTATTATATCATACTTTGCATTAGAAATAAAATGTTTGTTTTCAATTTTTCCTTTATTCTGTCTTGCTGAATATACTCTTTCTTCAAATGAAACTATATCACCTTTTAAGCCGAAATCATGTTTATATGCAATAGTATCAATGCTTGCTTTAGCGTCAATAGATAAATATATATATAATAAAATGAATATGGATAAAAATTTCATACATTAAGTTATTGATTACTTTGCATTTAATACTAATAAAATAGTTTTGCTATTTTATTAGTAAAGATAATTTGTTAAGAAAGATATAATAAATATACAATATTTTCTAAAAAATAAAAACTTTTTTTTATAAATATTAAAAATTTATATAAATATTTAGAGTATTATTTTGAAGCTATTATTTTATATGTCTTAATATTTTCACGTAAGCAAAATAATTCTTTATTAGTTGCCGGACGATTCCATTCTTCTTGAGTTTGGATATCTTTCCAGTTCATTTTTTCAAAATGCGTTAATTCTTCTTTGTGGTAACAATCAACTTCAAGTAAATCCGTCGCAAGAAATAGTTTTCCGTTAGGCTTTAAAACACGATAAATTTCTTTTAAAAATTTTTGATTAAAAGCTCGTCTGCGTAAATGTTTCTTTTTTACCCAAGGGTCAGGAAATAAATAATATATTTCTTCTATTGAGTTTTCGTCTAAAAACAGTAAACCATTAGCTACAGAATAATGTAATGCGTAGCAATTATTAATATTTTCATTCTTTATATAAGTTTTGAGCCAATCGCAGCACCAAGCGCGTACCTCTAAACCAAGTACATTCTTATTAGGAAAAATATCTATTGCTAATTTAAGTAAAAATAAACCACGTCCGCAACCGATGTCTAAAATTTTAGGAGCTCCGCCGTCTTCAAATAAATCTTTCCAAATAATTTCTTTGTAAACAGGAGGATAGAGCTCAGGAATTATTTTTAAATCAGAAAGTGGAAAATAAAAGTTTGGTGAAGTATGATGCCTCATTCTTGCAGGCAATGGATATTTATTAAAATCAATATCTTTCATTTTTTTATACCAACTTTTATTTTTGTTACATTAAATAATTTTGTTATATCATTAGGATCTATTTTGAGTATAAATCCTTGTTTTCCTCCATTTATGTAAATGTTATCTAAATTAAAAATTGTTTCTTCAGCATAAATAGGTAAATTTTTTCGCGTGCCGAAAGGACTTGTGCCACCAAATTGGTAGCCTGTAGCTTTAGTTGCGGTTTCAGCCGAGCAAGCTGTAACAGTTTTTACATTTAAGATTCTCGCTAGTTCCTTAGTTGAAACTTCTAAATCGCCGTGCATTAAAACAATGAGCTCCGAACTTTCGGTCTGAAAAACAAGAGTTTTTATGACTGAATGTTCATCGACATTTAATTCGGTAGCAGTCTGTTTAGTTCCACCTTTTGCTTCGTATTCATATTGAAAAGGCGAAAAAGATATATTGTTTTGTCGTAAAAAACGTATTGCCGGAGTTACAGGAAAATTATTTTTTTGCATTTAATTTTGTTCGTCAAGTTTTTTCAAAATTTTCTCTTCATAAACAGAAGTATCACCATAGTCTTCTTGGTATGGCGACTTCTTTTTAACTTCATCTAATAAATTTTCAGTTGCTTCCATTTGTTCTAAAGTATCATCATAAAAGAAACGTAATTCAGGCGCCATTCGCATACGTATTTCAGATGCAACAATTGATCTTAATTTTCCTTTGCTATCGTTAAGTATTGCAGTAAAGTCGTCAGAGGACAATTTTGAATTTAGCAAGTTGAAATAAATATTAGCAACGCTTAAATCTTTCGACATTTTTACAGTAGAAATTGAAGCAAAACCGACAGAATTTTCATTAGCTAATCGTGAAATTTCCGGCGATAAAACACGTTTGATAAGACTACTAATTTTCTGAGCTCTAAGTGACATAAGTTTAGTTTGTGAAAAAATCTAATTTTAAAAAAATATTTATGTTATTCTAAAATAAGTGCTTTCCAACCGTTAATCGAAAATGTAACATACTCTTCAATAAATTTGCGAATATCATCAGTAGATACGTCGTGACTAACTATTTCACCAAAAATATTGATCTCCCAAGAAGCACAAATATGAATGAAAAAGTCAGAAACGGAAGTGTTAGCATTAGGGAATACTTGCTTTAAACGTTGGAATAAAATTAAAAAATGTTCTGTTTCTTTATCAGTATAATAATCTCTAAATAGTTCAAGTGAAGAACCTTGAGATTTATATAATAATAAATAAATTTGCTGGCGATGTTTTGTTATAAATTCAACATGTTTCTCAATTATTTCTTGTTGATGCTCAATAGAAAAAAAATTTCTTATATCTTCAATATCTGAATGAACTTGAACTATTTTATCTACTTCTTTGAAAAAAGGTTGAAGAACTGTACGCAAGATATCATCTTTATTAGAAAAATAATTATAAATATTACCTAAATTAACATTAGCTAATTTTGATATTTTACGCATAGAAGTGCCTTGAAAACCATTTTTCATAAATTCTGTTTCAGCAACTTCTAATATTTTATTTCTTACTTCTTCCTTTTGTACTTGCACAGATAGTAAAATTATAATGATTTAAAAACAGAAATACTATAATGCAAAATTACGAAAAAAAAAGCACAATTTCATATTCCGATAGAAAAAACATCTTCAAAAAAACAAAAATAGACTAGCTAGTCAAGCAGATCTACTGTTTGAGATGTTTTTAAAATTCCCCTTTGGTACGAATGTCGGGGCGTATTGCATACGCCCTGCGAAACTTGACGGGGTAGTCAATAAAAAAACTGCTTACTGAAAAAATCAATAAGCAGTTTATAAAAAAGAAATTTCAACTATTCAACAGACAAGACAAGACGAATGCCTAC
>JAAYTD010000074.1 GCA_012518115.1 Ignavibacteria bacterium | reverse complement strand
TTCCATCAACAAAAACAGAAGTAAAAGAAATTGCAGTTCCTGTTTTTATTAATAACAGATGGTATACTCATCCTGATTTTAAACATGATTTTACTACCGAACCTATTGCTTCATTCTCTTTTAGACTTTATTATAATGATAAGGCCTTGCAGTTTTTAGGATTACAGAACCAACATCCTATAACTAAAGATGAAGCAAAAGCTTTAGGAATTACTAAATTTAACAGAAACAATATTAATAATGATTATGCTAATCCTTTAGCAGAACATTTTAATTTGTCTGCAAGTGACAATTCTGTAAATGATTATGGTAGATATTTTAATTCTAAAGCTACTGAAACATCTGGACGTGCAGTAACTATTACTGGTATAGCTTTTAATGATTATGCATTAGATACTACTGATTTTGACGAACAACTAATACTTTTGTATGTTAGATTTAAAGTATTAGCAGAAGCAGGTGAAAATGCACCGGAAAAACAAACATCTTATTTGTATTTTGATCCTACTTATATTGTGTATAATGGGGTTAATATAGCTAATGATATACCAGGAAAACTTCTTTCTAATTATACAAAATTACCTACAGGTATTTCAGATGTAGAAAGGAGTAATAATTTTCAGTATTGGGATGAAGATAAGTATATGCAAGCCTTTGGCAGTAGAGGCGATGTTGTAAGAACATACTCTGTTGGTTTAAGAATGTTTACTAATATTGATGTAGATCAAAAATATGAGAATGAGCCTTATTTACCAGGTTCAATCATGTTTAAAGTTATGGACGATAGACCTGAATTTGATTTTACTGTTGAAAATGCAGCTAGTTCTTTCTTAAAAGCAGATCAAATTTATCGCGACGCAAACGATCTATCTACTTGGATATTAGTAGATCCTATAACTACTGCTGCTCCAATGTCAAACAACCCAGCTGCTTTTGTCGGCCAACGTCTAGTAGATGTAAGCTTATCATCTAATGGTTATGCTATGAAAGATATCATTATCGAAACTGATCAAGAATGGTTGAAATGGCAAACAGAAAATGTTAGAGGAAGTACTGATTATAAAGCTAATGTTTTAGCTCCTACGAGAAGAGGTTATATTGACTATATAGATCTTATTGTTGGCAGAACTTCAGAAAATCCGTTCTCAATGGATCCTGATAAACAATATTCTGCTGATAAAAAAATTAGATTAGGAATATATTGCGAACCTGAAACATTAGAAGGAAGATATGGAATATATACTGGTTATATTACTTTACGTTCTGCTGACGATAAATATAGACCTACAAGAATTAAAGTAACATTTATTTATTTTGCAAACCCAGTTGAATATAACACTACAGTAGGTACGCCACAACCTAGAAATGCATATCCTTACGGTATTAATTTAACATTAACACCTCATAATGGAACAGATGTTGCGAATTCCGTTCGCCTAATTATGGGAAGTGCTGACAGAGCTACTATATATGCTGATACATTATACGGTGAATTTCCATATAAAAAGAAATTAGGTAGAGATAGATATGGTAATCCTAAACTATTTGATGCAAGATTCTTCTTGGATGCAAATTATTATCCGAAACCAAATGATCCTGAACTAGCAAAACAATGGGAAAATTTAGTGCAATTCGGTTTTGGCGATTTTTCTCAATCTGAATCTAATACTTACTCAAATTCTCGAGACATTAGAAATCTTAAGGATACAGCACAATCTCACATATATAAAGTTAAGTTCTTATGGTCGGATTCATTAATGGCGGTAGACTACTTCCCTGTTATGCTAAGATGGTCAAGAGATGAGTTCCCTGACAATACTTCTGTATTCTTGAGAACAACTATTAACGGTGTAGAAAACGTTATTGATTTAAAAACAGAAGGTACGCCAGTAGGAAACAATATATTTACTTATACTTTCTCGGATAAAAACGTTACTGAATTTATTATAGAATATACTATCGGTGTTGAAAATATAAGTGGATTAGTAGATAACTTTGGAAATCCTTTAATTAAAGCAGACGGTTGGAATTTCTTATCTCTTCCTTTGAAACCTGTAAGTAGCTACTATAAATATATATTCAAAAATGCTCTCAATATTCCTTTTGAATTTACTCTTAATAGCTGGCAACAACCAGCTGACGGTAAATTGAGACCAGGTGTTGGATACTTTATTAAATACGGCACAGCAATAGATAAAAATTTCACAGGTTCTTATTTCTTTGAAATTAATAAAAATGTAAATCCTGTTAAGTTATTTGTTGGAGATAAAGGTAGCTATGGTGAATCAGGTGGTTGGAACGCAATAGGTGGATTGTCTGTACGATATCCTATATATGATCCTACAGGAAGAGCAGGCATTCAGTTAGAAGAAATTACTCCGCAAGAAATACCTGATATTGCATATACTCAAAAACATGGTGTATGGGCATATAGAGTACATGGCGGATACGAAGAAGTTACTACTCTTTATCCTGGTATGGGTTACTGGATAAAAGTTAATAAAAATTGCTACTTAAAATTGGATGCAAATGCTAGAAAAAGCTTTATAGATGTTGATGCTGCATTACCAAATAAAACTGCAGGATTTGATAAAATTACTATAGCAGATAATGCTCAACATGTAAATTCTATATATGCTACTACAAAATATGCTGACGTAACTAATTATGAGTTACCACCAGTACCGCCGCAACCTTTGTTCGACGTACGCTTTGCTGATGGAAATTATGTAACAAATAAAACTGAAACTACAGTTCTGTTGCAAGGAGTTACTTATCCTCTATCTGTAAATATAGAAAATGCTAAAGCTGATTACTCTATTGTAGATGTTCAATCAAGTGAAGTATATGGAACTGTTGAAGCAGGTGAAACAAAAACTATTGTAATTAATAACTGCAAAGCTAATGCATTTAAACTTATTTCTAAAGAAAGCTCACAAAAAGATGTATTCGTTAATATCGGTCCTAATCCTATATTAAGCGCATCAGCAGAACTATCTTTTGGTATCGCTGAAAATACAAATGTAAGAATATCTGTTTATAATACTTTAGGTAATGAAGTTGCAGTATTAGTTGATAATGTATTTTCAAAAGGTGTTTATAACCAATCAGCAAACTTATCTAACTTACCTAGCGGTAACTACACAGTGAAAATGGTTGCTGCAGGAGAAAGTAAGGTTTGCAGAATTAATATCGTTAAGTAATTAATACTTAAATATATTAATCAAATTATAAGAGACTGTCTTTAAAAAAGGCAGTCTCTTTTTTAAATGATAAAAATTAAATGAAACATAAATGAGCTCGATAATACTTCTAAATCTAATTAGCTGTCTTTTAATATACATACTTGCAAGCAAATTTATAAGTAAAAAAACAGCTGTCATACCAACTGTAATAGCTCTTCTTAGTATGTTTTGTATTTCTACTATATCGCTTTCTATTTCTATTGCTATTAATCTTATTTTTCTTGCTGCCTTAGCTATTTTTAAATATTATGATACAATGCAAATAAAACAAGTTATTCCATTAGGAATTTTTGTAGGAATATTATGTATTTTTAGAATAGATATGGGAAGTTTTATTTATGGAATGTACTTCTGGGCAATGTTCTGGGCAGGATTAGCCGGAGTTAAAGGAAGAGAACTTACGTTATTACAACGAACAAAACGAGGAGTATTACAAGGGATTTTCTTTACCTTATTAGTAGTTCTTACTATTGTCATTTTTATTGTTTATGAAAAGATATTTTTTAACGATAGCGTTCTTTTGACAAAATTATATACTGAAGTCCAATTCTTTTTTAGTGGAAAAGGAATTTTCCAAATTCCAAAATTTGATGTAAGTCCCATGTTTATAGTACCGTTTCTATTGTACATAGCAGCACTAGCTATATTGATAGTCAAACATAAGCTAAAAATCCTTTTAGCAAATGATGCTATTTTCTGGAAAGAAATGTTGATAGTAAATATAGGATTAAACTTATATCCACAAGCAGTTGTTTCATTAGAAATAGAAAACTTAGTACCTCTTGTTTTAATAGCTGGTATGCTACTGCCGAATATTATAAAATTTCCATTTCAGGTTGCTAAAACTCAAAAAAATAATTAAGGAATTAAGAATAGTCAAAATTTGACATCTCTTAATTCCTTAATGGTTTTATTTTTCTTAATAAATTAGATTATTGTTGGGTTCTGTTTTTTGCAATTCTAAATCCAATATATACTTCTCTTTGTATAAAGTGAATTTGTTTTTTAGAAGTTGCTTTAATTTGATCTTTTGGATTCTCATAGTAACCACCACGAACTATTTTATATTCGGATTCGGCAGTCATCGCTGGTCCCGTTGGATTTTCTTTAGGGCTTTTTGCATAATAAGTTTCATCATACCAGTCCCATACTATTTCGGCTACATTTCCATTCATATCGTACAATCCGAAAGCATTTGCTTTTTTCTTGTGTACAGGAAATGGAGATTTAATAGTCATATTGTTATAATATGCGTATTCATCGAGAGGTTCGGGTATTCCCCATAGATTATCTTTTGTTCCCGCGCGAGCAGCATATTCCCATTCCGCTTCTGTTGGCAATCTATAGCCATTTTTTGTAAAATCGCAATATACTTTTATATGATGTTCATCTCCACCTGGATCATCAATAGTATAGCATTCTTCTAATTTGTGTATTTTTGACAAAGCGTTACAAAATCTTGCCGCATCATTAAATCTAACATAGTTTGCGGGATAATCATCACCCTTAGGTTTGAAGTTCGGTAGAGATGACAGCATAACTTCAGCATATTGCTTTTGTGTAATTTCCGTAGCTGAAATATAGAAAGGTTTTATAGTAACTTGGTGTTCTGGTTTTTCAGCATTATTGGGGGAAGAATTGTCGCCCATAGTAAAAGTACCGCCATCTATAGGCATTAACACAGGATAGGCATTATTTGGTGCTACGCCATATTTAAATTTGTTGCTTTTTTTCCCTTCAGCACTTACAACATATAGATTACCTGGAATTAAGCAAGCATCTATATTAATTGAAATAGCAGTATCTCGCCATCTTATGACATTAGCTTCAACATTATCTTCAAGATAGACTTTTCCTTTTTTTGTACCGAATCTTTTACCTATGATAGTATAACCTTTATTCATAGCTAGCTCTGTAATATCATCTTTCAATTTTTCGATATAAGGTGCTGTTGTATCAATAGGTTCGCCATTACCATTAGGGTCAGGATTAACAGGGTCGTCTTCTCCACAGGAGGCAATAAGCATTGTTATTGCTAATAACAATAAGTATTTTGTAAGTCTTAACATAAAAACTCCATAAAAAATGATAAAAAAATTGTTTGTTAAAATATATAGATTCCTAATTTACGAAAAAAAAGTGAATAATCGTAACTAAATATATAAAAATATTTTCTTTGTATTTTTATGCATTAATCTTTTTTCGTCTTAGCATGTCGGGAAATTGTATGATAATTTCCGTTCCCTCATTTTTAATAGAATTTATTATAATTTTTCCGCCGTGAATTTCTGCTACTCGTTTCATAATCATCATTCCAATGCCAGAGCCGCCTTCATTTCGTCCAGTAGAGAAAAAAGGAGTTGCGATTTTTTCTTGCGTTGCTTTATCCATTCCTTCACCAGTATCTTTTATAGCAATATATATGTTGTGTATATCGCGATGACAAGCAATAGTGATATAGCCGCCATTTTTATTTTTCATAGCTTTAATGCCATTTTCGACGGCATTTCTCACGCAGCGTAGTAATTTTGGTTTATCGCAAATAAAGTTAAAATCTTCAACTTCTAATATAAATTCAATGTCTTCGAAGAGCTCGTCATCAAATTCTTGTCGGATTTCGTTACAGAAGTTAACGGAATTAACAGTAACTCTATCTAATTTATCATCGCGTCCGACTGTAACAATGTCGCGTACTCTTTGCATTAAAATTTTAGCTTGATAGATAATTTTATTTTTTCTTTGTATATTGTTTTCGTTATCTGATTCGATTTGTTCAGCGTTCAAACGTATTGTAGATAAATTTGTTTGCATATCATGAGCTAGCTGTGCCCAGTTTGTCATAGTTTTTTTCTCGAGCTCTTTGGTGATATCTACACCTGTAAGTACCACTCCGCTAAATCTTCCTGTTATATTTCTTAGCGGAATTAATGAGCAGAACCATTCTTTATGTATATTTTCTTGCACAATATTTACTTTTTGCTGGAAAGATATGCGTGAAGTTAAGCCTTTTTCAATAATTTCAGCAAGTACTTTAGTTCTTTCGTTTTTAAAATAATATGCAAATTGTTTTTTCAATATTACTTGTGGTGAAATCCCTAAAATACTTCTTCCATCTTCATTAGCTCTTACAAGTTTTCCTGTGCGATTAATTAAAAATACAAACCCTGATGACGGCAAGTCTAAAAGTGTATTAAGTAATATAGCTTGTCCTCTGTACCGTCTATACAAGATAAGAATGATTATTATCAGAATGATATAAGCAATAGAATTTCCTGTATTTCGAATTTGCCGATTTAGGAACCAAAACATATTTTCTTGAATTGTTAAAATCAAGCATTCATTTTTAGAGGAAAGAATTAGATAGTTGTTTTTATATATAATATCAAAATCAGCAGTCAAATATTCATTAAAATTGAAGTAATCAAGTAGTTCGATAGATAAATTTTTATCTAAAAAAGCGATGGAATTTTCAAAGAAAAGAAATAATTTCCCGTTAAGAATTTTAATTTTTTTAGATCTAAAAAGATCATTCGGTAGAGATATATATTGCCAATTTTCTGGTTTGTTGAGTTCCGTTAAAGCGATTTTTAACAATTTATAACCGCTTTTTTCCATAATTAATGTATATAAATGATTGTCTGAAGGCGTAAAATCAATATAATTTAAGTTAGCTTGTAACCATATTGAATTAATGATGCTTTTATTAGCCATATCAACAAATTGCAGGAGTGAGGAATTGCGGTTTTCAGAAGCATTGATAATTACTAAATAGTTCTGAATTTCTTTTAAATCTATGTTTCCTAACAAGTTAGTTCGGGCAACAAATTTTTTATCTTCTATGTTATCTATATTTATAGTGTAAAGTATTCCATTTTCCGTATTTTTTTCTACGAATGCTAGACTGTTTTTAGAATTTTGTAGTACTTTTGCAGATATAACATTGTCAGCTATATGTTTTATTTCAAAATTTTGTTTAGAATGTATTGTTAATTTGTATAGTTTTTTATCTATTAAAAAGAATAATGAATTTTTTATACTTGACTCTAACCAACGTATATTAATGTTTCTGGGATATAAATTTAAATTTGAATCGATAGTTTTTTTATAGCTACTCTCGCTTGATTTATCGAAAATTGAAACTATAATATCATTATTATCTTTAGCAAGTAATAGTAAGTAATTTTGATATGTAGTTGCATCAAAAATATGAGAGTTAAAAGACTTTGCATTTATATTCTTTCTTGTGTATCCTTGCCAATAATAAATAGTTTTAAGGTCGGATTGCCAATTTGTTTTTATAAAGTAAAATGTCGGTTCTTCTTCTGACGCTTGAGCTAGAAATAGCTTGCCATCTTCATAAAAATCAAAGTAATCGATTGAATATGGGAAAGTTGCATCAGCTAGTAGAAAACTTTTACAAGTGCTTACACAATAGAGTATGATAATAAATTTATAAAAAGCTTTCATTATTTTGTCAGTTGCATTTATTTTTCTTTATTGGCAAAATTTCTTTGTACTATTAGTTCAGCTATGGCACAACACAAAGCAAGAATAAGGCATAATCGCCAGAGTTCTGTTCCTGTCCTTATTTTTTTTATGTCTGTTGCAATATAATTTGTTTCTTCAATAAAATTAATACTAGCATTGTTTTCAAATCTTGTATTAAGAGAATCTTTTATATCTTTTTTATCAATTTTGTCAAAATTTGATTCTGAAGCTTGCAGATTTAGAGCTACAAGAGCAACAATCATATTGTTAGAATTATAAATTTTGTAAACTCCAGTTTGTCTCATATCATTTAATTGCAAGATACCTCCTGCTGGCAACATTGCCACTTGTCGCAGAAATTCATTTCCGCTTGGGTCAATAATTTTGAAATTACTGCTTGAACAATACTTCTTAGGAATAATAATTTGGTTGTTTTTTCCAATTTCAAAATTATAAGATAATTCGGGGCGACTAGCTAGATAAGCTATGCTTCGTATAATTATAGCAGGAAAAATGCCTGTAAGTGGGAAATTACTCCATTCTACATTAGGAGGAACAGCACAATATATAATTTTTCCATCTTCTAAAATATTTTCTGACAAGAAATTACCTCCGCCTATTTCTATCAAACTTTGCCCGCTAGTAGCTAGTAAGGTTTTATAGATCTTAGGAGATTCTACTACAGAGCGAGCATTATCATCAATTTTGAAAACACCTTCAAAAAACGGATGTAATTTATCTGTTGTAGTGAATTGTGCTGGGTTTTCTCTTGAAAAATCTTGCATTTTTAAATTGCCAAATCCTAAGTCTTGCATAGCATTAGAGAAACTTGTAAGGTCTGTTTCTGCATTTGCAAAAACTAGCGAGCTACCACCTGTTACAATATATTGTTTCAAACGCGAAAAATCACTAGTGGTGAATTTACCGTCTTCTAAAATTATCAAATCAAATTGAGATAAGTCAATGTTAGATATACTACTTGTTGGATAATTTGTGATTTTTGCAAATTCTTTATCATCGGATATTGCAGCAGCTTCGGCAGCTAAATTTATAAAGCTTCGTTGGTTTTGTATTCCAAAAATCGCAACTTTCGGTTTTTCAGGGATTATAAATCCGAAATATTTTTTATTATCATGTTCAAAAATATCGTTTTCAATTTCTGCCGTAGCTTGGAAAACACCGCTAGAATTAGGACTAGCTGCTATTGTAATTTTTCTTGTTTGTTTTTTGTCTAAATTTACTGTGCGTTGAGCAACACGATTTTCATTAAAAGAAAGGGTAGTTAGCAAGCTATTTATGCTGCTATTAGAATTATTGCGTACATTAGCTTCTATTTCTACCGGCTTGTTTACTTGGAAAATGCGAGTTAAAATATTTAGCGAATCAATAGAATAATTTTTAATTTCAGATTTCTGAGTATATCCTATAGGTAAAAAATAGATATTAGTATGACTTGCGTTAATTTTTTCGGTTTCGCTTTGAGTGAAAATATTAGGCTGAGCATCGCTAATAATATAAATTTCTTTAGAAAAGTTTGTAGCTTTCTCTAAAAGTTTTCCTGCGGAGACGATACTTTTATTTAAATCACCGGGTGTATTGGCGATTTTAATATTGTCAAGTTGTGCTTCTAAGTAATCGATATTTCGCGAAAAAGCATATTGTTTATTAGAAACAGGATTTGCCATTTCAATAATAACAGCTTCGTCTCCTTCCTTCATAATGCTTATAATTTCTCGTACTGTTTTTTTCGCTTGATTAAATCTATTTCCGTTATTGTCAGATAAATCAAGACTAAAAGAATTATCTAATATGATAATTGTACTTGTTTTTGCAAAACTTTCAAAACCGGGAATAGTGCTATTTATAGCAGGACGTGCAAAAGCAAGAACGATAAAAATAATTAATAAAGTTCGTAAAATCAACAAGATAAGTTGCTTTAATTTTAATTTTCTTATTTTGTTCTTTTGCATTTCTTTTAAAAAATGCAAAGTAGAGAACTCTACTGTTTTCAACTTTCGTAAGTTGATTAAATGTAGTATAATAGGAATAGAAGCTGCTAATAAGCCAATTAAAACTGTAGGATTTATAAAATTCATTTTTGTATTCTAATTTATTTTGTGTCGGTTATTTAAATAATTGTAATTTATCAAGTAACAAAAATACAAAAAAAAAATGAAAATAGATAATTTACGGTTGTTAATATCAAATTATTTTGTATATTAATCGTCTTTTTTAATTTTATTTCATATAAAAATCATAAAGTTATGATAATTATATTTTTAGTTTTAACAATATCACTTTTAATTTCATCATTTCTGAATATTTTTGTTTTATTTTTGAAAGATAAACAAAATATAGGGAAATATATCACAATCGCTAACAAGTTTTTTTTATTGTCTGCACTTATCGTAATAATTTCTTATGTTTTTTATATAGGAAATCTGATTTTTGATAATTTTTCATTTGCTTATGTCTATGAACGCTCTTCTTTAGAGCAATCTATATTTTATAAAGTTGTAGCGGGTTATTCAAGTTCCTCAGGGGCTTATTTTTTGTGGCTATTTTCTATAATTGTCATCTTATTATTATCGCGAGTTTTTTCACGGAAAAACAGTTCAAGCGATTCGGAAAATTTTGATTTTTTGTGTGTTTTTCGTAGTTTGGCTTTGTTTTTGCCGATATTTTTGTCTATTGTTTTATTTGCGGGTAATCCGTTTGAAGCAACAGTTGATAAGTTTGTTAATTTGAAATATGTTCCGAGCGATGGATTAGGGTTAAGTCCTATTTTATGTACGCCTTACAGTTTGTTCCATCCGCCGTTTATTTTTATTAGTTTTGCTTTGTTTTATATTCCATTTGTTGCTGTGGTGGCTAATTTAATCAAGAGCAGTAAGAATTGGATAAATATAGCATATAACTATAATTTGTATGGCTTGATAGCTTTGACAATTGCATTACTATTAGGTTCAAGTTGGGCTTATAGCTCTTTCGGTTGGGGTGGTATTTGGTCTTGGGATCCTGTTGAAAATGCGGTTTTAATTCCATTTCTATTTTCTTTTGTAACATTGAATATTTTTATAGTTTATAAGAAAACAAACGGACTTTTAAGGAGCTTGTATTTTGTAACAATAATAACTTTCCCGCTCATTTTATTAGCTACTTTTATTGCAAGAAGTGGGTTGTTAGTTGGATATTCGGTGCATTCTTACGTACAAGTTTCTTCGGTGGTGCTTTATTCAATTTTAACGTTCTTGTTGCTAACGGCGCTAGTTCCTTTGTTTATGTTTTTGCGGAAGTTCAAAAATCATAAACTTCAGGAAGAAGTTTTTGCTTTTTTGTCGCGCGAGATGTTTATTTCTTTAGCTCAACTAGCGCTGATATTAGCAGCTATAGTAGTTTTGTTAGGAACTTGTTTTCCGCTTTTTGCTCCAATGATAGGCAAGGAAAGTATTGCATTAGATAGTAAATTTTATGAAACTTGGATTACTCCACTTGTTGTAATTTATTTTATATTAACAGGTTTATCTATGTTTTTGGATTGGGGAAAGAATAGTTTTTCCAATTTAGCAAATAAAATAGCTCCAAGTTTTGCATTGTCTATAATTTTTATGATTATTTCATTTTATACATATGAAAATAGTTTGGAGTTTTTAATTTTGGATTTTTCCTGTTTTTTCATATTTATTTCGGGAGTGCAAAATATTTTATTCGGGAAAAATAGTAGTAAGTCAAAGAATTTTATTTGCTTAGCTAATATAAGCTTGGGTTTGTTTGTATTTTTTATAGCTCTTAGCAGTCGTTTAACGGAAAATAAAATTTATGAATTAGAAAGAGAAAAAGCAGTAGATTTTTTTGATGGATATAAAGCAACTTTTCATAAAATAGATGAAATATTACACTCAACTTTTATAGAGCAAAAATTTAATATTGAAATTGAAAAAAATGGCGAAAAAATATCTTTTGAGCCAAAATTCATATATAAAAATTCAAAAGAACCGATTGTTCTTCCCGATATAATTATGAAGAATATTAATGACTTACATATAATACCGATTGAACTTAAAACAGATACAAAAATTCCTTATAATATATTGCCGATAGACAATTTGCGTCGTTTGAAAGTAGAAAGTGAAAAATTTGCTAAATTGACAAATATTGATTTTGATAATTTTTCTGCCGATATTCTGATTAGCGATAATAATGAAAATAACAATAAGGAAATAACTCTAAAGTTTCCTACTTCAAAAAGTGAGTTCAATTGGAATAAAATTACAGATAAGTATGAGATAGCTATAGCAGAAGTTTTTCCAATAGAAAAAGCGATTTCCGTTATTTATCGCGAAATTGGGAAAAGTTTGCCCGCTCCCGTTGAAAAAATTCAAGTAGAATTTATTCAAAAACCATACGTAATTTTTATATGGACAAGTGGAATTTTATTTATTTTTTCATTATTTTTAACTTTTTTATGTGAAAAATCTAACAAAATGCAAAAAAAATTGTCTTAATAAAGGATACTTGTAAATAAATTAAAATAAATTGAAATAAATTGAAATAAAATATAGATTGTTTCGTAAAAAATTTGTATTTTTAAACTTATAGCAAGGTAAAGAAATTTTAATATTTTTATAAATTTATAGATTGAGGTTTTACATATGAAAAACTTATTCAAATTCAAAAATTTAATGTTCATAGGGCTGTTTGCAATATTCGGTTTTGGAAGTGTTGCTGCCGATACATTGACGGTAGGATGGCCTGAAACTAGTACTTACGGATATGCACAACCATATTATTATTATCGTAAGAATATAGCAGAGTTTATTATAACTCGTGAAGAAATGGGTAACAAAGGAGCAATGTATCTAAAGCAAATGGCATTTAATGTAGAGAGTTTATATAATAGTGGTCAAAAGCGTTTTGAGAGGTTTTATATATATATAAAGCATACTAATGCCAATACCTTGACTGCTCCTGGATATCAAACATTTTATCCACATAAAGACATGACAGGATATCAATTAGTTTACACTGCAGGTCCGCAGCCACCACATATCGTATTGAATAAATCGGTTGGATCATGGGTAGAGTGGGATTTTCAGACTGATTTTATTTATAACGGTCGTGACAATATACAAGTATGTTTGATAGGCGAATGGGATGTAGATTATGCTAATGATCAAGGTGGTTATGGTTATTATTATTTCTATACATTTAGTACTGGTAGTGGTCGTTATCAGTGGTATTATGGATATGCAAACACAAGTTCTAATTATTCTTATGCTTATGAATATAAACCATATACAAGGTTTGTATATGAACAGGGGCCTGAGATAGCAGATGTTTATCCTTCTACAGATCATGAGTTTAAATTAGGTGAACTATATGACCAAGCTAGTCCAAGTATAACAAGAGCAGAAATACCTGGTTTTAAAGTAGATATGTCTAATACACCTGCTTATTATCCGCCGATAAAAGCTACCTACACTATAACAGGTCCATATGATTTTGATAATGATATCGTTTATAGAGCTCAAGATCCTGCAACTTTGAATTACTATTTGGTTTTTGATAAAAGTAATGCTGATGCACAAGGGATGGTAACTATAAATATTCCACGAGCTACAGGTCCTTATGTTTGGACAGGTGATAACAAATCGCTTGATTTCCGTGGGAGTTCTGTTATAACAGGAACATATAAAGCTAAATTAAGAATAGAGCCTATGTCGGAATCACCACTTTATAAAGGCAAGTCTTTCAATGCTGAGAGAACTTTCTTTTTAAGAGCAAACAATGATATAGCTGCAACTACTATAACTTCTCCGTCTATATATTATCAAACTGTCTACCCTATGGAAAATATGACAGTAGGCTTAGACTTGCAAGCATCAATTATGAATAATGGTTTTAATCCGATAGATTCGTTTTATGCGCAATTAACAATTTATAAAGTGGATTTTGACGAATTAACTCAGACTGTATCAAATGTTGTAAAAATAAGGGATGCACCGGTACAACCTTACAAACATGTTTTTTCTACTCCATTATTGACTGGAGAAACTTTCCATTTAACGGAAAATCATTTGGGTACTTTTACGCCAACAGAAGTTGGTTATTATGAAATAGAGTTGAAAACTTGGTTTGCTGATACGAATATTGTGGATCAAGATCAAACAAATAATAACTACCCTGTAATAGGCAGACGTCGTCATTTATTTAAAACAGCATTGAACTTAGAACCTGAAATAGTGTCTGTAATAACTCCTGAGATGGATTATCAATATGCTTTAGGTAGAATAGTAACACCTGTAATGGAGATAATCAATCATGGTGTTACTGACTTTGAGAGTGCTGATGGGTTAAACTTAAGAGTAACTATAGATGGAGAAAGTTATCCAGGTTCGGGGGTTTACAATAACAGAGTATTTGATAATACATTTATAGTAGATGTTCTTCAAGCGAACTCTGTTCCTAGGCGAATTATGTCTATGGATAATAATATTGTTAATAATCCACCTAAAGGTTGGTTGATTGATTCGTATGGTCGTTTTAAAGTAACTGCTGAAATTATTTGGCCTAATCATATAATTCCTGCTGATAGGCGAATAAAACATACTTATTTTAATGTAATTCCAGGTTTGGCAGGCACTTATAGAATCGGTAAGAACCAGACTTACGAAACTATAGGCGAAGCGACTCGTGCTTTGTATCGTTTTGGTGTTTCTGCTCCTGTTACGTTTGAATTAGTAGATAAGTACTATGATGAAGGTACTTTAGATTTGACAGAAAAAGAAATAATAAATATAGTGTCTGAAGGTCGTACTGCTGAATTATATAAAGCTTATCAACCGGCTATAGATTTACGTTCCCGTATAGTAGGAGTATGTGATACTTTAGCTGATGGTACAATAAAAATTAATCCTATAACATTTAAGCCGTCTTTTGAAAATTCTAAGGAGAAGGGTTCTGTTACGGTTAATTTGCGTAGTCGTGCGGGGATAGGATTTATGATAGGTCCTTGTGATACTCCTTCGGTTAAAGAAGCCATAGTGTTAGAAGCAACTTACCAGCAAAAACGTAATTGGGGAGTTCCTGATGGGCATATTCATTTTGATGGTGGCGAACAAAAGTCGCTGCGTTTCACTTTAGAGACAGGCGGTTCTGAATTTAGAGCTCCATTTTATTTGAATAGTGTATCAAATTGTTCCATCAAAAATTGTATAATAGAAGATGGTTTGAAACAAGAGCGTTCATATCAATTTAATTTGCCTGGCACTACATACAATGGTGCAGTTTTAATATGGGGCTCTGATTATGAGGCGGGAGCGACTCCAGAGAATAATTACACATATTCAACAGGTGTTTTAGTGCGAACAACGCCGCCATATCAATTCAGTTATTCATCTAATGGTTATATGTTTGATACGGTATATTGTAATAATATAGATATATCTAATAACGAAATTTCGAAGTTTACTTATGGTATTACTTCTATAGGTTGGGGAATAAACTTGCAAGAAAACTTCTTGGTGGATATAAAAGATACGACTTATAATGTTGCTCTTGCAGAATTAAAATCTGATGCAAAATTAAATTTTGTTGTTGAAACAATAAATAATTTGGGTTCGGAAAGAGAGCGAGTTAACACATTTATAATAAGAAACACACAAACGAATCGTGGTTATTTATATAGAAAGCATTATGAATTTATAGATAATACAACCGGAAATACATTACGTTCATTTGTAGTTGATATAGATAGTGCTTTTGGAGGCTATGGTCGTGCATACAACTATAACAACAACTATTCTAATAACTTAATATATGATGTTGGTCGTGCGGGTATATTCGTAGGCTATGAAGAGAATAGTACAATTTCAAATAACCGTATCCATGGTATCCATGGTATAGTTAAATTACCGACAGGGGAAGTTGTTGATATAGATTGTGCAGGTATATTGATGGGTGGTGCTCAACGTCCTGAAAGATTTAGTGGTTTTAACAATATTGGCTTGAAAATAACAGGAAATGAAATCAGCAATATACGTTCAAAAGGCAGTGCATCTGGTATTCATTACGAACAAACTTTATTGTATGATATAATAATGGGTTCAAGTTTCCCGGATAGACCTGAAAGAACACATATATATAATAATATCATCTGGGGAATTCAAGCTAAATCTAATACTACTAATCGCTATGGTATTAATGTCGGTTTGACACGTCCTTACGGAGAAAATATAAAGCAATCGGACTTCCCTTATTATGTAGTTGAAGATTTGAAATATAACATGGAAGAATTTAACATATCTAATAATACTATTATATTGGAAGAAGATGACTACTTAGATAGTCATGGTGAATATATGGGGTTACGTTTACAACATCTTAGAAACAGTACTATAGTTAATAACGCAATCCATTTAGGCGATAAAACGTTTGATAAGGAAAAAACTAATTTGGCTAATGTAATATATTATCAAGGAGCTTCGCCTAGTGAAGCAAACAATAATATTAATTATAATGTATATTATTGGGATACTACTAGCGTTATAGATGCTTATAGATTTGTAAATACGGATTATGCAACAGGAACAGTTTTAGATACAGGTTATGTAGGTGAATATCATAGCTTAGAACAATGGCAGAATTGGTTAGTAAGTGATTATTATTCCAGCTGTATAGATTTCTATAACGATTATATAAAAACAGATGAGCGTTTTCCGAAGTTACGCGTTAAACAAGATCCAGTACCTGTTAACTCACCATTAGATAATCGTGGTGTCATAATAGATGCTTTCCGTAATGACATAGACGGTAAGTTGCGTGGTATTGGTGACCAAAAATATGATATAGGAGCGGAGGAAATAAACTCTACACGCTATTCTTTAGATTTAGAGTTAGTTAATTTTGCTGCACCAGCTACTTATAAAGCCAGTCATGGTCCATTCAAAGACGCTGAATATCATATGATAGATAGTAAGCCAATAACAGCTAAAATTAGAGTTAGAAATAATGGTGATGCGACATTAACGAATAGAACATTGACAATGAAGATCTATCGCGAAAGTCCGACTATCAATAATTTCAATGCTAATTTGCATAATAATAATTTTAATATTGAATATTACAATAACGAGTTGTTGCATAATAGAGATCAAACTATTTTCAGAGATATAGATAATAATAACTTGGTAGCTACATTTACAAAACAATTTACATTGTCTGCTGGAGATGTATTCGAGCTAGAATTTCCGACTGAGTGGATTCCGGAAACTTATAAGGAGTTGAAACGCTTGAACTTAAATTATGAAGTGCCTATACATTTCAGTAGGATGGAAAACAACGTAACACCACGTTATAAGTTTGTGATAGAAGCGCAAGCTGCTGAAGATGAAGATCTATCTAATAATAGGATTGAAAAAATTGTAAGATATTATGTGAAAAAATCAAATATAGATTTAATGATAACAGCTTCAAATACTTATAACTTAATTAATCATTTTGAAAATGGTAAGTATGTACCAAACGATATGGTAACTAATATGGATATGGTTGCAGGACGTTTGAATTTAGATAGTTTGTTGTCAGGCTTCAAAAAAATAGGAATTGAGCCAATATCTGCAGAAAATGAAGCTATTCCAGTTTATGGTGTAGATATATTAGATAGAAAAGCTTGGGATTATCGTAACGTAGATTATACATTATATCGTAGTTTGTTTATAAGTGACGAGTTAAATATAGATACCGTACTTTGGAAAGCAAATCATTATGATCTCGTAGACCGTACTTTCAGAGATAAATATTTTATTAGAGATCTAGAGAAATTCTTCAAACAAAATAAATCTAATAGCGGTACAGGAAAAATAAATTTAGTATTAGCTAGCGAAAATTTTGTATCAGATGCTAAAACAGATATAAGTTTCTTGAGATTGAATCAGGCTGAAAAACTAGATTTCATAAAAAATCGTCTGCATACTGACTTACGTCCGGTAATTGTTGAACCTGAACAAGATGCGAAGTTGACATTCTTTATGTCTCCGCTATATAGAATTGACAAAATAAAAGATCCAGCTTCCCTACCAGTATACAAGGATTCAATTTGGGTGCAAACTAAATTAAGCTATAATGATTATTCTGTATCAGGATTAGCGTTAGGAAGGAATGAAACAAATAAAATTGTAAGTACTGGTTGGGAAAATAAGACTCGTAGAGATGCTGAGCCTTTTGGAATAATATATAGGCAAGATGAACATATTAAAGGTTTCTCTGTAATAGGACATGTATATGATACTATAAAAGCAGAGCAATCTATGGTAAACATAAGAAATGAAAACAAAATAATGTCAATAGCTAGCTCCAATATGACAGAAAATGTTGTTCTATTAGGATTTGACTGGAGACATTACGAAGATGCTTCTAAAATCTTACGTTCGGTAAATGACTTTATCCGCTATAATAACGGTGATATTGTGCCTGTTAATCTATATGGTTTTGAAGCTATTGCATATAACAATAAAGTTGAACTTAATTGGAATACTGCAAGTGAAATTAACACAGAACGCTTTGAAATAGAAAGAGCTCTGTTGAACACAAATTATGATACAGAATATGTGAAAATCGGAGAAGTTAAGGCAAAAGGAAACAGTATAGTTGACTTGTCATATACCGCACAAGATAATAGAGTTGTATTAGGAAATACTTATTCTTATAGATTGAAAATAGTAGATGCTGACGGTAGCTATAGCTATAGTGATACTAGAGAAGTAACTATTGGATCTATGGAATTAAGTATTGGTGAAATGACACCAAATCCTGCAAACAACGAAACTAGACTTAATATCAACTTGCCGACTGAAGCTAGTGTTAAAGTACAAATCTGTGATATAAGCGGATATACTGTGGCAAGTAATGTGTACGAATTAACATCAGGTAGCAATGTAATTACTCTGAATGTTAACAAACTATCGTCAGGAACTTATACTGTACTAATAAATATAGACGGCAAAGTTACTATGCGAAAACTTAATGTTGTGAATTAATTATAAAACATAACGATTAAACAAGAAACCTCATCTAAGTATTTGGAAAAATAAAAGATGAGGTTTTTTGTAATTAAAAATATGAAACAAATTATTATAGCTGCTTTTTTTTTAATAATGATGACCGCTTGCATAAATCCGTTTTCACCTGCTATATGCTTAGATGAAAATGTGGGGAATATATTTGGCGATCAAAAAACTATAGATGGATTTTTTAAAAATTTTCAATATGCGTACAATTTCAAAGATACGATAACATATAGAAAGCTTCTTGACGAAAAATTTGTTTTCTACTATAGAAATTATGATGCAGGATTTGATGCTAGCTGGACACGAACAGAAGACCTATTTACAACATATAGACTGTTTATAGCGGCTAAAAGTTTAGATTTAGTATGGAATGATATTCTTTATCAAAATGGTGATAGTTTGCAGGTAAATATTGTGCGAGGTTTTAATTTATCTATAACATTCAGTCCTTCGGACATAGTCAGACTTTATGGCAAAGCAAACTTTATGCTAGCTAGAAAAGATACCGCAGAAGTATGGAAATTGATAAAATGGGTTGATGAATCTACGTATTAATATTATTATCCAAAATATAGTGGTCAAATTCTCCTCTTGAGAGGAGTACCTGCGTAGCAGGGGAGGTGTGGCATTCTCCTCTTGAGAGGAGTACCCGCGTCAGCGGGGGAGGTATGGGACTACCCCGTCAAGCTTCGCTTGCCACCCCTTCGTTCCGAAGGGGAATTTGCTCCTAGCGAAGAGTGGAAAATCTTCCGTCTTCTTTACGTTCTTTGCGTAAATCTTTATGTTCTTCGCGGTTAAACAATCATTATTCATTGTTCATTATTTCCGTATTCCAACTTCTGTCTTCCGTCTCCAAATAACTACCCGTCAAACTTCGTTTGCACCTCTTCAAAAATGAAGGAGAAATTTATATTGTTCAATTTGGTATAACTAAATCTAAATGCTTATAAAGCATAGTTAAAATTTGATCTGTTGCACCTAAATTATTCTGTATGTATAAGGCAGACGACTTACCTGATAATTCTCTAAAAGACTGATCCGATATTAACCTTTCTAAACAAAGAGTAAGCTCAGAAGCATCGCATATAGTATGTAGAGCTCCTGAAGAAAGTAAACTGGGAGTATCAGGCGAATTCATACAGTTTTTGCCCGTGATAAGAGGAATGCCATAGCCCGCTGGCTCTGCTAAACTATGAACACCTGCACCGAAACTACCGCCTATATATGCAATGTCAGCATTAGCATATAATTTTAATAAATAGCCGATGCTATCTACAACAATAACCCCTTTAGAAATTTTAATCTCTTCACCTGACGCTAGTCTAGATAATAAATCTGAAAGTAAATAAGAATGCGGAAGTTTCTTCCGTAATTGTGAAATATGACTAGGTGTCGGCTCATGCGGAACAATAATTAAAGTTAAAGGTGCATCAATAGAATTAAATGACTTAACAAGAATTATCTCATCTTCAGTCCAAGTGCTACCTGCTACAAGTACCGTGTCCGATAAGAAACAAGATTTAGGAAAAATAGGAGATGATTTATACTCTGAAACTTTATTAAAAATACGTTCAAAACGTGTGTCATGACTTCTAAATAGCTTCGCAGAAATATCTAAAGAAGAAAATAAAAGAAAATGTTCTTCCGATATAGTGTAAATTTCATCAAATAAATTGAACATAAAACGATATATTTTTCCTAAAAAAGAAAATTTTCTGATAGCAGAAGGAAAAGTTGCATTTATAAGAATTGTTTTGATATTTTTAGCACTTAATAAACTTAAATAGTTAAACCAAATCTCGTATCTAACGAAAATAGCTATATCAGGTTGAGCTTTCTCTATGAAATTTCTTACATTTTTGCGAGAGTCAAAAGGAAGATAAGAAATTGCGTCTGCAAATTCATAGTTTTTTTGAGTGCGAAAGCCTGAAGGTGAAAAAAAAGTACATAAAATTTGGACTTCTGGATTAGAAGATTTTATTCGTTCTATAATAGGTTTTGCTTGTTCAAATTCACCCATAGAGGAGGAGTGGAACCAAATAGTTTTTTTTCTTCTATTTAATTTATCTAAAGCATTTAGCGAACTTAAAAGATCTCTATTGCGTTCTTTTAATTTAGGTATGAAAGGGGATAAAATTCTATTGAAGATAATAAAAAATGGTACAAAAACTACATTATAAAAAAAACTAAATAATTTCATATCACGGTCTTATATCATCTTCAAAAATAGAACAATTTAATTCTGGTTTACAATTAATGCGTTATGTATATTTTTTAAGTGCTCGTCTATATTTTTTGAACTTGTGAGAAAGAGCAAAGTGTTTTCCGAATATTGCCAAACATACTTCCACTCATCATCTTTAATAGTTTTATCTTCAATAATTTTTGAAAAAATTTCGCTATAAAAAACATTATTACAATTTAAATTATGTCCGACTATGCAAATAGCTGTTAAATTATCTTGTTGGGTGTAATTATATTTTTCCAAGTACTTTGTTAAATTGGCATTGACATTTTCTACAATCATTTGAAGAGTTGAATTAGTACAAATTATATTTAGAATATTAACATCTTTAGACAGGAGATAGTTAATTAAATTGGAAAAATCTTCAGGAATTTTATGTCTTAATGCAATTTCAAATTCAAAATGTAATAAAACGCAATTTTTTTTAGCTACAAGCGAATGTACTTCAGGCTTATTATCACTGTCGATATTTTTTATTATTGTAGTTCCTATGGCTGTAGGTTCTAATGAATTAAGTATCTTAACAGGTATATTATTGTTTATTGCTGGTAAAATAGTTTTATGATGCAATACTTTAGCTCCCCAGAAAGAAAGATCTTTTATTTCGGAATATTCCATTTTTGGAATAGATATTGCGTTTGGCACTATATGAGGATCAGCAGACAAAACTCCGTTTACGTCAGACCAAATTTCAATACTTTCTGCGTTCAAACTAGCGCCTAAAAGTGAAGCTGAAAAATCAGAGCCACCACGTCCTAAAACAGTAGTTCGTCCCAGCAAATCAGAAGCGATAAATCCTTGAGTTATAATGAGGTTATAGTCTTTGAATTTATTTAAAATTATATTTGCACGTTCTTTTATTTTTTCTTCTATAGGATAAGCCGATAAAAATGTTGAATCACTTATCATTACTTCGCGAACATCAAACCACGTTCCATTTAACTTCATTTCTAAAGAAATAGCATAAAACAGGCGAGAGGAAAGAATTTCACCAAAAGAGTAAACCTTAGCCATAGCTTGTGGCGTTAATTCGTTCAAAAAAGATATGCCTTGCATTAATTCGCCTAATTCATTACATAAGTTATTTATGGTAGATTTGGTTTGTTTAAGAATAGAAGAATTTACAATGTTTTCATCTGCAATCTGCAAATGAAGTTGTTTTATTTTTTCAACTATAATTAAAGCTGCATTTAAATTCTGATGCTGAACATAACTAGCTGCATTTTCTAACAGATTAGTTACATTTTGACAAGCTGAAAGCACAAGTACTATTTGTTCATCTTGTCTTTTCTTTAGAATTTCGGCTATATTCAACATTCTATTGCCGTTAGCAATAGAAGAACCACCAAATTTTAAGACTTTCATAATAAATTAGATTGAATTATTCCAATTGATATATTAATGTAGTTTTTTAGAAAAAGATGCTTCTAATACTATTTTTTTGAAAGTTTCACCACGATGTTCAAAATTTAAGAATTGGTCAAAAGATTTACAAGCAGGAGTAAATAATACAATTTCACCTGCCTTAGCTATATCTATTGCAATTTCTATTGCTCGTTCTAATATTCCCGCTTTATAGCATTTTTTCTTGCTATAGTAATGTTCAAAAATAGCATCTTCTTCTTTTCCTATAGTTATAATAGCTTCTACATTTTTTTCAACTAAGCTATCTAAAAGCGAATAGTCATTGTTGTCGCCTAATCCGCCTGCAATCCATATAATTGGACGTGAATAACTATCCAAAGCAAACCACGTAGCATTAATGTTTGTTGCTTTTGAGTCGTTTATATAATCAACACCGTTGATTGAGGTAACGAACTCTAATCTGTGTTCAACACCTTGGAACTGCATAAGGCTATCGCGAATATTTTCGTTTCTTAGCTGCCAGACTTTTGCTACAACAGCTGCCGCCATAGAATTATAGCGGTTATGAGCTCCGGGTAAAGCTAAATTTCCTAATTTCATTATTTCCTCTTTTTTTTGCTGCTCTACATAAATCATACTATCGCCCTCTGTATAAATTCCCCAATCTATAGGCGACGATGAAAAATGAAGCTTTTTTGATTTTATTTTCTCATAAATATCTTTGTGTGAAGTGAGTTCTAAATCATCTGCATTTGTTATCAAAAAATCTGCTGCTGTTTGATTTTTTGATATTTTAAACTTCGCATTAATATAATTTTCCATACTGCCGTGATAGCTAATATGGTCAGGCGTTATATTAAGAATAACAGCGATATCGGGACGAAATTTATCAATAAATTCTAATTGATAGCTACTTACTTCAAGTACAATATAAGTGTCTGGAGTAATGTTTCCTACATAATCCGATAAAGGAAAGCCTACGTTACCAGCTAAAATACTTTTTTTACCACTTTGTTGCAATATAAAATGAAGTAATGAGCAGGTGGTTGTCTTTCCATTAGTTCCAGTGATTGCTGCAATCGGATTTTCAATATAGCTAGCTGCAAACTCTAATTCGCTGATAATAGGCAAATTAAGAGCTCTTGCTTTTTGTAGGATTGGAGCTCCGGGTGGAACACCTGGAGAAATGATAACACTATCACAATTATTAAGTGCTGAAAAAGAATTTCCCCCAAATTCATATCTGCAATTTATTTTTTTTAGTTCAGGAATAATATCTGCAAATTTTTCTTTCGGTGCTGCTTCCGTCAAAAAAACATTATGTCCTAAACGACTAGCTAACTTTGCCGCCGCAAAACCACTACGCGCTGCGCCTATTATGCAATAATTCATCACTTTTTAATGTAAAATAATTCTGTTATGCTGCTAAATGATTTAAAAATCATACAAATATATAGAATTTTATGTAAAAATATCAAGTTTTTTTTTCCACACCAGCAGATTTTATTCAATTTGGATTATATGTTCCTATTGTCTGAACTGTAATTTATGAGATTTGTATGATTTTGAGAAATTTTGGTAATCTTGTTCAAAACAGAAAAAGTTAAACATAAATATGTGCCGTAGGCAGAAAATATCGGTAAAAAAGTGTAATCTACTACTAATATCGCCCCATAGGGGACGAAACAGAGTAAAACATAAACTTTTTACTAATATCTTATCCCTAACGGGATAAAAAACAAGTGCTGTGCTTCGCTGGGCTGCAAATCCCCATTCGGAACGAAGGGATGGTAATCGCTAGCTTGACGGGGTAGTTTTTGGAGACGGAAGACGGAAGTCAGAAGACGACAATAATTTTAACCGCAAAGAACACAAAGAAGACGGAAGACGCTAGTCTATTAATAAAATTCACTACAAACCCCGTAGGGGTGACACTAGTGCTGTTGTTTGGCTAGTTAAAAATGTCACCCCTACGGGGTTTTATAAAAATTTGGATTTCACAATGCTATAATAATGTCATCCCTACGGGATTTATGAGGATAAATAATTCATAACCACACCTCCTGCTACGCAGGTATTTCTCTCAAGAGGAGAATTTGATGACTATATTTTGGACAAATTAGATATTAATTACTAATTATATCGTGAATACGTATTAATCCTAATAATTTATCAGACTTAACAACAGGTAAAACACTAATTTGTGTAGCTCTGTTTTCCATTAAAGCAAGAGCTTCTATAAGCGGAGCAGTCTGAGTAATTTTAACAGGTTCACGGGTCATAATATCGGACATTTTAAGAGTGCGAATATCATCATGCTTTTGTAATGCTCGTCGTACATCGCCGTCTGTCAAAATTCCAATCAAATTACCGCCTTTATCAGTACAACAGCAGCAACCTAAAGGTTTCTCTGACATAGCTATAATAATTTCTTTGAAAGGAGTATCTTGAGAAACAAGAGCTACATCTTGTAATTTGTGCATAACGTCTTGTACAGTTAAACTAACATTACGTCCGATTTGTCCAAGTGGATGAAGACGCGAAAAATCTTCTAATGTTATGTTCTTTTTGTGCATTAAACAAACAGCTAAAGCATCACCTAAAGCTAAAGCTACTGTTGTTGAAGTTGTAGGTGCTAAATTAAATGGACAAGCTTCACGTTCTACCGAACCGTCCAATACAACATCTGAGGCACTAGCTAGGTGCGAACTCATATTGCCAACTATAGAGATGATGCGTGCAGAACGCATTTTGAGATAAGGAATAGTGCGAACTAATTCAGCAGTATTTCCACTTTTAGAAATTAGAAGAGCTACATCATCTTTTTGAACCATTCCAATATCGCCGTGAAGTGCTTCCACAGGATGTAGAAAAACTGCAGAAACACCAATACTTGAAAGAGTTGCTGCGATTTTTTGTCCTATAAGTCCAGATTTACCAACGCCTGAAACAATTATTTTATGGGAACTTGCTATGAGCTCCACTGCTTTTTCAAAATCTGAATTTAATAATTCAGAAGTACGCATTAATGCGCTAATTTCTAAAGCAAAAGTTTGTTTCGCATAATTTAATGTTTCCATTTTGCAAGAGTATTATAATTTATAATTACTTACAAAAATAACTATTTATAAACTATTTTTCAAATATAAATGTAATTTTATATAAAATTTATCAAGTAAGAAAATTTTGTAAAAACTAGAAATGGTAATTATATGAGATAATAAGGAAGTTATACTTGAGTTATTGAGCTTAGTATTAGTTCGGCAGTTTTTTTTGAAGCACCGCTTTTACCTAATAAATTTCTTATTTCTTCAAAATAAGTTTGTTGTTGTTCTCTTTCTTTCGGGTTGGAAATCAGTTGATAAAGTTTGTTAGATATAATTTCAGGAGTTGCTTCTTTCTGAATACATTCAGGAACAACCTCTTTATTTAACAAAATGTTTGGCAAAGCTATGTAATTTAAATTAATTAGATGCTTGCCTAAAAAATAGTGTGAGGCAGAAGTGCGATAAGCCATAACCATATTCATTCCAAGTAGCGCCGCTTCTAAAGTGGTTGTTCCCGTTTTTACTATTCCTGCTTTTGCTTTACGCATAAGCTCCCAAGAATTGGAACTTAAAGTATAATTGAAATTATGTTTTTTCAGTTCGCTAAAATCTTTTTCATTAAGATTGTTTGATACGGCAAAGCAAAAGTTGAAGTCAGGTAGTTTTGCATTCAATAAATTAGCGGTTTCTGCAAAAAACTGCAAGTTCTTTTGGAGCTCTTGTCGGCGACTACCCGGGAAAAAAGCGATTGTATTTTCTCTATCTTCAAATTTTTGTACAGGTAATAAAAAATCGGGATTGTCCAAAAGAGGATGTCCGACAAATTCGGCTGAGATATTATGTTGATTGAAAAATTCTTTTTCAAAAGGGAAGACAACAAATAATTGGTTGACAATACCTTCTAATTTTTTATAACGCTTTTTGCCCCACGCCCAAAGTTGAGGAGCAATATAATAAAAAACAGGTATATTTTGTTTATAAGCAAATTTAGAAACTTTTATATTAAATCCCGGATAATCTATAGGGATAAAGCAATCTATGTTTTCTTGTATGAGAATAGTTTTAATTTTTTTTAGTAAATCTAAAAAAAGTTTAGCACGTTTTAGAACTTCGCTAAAACCGATAACAGATATGTCAGAAAGAGCAACTATAGAAGATAAACCTTCGGCTTCCATTTTAGAGCCACCTATGCCGTAAAAAAAGATGTTCGGATATATGTTTTTTATCTCTTGCATAAGTAGAGCTCCGTGGATATCGCCTGACGGTTCACCTGCAACGATCATAATTCTTAGTGTTTTTTCAGATTCTTTATATTGCTTCATAGCTTTCTTCTAGTTCACGCAGAATTATTGAAACAGTAGAACCATTTTCTTGATTATTGCTGATCTTGATTTCAGCGTTTATTGCACTTGCATATTTTGCTGCAATTGCTAATCCTATTCCTGTTCCACCAATTGCTCCAACATTTGAACAGCGGGTAAATGGTTCAAAAATATGTTCAGTTTCATTAATAGGGAAGCCTATGCCTGAATCAATAATATTCATAATGAAAATATTTTGATTATGAATATATTTCATTTCTATTGTTACTGTCGAATCTTCAGGTGAAAATTTACAAGCGTTGTCAAGGATTGCTTTAATAACAATAGATAAAAGCGTAACATCTGTTGTGAAAGCTACGTCTTTGCTATTTTCAACAAATTCTATTTTGATGTTATAATCTGATTGTTTGATAAAATCTTGTACAATAGATTTACATATTGTAATAATAAAATGTTTAGTCGGATTAATGATAATTTTTTCTTTTTCTACATCAAGAATAAGTACGTTTTCCAGTAGTGATAGCATAGATTTTAGAGTTGAGTCTATAACAGCTATATATTTCGGCATCTTATCATATTTTTGTTTTAGAACCATAGATTCTAATACAAAAAGTGCTGTTTGAATTGTTGTTATAGGCGTACGATATTCATGTGAAATCATAGAAATAAAGGCTGATTTTATCTCGCTTAACTTTAACTCACGACTTAAAGATTGTTTTAATTCTGCGGTTGTTGTAACAAGCTCTACTTCGCGTATTTCTCTATCTATCATCTCAGCTTCTAATTTTTCAACGATTAATTCCAGTTCTTCAGTGCTTTTGTTAAATTTCCTTTCTAATTCTTTATGAGCTTCTATAGAATTGCGAAGCTCTTCTTCAGTTTCTACAAGAGATATAGCTAGTGTGTCATTAGCTACAAAAAACGCTCTTACTCTAAAAGTTTTGTCTATAGCTATATTATCTTCGTTAAATTCTAATACTGTACCACTTTTAATAATTTCTTGTGTTATATTTACAACGAAGTCTAAAGAAGAGTCAAGTAAAATATCTGTAATATTTTTGCCGATAATTTCCGTTTTTCTAACACCTAAAATATTCTCAAAGATAGGATTACAGTCGTAATATATAAAAGCATCAGCAGAGTAGTTTTCTAAATTTGTATGTCTTAGTAAAACTAAGGCAACTTGGAATTGTTGAACTATATTTTGGTAATATTCTTTTTCTTGTAAATATTTTAAGCTAAATTTTTTATATGTGATATCTTCAAAAACAAAACTTACATAAGTAGGAGCTTCGTCATTTTTTAAAGCTTCAATATTAATAGGGCTAGCTTTAACTTTTAAAATTTTTTTATCTTGAAGTAAAGGATTTAGTTCTACTTCTATTATAATATCCTTTTCATATTTTTCTTGAAAATTATAGAATTGATTGAAAAAATCATTAAAACGAACTCTATAGGAATATGATATTTTTGCAATAATTTTATCTATAGTAATTTCTTCTTGATAAGGACTTACATTTATAAGTTGCAATAAATAGCGTGAACAACTCAAAACATTTGTTTTGTAGTTGTAAATAATATATGGAAGTTCTGCTGTTTCTACTAATGTCTTATATATATTATCCATTTTTGCTATTTTTAGTTTAAGTGTTAAAGTTTATAAGTAAGTAAAAAACGTGCCAAAAAACATAAAGTATTGAATTAATTATTTTACTACAGCAATTTTACCTGCTGCGCTTTGTTTTGTTAATGATGAATTTCCTATAACAATATAAACGCCGGGCGGGACTTTGTTTCCATTTAAATCGCGTCCGTCCCATATAGTACGTTTACCATAAGCATCCAAACTTCGTATTAAGCGTCCGTCAGGAGTTAATATCCGTATTTCACTATCTGCAACTAAACCGTCTATTGTAAGTTCTAAATCTCGGTCAATATTAAAAGGTTCAGGATAAGTTTTTAGTAAATAAGTGTCATCAGGTCGTAAAATAGATGTTTGTACTATGTAAAGTCCTTGTTTAGTTCCTAAATAAAGTAAACCGTTATTTGGGTTCATAGCTAGTGCATTGACTTCATTGGTAGTTAAAGGTGAATTATTCATCGTTATACTTCCCAATGTATCGTCGCCTTCTCGGTTAATGACAAAAACGCCAGAAGTGGTAGCTATCCATTTATTTCCAACTACATCTACTATAATATCAAGAACTGTCTGTCCTCTTAAAAATGATAAATTACTAATAATTATATTACTGTTACTGCTGGTTGCATAAGGATTTCTTATTATAGAAATTCCTGAAGGAGTGCCGAGCCAAATTTGTGAAGTAAAATTATCTATCGCTAAGCAATTAACGTCATTAGTTAACATTGTCGCATTATTTGAAGTGCTTAAGATACCCCACAAATCATCTGAAACTATTTCAGGTGTATTTTTATCGTTAAAATAAATTATACCTTCAGCGCCATTTGTTCCATAAATCCATTTCGTACCATAATTATCTATAGCTATGTTGTAATATTTTCTGTCTTGTGGTGAAAATGGATTTGTAAATGCTATAAAATTACTTAAATTATTGTCGTAAGTAAATAAAAAAGTTCCACCTGTATTGAGACCATAATTTATCGTCCAAGCATGGTTGTTTTTATCAAAAGCTGTTTCACCTGCTATTGTAAATGTGCCTGAAAATGGAGTCATAGGAGAGTTAGTCTCGTTTATAACAGTAAAACGTTCTTTAGGATCTGTTTTCGTCTCATCTATAATAATTAAGCCTACACCCCAACCACCAGCATAAATTCTATCGTCAGGTCCAACGGATATAGCATTAAATTGACTTCGTATATTAAAAGGAGCATCGGAATGTAAGCTATTGTAATTTATCCAATTACTGCCATCAAAAGCCATAACACCGCCCGGAGTTTGATAGTTATAAGAATTATCTGGTACTGCATAAAGTTTGCCCGTAGAGTTAATAGCTAAGTCCATAAAATTATCGACGCATGGACTATTTGGAGTAAACAAAACACTGGTAAAATCCGCTTTTATTAAGCTAGCGCCTAAGTAAGTATGATTAAAACTGAAAATAAAACCAGTAGGCGAGTTTGGCGAAACAGGAAAAACAGATAAACTATGTGCTCTATCTGACCAATTAGCAAAAAGATATCCCTTTTTTAATGAAAATACTTGATATGGATTACAATAAATTAAATCATTATTATAAGATGCAATATCTAATATCTGATTGTTGCTAGAGTTATCATCTGTTTCAAGTGCTATAGTAAATTCGTTGTTTTCTAAGGCATAAATGTGATAACCGAAATTTATATATACAATATTAGATAATTTTACTAATTTAGCTGAAGAATAAGTTTTATCGCCAGGATAAAAGTAAGTTGTCCAATTATCTGGAACAGCTATGTTCTGTTTAAGTGGCACGCAAGCAACGCCATAAGCAGTGCAAGCCCATAAAGTATCATTAGAAATTGCGATATTATTGACCTCGGCATTTTTGTGCAACTCACCAAGTTTTTCTATAGTTTTAGTAAAGATCATTCTTTCCATATCAAATTCTGCAAGTCCCCAACCACCAGATATAAAAACTTTGTTTCCATAAACTAAGATATCGTTTATTGTAGGATTAGAAAAATTATGCCCGTAAATAGAAGTTATATGAACAAATTCTAAATCTTCAGTAACAATATCAAAAAAACCACGTTTACTACCGATTAGCATCAAAGCTCTATCGGGTAAGTAACAAAGTTTAGTAATATTTGCATCAAGTAAACCAGAAAGGTGATTGACTGAAATAGTGTCCGAATTTTTATAATCATAAATAGTTAAACCGCCTGAACTACCTAACCAAAATCTATCACGCGAATCCATCGAAACCGAATTAACGTTTAGCATGGAAGTATGGACAGACCAATTTTCTAACTTTAACGATGAGAAAAGAGAGAAAGAAGAAACAGCAAAAAACAAGAAAACTATAAATGAAAAATTACGTGCTACCATAAATGTTAAAGTAATAAAAATTAATTCGCATTTGCAAATATAATAAAAATTATCAACTTATCCGAAAAAAATATGTAAAAGAAAGAATGAAAAAACTAAACCGAAGATGAAGGACGTGAAATATATAAAATTGAAAAACACAAACCTAATGTATGCCATAAAGCAGGAGTTACAAAGCTATTTGTTGTGAAAAAATTAATTCCAAATAATACAGCCATAATATAAATAATCAAGCCTTGTAAACGAACCCCAATATTATCTTCCAAATTTTCTGTCCTTTTCTTTAATTTGTAAGAATCATAAAATAGAAAGAAAAACATACCGCAAAAACCAATAAAGGAAATAACACCTCCTTCGCCAAGAGCTACAAGCGCAGAATAACCGCCGAAAGTATTTTCCGTATCATGATGATATTGGTGAGTACCTAAACCGACACCAAAAAGAGGAGATTTTTTCCATAACTTAAAAGATTCATTAGCCAAATTGACACGTGTTGTGAAAGATTCGCCTGAAATTTGTTTATGTCGCTTAGTTCCACCGGAAATAATTCCAGAAATACGTTCTTCAAACAAAGATAAAACGCTTGTATCTAATTTAGAACTTACTATGCTATCCGTTACAACAATGAAGCACATAGCTATTAAAATTAGTCCAAAAATCTTTTTAATGTATTCACGACGTTCTATTAAAATAATAAGCAGAATTATTATTAAAACTGCTAAAAGACCTGTTAAAGAAAATGTTAAGAACATAGCAGTTATAGAAGATATGAAAGTAAGTCTGGTCAAAAACTTAGAACGCAGAAAAGCAGAACGAGATTGCACATAAGGAACTACTAAAAATATAAGTGTGAAACCGTTAAAAATAGCTAAATAAGAAGGTTCAGAGAAAAAAGAAGTAGCACGAAAAAAATTCTGGAACTGCAAAGAAAGTTGTTTAAAACTATCAAGCTGCAAAGTGTCACGTGACATAAGAGAAACATTATTTAACTTTAACCAAGCAAAAGGTAAATCAAAAGCACGAGCTACTATCTGATAAATTCCGAAAATATTAACAAATATAGATATAACGAGCCAAATCTTGATAGCTGTATTCCATGTCTTGAATGAAATAGGATAAAAAAAGCACAGGAAAGTAAAGAAAACTAAAAAGTAAAAATGTAAAGAAGTTTTGAAATACTGAACAATAACTAATGAATTACCCCAAAAAAGCGGATATAAACCTGAAAGTAAAATGCCAATTAGTACGATGAAAAAACATTTCATACTATATGGCACAGGACGTGGTAAAGAAAATTTCATATTACCGAAAATCAACACAAAAACAAAAGAAATGTATAGGATTCCACAAATTATAGTGTTAGGAATTACACCAAAACTACCAATAGCAAAAACCTGATACATATCAATATGCTGTGTTAAAAATACTAATATAAATAGAATAGCTATCATAACTTCCCAAAAATTAAACTAGTCTAACCAGTCCTTATAAAAATACAAATATAAGAATTTTGCAAGTTTTTTTCTATATTTTTTGGTAAAGAAGATGTAAATAACTATAGTAGAATAAAAACGTAAATATTGTTATTTGGAACGTAATATCAACATTTTAATTCTTAACATAAAATTATAAAAAAGAATAAATTATATAAATGGCACACTAATTGATTTGATAAGAATTTAAGAGTTAACAATTAAATATTTTTTCAATTAATATGAAAGAGAATAAATCAAAAGTAAGTTCTAAAAGTACTAAAAGTTCTAAGAAGTCAAAAGCAAATAATTCGTCAAATGATTATACTATAATATGTATAGATGGCGGAGGAACAAAGACGCATGGCGTTTTATTTATAGGTGATGAAAAAAAAGCGGAATACAAGGCTGGCACCACTCGTATTGGTAGCGTTGGGGTTGGAGAGTCTTGTGAGCGAACTTTAAATGTAATTTTAGAGCTCTGTAAAAGTGTAAACATAAGTACTTCCGATGTAGATGTTTTTGTTGTAGGTCTAGCTGGTGTATGGTTAGAGAGTGAAAAACGTCGTTCTTTAAATTTAATTAAGACCTTGGCGCGTAATGATGGTTATGTAATAAATGATTTATTAGTTACAAGTGATGTAGAGATAGCGTTTGAAGGAGCTTTTGGCGCTGGTGAAGGTATAGTTACTATAGTTGGAACTGGTTCAATCGGTTTAGCACGTTTTGGAAAAAACAAATTTGCAAGATGTGGCGGTTGGGGAATTGAACTTGATGATGAAGGCAGTGGTGCTTGGGTAGGACGTGAAGGTTTAACGGCAGTTATGCGTGCTATAGACGGTCGTAGTCCTTATACTATTTTGGTAGAAAAATTGCAAGAAATCATACCTACTTTTGATATTTCGGAGCCTCGCACTATAGTTAAAGCATTCAACGAAAGAGTGTTTGAATATCAATCTATAACACCACTTGTAATGGAATGTGCTGAAGAAGGGGATCTGGTTTGTCAAAATATAATTGAGAGAGCAGCGCATCATTTGGCTGAATTGCCTTTAGCACTTTTGAAAAACTTTAGTTCTAAGAAGCCCGTAAAATTAGCACTTATGGGTGGAATAATAGATAATGATACTCTACTTTCTAAAATGCTTTACGAAGAGCTAGCTAAGCATCCTGAATTAGAATGTATTCCTTGTAAAGGAAATGCTATTGACGGTGCTAAGCAAATGGGATTGTCTATTATTTCCGAACTCAACAAGGATTAGCAATAGATAAGGGGTGGCTATGGAACATTCGGAATTGCGTCCTAATATATTAGAAGAAACTTCAGCGCTTACAGAAGTTAGCGATGATGTGTATTTTACAACTCGCGTAATTTTATTTAACGATGATTATCATACTTTTGACGAAGTAATAAATTAGATAATAAAAGCTATTGCTTGCTCTTTCGAAAAAGCTAGAGCTCTAACTTCAGAAGTGCATTACAAAGGTAAAGCTGCTATTTACGAAGGTGAATTGAAAGAGTGCTTACGTATAAGCGCTGTATTGGAAGAAATTAACTTGCATACACAAATAGAATGTTAATTGTAGTTTTCTTTACATTTCAAAGAGCTTCTTAATTTCAAGTGGCGGTTTGCAAGGTAACATATTTTCTTGTTTGACAATAGCTAAAGTTGTTTCAGCTTTATTTATTAACTCATTGTTTTTATTATAAAGTTCATATTCTAAAAACATTTTTGCGCCTTTTAGTTCTTTAAGCTTAGTAATAATTTCTATTTCATCGTCATATAAAGCTGGTTTAATAAATTGAAAATTCATAGATATTACAGGGAAAAAGTATCCTTTATCCTCTAACTCTTTGCAACTTGTTCCTAAATGTCTAAAAGTTTCCCAGCGTGCAATCTCGCAATATTTAACATAGTTTGAATGATGGACTACACCCATTTTATCTGTTTCACAATATCTTACTCGAATGGTTGTTCTAAAGGTTTTCATATATATATTTGTTGATTATTTATAAAAAAACAATGAAGCTTATTTTTTGCTTCATTGTTTTTTTTGGTTTGGTTTTACTATAAATAGTTTGTTATTTTGTTTCTAAAATTTCTTTTTCTTGTTGTTTTTTTTCTTCTATTTCTAATTGTTCTTGCATAACATCTTCTTTCGTAGCTGTTCTGCTTCTGCGTCGTTTAGTTGTTGTTTTCTTTTTCTCTTTTTGGTCATCAATGTTTCTTGGATCTTTAGAGATTTTTTCTTGTTGTTCTTTTTCTAGCGCTTCAACATCAACTCCAAGCAATCTTAGAATTTTCAGTGTAATATCATATTTAAAATTAACATACGGAAGAGGTTGAGAGCTTTGGTCCCATATTATATCATATTTTTCTTTTGATGCAACTTCTTGTACTGCGGCATAAATTTTTTCTTCCACAGGTCTCATAACTTCATTTACTATTACATCATATTCGCCGCCTGCATCAAATTTTTCTTTTGCGTATTGTTGTTTTCGTAAAATCAGACCCTTGTATTCTTTTTCTTTATTAGCTCGTTCAGATTCTGACCATATTAATCTGTTTTTTTTAATTTCAAACTCTATGGCAGCAATTTGTTCTTCCATAGAAGCAATTTCTCTTTTCCATTCTTCGACCATAGTTTGCACACGTTGTTCTGCTATTTTAGCATCGGGCAGTTGCTCTCTTATCATTTTTGAAGAAAGGAAACCGACTTTTTGCGCTGTAGCTTCTTCTTTTGCACTGATAGTCATAGCAAGTATGAATACAATCCATATAGCAATTTTTTTAGACATTTTGTATTTCCAAGTATATTTTAAGATAATAAAGTTATAAGTTGTATATATTTTTACATATAGCGTATTATTTTTCCTTCAACTTCTTCTATTACTGGCACAAAGCTATCTTTTGGTTTTCTTCCAAAGCATACGCCTAATTGTTCATAAAACTCTACATCTTTCGGGTTGACATGTCTTTGTTTGATAGCATCTTTTATTGGCATATATTTTATTTTTCCTTCTTCTAATCCTACTACTGTAACTCCTGTTTTTCCTTTCAACAATAGTAAGACGGCAGAGCCACCACATTGTTTTCCGAAGGAAATATCATAAGGTGTGCTATACCCACATCTTACGAGGTGTCCAGGCAATATATCACGAACTTCAGGAATTTCGTTAATTCCTTTTATATATGTTCCATTCTCTGAGAGAATAGTTTTCCAGTAATCCTTATCATCTTTTGCAAGACTTTCCAATTGTTTTCTTAAATTAGCTCCAAATCCTCTTAATTTTACATGTCCGAAAGAGTCTTTACTTTTTGAAGCATCTGTAAAGAATTTTCCGTCAGGTCCTTTTATAGCTTCAGCTGCTACGATAGTATAGATACTAGCGTTAAACTTATTTCTTTTAAGTCTTTCCGAAAAACGTTGTTTGAAGTGAGAATAAATAACATTGTAATCAATACTAATCTCGGGTATTAAAATGCAATCGGCATCGGCACCTATCCCACTGCGAAAAGCAGTATGCCCAGCATAACGTCCAAAAACTTCCACTATAAGAAGACGGCTGTGAGTTTTTATAGTAGTGCGTAGATCATTGATAAAATTAGAAATACGATGAATTGTAGAGTCCCCACCTACAGAATAGGTTTGTAAATCTAAGTCCATTGTTTTTGGAACATGAACGCAGTCAATTTCATTTTTAACTAAATCAACAACGACAGAACCAGTATCGTCGCCACCCGCAATAATAAGAGCGTCAATCTCATGTTTTTTAAGATTATTCTTTATTTTTTCATATGTATGTTCATCTTTTATTCTGCTGATTCTTACGCGTGAGTTCCCAATTTCTGAGCCAGCTATATGAGTCCGTATCATGTCATCTGTAAGCTCTGGAGTAAGCGAAACAGGCATTGTTGTGTCAAGGTTATATAAACCGGCATAGCCATTTGTAATTGCTAAAAGTTCTATATTATGGCGGTGAGCCATTTTAGCTGCACCCCAGATAACAGCATTCAAACCAGCACAATCTCCACCACTTGTGAGAATACCTATTTTTTTAATCTGTTTCATAAAAAGTATAAAAATAATAAAAAATATATAAAAAAATAATAAGAGTAGTAAAATTTTAGTAATAACTAATATAGTAAAAGTTCTCTAATAAATTGCAATTTTTTTTACAAATATAAAATATAACTATGAAAAAGGAATGTGGTATATTTGTTAAAAAAGTATAATAATAGTGTTTTTTTCTATGAATTTATGAAAAAATTTTGTAAAGTCAAAAAAAAATGTTATTTTTGAAATTCTATACACAATACATTGATAGAGTATTTTGAAATAATTAAGATAAAAGTAATATTAATAAATAAAATCAGAGAACTTGTATGAATTATACGGGACCAAAAGTAAAATTATCACGTAAACTTGATTTGAGGTTAACACCGAAAGCAAGTAGGGTTTTAGAGAAAAAACCATATCCTCCTGGCCAACATGGCAGCAGTAAAAGAAGACGCAAACAATCAGACTATGGTCGTCAATTGTTTGAAAAACAAAGATTGCGTTTTCAATATAATATTTCAGAGCGTCAAATGAGTAACTACTATGATAAAGCAGCTAAGATGACAGGTAATACGGGCGAAATATATGTACAGCTTTTAGAAACTCGTCTAGATGCTTTAGTTTATAGATCCGGATTCGCTCGTACAATTTATGCGGCTCGTCAAGCTGTACAACATGGTCATATTCTTGTAAATGGCAAAAAAGTTGATATACCTTCTTATAGAGTGAAAGTTAACGATGTAATAACTCTGAAAGAGAAAAGCAAAAAAATTGAAGCATTCCAAGATGCTATAAGAAATTCAGCTGCTCCTGCTTATCTTGAAGTTTCTAAATCGGATTTCTCTTCAAAGTTGGCATATATTCCTTCACGTGATGAAGTTCCTGTTATTTGTGACGTACCTTTTGTTGTAGAGTATTATTCAAGATAATTTTTCTTGTTTGCTGTATAACTATAAGCAAGACATAATAATAACATAAAATATAAAAGGCATAAAAAATAGAAAAACATACTATTTTTTATGCCTTTTATATATACTTTTTCTATATTACAACTAACAACATAATTTGTGCAGTAACAATTCGTAAAAACATAACTAATGGATACACAGTAGCATACGTTATGGATTGTGCATTTGAAGACACAAGAGAATTAGCATATTCTAAAGCTGGTGGGTCAGTCATAGCACCAGAAAGAAGTCCACATATCATCAAGTAATTTACTTTCAACAACCTAGCTATTATTCCAACTATAAAAATAGGAATAAAAGTAATCAGAACTCCATATAAAGCCCATTTATATCCACCGTTGACAAGAGATTCAATAAACCCTCCGCCTGATGATAATCCGACTGCTGCGAGAAATAAGACAATTCCTATCTCACGAAGCATAAAATTAGCACCGCGAGCAACATAAAAATCTATCTTTTTAATTCTTCCGACATTGCCAATTAAAATAGCTACAAGTAAAGGACCGCCTGCAAGTCCTAATTTTGCAGGAATAGATAAGCCCGGAATATAAATAGGAATTGAACCGACGATAATTCCAAGAACTATTCCCATAAAAATTGGTAAAACATTAGGAAGATCTAATTGCTTTCTAGAATTACCAAGTTGATCAGCTATTTCATCAAGAACGGATTTTTTTCCTACAATTCGAACAGTATCGCCAAATTCAACTACTGAATTAACTGTAGGTAAAAATTCAAATTCTCCGCGGAATATCCTTGTTATTCTTGCAGGGTAGCGTCTATAAATACCAATTTCACCTATACTTTTGCCTGCGATATTTCTATTTGTAACGATAACATCTTTCATAGCTATATTGCCTTCTATTGGTATTGCGGTGTTCATAGAAACTTCACCTATGAGTATATTAATTTTATCAATACTTCCATGCTCGCCAACTCCTAATAACAAGTCGTTACTTTCTATGACTAAATCGTCACTTGCCGGGATAATTTCATCGCCTCTTTTTATTCTTGAAATAACTATTCCATCAGTGTTATTATTAATGTAACTTATAGTTTTTCCAAATATATTTTTATTTGATACGACAATACTTATTGCCTCGATATTTTTGTCAGTATTATTTATAGTTCTCTTATAAGTCTTGTATTCATTATCGACAGAAATTCTGAAGATTCTTTTTATTATTATCATCGTTATAATAATACCTATAATTCCGAAAGGGTATGCTATTGCATAACTTGTACTCATTATGTTAATATTATTTGTTCCTGGTAAAGTAGTAGCTAATTGTTGGGCTGCACCAAGTCCAGGCGTATTTGTTACTGCTCCGCAAAGTAAGCCAACTGCAACCATAGGATCTAAGTTGAAGATATATTTTACTAATATAGCTATTCCTAAACCGAGAAAAACTATCAATATCGCTAAAGAGTTTAGTTTAAGTCCATTATTTTTAAGTGAAGTAAGAAAACGGGGTCCTATTTCTAAACCAATTGAAAATACAAATAGTAACAAACCTAATTCACGAACAAAGTGAAGAATTTCGGTATCAATAATTACTCCGAAATGAGCTATTGCTAAACCGCTAAAAAGTACACCTGCAATACCTAAACGAACATTAAAAATTTTAATTTTACTAATTAAAGTTCCTATTGTGGCAGTTAAAAATATAAATAATAAAGCACTTGGAATGCTGCTTTGAGTAAATAAATCTAATATTGAACTCATAGTTTTATTTCTATCTTAGTGAAATTATTTAATAAAGTTTACAAACATAAAGATAAAATGTGAAATTATCAAAAGATTGTTGAACTATTTCTTTAAATAAGTTATACATCTTATTTTTATATATTATTCAATAAATTCCTAAAAAATTATTATATTTGAAAAATTTTTTATTATTTAAATTAGGAAGAAGTTATGGATAGTTCTTTATTACAATCTGAATTAGTTTTTACGCGTGAAGCGCACTGTCGTGATTGTTATCGTTGTTTAAAGTCTTGTCCCGTTAAAGCTATAAAAATTGAAAATGGTCAAGCTTATATTTTGGAAGAACGTTGTATAGATTGCAATATTTGCATACAAAATTGTGCTCAAGGTGCTATTTCTTTCAAGTCTGATAAAAACAAAGTCTATGAGCTATTAGCTTCGGGTAAAAAAGTAGTACTTTCTGTAGCTGCTTCTTATTCTTCTATTTGTGCTGATTGGGAGCGGAATAGATTCCCTTCTGCTTTGCGTCGTTTAGGGTTTTCTTTTGTTTCAGAGACTTCGGTCGCTGCCAATATTGTAGCTTTAAAAACTTTAGAATATGTTGCGGAACATCAAGACCGCAGCCATATTTCATCAGTATGTCCTACAGTTGTAAATTATGTCGAAAAATACCGTCCTGATTTGATAAAAAATTTAATACCTATAGCTAGTCCATATATTGTGCATGCTCGTTGGCTGAGAAAAAAATTGGGCGAAGATATTGCTGTTGTTTATGTGGGTGCTTGCGTTGCTAAAAAGATGGAAATCAAACGTGAATGTTATAGAGGTTTAATAGACGTAGCTATTAGTTTTGCTGAGTTGAGGGAAATGTTTGATGAACGGAATATTCTATTAAAAATGTGTGCAGAAAGTGAATTTGATGAAACTCCTGTTGGCAAGTCACGGCTTCTTCCTTTAGTTGGAAGTTTATCAGAAATTGCTGGAAAAGATATAAGTTTTACTGAACTTAATACAGTAGCTGTAACGGGTTTCCAAGATATTAAGAATTCTTTAGATATGGTTGCAACTTCAAAAGGATTTTTAGCAGAACTACTTTTCTGTTATAAAGGTTGCATAAATGGTCCAGGTATTCATATGAAAAACAATATATTTGAAAGAAGAAATGAACTGATTGAATATGTAAATTCAAAGTCTACTCTACCTGCTGAAAAAGATCCGCTACTAAGTGCAAATATTGATATAACAAGAGATTTTTATTTGGATAAAGCAATTCCGAAACCTGAATATAGTGAAAGTAAAATAAGAGAAGTATTACGAAAAACAGGAGAACCTGATTCAAAACGCCGTCCTAATTGCTATTCTTGCGGATATCCAACTTGTCGTGATAAAGCTATAGCAGTTTTAGAAGGAATGGCTGAAACGGAAATGTGTATTCCTTATATGAGACGCTTAGCCGAAAACAAAGCTTCTTTACTGATAGAAACAACACCAAACGGATTTGTAGTACTGAGCGAAAAATTTGAAATATTAACAATGAACGTAGCATTTAAAAAAATGTTCCTAGCAAGTAATTCACTTCTAAAAAAACCGATTTCAACTTTGTTCGATCCCGAAGGATTTCATATTCTAGCTTCCGGAGAAGAAGAAATATACGAAGAAACTGTAAAACATGAAAAATATGATATAGTTTGTCACCAAATATATTATAAACTTAAAGAAGAAAAACAATATGTAGGAGTTTTTGTTAATGTAACAAAAAATGTGACTACAGAATCAAAACTTGATGATATTAGAAATACAACGATGATACAAGCTAAAGAATTATTGCAACATCAAATGAAAATGTCGCAAGAATTAGCAAAATTATTAGGTGAAAATGCAGCACAAAGCGAAGTTATGATTAACAATATAATAAAATATACAGAAGCTAGATATTCTCAAAATGTTGAACCAACAAATACGAATTTATTATGGGATACGAACACATCGAAGTAGAACTAAAACAACATTCAAGACATGAAGGAACACCATGTGGCGATTATTTTATATCGAAAAAAACAGAAGCTCATACTACTTTAATACTATGCGATGGAAAAGGACATGGAATTAAAGCAAATGTAGCTGCAACTATGTATGCTAATTTTTTGATGAAACTACTTGAAAATAATTATTCTTTACGTGCTGCTTGCAAAAAGTTAATTGAAATTATGCGATACTCAACTAATAAAGCAAATATTCCTTATGCTGTATTTACGGTAGCACGAATATTAAATGATGGAGTTACAACAATACTTTCCTATAACATGCCAGTGCCGATATTTATTAGCACTAAAAAAGCAAAAATAATGACTCAAAGAAATGTGGAAAATATAGCTGGAGCAGAACTAAAAGAAACAAATTGTTATTTGAGGAATAATGATGGAATTATGCTTGTTTCAGATGGCGTTACTCAAGCAGGAATAGGACGTGGATATGCTTTCGGTTGGGGAAGCGAAAAATTAAGCGAATTTGTGTCTGAAAAATTAGAAAATCATATTAAATATACTGATTTACCTAATGAAATATATGAAGAAATATGGAAAACATGCGAACAAAATAATGATGACGATATCTCTATAGTTATAGCTCATGCAAGAGAAGGAAGCATAGCTACAGTTTTTACAGGACCTCCAAGCAAACAAGAAGATGACTCGAAATATGTGAGAGAATTTCTTCTTACAAGTGGAAAAAAAATTATATGTGGTGGGACAACTGCTGGTGTTATAGCAAAAAATTTAGGAAGAGAAATAAATGTGAAAATGACCTCGCCTTCACCTTTTACACCACCTAGCTATGAGATACAAGGGATAGATTTAGTTACGGAAGGTGCTATTAGTCTTAATCAATTCTATAACATAATAGATGCTGATAGAAACTTAATGGAAGAAGATAATCCCGTAACTCAAATATATGATTTGCTAATGCAAGCAGATAAAATAATCTTTTATATAGGATCTGCCAATACAGCAGAAGAAACTGACATCTCTTTTATTCAAAGAGGAATAAAAAGACGACAAGAAATCGTTCCACTTATCGCTGAAAAAATGCAACAACTCGGAAAAATTGTTGTCATTGAATGGATATAGAAATATAATCAAAGAGAGCTAAACGTTCAGAGCATAAAACATAAAAAACACCATCAATAGTTATTTATAAAGTATTATTTACTATTGGTGGTGTTTTTTAGTTAAAATTCAAGGTTGCTCTTTCAATTGCGTTTAGGCTGAATAAACACTTATATTCCGCCAAGATGGAATAGAAACTTCCAGCCCGATGGTTTGCCTGATTCTATAAGATTATCAAATCCGTAACCATAGCTAAATCCTATATTACCTAACATAGGAACCATTATTTGTATTCCTACTCCGACAGATCTTTTAAGATCTTTTGGATTAGCAACTCTTAAATCTCGCCATAAATTTCCTGCTTCTGCAAATCCGTAGACATAAATCGGCATAGGATCCATAGCTATAGAAAAACGGAGCTCGGCTGTCATTTTCGTTGCTACTTGATTTCCTGAATACCATTTGGTCGTATTTTCATCATAATATTGTCCTATTGTATTGTCATCATATCCACGTAATGGAATAACTCCGAACATACCCATTCCATTTCCTCCCATATAGAACAGATCGGCAGCAGACATAGATGTATCGGAACGTATGCCAGTTATATATCCGAAACGTGTTTCCATAAATAGAACGACTTTATCAGATCCTTTATATGACCATATAGGCGAAACAAAGTTATATCTCATTTCATTTTTTAGATAGTCGGTACTTCCTATTCCTAATGCTCCCATAGCCCAGCTAGTAGATAGAGCAAATGAAGAACCAACCGACGGGAAGAAATTATGGTTCCAATTTGTTCTTGAAATAGTTTGTGAAATAGTATGTTCCCAATACTTTCCGGGTCTATAGTAAAGGGAAGTATTTTCGTGTATATTGTTAAATTGTGAACGAATTGACCAGTCGCCTCGGAAATAGTTATCAGGCCAGCTGAACCGTCTTCCGATATTAAGAATAGCACCTGTTCTATTATATTTCCATTGTGAAAAATTATACATAGTATGGAATATATTAAAGCCTACAGTTGTTGGTTTGTCAAAGAGCCAAGGTTCCATAAAACCTATACTGAAATTTCTGTATCTATCGCCTTGTCCAATGTCTGCGCTAATGTTTACTGTTTGACCAGCTCCAGCTCGAAATGGTTCAGAGAGACAGAAATTGTTAAAAACAAAACCTAATGTCAGTGAGAGCCCGTAAGTGCCAGCAAATCCAAGTTGTAAGTTAGCTTGATCATTAGAACGTTCTTCAACAGTATAGACTAAATCTACGACATCGTTTGCAATATTAGAGGGTAAAACATCAGGTTTTAAGGCTTCAGGATTAAAGTAATTTAAAACGCCAAGAGCTCTAATGCTATTGATAACAGCAGATCTATTAAAATAATCGCCGGGTCGCGTATAAAGTTCACGTCTTATAACTTTATCTTTAGTTTTCGTATTGCCGACGATAGAAATTTTTCCAAATTTAAAACGATTGCTTTCGTAAACTTTAATATCTATATCAACAGAATCATCGCATACTCTTATAAAGTCTGGCTCCATTCGTGCTTGCAAATAACCGGTATCCATATATAAAGCTAGAGCATCAGTCTGGTCTTGATTACCCGATAAGTTAAAATTAAATTTTTCCATATTCATTATATCGCCGGGTTTCATATCAAGACGTTGAAGAAAATGCTCGTCTTTATAAATAGTATTACCTGTAAAAGTAATATTTCTAATAAAATACTGTTTTCCTTCTTCTAATTTCACACGAACTATGACTTCGCCTTTATCTTCATCAAAAATAAGAGTATCACTTATCAAATTGAAGTCCATAAAGCCGTTCTTTTTGTAAAAATCACTAAGTAACTTCTTATCTTCTTCATACTTATCAGGATTAAATTTAGCGGAACGCCAAAATTGATACCATTTTTTGGTATGTGTGTCGTCAAAAACACTTTCAAGTTTACTGTTAGAATAGTGTATATTTCCTTCAAATTCAACTGCTTTCGCATAAAATTTAACACCTTCGTTGATCTCTATATTTAAGATTACAGAAGCGGAATCAAACTCTTCTAAATTAGTTTCAATTTTTGTAAATTGTAAACCTTCTTCCACATATGCAGCTTTAATCCGCTTTTTGATAAGAGATAAATCGTAAGGTTTAATTATATCGCCACGGTTTTTTTCGACAGATTTCATAATTTCGTTGTCGTTTAGCTTATCGTGTCCCGTTATATTAATTTGATGTATTCGGGGAAATTCTTCAACAACGATTTTTAGGAATATTCCATCTACAGTAACGCGGTCAGCAATTATTTTTACATCTTTGAACTGATTGCGTCGCCATAGATTTTTTATAGCGGTTTGTACTTTATCATCGGCAGGAAACATAATTTTGTCGCCTTGATAAATTCCGGTTAAGCCGAGAATAGTTTCAGCTTCTACAACATTATTTCCTTCAACCGATAGTCCTAAAACAGTATATTCGGTTTGGTTAATATTTTGTGAATATGCAGCATTAACTGCTAAAATTAACACAAAAGTTACTATTAAAAAAAAATATTTTTTCAAAACAATATGTACAAATAATTATAAAAAATTATTTAGAGTTTTTACAATAATCTTAGCTCCATAATACAAATTTAATCTGTTTTAACACTTATCTATAAATTTATAGCATTATAGCAGTTTAAAAAGATGCTTAAATTTTCATTAAAGAAGGAATTGCTTCTTCATATTTTTGACGAATGGTTTTCACATCTGTGTTAATTAATCCGTTGATAATAAACTTATCTTCAATGACAGTGCCGATTTCGATAATATTCACGCTATTCTTTTTGCAAACTTTCATCATTTCTTTGGCTTGCACTGCACTTGCAGAAACAATAATTCGGCTTTGTGTTTCGCCAAAAACTCTGCCAACAGTTGCATTGTCGCTAAATTCAACTTCACAGCCTAAAGAATCGGACAATATAGATTTTTCAGCTAAACAAATAGCTATACCACCTTCGCTTATATCATGTGCAGAATTAATTAGTTCTTTATGAATAAGTTCCAGTATTGTAGTTATTAAGTTCTTCTCTTCGTCAATGTCAATTATTGGTGCTTTTCCGCTTATTTTATTGTGCATTAGCTTCAAGTATTCCGAACCGCCTATTTCCATTCTTTCGCTACCTAACATATAGATACTGTCGCCTATGTTTTTGAAGTTAGCGCTCATTACTTTATTCACATCTTCAATTATTCCTAACATTCCAATTGTAGGAGTAGGGAAGATAGCAAATTCTTTAGATTCGTTATGGAAACTTACGTTTCCGCCTGTTACCGGCGTATCCAAAGCCCGACAAGCATCACCCATACCACGAATAGTTTCTTTGAATTGCCAATATACTTCAGGGTCATAAGGATTTCCGAAGTTCAAGCAGTTTGTTATAGCGACTGGTAAAGCGCCAACACAAGCCACATTTCTTGCAGCTTCGCATACAGCTATCATTCCACCGTTATATGGTTCTAAATAAGTGTAGCGACTGTTGCTATCTGTAGTTAAAGCTATAGCTTTTCCGGGAATTTCTTTTAATCTTATAACACCTGCATCTCCTTTGATGCTAACGGTATTAGTTCTTACTTGCGAATCATATTGTTCAAATATCCAGCGTTTTGAAGCTATTGTCGGTGAAGTTAATATTTTCCAAAATTCTTCTTCTGTAGCTAGTTGCGTTTCATATTTGGTTGTATCAAAAGCGCGAGTTTCTAATAGATATTTCGGCTCTGTAGCTTCGCGGTCATATTGAGGAGCTCCGCCGCCAAGCACTAAAGATTCTGCTTTTAATTCAGCTACATATTTTCCTTTATGCCAAAGTCTTACTAATCCATCATCTGTAACTTCGCCTATTTGCACAGAGTTAACGCCCCATTTTTTACAAATACTATGAGCTCGTCCTTCTTTACCTTTAGTGATAACTGCCAACATTCTTTCTTGCGATTCAGAAAGCATTATTTCATAAGCGGACATATCCGGTTCTCGCTGCGGAACTTTATCTAAATCGATCTTCATTCCTACACCTGTTTTAGCACTCATTTCGCAAGTAGAACAACTTATTCCTGCTGCTCCCATATCTTGAATACCAACAACAACACCGCTTGCTATTAGTTCTAAAGTAGCCTCTAACAATAGTTTTTCAGCAAATGGGTCACCTGCTTGCATAGTAGGTCGCATATCGTCGGTATGTTCGTCGAATTCACGTGAAGCTAAAAGCGAAGCACCATGTATTCCGTCTCTTCCTGTAGCCGAACCTATTATTATTACAGGGTTTCCAACACCTGAAGCTGCAGCAGTAGCAATATTTTTTACATCAACAATACCAGCAGCCATAGCATTTACAAGAGGGTTATCTTGGTAGCAATCATCAAAATAAACTTCACCACCTATATTAGGAACTCCGAAAGCATTTCCATAGTGTCCTATTCCGCTTACAATACCACGGAGTAAATATTTCGTGCGGTCAGAAGATAAGTCGCCAAGTCTTAATGAATTAAGAGCAGCTATCGGACGAGCTCCCATTGTAAATATATCACGAAGAATACCGCCTACACCAGTTGCAGCTCCTTGAAAAGGTTCTATTGCTGATGGATGATTGTGACTTTCTATTTTAAAAGCAATTCCATAACCACCTCCAACATCAACAAGTCCTGCATTTTCTTCACCTGCTTCAACTAATAAATTAGTTCCTGAACGCGGTAATGTTTTTATTTGTTTTATTGAGTTTTTATATGAGCAGTGTTCACTCCAAAGCACACTATACATACCTATTTCTGTATAAGTTGGCACACGCCCCATAATTTTAAGAATGTTTTCCCACTCTTCTTCTGTCAAACCAAGACTAATTGCTACTTCTTTATTTACTTCTATTTCACTGAATAATTTTGTTTCTTCTTGCATATTTTTATGTACATTTTTACTTTCTGCAATAATATTTAGCAGTAATAAATTGTTTTTTATGAAATTATTAACTATTTGTAATATAAATAACTAAATATAAGATTAAACTCTAACAGGCATAACTATCATTGTTAATACATCTTGTTCGGATTTTGGTCTTATTAGAACTGATTTTGTTGGTTCTGTAAAGTGCATTTTTGCTATATTATCCGTAGTATCGTTTGGAGTAATATTTTGGAAAAATTCTTCTAAATATTTGATTTTAAACGAAGCTGTAAATCCATCTGAATAAGCAGAATCTTCTGTTCTATCAATAAATTCAATTGGCAATGAAGACTCGGCAGATTCTCCTAACTCTTCATTTTTAGTAGTAATTACCATTTTTGAAGGTGACATTGTTAAAGAACAATATCTGTCTTCTAATTTACTTTGGCGGGATACAAAAGCAAAAGGTGCGACCTTTTTTAAAGCATTCAAAAAGTCTGTTATATCTAATTCAACATCTATATTGCTTGTAACAGGTATAATAGATTCATAGTTAGGAAAGTTGAAATCTATTAGCAAAGATAGTATAACAGTATCACCAACATCAATACGCAGATATTGTTGTTTATCATTTTCTTGTTTGATTGATAAAATAACGTCCTCATCTACTTTGCGTAAAATTTCGATAGTTCGTAGAGGTACAACTATATTTACATCATTAAAGAATTCCGTTTCATCAGCAAATTCAGTTTGACGTACAAGCCTAAAACTGTCAGTAGCGACAGCGTTTATGTATGTTCCTCTAAATTGTAGAAGTACACCATTTAAGTTAAGTCTATGTTCGTTTTTGTCGTTTGCAGTCGCAAAATATGTTTTTTCAGCTAAATTTTGAATTTTTGCTTTTTTAATTAAAGTATTTTCTTCTGTAAGGTTTTCAATGTCTGGCTTTTCAGCGTTCAAAGCATCAGGTACTTCATTGTACATATCAGTATCCATAGCTCTTAGTAGATATTTACTTTGTCCAGAAGTTATAGTAACGTCCATATCGTTTAAAGTAAATTCTGCATCATCATTTGCATTCAAAACACGAACAACGTCGTGCATTTTTTTTGCCGGAATTAAAATTTCTCCTTCTTCCATAACATCTATATCAATAGAAGACTTAATAGCTAATTCACCATCCATTCCAACTGCTGTCAACTTTCCATTGGAAACAGTAAAAAGAAAGTGCTCCAAAATACCGATTGTGCTAAGCTCTAAATGCGGTTTCGTTGTAATTGCTAAAATTAATTTGCTTACAAGACCTTGAAGAGCAGCGACTTGAGTTCTAAATTTCATAATCCGTTATCTCTCTATAAATATTTAATTGACTTCAAAATAAATAACTTGTAATATATTTTTTATATTATAAAAACTTAAAACACTGTAAAATTAAAGTATAATTTTATAGTGTTTTCAAAAAATTATAAAACAATACAACAAGATTTGTAAAATACTATTTTTTTTTGTATTTATTTATATTTTTTTGTAAAAAAATCAAAGAAAATATGAATTAATTATATAATAAATAAAGTAAATCAATTTTTATATATGAAATGTTTTGTAGAATGTTTTTTTTTTCGTAAATTGCATACTTGTTTTTTTTAATTTAGTGCATAATATTGTATTAAGATTAAGAAGAAACGATCAAGAGATTTTTTTTAACAAAATTTAACGATACTTAAAATGGCAAAGAAAGTTGCAGGAGCGTTTAAGCTACAGTTAAAAGCTGGCGAAGCTACTATGGCTCCACCAGTAGGTCCCGCATTTGGACAACGGGCACTTAATGGTATGGAGTTCGTTAAACAATTTAACGGAAAAACTTCTAAACAAGCAGGTATGTTATTACCTGTAGTTGTTACTTTTTATTCCGATAAATCGTTTACTTTTATAGTTAAATCACCACCGGCTGCTGTGCTTATTAAGAAAGCGCTCGGTCTAAAAAGTGGTTCTCCAACACCAAACAAAACAAAAGTTGGATCTATTACTCGCAAACAATGCGAAGAAATTTATGAAATCAAAAAAGGTGATATGAACTGCTATGATGCAGAAGCTGCTATTTCTATAATAGCAGGAACAGCTCGTTCTATGGGCGTTACCTTAAAAGATTAATTTTTTTTTAACTTTATAATAGCATACATATAGCGGTATGCAAGGATTTTAAATAATGAGAAATCGTGGCAAAAGATATCAAGCCCTTATAAAAACCTACGACCTGAGTAATTCATTTGATATTCGGGAAGCTATCGAGATTGTAAAACGCAATGCTAACGCAAAATTCGACGAATCTTTCGAGATTTCAATAAATCTTGGTGTTGATCCGCGAAAAGCTGACCAAATGGTTCGTGGCACAGTGTCTTTACCTCACGGAACTGGTAAAGATGTTAGAGTTCTTGTACTTTGTAAAACTCCAAAAGATCAAGAAGCTCTCGATGCTGGCGCTGACCATGCGGGACTCGAAGACTATATCGAAAAAATCAAAGGCGGTTGGGCTGACGTTGATGTTATAGTTGCAACTCCTGACGTTATGGGTGAAGTAGGAAAAATTGGTAGGATATTAGGTCCTCGTGGCTTAATGCCTAATCCAAAAGTAGGAACAGTGACATTCGATATAGAAAAAACTGTTAAAGAACTTAAAGCAGGTAAAATAGAATATCGTGTGGATAAAACAGGTAATATTCACGCTGCTGTTGGTAAATGTTCTTTCTCGCCGGAACAGTTAGCAAATAATGCGATTACTTTCTTTTCAAGTATCGTTAAAGCTAAACCTGTATCAGCAAAAGGTAAGTACGTGAAAAGCGTACATATTTCTTCTACAATGGGACCTAGTGTTAAAATTAATGATTTAACATTCCTACAAGAAGTAAAATAGTTACAAGGGTTTAGAAATCATTGGAAAAATGAAGAGACTGTTCAAATTGAGCAGTCTCATTTTTTTAAAATTTATATCTAAATGTATAAAAATGCAATATGTTTTTTCGGCAAAACAAATAAAAGAAATTGATAAAATTCTTACAGAAGAATATGAAATTCCCGCACAGATTTTAATGGAAAATGCTGCTGCAAATGCAACTCATATTATTCTAAATTATTTCAAAAAAAACAATTTGAATATAAGTAATATAGCTATATTTTGCGGAGTTGGTAATAATGGTGGCGATGGACTAGCTATGGCGCGCCATTTTTCAGCTATGTTTGTCGTAACAGTTTTCATCGTCGGAAAAATAGAAAAAATGTCCGATGAGACTAAAAAGAATTTTGATATTTTACAAAAAAACAACAATGTTAAAATTATTCATATATCTGATGATGCAGATTTTGACAACATATTGTCGGGAAATTTTGATTGTATTATTGATTCTCTTGTTGGAGTTGGCGGAACTGGCGTCTTACGCGGAATTATGCCAAAAGTGCTAGCAAAAATAAATAGTTATAAAGCGCTGAAAATTGCTATTGATATGCCAACAGGACTTACGGAAGAAGGAAATAATGATGAAAATACTTTTATTGCTGACCTTACAGTAAGCATAACAGGGTATAAGTTAGCGTTTTTACATCATAATAGTGAAAAATACTGTGGTGAAATCCGTGTAGCAAAACTTGGTACAGGAGAAGTAGTTGAAAGACAAATTTGCAATAATTTTATACTTGAAAAAGAGGATGTAAGAAAACTTTTGCCAAAAAGAGAAAGAAAAACGCATAAATTTGATTACGGAAGGGTATTAATTATTGCAGGAAGCGATAAAATGTGTGGTGCTGCAGCCTTAGCTGCTAATTCTGCTATTAAAATGGGAGCGGGAATTGTAAGATTACTAACGACAAAAGCACATTCAGCAATTTTGCCCGAAGTGATAGTTGAGGAGATAAAAGGAACGCAAGAAGGTACTATTCATCCTGACAATTATGAATATATATTGAAATGTTGTGAGAAATCTGATGCTATAGCTATAGGACCGGGAGTTGGAACAAATGAAGATACAATACAAATGTTGCGTAAAATAATTTTGCAACTTGAAGGAAATACAGTTATTGATGCAGATGCATTGCGTTGTCTAAATAAAAATGATAAGCTATCGCAAAACTTTATTCTTACGCCACATATGGGAGAGTTTTCACGTCTAATTAACTTGAGAAGCGAAGAGATTGAAAAAAATGTTAGAAATTATGTTAATACCGTAGCTAGTGAAATGAATTGTAATTTGGTGCTGAAAGGAGCTCCTACTATTATAACAAATTCTAAGATATATTTTTGGAATAAAATAGGAAATCCCGGAATGGCTACCGCAGGATCGGGCGATGTTCTTACAGGAATGATAGTTGCAAGTCTTGCACAAAAAGTAAATACTTTGGAAGCAGGCGCTCTTGCTGTTTTTGTTCATGCTTTAGCAGGTGATTTATATGCTGAAAAATATGGCGAATACTCTCTAACTGCTTCAAATTTAATTGATTATATAAAATATGTGTTAGACTAAATATGCTAAGTATAAAACACTTCAAACAATTATCCTTAATTCAATTACTTTTGGCTTCTCTTATTTGTATTTATTTTTCAAGTATTGAATATATTGAACTGCCAAATATAGATTTTGATTTTCTTGATAAACTTCTTCATTTAAGTGCTTTTTTTATTTATGGCTTATCACTGCAAGTTGCATTTATTGTTAATATGGAAAGTATAGAAAAGAAGCTGAAAATGAAATTGACTGCAAGAAAAATCTGTATCATAATTTTTGTAATAGGAAGTATTTTTGCCGCTAGTGATGAAATTCATCAATACTATGTGCCGGGACGTAGCGCAGATATTATGGATTGGGTATTTGATAATTTGGGAATAGCTCTTTCCCTACTTTTTTATAATTCTATCAATAAAATTTGGAAAAAATTGTCTGAAAACAGTAGATAATATAAATAATTAACAATAGGATAGTTAGTAACGAAAATTGTTGAATGAAGTAATAAAATATCTTAAATTTTCATTTAGTATGTAATTAATAAGAACTTGATTTTCTTATGAATTAGAGAGTTTTATTTGTTTTTTTGAAAATTTTCATATATTTTAGTAAAATAATTTATGACAAGTATCAAAGCTTGGCATTTTATTTGATATAGAGATAGAAGTGTAATATATATATTTTAAGTTAAGTTATGTCAAAAAAAGGATTAGGAAAAGGGGTAGGCGCTTTAATAAAATCTGCTGAGACTATAAAAAGTTATCAGGGTGCAAAGCGTTCTGATAAATATGAAGTTGTAGAAATTGATATGGATAGAATAACTGTAAATCCGTATCAACCTCGTAAAGAAATGGATCCGATAGCTTTAGAAGATCTTAAGGAATCAATAGCTGAACATGGACTTATGAATCCTATTTCTGTCAAGGAGATTATAGGCGGATTTGAAATTATTGCTGGGGAGAGACGTTTTCGTGCTTTTCAACTTTTAGGTTTAAAAACAATTCCAGCGATTATAACTCCAGTTATTTCAAATGCTGACCAACTTGAAAAAGCACTTATAGAAAACATACAACGTGAAGATCTAAATCCACTTGAAATTGCAAATTCATATCAACAATTGATGAACGAATTTGGTTATACACAAGAACAGCTTGCTGAACGTTTTGACAAAAAACGCTCAACAGTTGCTAATTTCCTTAGATTATTAAGACTTCCCGAAGCTGTACAAGAATTGTTATTAACAAAACAGATAACGATGGGGCATGCTCGCGCGCTACTTTCATTAGATGATCATATACAGATGATATCTGCCGCAAATGATATTTTAAGTAAAGACTTAACAGTACGTGCTACAGAAAAATTAGTGAAAGATATTCTGTCGGAAAAAGTTATAGTAAGCAAAGAAGGTGATAACAAAAAAGTTGAGAATAGACAAACTCGCATTACCACAGAAGAACAAGTTGTTTTACAAGAAATTGAAGGACGTTTACGGGAAAAGTTAGGTACAAATGTAAAAATATTTACTAAGAAAAATAATAGCGGTAGCATAGAAATAGAGTTTTATTCAAGTGATGATTTTGAAAGGATAATAGAAATAATTGATAAATAGATTTATTTGTTGCTATTAAAATTGGAAATAAATAAATACTTTTTCTTCGCCTATAAAATAAAAAATGCAAACAACTAGAAAATAATATAGGGCAAATCGCGGAGCTCTATGCTTAAATAATCCTGTGCCTTTAATTTCTAAGCTATGTTGCTTATTTCTTTGCAACCATTCTATAATAATTAGAAAAGCGATAGCAGATATATTGATAAGATATTGCATTTTTCCATAACTTGGAACAGTAAATAAACTTGCATTAAATATGTTGCTTATATAAGTAATAGCTTGAGGCATGTTTTCAGCTCTAAAAATGATCCAGCCGATAGTAACTAATATAAAAGTAAATATCATTTGAATGAGCTCCTTAGTGCTAGGCAATAGTCTATTTTCAGCTACATTATTAAGATGCTTACGGTTTTTATTTAATAAAATCAGAGGTAAAAACAGTAAAGCATGATAAACTCCCCAAAGAATGAAAGTCCAATTTGCACCGTGCCAAAATCCACTAACTATAAACACAATAAATGTATTAGCAACAGTTTTATATCTATTTACCCGACTTCCTCCAAGTGGAATATATATATAATCTCTGAACCACGTCGTCAAAGAAATATGCCAACGTCTCCAAAATTCAGCAACATCACGCGAGAAATAAGGAAGATTAAAGTTTCGCATTAATTTGAAATTGAATAACTTGGCTGTTCCTATCGCAATGTCTGAATATCCTGAAAAATCACAATAAATTTGAAAAGCAAAAAATATAGCAGCAGAAGCTAACATAAATCCTGTTTGTTCTTGATAAGAAGAAAAAACTTGATTAACAGTAATTGCACAATTATCAGCAACAACAATTTTTTTGAATAAACCCCATAAAATTTGACGTAAACCATCAACAGATTCATTATAATTAAAAGTTCTTTGTCTATAAAATTGAGGTAATAAATTTGTTGCTCTTTCTATAGGACCTGCTACTAATTGCGGGAAAAAGCTAACGAAAGCCAAAAATGCAATTATATCATCTGTAGCTGTTATTTTTCCTTTGTAAACATCAATAGAGTAACCAATAGCTTGAAATGTATAGAAACTAATTCCGACAGGAAGAATTATATTTAAGGTGCTTATATTTAGTTCTTTTCCAAAAAGAGTGAAAAAAGAAGCGAAACTCTCAGTAAAAAAATTGTAATATTTGAAAAATACTAAAATTGATATATTTAAAACTATGTTGCAAATTAGTACGCTTTTTTCTTTTTTGTTATTTGATTTTTTATGAGAGCTATTAGAAAAGTATTTTATCAAATAGCCGCTATACCAGCTAGATACAGAAGTTAAAGCTATTAAGAATAGAAAACGCCAATCCCAACAAGCATAAAAAAAGTAACTTGCAACGACTATAAAAGCGTTTTGTAATCTTATGCTTTTATTGAAAACAAACCAATAAAGTAAAAAAACAGTTGGTAAAAATATTGCAAATTCTAACGAATTAAATAGCATATAATTTGTAAAATATAGTTGTTACAATTAGTTTTTTAAGTCCTTTAACTATGTAATCAATAAAAACAAATATGATATTTTAAAAAATACAAAAACAAAGTAAATCAAAAAAAAGAACTTACTTTGTTTTTGTATATAAAAAATTATTCTATTAATTTATTTAACAGCTAGTTCTAAATCTTCTTTTATTATTCGTCCACCGAATCTATATCTTTGTTCATAGTATCCTGAAGAAATGTGAGTATAAATTACTCCTTTTCCTGTTGAAGAATGGGCAAAAAGCCCATTTCCTATATAGATTCCGACATGTCCAATTCTTTTTGACTTTCTATTACGTCCGGAAAAAAAGACAAGATCACCAAATTGTAAGTTTTCAAAATCATCGATTTTTTTGAAAAGCGTAGCTTGTGTTGCTGATCCGGCAGGAATTACTTTTCCTAAAGTTTCTTTTATTATTACTGATGTGAAGTTTGAACAGTCTATTCCACGCTTTGAACGCCCTGAATATCTATATCTTACACCCAACCAGTCATTTATATTTTCAATTAATTTTTTTCTTAAAAAATAATCTTCAAAAACTGATGTTCTATCAAAGTTGTTTAGAAATTCAAAATCACTATATGGATATATTTCTGTTTCTTTCCATTCTTTGTACAAAGGAAAATGTTCATAAAGTATTTTCAATTGTTCTGTTCTCTTGTTTTCTAAACTTCGACGACTTTTTGCTTTTCGTTTTGCCGCTTCCATCTCGTAAGCATTGAACGAAGAAAGCAGCATGCTTATTATTACAATAAAAATTGTCTTTTTGTTTAAGATCATTCTTACCTATTATATTCTTGTTACATAACATTTAAAGTACAAACCCCAAAATAATACTTTTTTCTAAAATAAAAAAGAAAAAAATCATAAGTAGTAATAATATAAAGTACTTTATATTTATAAAAAATAGCGAAACACTAAATTGAACTGCTTTCCTCTTATGTTTCTATTTTGTTATTTTCAATTGCTTCGTCAATTTTCTCTTCAAATTTTTCTTGTTTTGTTATATTTGTAGTTTCTTCTAAAGTATTATCTAAGAACTTTATTGTTTCTAATTGATTTATATTTGTGAAGTTATAGTGTATTGGAGTAACAGCAACATATCCATTGTCAATGGCTACATCATCGGTGTCTATATCCATTTCATTGTAAACATAAGCGCCGTTAAACCAATAGTATTCATGTCTAAAAGGGTCAATACGCTTTTCGTATTCATCTTCCCAGAATGAAGCAGCGGTTTTTACGACTTTTATGCCTTTTATTTCTTCTTTTGGAATTGCAGGTATATTTATATTCAAGAATATATTTTCTTTTGGTTCTCTATTTATTACTTTTTTAACTATATCGAATGCATATTGAGCCGCTGTGTCTGTTTCTTTTTCAGGACTATGCGAAGAAAGCGATACAGCAAACGAAGGTATGCCGGCTAAAAAGCCTTCCGCTGCTGCAGCTACTGTTCCGGAATACATAACATTTATGCCTGTATTTCTTCCATGGTTAATACCTGCTAAAACTATATCTGGCTTTTCATCTAAAAGAGAAAACAATGCCAATTTCATGCAGTCGGCAGGCGAACCATTAACTGCATATCCAAAGAATTTGTCATTTTTATAAAATTTCTTTATACGTAAGGGCAGTATTGTTGTAAGTGCATGACTTGTAGCACTCATTTGTTTATCAGGAGCTATGACTACTACTTCACCAAGTTCTTCGAACTTAGTTGCTAAGCTAAATAATCCGTTAGAGTCTATGCCATCATCATTTGAAATCAGTATTTTCATATTATTATTTAAAATTATTAAAATAAGAAAGAATATGTAATTTAACATTTTTTTGTCTTAAAACAAAAAAAAGCAACAAAAACATATGTTTTGTTGCTAATAATAAGTTTTAATTATTCTGTAAAAATAATTAATTTGCTGCTTCTTCAAGAGCTTTGCTTGGAGAGAACTTAACTACATTCTTCTCCGGAATTTTTAATGCTTCACCTGTTCTTGGATTACGTCCGGTTCTTGCATCACGTTTTTGAACTTTAAAAGTTCCAAATCCAATAAGTGTTACTGTTCCGCCTTGTGCCATTTCTTCAGTAATAGCATCAAGTGCTGCTTTTAAGGCTGCGTCTGCTTGTTTTTTAGTAAGTTCAGCACCTGCAGCAATTTTGTTTACTAAATCGCCTTTGTTCATTGGCATTCTCCTAATTTGATTAAAAATAATTTTGGTTAAATTTGTTAAAAAATAAATTATGTTGATAATATAATTGCAAAATACATAAAAAAAACAAATAGAACAAACTTTTTTTTAATATATACTGTATTTTTCTAAAAAATATACAAAAAATACAATTCTATAAATAAAATAAAACAAATTTAATATAATTCCTGCAAATAATCCTGCAACTAAATCATCTAAAAGTACGTATAAAGCACCTTTTTTTTTGTTTATTTTTTGAATAATCCAAGGTTTAGATATATCAAATAGACGAAATAAAGATAAACCGATAATAGCACTTAAGAAAGTTGTTGGAATTATAGGAGAGCAAAAAACAATCCAAGTTCCTAAAACTTCATCAATTACTACTATAGATGGGTCATCGCCGTACTTCTGTTCTACTCTTTTAATTACCGGTGGCGACAACAATAGAATTAACAAGATACCAAGTAATAAAATAATAGACTTGTAACTATGAGGAATAAATATAATTGGTAAAAAAGCTATGATTGAAGCAAAAGTACCTGGTGCTTTTGGGAAAAAACCCGCTCCAAAAAATGTAGCTATTATGCAATCAAAATATTTCAATTCTATTCGTTGTCATGTTTTTTATCAAACAATTTTAGGATAATCGTAAAGGTTTATTACCTTGTCCTAGCTATACGAAATCCTAAAGTATAGCTTCGTTGTGTTGTGTTTAAGCTATTCTTTGAAGTAGCTTTACATTTCTCAGTATCTGCTTCAAAAGAGCCACCTCGTATTATGCGGTAATTACTCCATTCGCTAGGCCCTTTTGGATCATTAGCATTGTCAGATTGTCCATAATACTCCCAACTGTAAGCATCCCATACCCATTCTGCAACGTTTCCATTCATATCGTAAAGTCCCCAAGCATTTGGTTTCTTTTGTTTTACAATAAATGGTTGCGAAGACGCTCCTGCATTTTCACGACTCCAACCGTAATCTTTAAAATTACCATCAAATCCCCATTTATTGTCTTTGCCTGCACGAGCTGCATACTCCCATTCTGCTTCCGTTAGTAATCTGTAGCCATTTGCATTTTTTATCCATTCTACTTTATTTTCTGTTATCTTGTAACATACCTCTAAATTTGTTGCCTCTGATAAAAGATTGCAAAATCTGCATGCATCAATAAAAGTAATATTGTTAGCAGGTGAATTATCTACATTTTTCGGAACAAAAGCATTTTGAGGTATGCAATCTTTGTATTGACGTTGTGTAATTTCTGTTTCCGAAACATAGTAATCTTTTGTTATATTTACTTTATGTTCAGGTTTTTCAGATGGTTCTTCAGAGGAATTGTCTCCCATCGTAAAAGATCCTGCTTTAATTAAAACCATTTTAATTTTGTCGTAGATTTTAATAGAATAATCAACTTTATTACTTTCTTTACCATCTGCTGTTACTATATATAATTGGCCTGCCTTTAATCCGCTAGGAGGTAATAAAATTCTGATACTTTCAGGTCTCCATTTTTGTATATTTTCATTTGTAATTTGAAGCTTATTAGCTAGGTAAATTTTTCCTATATTTTCACCAAAGTTTTTCCCTTTGATTTCAATTCCTGAGTTGGGGGATAGTTCGTATGTTGATAAGCTTTCTATTATAGGATCGTCGTTAGTTACAACTTCTTCTTTTATGATTATGTCAACTGCATTACTTTTAGCATCCTTAGCTACAACATATAATTTTCCAGTAATAGAATTCTCAGGAATAATGAATTTAATCATATCGTTAACCCAACTTACAACATTTGTTATCTTTGTATCATTTAGCATAAGATAACTATTTTGTGCTTGTTCTGTCCCGAAATCATTCCCAATAATTGTAACTTGTGTACCAACTTCAAGTTCACCTTTAGGAAGCAATTCTGTTATTACAGGGTTTAATTGTTTTTCTATAATAGTAAAGCTCACTTTGTTTGAAATTTCGTTTTCTTTAGAAACAAAAACATCGTATTTTCCTGTCTCCAATCCGATAGGAACTATGCATACTATCATATCGTCTGCCCATGATACATAATCAGAACTAGCAGCTATGTTTTCACCAAAATGAACATCATTTAAATTGCGTTCTTCACCGAATGTTTTTCCGGATATTATGATAGTATCGCCTACAGACGCTTGGTTTGGTGTAATAGAAAAAATTTGCACTTTTTCTTCAACAGGTGGTTCTTTTATAGTAATAGGCATTTTATTACTTTCTTTTTCATTAACTTTAACAAAAATTGGATATTTCCCAGGTTCAGTATCTAATTTAGCTGTAATTAAAGTATCACTCCAAGTAACAACTTCCGCTTCTTTTGTGGCAGAAAAGAATACTTTCCCTTTTGTCTTAGTGAAGTTTTTTCCTGATATTGTAAAAATTTCTTTTGCAAATACTTCTGTTGGAGTAATAGAAGTAATAACCGGATCAGCAACCACCGGATCATCTGGATCAACAGGTGTGTTATTATTATCATCACCACAAGAAATAGCAAAAGATATCATTGCAAATAATAACAAGTATTTTTTTAGTTTTTTCATAGCTTTAATCCATAATAATATATAACAAAATATTCATCTGATTCATTTATACTAAATGATATCCATAAAAATAACATTTTTTTTTGAATTAGAAAAGAAAAAAAATCAGTTCTACTATATTTTTGAACTGATTTTTCATATTTATTACAAAATAGCAATTAAAGTAAAAATATTAATTGTTGTATACTATTTTTGTTCAGGTACATAAGTATTAAAAAAATCAAATACTTCGTTAAACCAAATTATATATTCTTGAGGTTTTGCTATAAAATGTGTTTCATCGGGATAAAATATTAATTTAGATGGCAATCCTTTGACTTGAGCTACTGTAAAAGCTTCTAAACTTTGTGTATAAGGAACTCGAAAATCTTTTTCACCCGTTGAAATTAGAAGTGGAACGTTCCATTTGTCCGCAAAATTATGAGGCGAATTTTTTTTATAAAAACTCTGATTTTTTTCTTCCCAATAAGGACCGCCATATTCCCAATCAGTAAAGAATAATTCTTCTGTTGAGCCATACATACTTGTGAAGTTAAATACTCCACAATGAGCCATAAGTGCTTTAAATCTTCCTTCATGATTTCCTGCTAGCCAAAATGTTGTAAATCCACCTGCACTAGCTCCTATAGCTACACAACGATTATTATCAACAAATGGTTCTTGTTTCATATTGTCTGTCGCATCTAATATATCTTGCATAGGTTTGCCACCCCAATCGCCCGTAATTGCGTCAATCCATTCTTGTCCAAAGCCCGGACAGCCTCGTCGATTAGGAGCAACAATAATATAGCCAAGCGAAGAAAGCAGAGACATATTCCAACGATAACCATAAGCTTGACTTATCATTTGTTGAGGACCACCTTGACAATATGTTATCATAGGATATTTTTTGTTTTTATCAAAATTTGGTGGATACACTATCCAACAATGAAGTTTTTTCCCATCGCGAGTGTTTATCCAGCGCTCTTCAAAAGTAGAAGGAGCAAATTGATCTATTTTTTCTGTGTTTAACTTTGTTATTTGATTAACACTTCCGCCATCAACTGGAATTGAACAAATCTCTAACGGACGTGTCATATTCATCATTCCAAAGACAACAATTTTTCCATTTTTAGGTATAGATAAACCGGAATAATCAAAGTGCCCTTTTGAAAATTGAACAATTTTTTTATCTTTTAGATTTACTTTGAAAATTTGGACAGTACCGAAATTTGTAGCTGTAGCAAAAATACTTTTACTGTCAGGGGTCCAAATAAATTCTTCTATCCATTGGTCAAAATCTTGTGTTAGGTCTGTAAATTCATTTTTTTCAATATTAAAAAGCATTAAACGAATTTTATCAGATTCAAATCCTGGACGATGCTGACTTGTGAAAGCAATCCATTTTCCATCAGGAGAAAAACTAGGATTTTTATCATAGCCCATAAAACCTTCTGTTAAATTATGAGTTCTATCTTTTTCTAAATTATATATGTAAATGTCGGAATTTGTATTTCTAACGAAATCAACACCTGAGTATTTTTTACAAGTATAAGCAATATCTTTGCCGTCTGCTGACCAAGCAATTTCACTAGAACCACCAAAAGGTACTAATGGAGTATCAAAAGGTTCGTTAGGCATAATATCTTTTGCTGCTGAAGCAGGTCCATCTATAGGCATAATAAACAGATGATTATAATTTTCATCAATCCAATGATCCCAATGTCGTACAGGTAATTCAGTGTAAATTCTTACGTTTGCTTTGTCATATTTAGGATATTTTTCTGTAACTGTTTCTTTAATTTTTACGCTTTTTGTAAAAGAAAAATGTTTGCCGTCAGGAGAAAATTGAAGATTAGCGATTTGTGATTCAAAATTAGCGATTTGCTTTGGTGATCCGTTCGGGATTTGCATAGTATAAATATAGCTAAGGTCATCTTTATATTGAATATACGCTATTTCTTTTCCATCAGGTGACCAAACGGGACTAGCTATAGGATCTTCACCTATAGATAGTTTTAAGTTCTTTTTTCCATCAATGGAGATAATAAACAATTCGCTTTTTAATTTGTTTTCCTGTATATCTGGTGTCGATACTTTATATAATATCCACCCTTCTGTAGGTGATACAGAATAATCGGAAATTCTATGCAAAGAGTAAAGATCTTCAACAGTAATTGCTTGTTTCTTAGCAGTTAATTGCATAATAGCAAGAAAAAATAAAAATGTAGTATAGAAAAATTTGTGTAACATAAATTTGAAAAATGATTTAATAATTAAATAGTCCTAAAAATATACCTAACTTAACATTTAATCCTTTGGGATTTATATCACTTGGAACATCTTTTAATTCATTATTTCCATTGATAGTCCAAGCATAAGTAGAAAGTGGATTGTCAAAAGAAGCTATGTAACTTACTCCTGCGCGTAACATTAAAAAGCCTGTAAGTGCATATTCTAAATTAACTTGTGGTTCTACTGCCATAAATGAATAGTTTAATTGATTGTTTTCAGTAGCTTTTATATCATTCCAAGAAACAGGTGAAGAGATTTTATTAAACTCTTCAAACTTCATGTTACCCAAATTAATGCCAATTCCCGGAAGAATTGCAAAAGATTTAAAAGGAACAAAAGCATAATCAAAATGTATTCCTGTCATTTGCATAGATAGGTTGCGAGTGCTATTTGTTTCTATAGATTCTTCTACTGTTTTCATTTCTGTAAGTTTTGAACCTGAGTTATAAGAGATGCCAAGGCGAACATTATTTACAAATGGCGACAAAGCAGTAAAAACATTAAATCCTAATGTAAACATTGGACCTTCAAAAAGTTCCATATTCTTGGGAACAATAAATTTATTATTAAGTTCATCGTATTTAGTAAATAATAAATTTCCTGTAACACCGATACTTAATGCAAAATACGGTTGTTTCGGATCCTCCATTTCTTCACTTTCAAAAGTAAAATCATCTAATCGCTCATCTTGTGCTTTAAGTGGATTAGAGATAAATAAATTACAAACCATTAGAAAGGATAAAACAAAAATTGTTTTCTTGAGTATAAACTTTTGCATATTTCAAATTAACCTATTAATTTTAAAAAAATCTAAAAAACACAAAAATCATTAAATGATTTTTATGCTTACAAAAATAACATTTTTTTACTATTATTCAAATATTTTTTTGAATATATCTATATTTTTAAAAAGTTTAAAAATCAGGTTGTGAGATGAAATTTGATAAGTTAGAGCTCGTGTTTTTAGATAATATGCTATAGATGTATTTTCCAATTATATCAAATTCTAAATTTACTTCGCTGCCAATTTTATAATTTTTTGCGATAGTATTTTCTAAAGTTGTTGGAATGATTGCAACTTTAAACGAGTAATCAAATATATCTGCAACAGTTAAGCTTATGCCATCAATACAAATAGAGCCTGTATGTGCTAAAAAATGTTTAAATTCCTGTGGAAAAGCGACATAAAATTCAACTTTTTTTTCTAACTTATTTATCTGTATTATTTTACCTTGTGCATCAATATGACCTTGTACAATGTGTCCATCTAATCTTGAAGTTAAAGTCAATGCGCGCTCTAAGTTAACGTTATCTCCATAACTTAGAGAATTGAAAGTTGTTTTAGACAAAGTTTCTGCAATTGTGTCAAAAGAAAACGAATCGTTATTTATTTTAGTTACTGTTTGGCAAACTCCATTTATTGAGACGGAATCGCCTAATTTTAATTTGTCTAATACTTTAAAGCATTTAACTGTAAAATTTTTAATGTTTGAAGTTGTTATTATATTTTTGATGTGTCCAACTTCTTCAATTAGTCCTGTAAACATTTTTTATTTTAATCCGAATTTAATACTACTTAGCTTTCCATAATTGTCTAATATATTCTATCATTGTCCAAACAGTTAATAAAGTTAAGAATAACATTGCAAAGTAAGTATAATCGCTATACAATATAGACAGATTATTTGTACTCAATAGAAACAAAATACCTAGAATAACAAACATTTGTAAGAATGTTTTGAATTTAGCAGAATTTGATGTAGATATTTTTTTTTCAGCAAAAGAAGTAAAACGAAGAATAGTAGTTAAAATATCTCTTAAAATAATTACTATTACCATCCATTTTTCTACAATTCCAGATATTGCAAAACATATAAAAGTTGATGAAGTTAAAAATTTGTCGGCAAGAGGATCATATAAAGTTCCCCATTTACTAACAACATTAAATTTTCTTGCAATCCAACCGTCAAGTGTATCTGTAAGACTTGCGACAATAAATATTATTGTTGCTAAAATTATAGAGTTTGTTAAGTAAAAGTAACAAAAAAAAACTGCTAAAATTATTCGACTGAAAGTAAGTATATTTGGTATTTTTTTCACTATATTTATTTTTATATGTTTTCTTTTACAAATATAGTAAATTTATGCGAAAATTTAATAAATTAAAAAAATCATTTTTAAATGTAACAAAATGTATAAAAATGTGTCTTTAATATAGTACAAAATATGAAAGTATTAAAAAAACTATACTTGTTTACATTGTTATTAGCAGTATTGCTATTTTTAGATAGTTGCGACAATTGTGATTGTGTCAATTCCAATTCAGGGTATGGACCTGCTGACAAACGATTGTACTTTACTGCACAAGCTTTGAATAGTAATTTTTCATCAGTTTTTTTATTTGTTGAAGAAGACTATCAATTAGAAAGAATTGCTGATAGTGCACAGATTTTTTCGCCCGCTTCTCAAGATGAGAAAGTCGTTATTTTTTCTCAAGAAAATAATATTAACAAGGTGATTCTAAGAAATCTGTTTGATACAGCAAAAACTGTTATTGCTCGAAAGAATTCAATGTATTTCGGTAAACCTGTTATTTCTCAGAATGGCGATAAGGTTTTATATTATAGTGAAAATGAACTGTATCTTTGGAAATTAAACAATGTTACAGGTGGTGCGCATTTAGAGCTTTTAACAAGTGTTTATGCAAATAAGATGCTACCGACATTTTCTAAAAATGATAAATATATAGCTTTTGCAGAAAAACTAGATGAGGCAACCTTAAATATTAAAATTGTAGAGACAGAGCGTTTAGAAAACATCGTATGGCAAAAACAAATTAATCAAAACTATAAATTAGATCAAAAAATACAATGGTTGGATAGAGAAAATACTCTCTATTTTGTTCTTAATGATACTACAGTTTGCCAATACTTAGTTGATAATTTTGAAGAAAATCTAATAAAAATTCCTGATGCTAAAAACTTAGGTGTTATTTCATCTAGCATATCAAGAGATAAAAAATATATAGCTTTCGTAAGCTTACAAAATGAGTTGTGGATAAAAAACATACAGTCTGGAGGTTTTTTTAGAATTATTGAAAATAATAATAAAAACAAGAGATTTATTGCACCGTGTTGGAACTGGGATAATAAGAAATTATGTATTTTAGTAAATGAGGATTCTAGGAAAAACAGCTTCTGGAATTTACATTGTTTAGAACTTGATTGTCAAAACAATATTCCAAAAATAAATTACAATACATTGATATTTAATAATGTTGTCAATGTGTTTTGGGGCATATAATTTATTAGATATGAAAAGCGATTACAGTAAGTTAAATGATTTTGAACTTATAGATGTTATAAAAAAAAATAAAAGTGATAAACAGCAAGCTTTTGCGGAAATCTATATAAGATATTCACAAAAGTTATATACTTATTGTTTGAGAATGTCAAGAAATGTTGAAGATGCCAAAGACTTATATCAAGAAACATTTGTAAAGTTTTATAATAGTATTCATCAGAAAAATGACACAGGCTCTTTAATTTCATATTTAATAACTATTGCAAGAAATACATGGTTAAACGATAAGCGCAAACAGAATACGGTTTATATAGAAGACAAATTTGTAAATTTTAATGAACAATTTGAAGATGAGAATTCTAAAATTGATATACATCAAAAAGAATTGGAGGAAATTATTCCTAAAGCTTTAATGAAATTAAATGCTAAGTCTCGTGAAATCATTCTTTTAAGACTATATGAAGGACTTAGATATAGTCAAATTGAAGAGATTACAGGAATATCTAGCAATTTATTGAGAAACCGTTTTTCAAGAGCAAAAGAAAAATTACGAATAATACTAACAGATTTTTTTGACGAAGAGTAACAAAAATTAATTATAAATAAAACTATGAGTTTATAGGTATAAATTTTATGAAAACTATTACTGACGATATAAACAAATATTTTGATGAAGGATTAAATAGTACTGAAGAAGAAAACTTATTTAAAGAGCTAGCTAGTTCTGCTGAATCTCGTGATATATTTAATCAACATTTGCAATTAAATATGGGTATGTTGCGTGATGCGATAACGATTTCACCACCTGCAGAATCTACAGAATATATATTTAATAAACTAGGTTTTTCTACTCCTAATTCAAGCAATATAAATAATAAATTGAAAAAAGGAAGTAAAAAAATACTAGTAGCTATATTGATCTTAATGTTTGCAAGTTTAGTAAGCGTTACAATTCTTGGACTTTTTGAAGCTTTACGAGGTGGAGATACTTCTCAACCATCTTTAATGCAAACTATTTATGATGACAATCATATAATAAATTCATTGTTTGATTTATCCGATAATAAAAATATCGAAAAAAACGCAGAAAAAAAAGTGAACAAGATAGGGCAAGGCTTAACTCGTAAACAAAAAACACAAAAACTATTAGAATCTATATATGGAAATCCGACAGACGAACAAGCTAAATTAGAAAATGAAACAGGAAGAAAAGACGCTGAACTAATGCTAGCTAGTAAACAAAATGTCCTTGATGAAATTGATAATATACTTTCTTTGTCTCTTAAAAAAGCTACACCAATTAGTAGGGAAAGTATTTTAGATACGGATAAAACATTCTTTTCGCAAAATTTACTTACGCCTACCGATGAGCAAGAGAATGATAGATTGAAAAAAATAGAAGAAGATTATATTAGCACCAACAAAACAATTTATAACATTTCATTCAATAAAGGATTAATACAAAATAACTATATGGCTGAGGTGCAACAAATAAATAGTTTTTGGAATAATGCTAATGTGCGTTTTTCTTATAATCTTACTGATGAACATGCTTTAGGCGCTGAAATAGGTTGGAAAGATTTTCCACAAACATTTAGCAGAACTATCAAACAAAACACTTTTAATCAACAACAATTTCCAATGTTTTTATATGGCAAGTTTCTTTATTCTTATAATCTTGCTAATCTTCTAGCTTTAGAAAAAATCCAACCTTTTACTCAGTTATCCTTAGGTGGTACATCTGTAGGACCTATTATAGGATTAGATTTAGGAGCTTATCTTAATATATACAATAATAGCGGTATCGTTGTGTCGGGAAATTTTGATATGCTTTTTTATAATGTTGAAAATAAAATTTATAATTCAGATAAAATTGGTTTGAAATTAGGAATTTTCTATGGTTTTTAAAACTATAAATTTTATCACTGCTATACGATATTTTTTATTTATGAAATAATAAGTTAGGGCTGATTCCATTTTAGGTTTCAGCCCTTTTTTTAGTTTTCAAAAAATGAGGTGTAATAGTCAAAATTAATGGTAAAATCCTTGTAATTACATAAAAAATCATTATCTTAGCGACATTTTAAGTTTATGGTTAAAAAAATTGCTTTTATTGTGGTTCTTTTGCTATCATAAAATAT
>JAAYTD010000073.1 GCA_012518115.1 Ignavibacteria bacterium | reverse complement strand
TATAGGTAGATCCCTACGCGTTACTCACCCGTGCGCCAGTGTACTTGCGTACCCTCGACTTGCATGTGTTAAGCACGCCGCCAGCGTTCGTCCTGAGCCAGGATCAAACTCTCCGCTGTAAATATATTTATATATATATTGACTAACTTAAAGTCTGTCCCATGTTATATACTCAAGTACTTGACTGTTTATAGTTGCTTATGATTGTCTTGCTATTCTTATAACCATATAATAATACATAGTATAATAAATATACCACATATCTATATGTACTCCCTTTTGTCAAATTACTAACGAAAAAAAATCCTACTCAAAATCGCACATCAAATTAACAATAAATTAATTGTGCGTAAAAAGTAAGAATACAAAAATAAAGAATTTCTAAATTAATACCAAATCTTTTTAAAAATATTTTTTTAAAAAAAGAAAAATAATCGGCGAAGTATGAATTATACTACAAAAATATGTAAATTATTACAGAAATGTGAAAAAGTAGGTCCTGTTAGTTGTTATAATAAATAAACAACCGACTTTACTTACTTGTAAAAGCCGGTTATAAAACATAATAGTTTATATTATATTTTTATTATAATCCAAATAGTATTTGAGCGCCTAAAAATAAGTGATCAGCATCACCAAAAGTATATTTAAGATCTAGTCCTAATCTTGTACTTCCTGACAATTGGTAGTACATACCACCGCCTAAATTGAGACTTGTTTCGTTACCACTCAAATTTTCTCCAAAAAACTCCATGTTATAGAATGTTATAGTTAATCCTGCCGAACCAAAAAACCCTAATGCATCTTTTTGATAAAATACATAATTACAATTCAAGAACAAATCATACCAAGTAACTTCATCTTTTTCTAAATAATAAGTAAACATTGGCGCCACTTCCCATTGGCTAGTAATATTATATACACCTTTTAATGAAAAACCAACCTGATCGATCTCGGTAGCAAAAGCTAGACCAGGCCCTAGGCTAAACCCAGTTTTATTAATATTTTTTGAATAAGAATTCACGGGAAAAAGCAACATTAATAAGGTTACTAAAGAAATTATTGTAATTTTGCGCATTTCTGCCTCCATATTAAAAAAATTGTTAAATATATTATAAATTTATATGATCCTATTTTAGAGTGTCTATTGGTAGTTTAAATACAACTATCAAATCAAGAACTTTCTATGAAACTTTAGTTTTAACATAATACTTACAATCTATTGTTATCATAGAATTTATTTATTTAAATATTTATTTAATTAAAATTTTATACTCCTCACTTTTAAAGAAAGAAATATTGTCAACAACAAAATAACTATTACAGATGTTTTAGCAAAGTTTTTTATTTCTCTTATTTTTGTAATATACGAAAAAAAACATATATTACAAAAAATTTCATGAAAACAACAAAAAAATGTATGTAAAAAAAAACAATCTATATCAATTGCCAATATAACATATTTTGATAAGTAGAAAAATATAAGAGAATTAAATAAATTCATAATTGAAAATTTACAAATTTAATTTGAAATTATTGTAAATATTTAAATTGTCCTTTAACAACATTTAATATTAATTTTTTTTAAAAAACTAATAATTTTTTGTTATAATAATTTCAATTGTTTATAAATTATAGCTAGTCAATAACAAAACTGTTTCATATAATTATGAAATATTTTGCAAATTATTTGTAAAAAAGCAAAAAAAATCATATTTTTGTAAAAAATATATATCATACCTAAACATTTCATAACATAACGATATTTTTGTTTTTTAAAGGGGGAAGAATTTGTGTATAAAGGCACAAGAATTTACGAAAATGTTGAAGAATTTAACCTAAAAATAGCATTAGACAGAAACACTACTATTGCTTTTTGCATAGGTACACCTATAGTATTATTTCTTATATTTTTACTAATATTTTTTGAAGATATTGAAACTGAGGCTCGTGCTGTAAAATATAATGTTGTTCCTGTAACGATATTAAACTTTGGACGTGGAGACGGTACAGGAATGAGTAAAGGTAATTTAACTCCAGAGGGCGTAGCTCATCTAGGCAAAGCTCCTGTCTCAAATTTGCATGATGCGGAAATTGCACAAACCTCAAAAACTAAGTCGGTTAAAAGTGATGACATAGATGTAAGTAGCAATATTAAACCTGTTGCTGAAATTGGAGCAGGTAAAGATGTTGGTAGCCAAAGTGGTTCAAGCTCGCAAGACGTTGGAACAGCAACGGGAAGTCCAGATGGTACAGGTTTAGGAAGCACTGGTAGAGGTCGTGGACTTGGTGAAGGTTTTGGTGATATAGAATGGGGTGGCGGTGGAAACAGGTTTGTTATATCAAAAAAACCGCCTAAGTTTCCTAAAGGTGTTAATACATCCGGCACTGTAAAAATTAAATTCAGAGTTGCTAAAGATGGAACAGTATCATCAATGATTCCAATTAAAAAAGCTGATCCTGCATTAGAAAGAGTAGCTATGGAAGCTTTACGTCAATGGCGTTTTAATCCTATAGACGAAGATATAATAATGGAAGGAATTATTCCTTTCACATTCATATTAAGATAATAAAAAAAGGTTGTTTGAAGAAAAACAACCTTTTTTATTGTTAATTGTTTATTTTATTTGTCTATTTCAAAAAATACGTAATAGTTACAACTGCTTTTATAGTTTTATATTCAGATGAAATGTCGTTCATTCCATAATCATAGACAAGTGTAGAGTGTTTAGGTGTTATTTGAAACACTCCTTGTTGTGCTGAATTTATACCAGCTATAGCATTTCCACCTGTCTTTGCAATTTGTTCAGCTCTAACTTTTGCATCATTTGTCGCTGAAGCAAGCATTTCTATTTTCAAATCATCTAATTTTGTATATAAGTACTGAGGCTCTTCTGAAGTGAAATCAATGTTTTCCAACAATAATTCAGAAGATTTTTGGGCTATATTAGTAATTTTATCAATATCTTTGCTTTCCAATGAAATTCTTTGATTAAATTTATAGCCGTTTTTATATGAAACATTATTCATATATTCAAAGTTTTCGTAGTAATTTAGTTGTCCTATTGCTATTTCATTTCTAGGAAATCCATTTTTTTCTAAATACTGAACAACACGTTCAGTTTGATTTTTCATCTTAGTATATCCGTCTGCTTGATCGCTAGCTATTATGGAAACAGTACCGCCCCAAATTGCAAAATCAGCATTTATATCTTTTTCTGCATATCCTTTAACTGTAATTGTATTCGTTTTTAAAGACCTAATTCCACTTCTTATAGCAAATCCTGCAATAATTAATCCTATCATCAAAGTAACACCTACAATGATGAGAGATTTATCCATTTTTACATTTTCTTCTTTCATAGTTTATCTTTCAAATATTTATTTTACAAATAGTATTGTAGCAGAATTTTTTATCCATTCCAGCAAAGGTGCGTAATTAATAACAAGTAAAACTACAGGAGCAACAATAGCTATTAAAAGCACAGCGCTAGGAGTAGTTATTTTTATTTTTTCTTGTTGAACTTCGTCAGGCATTTTTCTCAAGAACATATACTTCACAACTCGCATATAATAATATAGCGAGACAACGCTATTTAACACACCTATAACAGCTATAGCTATTTCATTCGCTTCTATAACACTGTTAAATAAATACCACTTACCTAAGAAACCTGCTAAAGGCGGAACCCCAGCAAGCGACACCATAAATATTGTCATAGATACTGCGAGCAGCGTATTACGATAAGCTAATCCTGAATAGTCAGTTAATTTCTCACTGTTAATTTCATTAGCTACAAGTTGCACAACATAAAATGCTCCAAAATTCATCAACAAATATGTAATAAAATAGAACATTACACCCTCAATACCTGCCGTTGTCATTACCATAACACCCATCAGTAAATATCCTGCATGTGCTATACTTGAATAAGCTAGTAGTCTTTTTACATTTTCTTGCCAAATTGCCAGCAAATTGCCAAGTGTCATCGTTAAAACAGCAACTGTTCCTATTATCCATTCCCAAGGAACTGAAGCAAAAGTTTTCCAAACATATTCTGCAGAAGCATTAATATCAACTAAACCTACAGCAAATAATCTTATCAATATAGCAAATCCCGCTGCTTTTGAAGATACTGAAAGTAATGCTGTAGTAGCTACAGGCGAACCTTCATAAACATCAGGCGTCCAGAAATGGAAAGGTACTGCCGATATTTTATAGAATATCCCTCCTAATATCATCAGTCCAGCAACCAATAACGGTAGTGTATTTCCCGTATAATTTGCAATTGCAGCATTCATTGAAGTAAGATCTAAAGTACCTGTAAGCCCATAAATTAGCGATACACCGTAAATCATAATACCTGAAGCTAATGAACCGTAAATCACATATTTTAATGAAGCTTCACTTGCTCGTCTAACTTCTTTTGTATATCCTGCTAAAACATAGGAAGAAATTGACATTGTTTCAAAAGCTAAGTACATCATTATCAAATTAGTTGAACTAGCTAGCAAAAACATACCTATAGTCATTCCTATCAATAAAATATAGTATTCACCAATACTATTTTTACTTTGCAGTAATTCTTTTGAGCTAAAAGTCATCAACGTAGTAATTATTACTCCAATTAAAATAATTATCTTAAAAAACTGCGAGAAAGGATCTACGGCAAACATCCCAGAAAAGGTGTAGCTACCTAAAGATACTGTACTATCACTAATTAATATAATTATAGTTAAAATAAATCCAAATAAAGCAAAATATCCTGTTGCCAATTGTTTCTTTTTAAAAATAACATCAACAAAAACAGATATTATTAACATTATTACAAGTACAATCTCAGGCTTAAAAAAAGCAACACTTTTTATTAATTCTTTTAAAAAAAGCTCCATATTTTTATTATTTTTCTTAATTTCTATATTTTGATTTGATAATAATGAGAATGCAAAAAAATCTTTATGTCTATTGTTCAAAATCAATAGGTATCTGCACCGTAAATGTTGAACCTCGTCCTGGTATACTTTCTACCCATAAGCGTCCTTTATGGGCTTCAACTATTCTTTTTACTATCCATATTCCAATTCCACCTTGTGATTCTTGTTCCACAATGTCCATATCTAAAAATTGTTTACCTCGCTGAAAAGCACTTTTGAGTTCTTCTTCACTTATTCCTAACCCATTATCGCAAACTTTTATTTCCATGTTTTTCTTATCAGGACAATTCACCTTGACTTTTATTTTTCCACTAACTTGTGTATATTTTATAGCGTTTGAAACTAAATTATTAAACACTTCAAACATTTTTTGTTCGTCAACTTTAAATTTAGGTAAATTATTTGCATAATCAGTAGATATTGTTTGCTGTTTAACTTGTGCATCTAACTTGTTGTTTTCTATAACTTTTTCTATAAGATCTACAGGATCAATGAAAGCACTATTAGTTAGTTTTTCAGAATCGCTTATCAACAATACTTTAGAAATATCTTGAGATATATTTACCACGTGTTTGACTGTTTTTACCAAAGCTCGGACAACTGCTTGTTGATCGGTTGTAAAATTATCAAATGAAGAGACTATTTCCACTAAATTTTTGATTATCATAGACGGATTTTTGATGTCTTGAATAATCAATTCGAATAGTTCATCTTTTTCTTTTTTTATTTTTTCAAGTTTTTTATTACTTGTTTCTATTTCTTGAAGTTTTTCATTCAAGTTGTTGTTTTGTAGTCGCAATTCAAACGAACGTGCGTTTAAGCGGTGTATTTGCTTGTTTAGCATAGCATTCTCATGCTTTAAAATCTCGTTTTCTTTTCTCAATAATGCTAATTCTGCTTCGTTGTCAGCCGATCCCATAACTAAGATATAAATTTATTTTAAAAAACAAGTTAAATATAATATATAATAATACATAAAAATTATATTGCAAATTACTAAAAAAAAACAAATTTTCAAACAAAATAAGATAATTTCTTTAGAAAATATTCGGATTTGTTTTTTTATTCTTCACTTTATTTACACTTTTTAGAAATTTTTCTTTATAATTAACTTAAAAAGTGTTATTTTTGTAAGTATATAGAAATTTAATTTGGAGATATTAAGGAGAGATGTATGAGTAAAGAGACAGGAGCAGACGTAAAAACTGAGGTAAAAGTTTCTAGGAAAAGAACTAGACGACGTGCAAAATATATTACGTTATACTCAAGTTTCTTGATGAAAGAAACTAAACATGAACTTATAGGTGAGCCTGTTATAACAGAAAACGGTAAACAACAGTGGGCAAGATGCACAAGAAGCAATCATTCCCAATTAGTAAATTTAGATGCTATTAACTCTAATACAGATAAATCTAAAGCGGTTATTCCAGCAACAAAGGAAGAAGCCAAAAAATATTCGCCAAAAGATGAATATAAAATAGGTGATATAATCTTTCATTCTGTATGGGAAGATATAGGAATTGTAAGAGATAAAGCAACCACAAGTACAGGTGGGAACTCAATTATCGTACAATTTGAATCTAAAGGTGAAAGACATTTAATAGAAAACTATCATTAAGTTAATTATAATTTTTTTCATAAATATAAATCTGCAAACAAGCGAGGTGAAATCAAGCAGTGTTAGGTGTAACTTTACAATCAAACGAAAATATTGACAGAGCTATTAGACGTTTTAAGAAAAAGTATGAACGCAGTGGAATCTTAAGAGAATACAGAGGTAGAACAGCTTTCATTAAACCGTCTATGAAGAAAAGGCAACAGAGAATTAAAGCCTCCCGACGTCAATATAGATTTTCTAAAGAAATGAATAGATAATTTTGATTTCTAAATAGAAAATATAAATACAGATATAGATCCTACATTTTTAATGTAGGATTTTTTTTATGTTGTAAATAAAAAAACAAGGTTGCTCTTTTACTTAAAAAGAACAACCTATTTTTTTAGAGATTAAAAATATACAAAAAACTAATTATGGCAATTACCACATTTAGTTCCCAATTTCTCTTTTAATCTTTTTTGAGTGTAAGGAATTAAACCACCTGCATCCACTATAGCTTGTCTTGCAGGAGGTAAAGGAACTGTCTCAAAAGTTTTGCCGCTAGTTTTATTAATTACTTTTCCTTCTGAAACTTCCAATTCATCGCCTACATTAGCTTCTATTTGTGGACAAATAACAGTTTGCAGTCCAAGATTAATGCTGTTTTGTAAAAATATTCTTGCAAAATCTTTAGCAATTATTATTAAATTATGTCCTTTTAATGTAGAAGCTGCTTGTTCTCTTGAAGAACCGCAACCGAAATTCTTTCCGCATACAATTGTGCGTGGCGTAGAATTATCACCATTTTTCAATAATTCATTCAGTTCTTGAATATCATCAAAAGCGAATGCTGGTGTTTCTGTCGGCAAAACAGTTGCCATATATCTACCCGGATAAATAATATCAGTAGAAATATCATCACCGATTTTATAAATTACTTTTGTTTTTGTCATTTTATTCTTCTCCTCTTGGATCTGTTATACAACCTTTCAAAGCAGAAGCTGCAGCAACTGCTGGCGAACATAGGTAAACTTCCGAATTTGGATTACCCATTCGTCCTTTAAAATTACGATTTGTTGTAGCTAAAGCACGTTCTCCATCTCCTAAAGCTCCTTGGTGGATGCCAAGACAAGGACCACAACCCGGATTCATAACAACTGCTCCTGCTTTTATTAAATCGCTCACATATCCTCTGTCTAAAGCTTCGGATAAAATTTTGTAAGAAGCTGGAAATACTAAAAGTCTTGTTCCACGCGCTACTTTTTTGCCTCGCACTATGTTAGTTACTGTTTCTAAATCTTGCAAACGTCCGTTAGTACAAGAACCTATAACAACTTGATCTATAGGTAAACCAAGTACTTCTGTAACAGGTTTAACATTATCAACAGTATGCGGACAAGCAATTTGAGGAACAAGATTTTCTACGTTAATTTCTACTATCCTATCGTACTTAGCATCAGAATCAGGTAATACAGGATGAATATCTCCTTTATAATTAGCTACTTCACGAAGATATTTTTCTGTAATCTTATCAGCTGGAATAATTCCACTTGTAGCGCCTGCTTCAACGCTCATATTAGATAAAGTCAATCTCTCATTGATAGACATATTTTCTATAGTCTCACCATGAAACTCTAAAACCTTAAAATTAGCGCCTTCAGCTGAAATTTTTCCGATAAGATATAAAATTAGATCTTTCGAACTTATGTACTTTGGCATTTTGCCACTTACAACAACTTTTATTGTTGGTGGCACTTCAATATTGAAAGCTACACCTAATGCCCATACAGCAGCCATTTCAGTAGCTCCTATTCCAAAGGCAAAAGCTCCTAAAGCACCGTGAGTTGTTGTATGACTATCTGTACCAACAACAACGCTACCCGGTAAAACATATCCATTTTCGACAAGTATTTGATGGCAAATACCGCCTTCATCTCCACGAATATCGTGGAACTTTGTGATACCTTGTTCAGCAACAAATTCACGTAGTTTCTTTTGATTTGTAGCAGTTTTTTTACTTTCTGCCGGTACGCGATGGTCAAAAATAATTGCTATACGAGAATTATCCCAAACTTTAGGCGCATGTCCTAATCCTTTGTAAATCTCAAGAAATTGATTTAAGACTAAAGCACCATTTTCATGCGACATCGCAATATCAATTTTCGGCTCAACTACGTCACCTACTGCTACTTTATCTTTGCCTGTAGCACGTGCCAATATTTTTTGAACAACAGTTTGTCCCATATCTTATAATTAAAAATTAAATTGGTTAATGAATGATTAAAAATCTAATGTAAGAATTGCAAGATAATAAAAAAAAATGAAAGAATTACTCTCTTGCTGTATTTTTTAAAAATTATATATTATTTCATGTTTTTTTTCATTATCTTAACAAGAAATATTCTTCATTTTAATTAATATTATTTACAAGAAAAACGTACTAGCTATGTCATTTTGAATAACAATTTGCCCAAAATGTAGTAGGCAAATTCTCCTCCTGTGGAGGAGTACCTGCGTAGCAGGGGAGGTGGTTATGAATTATTAACTACCTCGTCAAACTTCGTTTGACACCCCTTCACTGAAGGGGAATTTTAAAATCATCTCAAAATCACAGAAATCATAGCTCTGACAATAAAAACGAACTAAAATATATAATTCAATTTGATATTATTCACTATTCAGCGATGTTTTAATTATGGAAAATATAGAAAAAGGCTGTATACATATTTATACAGGAAATGGTAAAGGAAAAACAACCGCAGCATTTGGCTTAGCACTTCGTGCAATAGGAAACAACAAGGAAGTGTTTATCGGACAATTCATAAAATCAATGATTTATTCGGAAGTCAAAGCAGCTGAAAAGTATTTACCTTACATTGAAATTCAACAATTTGGTAAAGGCTGTTTAATTGATAGAGTTCCTGAAAAAGAAGATATAAATGATGCTTATAAAGGTTTAGAAAAAATGCAAAATGTTTTGCAGTCTGATAATTTTGACGTTGTAATTTTTGATGAAGTAACTATCCCTATTTATTTCAACTTACTTAATAGTAATGATTTATTAAATGTGCTTAAACATAAAAAAGATAGAACTGAAATTATCATAACGGGACGCTATGCACCACCTGAACTTATTGAAATTGCTGATCTTGTTACGGAAATGGTTGAAGTAAAACATTATTATAATCAAGGTGTTTTGTCGCGTAAAGGCATTGATTGTTAATTTAAAATTGATTTTTTATATTTCATTGAATTTTCACTAAATAATTATAATAATTTCAAGTTAAAAACGTCTTGATAACTTGACAATTTATCTTTTATTTTTTAATAAAGATAACAATAATATAATCTTAAATAAATTTTTATTAAATTAATTTTCTGAGTTAATATGTTCACATTCACAGACAGACACATAGGACCGAGAGATAAAGATATAAAAGAAATGCTCGGTGTTCTTAAACTTAATTCTTTAGAAGAGTTAGCAGAACAAACTGTTCCTGAAAATATTTTATTGAAAAACAATTTACCTTTGGATAAGCCTGCAACAGAAAGTAGCTATTTATCTAAATTAAAAGCTATTGCCTCAAAAAATAAACCTTTCCGTTCTTTAATTGGTATGGGTCAATATGGCACGGAAGTTTTGGCAGCAGTTACAAGAAATATTTTTGAAAATCCAAGTTGGTACACTTCTTATACACCTTACCAAGCAGAGATTTCTCAAGGTCGCCTTGAAGGACTTTTAGTTTATCAAACAATGATAAGCAGTTTGACAGGCTTCCCTCTTTCTAATTCTTCTATGCTTGATGGTGCTCAAGCAGCAGCCGAAGCTATGCGATTACTACTTGAAGTAAGAAGTCGTGATGCGGTAAAAGCAGGAAAAAATGTTTTCTTTGTTGATAATAATATTTTTCCTCAAATAATTTCCGTTCTAAAAACTCGCGCTAGAGGATTAGGTATTGAATTAGAATTCGGTGATTTTAAATCATATAAATTTAACGAAAAATGTTATGGTGCTTTAGTACAATATCCTGCTGCAAATGGTGAAGTTAGAGATTATTCTAATTTCTGTGAATTTGCAAAAAACAGTGGTGCTTTAGTAGCTGCTTATTGCGATATTTTATCTTTAGCTACATTAAAAGAACCAGCTGCATGGGGAGCGGTTTGTGCAGTCGGCTCAACACAAAGATTTGGCTTGCCTATGGGATTTGGCGGTCCAACCAGCGGCTATATGGCAACATTAGACACATATAAGAGACAATTGCCCGGACGAATTATAGGAATATCTGTAGATAGACTTGGCAACAAAGCACTTAGAATGGCGTTACAAACAAGAGAACAACATATTAAACGCGAAAGAGCTACTTCTAATATATGTACTGCTCAAGCATTGAATGCTGTGATGAGCGGAATGTATGCAGTTTATCATGGTCCTGAAGGATTGAAGTCAATAGCACAACGCGTTAGCAAATATGCTCATATTGTAGCAAAAGAATTAGAAAATGCTGGTTACAAACTAGCTACAAAAGACTTTTTTGATACTATTGAAATTATAGATGTTGATGCTGATGAGATCAAGAAAAAATCTTTAGCTGCAGGATTTAATTTCTTCTATCCTAAAGAAAGATTAAAAGATGCGAAGAACGACACAGTAAGAATCAGTTTTGACGAATTAACAGATTGCGAAGAAGCTCAAAAAGTTGCTGCAATATTTGGTATCTCTAATATATCGCAATGCAGTAATTGCAATGAAGACTCTGTTTCAAAATTTATGGCTCGCGAAACTCCGATATTAACTAACAAAGTCTTCAATTCTTATCATTCTGAAACAGAACTTATGAGATATATCAAAAAATTGGAGCGTAAAGATATTTCATTAACTCATTCAATGATTCCTCTTGGTTCTTGTACAATGAAACTTAATGCTGCTGTGGAAATGTTACCACTAAGCTGGCCTGAACTAGCTAATGCACATCCGTATGCTCCGAAAGACCAAATTCAAGGTTCTTTACAAATTGCGAAAGAGTTAGAAAAAGACTTAGCTATTATTACTGGATTTGATGCTTGCTCTTTGCAACCTAACTCAGGTGCTGCAGGTGAATATGCTGCTCTTAAAACAATTAGAAGATACTTTGATGCGAAAGGACAATCAAACAGAGACGTTATACTTATTCCTACATCGGCACACGGAACAAATCCCGCTTCAGCAGCTATGGCAGGATTAAAAATTGTACTTATCAACTGCGACGATGAAGGAAATGTTATTGTTGATGATTTAAAACAGAAAACAGAAGAAAACAAAGAAAATCTCTTCGGATTAATGATTACATATCCATCTACTCACGGTATATTTGAATATGAAATAAAGAAAATGATGGAAATTATTCATTCGGCAGGTGGTTTAGTATTTATGGACGGCGCTAATATGAACGGACAAGTTGGACTAACAAGTCCGGGCGAAATTGGTGCTGATATATGCCACTTGAATTTACACAAATCTTTCGCTATGCCTCATGGTGGCGGTGGTCCGGGTGCAGGTCCTATATGTTGTACAAAAGAACTAGCTCCATATTTACCCGGTCATCCACTTTGTGAAGAAACTGGCGGAAAAGGTATGGAAGCGGTTAGCGCTTCTCCTTTTGGAAACGCACTTTTGAATTCAATTACACATGCTTATATAAAATTATTAGGAGCAGAAGGATTGAAGAAAGTTACTTCCGTAGCTATTCTAAACGCTAACTATATGTCTGAAAAATTTGCTCCTCAATATAACACTTTATATAGAGGCAAAAAAGGAAGAGTTGGTCACGAATGTATTATTGATTGCAGACATTTCAAATCAGAATACGGAATTGATGCTACTGATATAGCTAAAAGATTAATGGATTTCGGATTCCATGCACCGACTTTATCTTTCCCTGTCCACGAAACACTTATGGTAGAGCCGACAGAAAGCGAATCTATAGAAGAAATGAATAGATTTATAGAAGCAATGCAAGTCATAAAAAAAGAATGCGAAATGATTAAAAACGGTGAATATCAGAAAGAAGATAATCCTATTGTTAATGCACCTCATCCACAAGAGGAAGTATGTGCAAGCGAATGGAAACATTCTTATTCACGTGAAACAGCTGCGTTCCCGCTTGATTGGGTTAAAGAAAATAAATTCTGGCCTGCTTGTTCACGTGTTGATAATGGATTAGGCGATAGAAATTTAATTCCTACGCTTGAAGATTAATAAGAAATAATTTTCAATAAAAAAAACTCTCTGTGAATTTATGTTGCAGGGAGTTTTTATTTTTTGTCTTAATTGTGATTTAAAATTCCTATTTGGTACGAAGGGGAATTTTAAATATAATCTATAATTCAATTTGGTGTTAGAAACTATTTTTTAGCAACAACATAGTCGGCAAAGCCAAATAAATCCCAAAAGACATTGGCAGGGACATATCCAATTTTAAGCAATTGATAAACAACTTTAACGGGTATCAATAATATATTGAGCAGGCTTCTGTTTTTCCCAGCTTTAAGTATTTTAAAATTGTGATACATAAAGATATTGCATATCTCTTTCAGTGAAAATATTCTGCAATGTGTTGGGTCATCGAAAAAGTTGAGCGTATCACGCATAGATGGAAATGTAACACTCTTTTCACTCGGAAACTCAATAAAAAATATTCCTCCTTGCTTGAGTTTAGGCATTAGTAATGACAAAACCTCGTCGCCATTGTATAAATGTTCGATAACGTGGTTCATTATTATAACATCAAAGTTGTTGTCGGGAATGGCATCGAATTTCAATTGCGTTAAATCTAATTCTATAAAGCAGTCCATCATGCTTTTGTCAAGCTCGTCGTTGTTGTAGTTTATAACTTTGTCAATCCCAGTATAATGACAATTTGGTATCCACTTTTTTGTTACATATGCTGAATGATTGCCCGACCCAATGTCTAATATCTTCAAATTAGACTTTCCGTCAACATATTTCAATATTGTATTTATTTTAAATGGTTTTAGAATCGCTCTCATCTTTATATTTTATAAATAATACAAGATTGTTGTGTAGATGTAAAAAACAGTAAATTGAACTCCGAAGTTTTAATTTTAACTATAATATTGCCATCCCATCGGAATTTGTAGTTGATTTTTCAATTGACTACCTCGTCAAATTTTGTAGAGCGCGTCGCTACACGCCCCGACATTTGCACTGACAGGGAATTTTAAAACAATATGAATAATTTTCCTTTACTTAATCTAATCGCCCAAACAAATATTAATTCCACGTGCCGTTTTTATCAAGTTATCGTCTAAAGATATAGATCTTGTTTTTACTGCTTCTTCAAGTGGAACGGATATAGTATTTGGATGTCTATAAGACACCATTTTTCCAAATTCTTCATTTTTTACCATTTCAAACCCTTTTACACCGAATTGAGTAGCTAATATCCTATCATAAGCTACTGGTGTTCCACCACGTTGTAAATGTCCTAATACTGTTTCGCGAATATCTAAGTCACATCCCGCATTTTTTAATTCCTCACGTAAACGTACTGCAGCTCCTGATAATTTTATATTTTCATAGCCAATTTCATCACGCTTTTCAAATGAAACAGTTCCATCTTTCGGCTTAGCTCCTTCTGCAATAACAATCACAGCAAATCCTTTGCCGCCTTTCATTCGTTCATTTAACATTTTCATAACGCTTTGTATATCATAAGGGATTTCAGGAATTAAACAAGCTTCCGCTCCGCCTGCAATAGCACAGTTCAAAGCTATCCAGCCTCCATCTCTTCCCATAACTTCCATGATTAAAAGACGATTATGACTAGCTGCTGTTGTTACAAGTTTATCTAAAGCTTCCGTTGCAATTTGTACAGCAGTTTGGAAACCGAATGTATAATCAGTAGCTGCTAAATCATTGTCTATAGTTTTCGGTATCCCTATAATTGGCAATCCTTGTTCAAATAGTTTTAACGATATTCTTTGCGAACCATCGCCACCAATATTGACAACAGCATCAATGCCAAGTAGCTGACATTTCCGTATCATCTCAGCAGATCTATCAACTGTTTCCCAAGTTCCATCATACTTTTTTACAGGCCAATTAAAAGGTCCTCCTTTGTTTGTCGTACCTATAATTGTTCCACCAAGCACATGTATTCCTGATACTGTTTCTGATGTTAATAGTTTTATTTCAGTTGGTTCTCTTAATATTCCATTAAATGATTGAATACTACCAACAACTTCATAATTGTTTTCCTGATGAGCACGCTTTACAAAGCTGCGAATAACAGCATTTAAGCCGGGACAGTCGCCACCGCCCGTAACTAACATTACTTTTTTCATCATAAATATTTTTTCTCCATTATTAAAATTTATATGAATTTTTATTTCAATTTATTTGCTAATTTAAATACAGCGTCAACATAAGCGCTACTATTGTTATAGGCGAAAACAGATTTCCGCTGCATATAAACATCATTTTGTCGCCAACCATGATTTTTAAGGTAGTTAGCAATACTAAATATAGCGTCTTCTTTGTTAAACAAATCAATCTTGCCATCATTATTACCGTCAACCGCATGTTTATAATAAGAAGAAGGTAAGAACTGTGACATCCCAAACGCGCCCGCCCAAGAACCATAAACAGAATGGAATTGTAGCATGTTTTTTTTGTCTATCTTGCTCATAGCTACTAATTCATTTATCGCCCAATCCGCTTTTCTTCGGCTTCGTGTATGAATTTTTTCTATTAATTGATTATATTTTGCTGTATCTAAATTTAAGCTGTCTAATTCTTTGATATTTACTTGAATATATTGAGGTAAGTTTACTAATGCTGTTGAGAAAAATACGCTCGGAATATGATTTTTCCCAAGATATGTACCAAGTTTAGTTTCTACCCACAAAATTGCAACAATAGTTTCTTTATTAACTCCGTATTTTTTTTCTGCTTGTTTTAATATTTCAATATTTTCATTCAGAAATTCTTTTGATTTTTGAACAGATCTTGTGTTATAATTATGTGAATAGTCCGTTTTTTTCAAATATCCCGTAACGTTAATTTTTATATATTTCTCATCAAAATTTGTTTCATCACAATCTAATAGCTTGTATATATAAGCCGAATCAACACCTTTTTTAAGTAGCGTGTCAATAACGGGCTTAAATATAAGATGTTTTTCTTTTATAGGTTTTATAGGACTTTTACTCTGATTATGATTTTCATGCTGATTACATGAAGCTGACATTTGTATTTGTAGCATTACAAAGAGCAAAATAAGTGTTATTTGTTTAAATTTATTTCTCATGTATTTTCAGCTTGTTTTCTATTAAAAATATTTTTTATACGAAATAGATTAGACGAATTAAATAGTGCTTTAGTTTAAAAAATGTATTAGAGAATTACATCTATACTTTTTTTTATTTTCCATATAAAATCCGACATATCATTACGTGTTTCAGCTTGATAAGTTAAAAACAGTTTGTTTTTATGTTGAGATATATAAACTCCTTCATATAATTGCAAGTACTCTAAAACTATAGGAAAAACTTTTTCATAATACTTTGCATTACTTTGGTCAGGAAATTCTAAAACTAATTTTGTCATAGACTTTACTACAACACGTACAAAACCTGTGCCCATAGCTGCAATCCTTAACTTTATAACAAACATTAATTCGCGCGCTTCTTCTGGTAACTTTCCATATTTATCTTCTATTTCCGAAATAATATTTGTTAATTGACCATTTGTTGTAACTTCAAATAATTCTTTATAGTAACGAAAACGTTCCGTGTCGTCTTCAAGATAATCGGGCGGAAAGAAAGCATCTTTATTAGTTTCAACTACTAGCTCTTCGCTACTCAAATCAAGAAGTTTATCGTCGTGTTCTTCTTTCTCAAACAAATCAGAAAATTCTTCATCTTTTAGCTCTTTTACTGCTTCAGAAAGAACTTTTTGATATAAATCAAAACCAATTTCAGCGATAAATCCGCTTTGTTCAGCACCAAGCAAATCTCCCGCACCACGTATTTCCAAATCTCGCATAGCTAACTGTAAGCCACTTCCTAAATCTGTAAATTCTTCAATAGCTAGTAAACGCTGCAAAGATTTCGGAGGCAAATGATTCAAATTTGGAACAAACAAATAGCAATAAGCTTGTATATTACTTCTTCCAACCCTACCTCGCAACTGATAGAGTTCCGCTAAACCGAAATTTTGAGCGTTATTAATAATGATAGTATTAGCGTTCGGAATATCAATCCCTGCTTCAATTATTTTTGTAGCTAGCAAAACATCTATTTTATGTCCGATAAAATTCGCCATCGTTTTTTCTATTTGAGAAGCAGGCATCTGTCCGTGTACTTCTGCAATTCGTAAAGATGGCATAAGCATCTGTAAATCCATAGCGATTTTATCTAAACCCATAACCCTATCATTCACAAGAAAAACTTGCCCTGAACGCTTAATTTCTTTAATAATAATTTCAGTAATCTTTGACAAATCCCACTCACCTATTTCCGTTAAAACAGGTAAACGATTACGTGGTGGCGTTTCTATTTGTGTCAAATCACGCGCGCCCATAAGCGAAAAATTTAGAGTTCGTGGTATAGGTGTGGCTGTTAATGTTAGCGTATCAACATTTAATTTTAGTTGTCTTAATTTTTCTTTTGCAGCAACTCCAAAACGATGCTCCTCATCAATTATGAGCAATGCAAGATCTTTAAAATCAATATCCTTACTTAATAATCTATGCGTTCCAATGATAATATCTACTTCACCCGTTTTTAATTGCTGCAAAATTTCTTTACTTTCCTTTGCAGTACGAAAACGCGACAACATTTCTATTTTTATAGGATAGCGTTCCATTCTATCTACAAAAGATTGATAGTGTTGCTGCGCTAATATCGTTGTAGGAACTAAAACTGCCGTTTGCTTACTAGCTGTTGCTGCTTTGAAAGCTGCACGAATAGCTACTTCCGTTTTTCCAAATCCAACATCACCACAAATTAAGCGATCCATAGGAATTTCAGATTCCATATCACGTTTGACTTCAGCAGTAGCTCTTGCTTGATCTATCGTATCTTCATATATAAATGAAGCTTCAAACTCTTTTTGCCAATGCCCATCTTGAGGAAAAGCAAAACCTTTCTGCATCTTACGTTTCGCATAAAGTGTAATTAAATCTCGCGCTATATCTTTTATTCTGCGTTTTGTTCTATCTTTTTTACGCAACCATTCTGTAGAACCTAATTTGCTAAGACGAGGAATAGCACTATCAGCAGCCGAATACTTTTGTATTTTATGCAAATAATTCAAATGAACATAAAGTATATCATCATCAGCAAAGAACATTTTCAAACAATCTTGACGACTGCCACCAATTTCTATAGATTGAAAACCGCCAAATTTTCCTATTCCTTTATCGTCATGAACAATATAATCGCCGTAATTTAATTGTCGTAATTCCTTTAATGTTAAGCTCTTAGCTATCTTAGATTTGTTAGATTTAATATTACGTTTTCTTGCAAAAATTTCATTTTCAACAAAATAAGAAAGCTTGTTCTCCGCCATAAAAAAACCGGTACTAAGCGAATTAGCATCCCAAAAAACATCACTACTATCATACTTTATATTATCTAAAAGCGAACTATCATTCATATCATCAAGTAGTAAATCATCTGCTTTCATAGTCTCGTCAAGCAAGTCTTGTAAACGCTTCAAATGTATTTCGCTATCTGCAGCAATAAAATTAACAATTTCGCTTGTTTTGTTTTTTTGCAACTCAATAGCTAGTCTATAAACCGAAGATTGAACATTAGGCTGAGAAGTGCAAGCAACTGAAATATCAACTGCTCCTAAAGGATTAAGATTTATAGAGCGATAATCTTTTATAGAACTTAAATAAGAAATTGAAAAATCTATACTTTCAGGCGAATCAATTATGAAAACTGTTTCAGGTTTTATATGATCATAAATTGTGCTATCAATATAATCTTGCTCATCAACAAAAATAGAACTTATAAAATCAACAGTTTCAACTTCTTCACTACTACGCTGCGTTAAAACATCAAAAAAACGTAAAGAATCTATCTCATCGCCCCAGAGCTCTAAGCGTAAAGGTTCACGCATATTTGGAGCAAAAATATCAATAATTCCACCACGAACAGCATATTCTCCTTGCTTTGAAACATATTGTTCTCTTTGGAAACCATTTAATGAGAGCTCTGTCGTAAAAGTTTGTAGATCAATCGTTTGTCCTTTGGTTAAAGTAGTGATATGTTTTTCTATAACTTCAGATTTAGGAAGCATTGTCTTAAAAATCTCAGGTGTTGCTATAGCTACAGAAGAGCTAAGCGACTGAAATTTCACGATATTATCAATTAACTCCGCTAAAGAAGTATCATTCCCTAATTGCAAATTTGTTGCTTGTTTCTTATGGCGAGAAAAATAAAAGATTTCCTCAAGTGGCATTAATTGCGTTAAATCGTCATAAAAATCATCAGCTAGTTCCTTATTAGGCGCTAGTACAAAATAACGTTTTGAAGTTAAATGAAGTAAAGAAGCTATAAAAAGTGATTTCGCAGAACCGTATAAAGTTTTAATGCTTAAATTACCTTCAGACTGTTCTAATTTTAATTTTGCGGATTGTACAAAGTTTAGATTTGAAAATATATCAAATAATTTATTATTCATCTATTTTTTTTTACTCTTTTCAATTATTTCCTGAGTATAAAAATAACATTTTTTTTTAGCTTTAGTGCTATTAAAATTTAAATTTATAACCCAAAGATAAGATTTTCGAACAATCGTCTTCGTCAATATCTTGAGAATCAATATAACGAAAAAAAGCAGTGATTGAATGAGATTTTGTTATTTTATAAGCCGTTCCTATAGAATAGCGTACTTTATCTAAACCATTTTCGTCAGGATGATTTAGTTTATGAAAAAATTCAACAGACAAAAAAGGCTCAAAATGTGATTTAGGAACATCATATTCTACTTCTAAACGACTTCTTAAAACAAATTTTGGGTTAGCTCTAACTCGCTCATTTTTTTTATTATATTCCGATACGCCTTCACGCTCTGTACTTTGGAAACGTTCTCGCAAAGAAAACTTAAAATCTCCTATTGGATATTCACCTGTTATATGCGCTAGCCAACGATAACGATTTTCCCAACCTTTTGTCAAATGTGAATAGTAAATATAAGTAAAACCGCCACCTATCGTAACATGTTTACATAAATCATAGCGAAGATAGCTATCGATATTCCAACGCTCATTTTCAGTGAAATTAGCGCGCGATCTATGTTCGCCTTCAAGACCTACAGAAAAATCAGACGTTATTTTTTTCACAACTTCTAAAGTGAGCATAGAGCCCCAATCATCATTTTGTTGCGCCATTAAAAAATATGAAGATGTGAAAAATAAAATTATTAATTTAAAATGAATAGATTTCATTTTTTATCATTCTAATTATCAGGGAAATTTGTTAATTTATCTACGGAACTTATCTCATTATTTTTCGCTTCATAATACACTTTTAACATAGCTGAATCCCGCAAAAAATCAATATGACCGACCTCAACACGCAATATTTTCAAACCTGTTCTTTCTTCTAAATCTGCAATAAGTTCTTCGCGTTTGTCAGGCAAAATTAAATGTATCTTATCGTAACGTATGAGCTTGCTAGACCTATACTTAAACAAACGCTTATTCTCAAAAATATATAAAGAAAGAATGAAAAGTAGATTTGGCAGCATCAACTCTAAAATATTAAATTTAGAGAGACCATTGATTACAGAAACTGCAATAACTATAAATAAATAAGTCATCTCACGAATAGGAATAACAGTTGTCCGATAACGAATAATTCCAAAAATCGCAAAAATACCTATAGCAAAACCTATTTTAACTTTAACACTACTTAAAAGAAAAACAAGTAAAAATACACTTACGCCTATCAACGAAAATGTAAAATGATAATCACCACGCTTGCTTTTAGGATAATAAAAACAATTTATGATAAGACCAACTACTAAAAAATTCAAAAGAAAGCGTACGATAAGTAGCCAAATATCATCTGAACTACCAGCTACATTTAACACTGCACTACTTTCCATAAGATCCGAAAACGTATCCATTTTTATATCCATTTTTTGTTTAACTTGTAATTAATTTGTTAATATCTCTAAGCTGTTGTTTGAATAAATTGTTCTTTAATTTAGGATTTGTTAAGCTTGAACCTATACAAAACTTACTAAAACTCATAGGAAGTATTCTTAACGATTTTAATATTTCTTTGCCTTGTGAAGCAACATTTTTGCTTTGTTTAAGTTCAATTACAACTAAATTATCAAGAGAACTTTTAGAATTTGTTGTAAGATTCTTAAATGATATATCAAAATCAACAGTCAAACGCTCAGTTTTATTTTTATTAACAAGCGTTATTCTATTAAATTTATTCTGTATTTTTGGTAATAAATCTTTTAATTGAAATTGGGCATTTTGATGTAAAAAATCATCAATAAAAGCATCACTATGATTTATATCATCTGTAAGTTGAGAACGTTGCTTTAAGGTTCTACCTCTATTGCTTTTGTTCTTAACTTCAAAAAAAGATAAATCAGATTCAACATATTCACGAACTCTAATCTTTTCACGAGGGCGACGACGATTATGATGTGATAAATACATAAAATCATCAATTGTATCATAATAAAGTGTTTTATAAAGATTTACCCTTCTCCCATTGTTCTCTTGCACGTAATAATGCGGCAACAGCTCAGTTAATAAATCTAATAGCCGCTTTTGTGTAGTCAAATACTTCGTATCTATCCTATTCATAAGACTGATAGCGCGCATTTCCTCAAGTGAAATAGATTGAAATTTATCTAAAAGTAGATTAATACTACTATTATACATAATTTTAATTAATATTTTATGAAGTTTATAACTTAAGATTTATATTAAGACACATTTTTTAGCTTTTTGTTTGATTTATAATCTAAAAAACCTACAAAAATATATATTTATGGAATTAACCAAATATTAACAAAAACAAATAAGATATTTTTTTATACAGCTGTAGTTATTTTTACTTT
>JAAYTD010000072.1 GCA_012518115.1 Ignavibacteria bacterium | reverse complement strand
TTTTTACTTTTTTAGAAAAAATACTTGTTGTTTTTGTTTGTTTTTTATTTATTTTTGTAATATTAGTTTATTAGATAAAATATTAAAAAACTGAATTTATTATGGAGTGTTAAATAATGAAACGTCTTATTATAGTGTTGTTTTCTTGCATAGTGTTACTTCCTTGCTTTTTCTCCTGTTCACAAAACAAAGAAAAAAATAACCAAACTGAATTTACGCCCGGCGAAGTACACATATACGCATCTGATAAAAATTTGCCAAAACAAAAAATTGTAAACAACCAAGAATATAATTTAGTTTATGTGAAAGAAAAATCATGCCTTTCGGAAAATATATATTTAGATATACGAGGATACCAATTCTTATCTACAAATTTTTATGAGAAATGTATAAAATTAGAACAACAAGACGATTCAATTTTTACTTGTAAATTCAAACTGCCTGAAAACACTGCAAGTTTAACTTTGCAAATATCAGGAGATAATTTAAAATATAACGATTTAGTAGATATGCCTTTAGCAATTCCTGTTTATAGAAATGCGAATGATTATGAATATGGAGCTCGTTATTTTCTGCTTGAAGAAAGTGATGATACAAATTATATGAAAATCTTTGAAGAAGAACGTGAACAATATCCCGATAATATTACAATTTATTTTGCAAAATGGAATAAAGATAAAAAGAAATTAACTAATGAGCAGTTTATTGATCTAATAAAAGCAGATTTAGAGTATTTAGAAACTAACTATAGTACAAACAAGGAACTAGCTTTTTTACAACTTGCTGCTTATTTAGCCTTAAATGACGAAAACAAAGCAAAAACAGCTTTCCATAAAATTGTTGAAACTAAATCACCTCAATCTTTAGCTAATGAGCTTTTTGCCCAGTTGATAGATGATTACATAGGGACCCTTAATCTTGAAGAAAAAGATTATATTAATATGATGACAAAATTGATGGAAAATAATATAAATTCTATATGGTTACAGGGTAGGTTCCATGCTGGTTTTTTTAATAGGTTTCATAAAAAATCAGCTGAATATAAAGAGACATTTGCAAAGTTAGGTATAAAAATCGCTAATGCTAATATGAATATGCAAAGAAATATAAATGATTATAAAAATTATAAAGCAAATTGTTTATCACACTTGCTACCTGATTCTTTGCAAGCACTTGAAGAAATTACCGCAGAATTAAAAAAAGCATTTGTTGCAAAACGTTCCGATTTAGAAGGATATGATGCGTTTTTGCATTATAAAATGAAGAGAAATTTTTTACAATCTGTATTGTTAGAACAAGCAAAAGCAAACCATAAATATCAAGAAACAATATCTTTTTTACGCGATACTTTGCTGAAAGATATTCCTGAATATGATATGTTTCGCGGAATGACTTATGATATAATTAGCGAATTGTTTGTAGAGATGAAAAATTTAGATTCCGCAGACGCTTATATTTTCAAAGCATATCAAATGTTTCCTGAACGAGTAAATATAAAAAAACGACTTCTAAAAATTCATAAAGAAAATCCGAATATTGATATAGATAGCAAAATTACTGAACTAACTGCAAAATATCCAATCCAACAAATAAAATTAACAGATTTTCCTGAAATAGAGTTAAGTGACGGAAGCAAAAAAAATATCAACGACGTAAAAACTACTAAAATGATTTTATTTTCTTCAGTATCTTGTAGCCCTTGTCATCAATTACTAAAAGATATTAAAGCGGCAAAACAAAAATCTAATGGTAACATAACTATATTCGTTGTAACATTAGATAATATTGAAGAACTACTTAAATTAGATGCTTATCGTAATGATTATACTTTTTTAGTAAAGAATCCTCATAAGCTCATACAATATTTGAACGTACCTTTTACCACACCAAGTTATTTTATTATTTCAAAAGATAATGAATTAATTAGCAAAGGTGGCGGATATGATAAAAATGCTAAACTTCAATTTGAAAATTTGTTTTCAAAGTAATTTTTGTATTTTTATACAATTTTGAATAATAATTTGCCCAAAATGTAGTATCCTATAAAATCCCGTAGGGATGACATTATTATAGCATTGTGAAATACATTTTTTTATAAAACCCCGTAGAGGTGACATTTTTAATAGACTACCCCGTCAAGCTAGCGCTTGCCACCCCTTCGTCCCGAAGGGGAATTTGCTCCTAGCGAAGAGTGGAAAATCTTCTGACTTCTTTGCGTTCTTTGCGTAACTCTTTATGTTCTTTGCGGTTAAACGATCATTATCCATTGTTCATTGTTTCCGTTTTCCGACTTCTGTCTTCTGTTTCCAAATGACTACCCCGTCAAACTTCGTAGGGCGTGTCGCGACACGCCCCGACATTCGTCCCGAAGGGAAATTTTAAATAATGGCGACCACAAGAAACACCCCTACTGTCATATTATTCAATTTGATGTTAATAAAAAAACAGACTATATTTTTATAGTCTGTTTTTTATATTTTAGTTATATTTTTTAGTTATATTTCACTAAAAATTACCGATTAATTATTAATTTGTCAACTATAAATTTATCACCTATAGAAGTCTTTATAAAATAAATTCCACTAGCTAAGCATCTTACATCAAAAAACTTAGTAAAACGACCCGCTTCTAAAAAACCTGAAAATATATTTAATTTTTCTCTACCTAAAACATCACTTAAAACAATGCGTACATCACAAGATTGCTTTAATTCTAAACTTAATTGAGCCTCGCCCGCTACTATAGGATTCGGAAAGACAGTGGAAACAGTGGAAGAAGTAACTAAGTCAGGGGTAGAAATAGGAGTAAAAGAGCCAATCTTGGCTAAGTACAAACTACGTCTCCCAGTTATTATATCTCTACTAACAGTAGCTACAATATAATTTTTATTATCTATACTGGGACGTACAACAAAACTAAGATACGTAAAAGAAGAATCATTTAAACTAAATTTCCGCTGATTATTATAAGCTAAATCGGTTTCTAAAAGATGTAGTTTATAATGCTTCCTTTCTGATAATTTAGGTGCAGTAGAAGAAGCTTTATAATATATCGTTGTGTCTGTCGTACCCATAAAAAGAATTTTGTTATCTAAAAATAAAACTCCTCGTGGAGTAATTTCCTTATTATCAAATTTTTCCGTAAGGTTTAATGTTTTTGAACTTACATTTTTAAATTCAGGTGTTATTTCTCTGATGATAAAATTCGTATCTGTTAAAGAAACAAGTAATATATTTCCATCTTTAGTTTCATCTATTTGGCAAGTATGCATTAATTCTACTTTTTCCGAATCATCAAAATACTTATCTTCTACTATTTCTAAATTAGATGTATAAGTACGAAATAATCCTCCGTAATAATCACCACCCTTCAAATTGAGTTTAACAAAAACAACATAATTGCCGTTTAAAAGTTTCTTAACTAATAGATTAGACGAGTTTGTCTCATTTAACTCTGTAGAAAGTTGAAATCTGGAAACTTTATTATCGTTAATTTTCGTAAAATTTGTGTCAAATTCTTGAATTACTAAAAAATTTTTATTAACTACAAAACGAACAAACAGTTCACGTTCCGAATCATAAAATAATTTACCTTGAGACCCAACAAAAGATCTTTCATTAGAAGGTCCCTTGCCTGAATTAAAAACTTCTTTTTGGACATTCTTCATACTAATAATTTCTCCATTAGCATTCGTTTTAACAAGATAAGGAAACTTAAGCATAAGAGCACCTGTTACATATGAATTGCCGCTTTCAACATATGTCGTCCAATGAGAATGCCCTGCGAACCAATACTCACCGCTTTTCTTTTCCATTATAAAGTCAAACTTTTCAAATTGATGTTTATAAATCTTGCCTTCATATTTACGAATATTTTCATCAGGATATGTTTTTTTAAAAATAAATTTGCCTTCTAAATCATCAAATTTAATAATACAAGGCTCATAATTCTTAACAAAAGTCCCGCCACCCTCTCTATATTCCATACCTATCAGCTTATAAAAATTATAACTAAGTAGATAATTATTATCACTTGTAGGAATTAAAGGCGTACCATTATAATCACTGGGGGATACTGCTGCCTCTTCTGGAAAATCCATACTATGTTGCCAAACAATACTTTGAGCTGCAGCATCATAGCTGAAAATATAAGAAATAAGTAATACACATACTGCTAATAAACTAGTAGTTTTTAGTCTGTTTTTAGAATAGTCGCGAATAGTTTTAATCAATTTTTGTGGGTTATCAGTTGTTTTTTTCATATTATTTTCTCCTAGTTTTTATTTTTATATAATTAATGATTTGAGAGTACAAAAGAATTTATTGCAAAAAACATCTGTTTAGAATTGTTTTATCTAATTTAAATATACAAAAATAAATTTACTTAATTGCAACATTTTTAGTAAAATATAAAAAAACAACTATGTTTTCTTGTCATTGTTTTTGCGGTACGGTGTAAAAAATAGTTTGACTATTTATCAAATTTTCTTAAAAATCTACTGATAAAGATATGTGATGAGAAATACCGTTTGAATTTAGCAAATCATTTGTTACGGAATAATCTATTGAGAAAGAGAAAGGTAATTCTTCAACAATTTCGCTTAGGTCGGGATAGACAGATACACCGGCACCCCAAAGATTCATTGGGAAAAGTTGTGGGCGTCCCCATTTTTCTCCATATATTGCTATTCCGCCACGGAAAGTAATAAGTTCGTGAGCTACAATTTCTGTAGCGAGAGTAAAGGTCGGCGACATTGCGAATTGAGTAAAAGAAGCATCTAATCCTATTAAAATAGAGCGCGTAGCGGGAACATAAATTTCTTCAAGTTCTCCTGTCGCTGTACTTCTATCTGTATAGACTTCGGCATTTAATCCGAAGCGCGTAGCTACTCCGGCTTTAATTCGCCATGGAATTGTCATTATATCACTATTTACAGTATTCCAAAACATCATACCTGAAGCATTTTGTAATGTAATTCCGAAATTAAACATATCAAATATATCAAACATAGCGCCGAAATCCACTGCAAAACCGTTAGCAAAAGTTTCTGAGCCTTGCAAATTATTTGTAAGATATTTTGCTGTAGCTCCAAAACTTGCATAAGCTATTTTGTATGAAGCAGCAGCAGCTATTGCATATTGATAATTTGAATATTCGCCATAAGCGTGTCCTAATTGGTCTCGTGCCGTAAACGTTCCTGTGTAAAGATTGTTAAAGGAAACTCCAACACCTAAGTTGTCATATATCTGTTGAGCCCATGCTAATGTTGCTCCAGTTCGTCCTAAACCGAGCATACTTACAGAGCTTATAATTTGTGGTTCATAATGTAAGTTACTTAATCCAGCAGGATTATAAATTATTGCACTTGGATCGTTTGAAATCGCTGTAAATCCACCAGCTAATGCGATAGGACGGGCACATTCGTTTCGGAACAACCAACTTCCCGCATATCCACCTCCACTTTCTTGGGCTTGCAAGTTGTTTAGTAGTAAGATGCAGGCTATAAAACATATTATTTTTGTTTTCTTAGCTACAAAAATATTGTTTTTGCTATTTAAAATTGGAAATTTGCTCATAATCATAAATTATAATCCGTTGAATAAAAAGAATTATATTTTTTATTAAAGCAAAATAAATATAAGGCTTATGTAAATACTAGCTACAAAGGAAAGAAAAATTCAAAAATCAATTTTTGGTAATTATAAATTTTTCAGCGATACGAAACCGGCTGCTTTGGATAACTAAAACATAAACACCTTTAGGAAGATTTGTTGCTGTATCAGAAGTAAAATGATATTCACCGTCTCCATTTTTATTTGATGGTATTCCTGAAAAAACTTCAGCTACTTTCTTTCCTAACATATTATAAGCATTAATTTTTACAGCTATATTTGTATCTATTAAATTCGCTGTAACATTCAAAACACCTGATGAGTTTTCCCAAATTTTTTTGATTTTATTTCTATTATTTGTGTCCGCTTCATCTATTCGTTGTATTTCCTTTTTTATATTTCTTTTGCTTTCTATAATTCCCAACAACTTTTGTGCCAGCCTCTTGATAATTATCTAAATAATCAGTAGTATAATCATTACTTTTGCCGTATAATTCGTTGTAATCATTAGCAATTACATCTTGAAAAGATACTACAATAAATAGTATAAATATGGAAAAAAATTGTATGTATTGTTTCATTTTCTAATTTATTTTTGGTTGATATTCACCAATATTTATATTAAGTTATTTACTTTTATATATTTTTTACATTTTAAATTTTTTACTTAATTTTGAAATTTCTTCTTCATCATTTTCAATTTTGTTCAAAGTTTTTCTTGTTTCTAACCCACTTTTTTCGATACCTATTTTTTTAGATATAGCATTTATTTTATTCTCGTCTAATTCTAAAATTTCAGGCAAGTCCGACAATTGTTTTTCTTTTATTCTTTTCTGTTCATCAGCAAGTCTGCTAGCTAGTTCAACAGTCGGCAATTGTTTTTGCGTTTTAGCGTTATTAGTTTCACTTTTTTTTATATTTTCTTGCATTATCGCTAAAAGTTCATTTGCTTTTTGCGACCTTTCTTCAGGAGAACTTGGATATTCCAGCGTCGTTTGTTGTTGTCTTATATTATTGTCTTGTTCGTTAATACTGTATTTATCAGTTTCTGTTTCTTTATTTTCAGTTTTTGCGACTTTTTGTGTCTGGATATTCTGAATATAAGGCACTTCTTCCGCTATTGTTCTATCTATGACAGTCCCGAAGCTCTGTTTTTCATTATTTGATTTTTCGTTTTTATTATCTTTATGATTTTTCTTTACTTTTTGTTTACCTGTTGTATCGGCTTCTTTTTTATTTACTTTCTGCTGCGTTACTTTTTTTTGTTCTATTTTTTCTAATTGTTTTTTTCTCCATTTTAGATACCAATACAGCAATAATAATGCGAAAGCTGCAACCACCGCAATTGCATATTTTGCAATAGTTTTATAAGTATCAATTTTTCCTATATCTTTTGTAGTTGTATCTTTTGCCAATATATTTTGGAAACTATTTTCTTCTTTTTGCTTGTCTGTTGTATCGGCTTCTTTTTTATATTTATCTAAAAATTCATCTAAATGGCTAACTGGTTCTAAACATTCCTCTTCTTTTTCTATTATTTCAGGCAAATCAATTTGAGGGATATTATTGTTCCCTGTTTTTTCCTTATATTTTTCTTCATACAACTTTGAGTTTGTTGTATCTTTTTTTATTTTATATATTTGCGTCAATGCGGCATAATTTTCAGCGAAGATAGAGCCTTTTAATTCTGCAAATTGGAAGTTTTTTTGCGCTGAATTAATTTTTCCTTCTTTCAACAAAATCAAGCCTAAGAAAGTTCCGGCATCTGCAATATCGCTTTTCACAGCTCTTAATAGGTCAGGTTTAGCTACTTCAATTAAATCATCTTCTAACCCTAAAAGTGCCATTCTATAAGCTTCTTCCCCTTCCGACAGTTTGTTCCAGTCAAATACTTCTATAACAATCTCGTTAGTATAAGGTAACTCAGCCACAGTATAACCGCGAACTTCTTTAAGCTCTATTTCCACAGAGTTCTTATCAAACTTAACTTGTTTTATAATACCTTCACCAAATAAAATTGTATCTTTGAATTTATTGTTTAACAGATAATCTAATTCAGCAGTAATTTTCTTTTTGTCTGCTGACAATTTATGATTTATCTCACCATCTAAATTAGTTAAACTTAACGACAATCTATTCAATGGTTCAATCTTTGCAGAAATTAGTTCTGTTGCATTAACTTCAAAATTGTTAATTAGTATTAATAAAAATGACAAAAAAAGTATATGTTTTATATATTTCATTTTTATTTTGCTTATATTTTCCTAAGTTAAATATCTTTACAAATATACGAAAATTATTTAAAATAATTAGTCTTATATTATAAAGATAAAAAAAATATTAAAATATCAAAAAATCATTTGTTTCTTTTTTGCTATATTACAAATTATTTGTATATTTGTAGCTGTTATTTTAGCATTAAAAAAACAAAAAGAGACTTATAATTATTAACTAAAAAATACTGGAGGCTCGATGTTCTCTTTTTTAGGAATAGGCACTTTGTCGCTCATTACCTTCTTACCACTTTTAGGAATGATTGTAATTTTACTCATTCCTAGCGGAAAAGATGAATTGGCAAAACAAAAATCAACAAATTTATATCGTTGGATAACAGTCGGTTTTACTTTTTTACAATTATTAATAGCTATTGGAATTTATGCGAATTTCGACTGGTCGTTATCCGGTGTTACCGATGAATCTTCTTTACAATTTGTAGAGAAAGTACGTTGGATCGAGCTTAAAGCTTTACCTATTATGGGAGATTTGAACATAGACTATTTTATGGGAATTGATGGAATATCAGCCCCTATGTTATTGCTCACTGCTTTAATTTGCTTTGTTGCAACTTTTGCTTCTTGGAGTGTTGGGAAATTGCAAAAAGGCTATTTTGCGATGTATTTACTTCTCGATTTCGGTATGATGGGACTTTTCTGTGCATTAGATTTCTTCCTATTTTTCCTTTTCTGGGAAATAATGCTGTTACCGATGTATTTTCTCATTGGTATTTGGGGCGGACCGCGTCGCGAGTATGCAGCTATCAAATTTTTCATATATACGTTCTTTGGTTCGGTATTTATCCTTTTAGTAATGATTGGTCTTTATGTAAGTACCGGAACATTCAATTTAATTGAACTTACTAATCAAGAAATATTTAGACCTGGTTCTATTTTCAGCGGACTGAATACTTCTTGGCGATACATTGCTTTTGCAGCATTATTTGTTGGATTTGCAATAAAAGTACCGACTTTTCCATTCCATACTTGGCTCCCTGATGCTCACGTTGAAGCACCGACACCGATTTCTGTAATCCTTGCAGGAGTGCTTTTGAAAATGGGAGTTTACGGTATGTTACGAATTTGCTGGCCTATTTTCCCTGATGCTTTTGGATATTTCCAATATGCTATAGCTATTATTGGTGTCATCGGTATTGTATATGGAGCATTATGTGCTTTGGGACAACATAAGGTCGGCGAACGCGACTTAAAGAAGATGATAGCTTATTCTTCCGTTTCACATATGGGATACGTTATGTTGGGCGTTGCAGCTCTTAACTCGCAAGGTGTTACAGGCGCTATATTTCAGATGTTTAATCACGGTACAATTACCGCTATGTTATTCCTTATTGTTGGTGTTATTTATGACCGCGCTCACACTCGTTGCATGGACGATTTCGGTGGACTTGCAAACAAGATGCCGATTTATACAGGTTTAATGTCAATAGCTTTCTTTGCTGCTATAGGATTGCCAGGTTTAAGTGGATTCGTTAGTGAAATTATGGTGTTTATAGGTGGTTTCAAAGCTTTCCCTGTTCCAACAATGTTTGCTGGTTTAGGAATAGTTTTAGGAGCAACTTATATGCTTTGGGCTCTACAAAAAATCTTCTTTGGAAAACCTAACCCTAGATGGGAAGGTCCTTGGGATCCAACAGGTAAAAAGTATAAAACAGATGATGTTAATGCTTTAGAATTAGCCGCTCTTGTACCATTGGCATTAATTGTAATATTTTTAGGCATACAACCTAATTATATGGTAGGTATGATGACTTCTTCTGTAAATCATCTTATTGATGTAGTAGCTCCATTTGTTACAAATATACCTACATTACCTTAAAAACAAAAAACATAAAAAATACAAATAAAAAAAGAGACTGTTTAAGCAGCCTCTTTTTTTTATACTTAATGCTTAATCATTCCTATTGTTTTTCCAATCTATTCATTATTTGTGTAGCTATACTTTGAGCATCTAATCTGTTATCATATAAAAGTTCTTTTACATTACCATGTTCAATAAATTTATCATCAATTCCTATAATTTGCAAATTGACACATAAATTTCGACTGTTAATATATTCTAAAACAGCTGAACCGAAACCACCTGTTTTTTGCCCGTCTTCAAGCGTAAATATGAGCTTATGTTTTTCTATCATTTTATCAAACAATTCTGTATCTAATGGCTTTACAAAACGAGCATTTATAACTTCTATATTGATATTTTCTTTCAATAAAATTTCTCTTGCCGCCATAGCTATATCCACCATACGTCCAATAGCAAAAACGCAGGCATCGCTACCTTCAGATAGTATTTCACCGCGTCCGAAAGCGATACTATCTCTTTTGGAAAAATCAGGAACGCCTATACCCACTCCTCTCGGATAGCGGATAGCTACACATTCTTTATAATCATATACCGCACTGTATAGCATATTAACTAGTTCTTGATTATCTTTTGGAGCTAAGATAGATAGATTAGGAATCATTCGTAAATAAGCAAGATCAAATACGCCATGATGAGTTGCGCCGTCTTCACCAACTAATCCTGCTCTATCTAAAGCAAAAACAATATGTAAGTTTTGAAGTGCACAATCATGGATAATGTTGTCAAAAGCACGTTGCAAAAATGTAGAATATATAGCTACAATAGGTGTTATCCCTTGTGTGGCAAGCCCAGCTGCAAAAGTTACTGCATGTCCTTCAGCTATCCCTACATCGATAACACGCTTAGGATATTCTTTAGCAACTTTTTCCAAACCTGTGCCTTCTATCATAGCAGCAGAAATAGCAACAACTTTATCATCGTCATCCATAATACGTCGCACTGTTTCGCCAAAAGTATCTTGATACTTCGGCGTATTATCTTTCTTACTAGCTACTGAAACACCAGTTACATTGCTATTGGAACTAACTGCATGAAATTTACGAAGATCTTTTTCTGCAAGATCATATCCTTTTCCCTTTTCTGTAACAACATGTAATAGGGTAGGACCTTGTATGTTTTTTATATTTCGTAAAAGTTTTATAATTTTATGGACATTATGTCCATTTATTGGACCGAAATAGTTGAAACCTAAAGCTTCAAACAACATACCCGGGGTAATTATTGCACGTACACCACCAGCAAGTCGCGAAACTAACTTCCTAACTCTATCGCCACGATCACCTGTTTTTCCCATAATATCATAAATATTATTCTTCCATGTTTGTACTTGATGTGAAGAATAAATATCATTAAAATAATGAGAAAAAGCTGAGACGTTTTCATCTATAGAAATATTGTTATCGTTTAGTATAACTAGCAAATCACGATTTTGAAAGCCTGCATTATTTAAAGCTTCATAAGCTAAACCACCCGTTAAAGCACCGTCACCAATCACAGCTATAGATTTGAAATTTTCACCCTTTAAATCACGCGCTACTGCAATACCGAGAGCTGCCGAAATACTTGTGCTAGCATGCCCTGCACCAAAAGCATCATATTCACTTTCACTTGTTCTCAAAAACCCTGAAATACCGTCTTTTTGACGAATAGTGTGGAAAACTTCCTTACGACCTGTAAGAATTTTATGAGGATAGCCTTGATGTCCTACATCAAAAACTAATTTATCTTTAGGAGTGTCAAACACATAATGCAATGCTGTCGTTAGTTCAACAACGCCAAGACCTGCTCCTAAATGTCCACCGACTTTAGTAATAATCTTAACCATAAAGTCGCGTATTTCAGAACATAGTTCAGGTAAGTTTGCTTCATCTAATTTTCGCAAATCCTCTACTGAATTAATTTGCGATAAGTACTTGTATTTGTACATATCTAATGTATCTTCTATCATTTCTATCTTTAGTAAATTTCAAATATAATAAATTTAAAGTAAAAAACCTTACAATTCCCAAGATTTTATACTTATTTGTATTTATTGTAATAATAAAAAAACTGCCCAAATATATTTATTTGAACAGTTTATATAGAAAAAATAATTTATAATTTTTACTGTTTAATTATTTTCTGTTTCTTCTGTTTCTTCCTTTTCTTCTGCTTCCTTTGTTTCACCTTCTGGCGTCTCTGGAACAACTTCTGTTGCATCTGACAATAGAGTTTCTTCTGAAGTTTCCAGTGCTTCTACTATATTTGAAGACGGAGCTTCTGTCGTTTCTGGAACTTCTGCTTTTTCTACTTTTTCTTCTGTAGAAGAATCTTCGCTATTATCTTTTTCTGTCTCATGAGAATATCCTAATAGATCTTGAGGTGTTTCAGGATAAGAAAATTCTTGTCTCAATACTTCTTCAATTTCCTTATCACCTGGTTGATATACAGGAACATCTTCAGGTAAATCAGAACCAGATGAATATTTATCAGCATTAGGAACAGGATGTTTAGCGTTATATTCATCAATAACCGCTTGATCTTTACCACGTAAACATTCAACAACAGAAAGAACAATTTTTTTCGATTCTTTATCAAACTCAACAACTTTCAAAGGAAGAGTATCACCAAGAGTAAAGTAATCGCTAATTTTCTTAACAGGAGCAAACGAAAGTTGAGAAACCGGAACAAATCCATCAACACCGTCAGGTAATTCAATAATGATACCTTTTTCGATAATTCTCTCAATCTTAGCTTCTGTTTCTGTTCCAATTCCATATCTCTCTTCAAAAGTATCCCATGGGTTTTCTGTAAGCTGTTTGTGTCCAAGAGAAATACGTCTTAATTCTGGATCTATATTAAGTACAACAACATCAAGTTCGTCGCCTTTTTTAACAAATTCGCCTGGGTGACGTATTTTTTTAGTCCAACTTAAGTCACTAATATGTACAAGCCCATCTACACCCGGTTCAAGTTCAACAAACACTCCAAATATTGTTAAGTTACGAACAATACCGCGATGCTTTGACTCATTAGGGAAACGTTTCATCAAATCTTCCCAAGGATCAGGAGTAAGTTGTTTCATGCCAAGAGCAAGTTTTTTCTCTTCTTTATCGATATTTAGAACAACAGCTTCAACTACTTGTCCCATAGAAACCATTTGTGAAGGATGTTTAATATGTTGTGTCCAAGACATTTCACTAATATGAATAAGTCCTTCTACACCTTTTTCTACTTCTATAAATGCACCGTAATCAGTTAGACTTACAACTTTACCTTCAACTTTTGTACCTTCAACATATTTATCGCCTATATTATCCCAAGGATGTGGAGTAAGTTGTTTCATACCAAGAGAAATACGTTTTTTCTCTTCATCATAATCTAATACAACTACCTTAACAGTAACATCAAGTTCTACAACCTCAGATGGATGTGAAACACGTCCCCAACTAAGATCTGTTATGTGAACAAGACCATCTATACCACCTAAGTCAACAAATACACCAAAATCAGATATAGCTTTAACTATACCTTCAAGAACTAAGCCTTTCTCTAACTTAGCCATAATAGCTTCACGCTGTTCTGCTAAATTTTCCTCAAGAAGAACTTTATGTGATACTACTACGTTTTCGCTAGGATGATTTACTTTTACAACTTTAACGTCTATTGTTTTGCCTACCCAAGCATCAAAATCACGTATAGGACGCACATCTATTTGAGAACCAGGCAAAAACGCCTCAATTCCCAATAAATCAACGACCATACCACCTTTTATGCGGCGTAAAATCTTAACTTTTGTAATTTCTTGATTAGCATTTAATGCAAGAATATCTTCCCATATACGCATAAAATCAGCGCGACGACGAGAAAGTAAAATCCGACCGGAAACATCTTCCATCTTTTCAATAAATACATCAATTTCTTCTCCTACTACATAGGTTTCAGCATTTATTAATTCAGACTTCGGAATAATACCGTAAGATTTGAAACCAATATCAACGAATACCTCGTCTTTAATAATTTTTACTATCTTACCTTTTATCAATTCATCTTCTTTGATAACGGTAGCTGATTTTTCAGATAATGCTAGATATTCCTCATCACTCATATCTAAATTTTGAAATTTAGCTTCTAAGAAATCCGCTAAACTCACCTCTTTTTCAGAGCTCTTGGAAGTAATTGCTTCCATAACATTAGGCTCTTGTTTTAATTCTTCAGACATATTTTGTCCTGTTCTTAATTAAATATAAAATTAGTTAAACATATACGCGATTTTTTTTTCACGCGCAACGATCTGTTAAAATACTGTTAAGTACAATCTACAAAAATACACTTTTTTTTTATAATAACAAAATAATTATGTAAATTAGCTCAAAAAAATGTTAAAAAATATATTTTTTTGTCTGAACTGTGATTTATATGATTTTGAGAAATTTTGGTAATCTTGTTCAAAACAGAAAAAGTTAAACATAAATATGTGCCGTAGGCACAAAATATCGGTAAAAAAATGTAAACTACTAATCTTGTCCCATATGGGGCGAAACAGAGAAAAACATAAACTTTTTTACCAACATTCTATCCCTAACGGGATAAGAAACAAATTGCTTGTAAAAAATGGGGTGGTTGAAAATTCTCCTCCTGTGGAGGAGTGCCTGCGTAGCAGGCGAGGTGGTTATGAATTTAATAGACTACCCCGTCAAGCTAACGCTTGCCACCCCTTCGTCCCGAAGGGGAATTTGCAGCCCGACCTTCTGGGAAGTTGAATTTAAAAATCTTGGTAATCCTATAATATTAATTTAATCTTGGTTCAGACAAAAAAACCTCATCTTAAAAAAATTAAGATGAGGTTGTTAGTAGCGGGGTCAGGACTTGAACCTGAAGCCTTCGGGTTATGAGCCCGACGAGCTACCAATTGCTCCACCCCGCGATGTTGAGACTTACAAATATAACACTTTTTGACTTAAATAACAAATTTTATTAAAAAACTTAATATCAACAACTGAAAAAAATAATAGTAAGACATAATTATCATAACTATTTATCCGTTTTTTACTGTTTAAAAAATATTCCTCAATCTTTGTTGTAAAAATTTGTAATACTAAAAAATTCTTGTTATTTTTGTAACATTAAAAGGTATTAAGTTGTTATATTTTAATAAAACTAGCTAGCTAATAAAAAATATGAAAGCAATATTAGATATTGGAAACAGTAAAATTAAAATTAAAATTGGAGATTCTATACATAGCTTCCACTATCTTGCCAAAAATGAAAAAGAAATTATTGATTTAATAATCTCAAACAATATAAACAAACTTTTTTTTTCTTCTGTAAGTACACAAGGACTTGCTTTTACAAAAGAAATTGTAACAAAAATAAATTCGGAACAAGCTATTGAATTAATTGATGCATCACTTTTTTTAGACGCACAAAACAAAGTAAATTTTGACAATATAACAGGAATGGGAAATGATAGGAAGTTTGGTTTAATAGCTGCTTCATATTTAGCAAATCCGCCAATTATAACCATAGATTGCGGCACTGCAATTACTATAAATATATTAGATGAAAAAAAAATAGCTTTAGGTGGAATTATTATGACCGGTAGCTACACGCAGGCAAAAGCACTGCAATACTTTACTTCCAATTTACCAGAAATAGAGTTTGAACTAAACAATTCCATTTGTGGCAACAATACAAAAGATGCTATAAATGCGGGAATTAATGTTGCAACAATAGGTGGAATAAAATATGCTGTAGAACAAATTCAAAAGTTCAAATTACAGAATAAATCACCGAATATATTTTTTACAGGTGGCTATGGACAAGATGTAATGAATAGAACTTGTCTAAATAATTCACAGTTTGTTGAAGGCCTTGTAATTTTAGGTATAGAAAAAACAATTAATAATTTATAAAGAACACAAAAACAAATATGCAAATAATTTTAAATGAAAACACAGACGATGTAAAAAATTATTTTCCTTTCTCTGCTACTCACTTAATATGGGAAATTCGTTGCGGAGCTCTACGCCTATTTGAAAAAATAGCTAACTACTTTCCTAACTGCAACATATATTATGAAACTGCCGACAATTTTCGTTTAAATGCTTTTTTAAGTAGAGAACTTTTCCAAAATATTAGCTCTCAAGAAAAATCTATTTTAGAGTTTTTCATTCCGATATTAATTGATGAAAAAATTAGTAAAATTATGTTAGAAACAATCAAACTTAATAAAGATTGTGTTATATATTTTCATTCAAGTAAGAGAAAATATGCAACTTACTTTCCTGATGTTTCAACAAGAAAACAGAGCTCACATACTAAATATAAAGAAATTGAAATTGATAATGTCAAATTTATAAATTATTTATGGGACGTTTTAGATTACCAAACTACAGAAATTAAAAATGATTTGCCGTTCTTGAAAAATCTTTCGCAAATTTCAGATAATCTGTTTGTTGGAAAAGATACGAAAATTTCTGATAATGTTGTTCTTGATACAAATCAAGGATATATAATCATTGATGACGAAGCTCAAATTACACCTAATTCTACAATACTAGCTCCTTGCTATATCGGCAAAAACACAAAAATAAAAATAGGTGCTAAAATTTATGAAAATTGTTCTTTTGGCGAAAACTGTAAAATTGGCGGCGAGTTGGAAAACACTATATTTCATAACTATTCTAACAAGCAACACGATGGATTTTTAGGACATTCTTATATTGGCGAATGGGTAAATATTGGAGCGGGAACAAATAATTCAGATTTGAAAAATAATTATTCAAAAATTTCCGTACAACTTTATGATAACACTATACATACAGATAGATTGTTTTTAGGATTAATGTGTGGCGACCATACAAAAATCTCGATAAATTCAACACTTGCAACAGGTTCTGTCTTCGGAGCATTTTCTATGTTTGCTCAAAGCGGCTTCTCACCTAAGTTTTTACCTGATTTTTCATGGCTAGCTAGTTATAATAAAATAGAGAAGTATGATTTTGAAAAAGCAATAAAAACAGCAGAAATAGTTCTAAAAAGACGCAATAAAAAATTAACTGACGAAGAAAAAAAACTATATTTAAGTTTATATGAAAAATAATTTAATTTAACATCATAGTAATTTTTATTATTTTCATTATATTTGTATAAATTTATAAAAGTAGTTTATTAAAAAATGCTTAAGCCCTTATTTTTTATATTATTTCTATTTTCATTTTTGTTAAATTCTTGTTCTTCTTTTAATAAAGATAAACAAAATGATTTTTTATGGCTTAAGTATCAGCAAAAAAAATTAAATTATTTTGATACTACAGAACAAAATAAGAAATTAACTTCGCATTTTATAGCAGGCTCAGTTTGTCAAATGCAAAATAATTACGCTGAAGCTGTTTTAGAATTTCAATCGGCATTACGTTACGATTCTTCAGCAACAATTTTTTATCTAATAGCTAAATCTTATTTAGCATTAGATAAGTTGGATTTTGCAATAAAAAATGCTTTAACAGCTTTAAAATATGATAAAAATTTTATTCCTGCTTATGATATTTTAGCAGAATCTTACCTTAGAAAAATGGATTTGCAAAATGCAATTTTTTCATTAGAAACTGCTGTTAAAATTGAAGAAGATGAAAAACATTTAATTGCTCTTGCAAAAATATACGAGTATCAAAATATCAATAAGTCTTTGCATTATTATACAATTGCAACAGAAAAATATAATAACAGCTTAATAAATTTACGAATTTTAGAGCTTTGTCGTTTAACTAATGATTCAACATTATATCTAAAAACATTGTCAAAATTAGCAAAAAATGTTTCGGACAATATTGTTTTTACAAATGAGCTCATAAATTATTACATTAAACACAAGCTTTATGATTCACTATTGGCACACTGTAAATTTATAGACGATCATTATTCAGCTGTGAAGTTAGAATATCCTTATAGTATGATACTAAATCATTTTATAAGAAGCAAGGAAGTTCCTAATAAAATTAAATTCAAATTTTTAGATTTAATAGATAATAGATTTTACTTTTATTGGAAATTAAATTTTTTATCAGCAAATATAGCTTTGTCGCTATCTGATACTAATTTAGCAGCTCAGTATTTTAACCGTGTACTGACAAATACTAGCTCTGATTATAATTTACCGTTAGAGATAGCAGCTTCATATTTATCTTACGGATTTCCTGATAAATATGAACTTAAACTTTTAGAGTTTACTAATGAAGATGTTGAAAATTGGATATATCCATTTTATTTAAGTCTTTATTATTTTCAAAATAATAATCTTGAAAACGCTTTGCATTTTTCAAAGTTATCTTTGGAACGTGGTCCTGAACAAATAGAGAATTTATCACAGCTTGCAACTATTTATGATGCACTAAAAAAGTTTGACAAAGCAGATGTTTATTTTAAAAAGGCATTAAAATTAGAACCTGAAAATCCTCTTGTAAATAATAATTATGCTTATTCTTTATGTGTTAGAAATATAGATCTTGATAAAGCTTTACTATATTCGGAACAAGCAATAAAAATTTCACCGAATAATTCGGCTTATCTCGATACATACGGTTGGATTCATTATCATTTAGGAAATTATGAAGTTGCTTTAGAATATATTTTGAAATCTATTGAATTAGGAGAAAAAAGTGCAGAAGTTTTTGAACATTTAGCCGATATATATATGAAAATGGAGAAATATAAAGAAGCAAAAGAAGCTTATACTCAAGCATTGCAATTATCTCCGAACGATCATAATTTAATTGATAAAATAAGTAAATTAAATGTTAAGTTAAACGAAACTAATTTGTTAGAAAACAAAAGGAAAATATAAATGTTTGTAATTATTGGTATTGTTGTTGTATTAGGCAGTATGCTAGGCGGATTTATGATGGCGGGCGGTAATCCTCTAACCCTGCTACAAGTCTCTGAATTCGTTACTATAGGTGGTGTAATTCTCGGTTCTATTCTTATAGCTAACCCCTTGCCTACCGTTATTAAAATTGTAAAAGATATGTTAGGAACATTGAAAGGTCCTAGCGTCAACAAAGCTGCATACTTAGATCTTTTAAAACTACTTTATGAAGTTTTTCAATTTTCAAAACGCGAAGGTTTAATCGCTCTTGAATCCCATGTTGAAAATCCTACATCAAGTAGTATTTTTTCAAAATATCCTTCTTTTTTAGCTAATCACCATGCTGTTGATTTTCTTTGCGATACATTAAAGGTTTTACTTTCTGGTGGAGTTCCTGCTCATGATTTAGATGAGCTTATGGACACTGACTTAGAACGCATACATGAAGAAGAACACGTACCATCAGCTCAAATGCAAGTTGTTGCTGATGCTTTTCCAGGAATTGGTATTGTTGCCGCTGTACTTGGAATTATTGTAACGATGGGTTCTATTGATCAAGGTGCCGCAGCTGTAGGTCATCACGTTGGTGCTGCATTAGTTGGTACATTCTTAGGTGTGCTTATGTCTTATGGTATCGTTGGACCAATTGCAAGTTTAATGGGAACTTATGCAAATATAGAAGGTAAGTATATAATGGTTATAAAAGCAGCTGTTTTATCCTATGCGAAAGGAGCTCCTTCAAATGTCGCCGTAGAATTTGGTAGAAGATCTATAGATCCAGCAAATCGTCCTACATTCAAAGAAACTGAAGAACACTATAGAAAATAATTTACTTAAATTTGTTCAAATAAATAAAAATATATTATTATGGCAGAAGAAAACGAAATACAAAGTCAATCAAGTTCCGAACAACCTATTATAATAAAAAAGATAAAGAAAGCAGCACACGGACATCACGGAGGCGCATGGAAAGTTGCTTACTCTGATTTCGTTACTGCTATGATGGCTTTTTTTATTGTAATGTGGATCTTAGCGCAAGGCGAAGAAACTAAAGCAGGAGTTGCAGAATACTTTAATGACCCTAGCCAATTTGATATATTTACTGGACAAAAAACCTCACCTATTGATATGCACGAATTTCCTGCGAAAGGTGGTGGAAAAGGTGAAGGAAAAGGAAGTGAACCAAAGAGTTTCACTTGGTCTTTTAGTGAAGGAGAAGACCAAGACACTACTCTAAAAATAGAACAAAGTTTAATGCAGGCAATGCAAGATAGCGTAGCTGCTGCAGAAAAAGTGCAACAAGTTAGTAATGATATACGACAAACTGTAAGTGAACTAAGGGGTAAATCGTTAGAAATGCAAGATCTAGTCTCTTCTCTTAGTATAGAAATAGCTCCTGAAGGATTACAAATTGAACTTATAGAATCTCAAGATAATCATTTCTTTGAAATAGGTAGTGCAAAATTAAAACCTGCTGCAGTTCAAATTCTATCTCAACTAGCTAAAAAAATAGGTATGCTTCCTAATCCTATAGAAATAGCAGGACATACTGACAGCCGTAAATATTCTTCACCTTCTATTTATTCAAACTGGGAGCTCTCAACCGACAGAGCTAATGCTGCCCGAAAAGTACTTGAACAAAATGGAACTTGGAACGGTCAAATTATAACTGTTGCCGGCTATGCAGACAAAAAATTAAAAAATGAAAGTAACCCGTTTGATGTATCAAATAGAAGAGTAAGTATATTAGTAAAACACATCTCCTCAGAACAATTTATCAATAATATGGGAAATGAGCGATAATGGAAAATGAAATAACAAACAAACAAGAACAAATAGAATATAAAACGAAAATTCTTTTAATTGACGACGACAAAGGTATTCTTTTTACTTTGCGTAAGCTTATAGAAAACATATTTCCCGACTTAGAGATATATACTGCAAACGAAGGACAAACAGGTTTAGAAATAATTGAAGATAAAAAGCCCGACCTAGTGTTATCAGACTATAATATGCCACTTATGAACGGGATTGAACTTCTGAAAACAGTTAGACAAAACAAAGAATATGACAGTATGTATTTTATTATGCTGACTGCAAATTCCGATAGCCACCACAGAAGAGATGCAGTAAAATTAGGAGCTGATGAATTTCTATCTAAACCTATAATTACTGAAGTATTAGAAGCTAGATTACGTTCCGCTTTTAGAATAATAAATTTACAAAATCAATTAAAAGAAGAAAACAAAGAATTACGCGAAACTACAGATAATCTGAAAGATATAGTTCAAGGAATGGCTAAACTTTCTACAAAATTCATGCACGCAAGACTACCTTCTTCTTCACAAATGTTACAAAGAGTAGCTAAAGCGTCTGTATGGGTAGCTGAACAAATAGGAAAGTTTAAGAAATCCGAAATCCAAGAAATAGAGCTAGCTGCTTATTTTTCGCAAGCAGGTCGCTTTTCTTTGCCTGATAGTGTTATTAAACAACCTGTTCTAATTGAGGGTAAACCAAGTTCATCTCTTATGTTAAGTTTGCCGGCAGCAACAAAAGAAATAGTATCAACTATACCTAAATTTTCTAATGTAAGCGATATTTTATTTGCTATTTATGAAAATATAGACGGAAGTGGTTTCCCTTCCCATTTACGAGCTTGGCAAATTCCACTAGCTTCTAGAATAATACGTGTAAGTCTTGATTTTGAAGAACTCTGCCTATATTCAAATTATTTACCTGCTGCCGCATTAGAAGAAATAAAAAAACAATCACAAAAAGCATACGATCAAAGAGTAGTTATTCTTTTTGAAAACTACCTTAAATCTAATGTGGCAGACTTCGCAACAGACGATGAAGCTATAACATTAGGACAACTATTACCCAATATGATATTAGCACGCGATATTTATACAGGAAATGGAAATAAATTATTGTCTGCTGGAGCTATAATTAATCAATCTATTATTGATAAAATCATAGCACATTCCTCATATAATCCGATATTAGGTGATATTTACGTTAAAAAACAAAATGTTAGTAGATAGAACTTTTGAACTGAATAAAAATATCAAAATAAAAAATGCTATTTTACTAGCGCCTATGGAAGGCATAACAGACCTTCCATTTCGTTTATTATGTAAAGAGTTAGGAGCTGATATTGTATATACAGAATTTGTAGCATCTGAAGCACTTATAAGAGATGTTGAAAAATCGTTCAACAAAATGTTAATAGATAAAAAAGAACGTCCTGTAGCTATCCAAATTTTTGGCAGTAATCCAAAAGTTATGGCTGAAGCTGCAAAAATAGCTGAAGAAGAAGGAGCTGATATTGTTGATATTAATTATGGATGCTGGGTAAAAAAAGTTGTAAATAATAATGCAGGTGCAGCTCTTATGAAAAATCCTGAACTAATGGCAGAAATTACAAATGAATGCTCCGCAAGTGTTAAAATTCCCGTAACAATAAAAACAAGATTAGGTTGGGATAAAAAATCTATAAATATATTTGAAATCGCTAAGCTTCAAGAAAAAGCTGGTGCTAAAGCTATTACTGTACATTGCCGAACCCGCGATATGAAAATAACCGGAAAAGCAGATTGGACATTCATACCAAAAATAAAGAAAGAAATATCTATTCCGCTCGTTCTAAATGGCGATATATCATCTCCGCAAGTAGCTTTAGAAGCAATAAAAACAGAAGGTGCTGATGCTATTATGATAGGACGCGCCGCAGTTGGAAATCCTTTTATATTTAGCGAGGCAAAGTATCTTTTCGAAAATGGTGAGGAAATGCCACCAGCTACAATTCAAAAACGTATAGATGTTTGTATCAAACATTTGGAAAATTGCATTGAATATAAAGGGCAACAAGGTCTCTATGAATTTCGCAAACATTATTCCGGCTATTTAAGAGGAATGTTCGGTGCAACAAACGTTAGACAAAAGCTTGTCGTTTCCGAAGAAATAAATGATATAAAGAAAATACTTTCAGATTATTATGATTATCTTGTTGAAAATGATAGATTAAGCATTAATAATCATTCTGAAATACCTAAAGTGCAATGCAGACGATAGATTATTATTTTTAATCTTCTGGCTTTCTAAAACAATCTAAATGCAATACATCATTACATACTTTTAAAGCTTCGTATAATATATCGTCTGTAATTATCTGCTTTATCCATTTATTATTACGTTCTATAGCTGTCGTATCGCTTTCTTCATTCTTATCTTCCTCGTTTACCGTTAAAATAACTGCTTCAATATCCAAAGTATCTGTACCTAAATCTTTAAATTTTTCTGCTTCTTCGTTGGCTTTATCAATATAACTTGCATAATCTTTATATTTCAAAGGATATACAGTATTATCTCTATTTTTCTTTAATCGTTTCGCATTTTCGTCCATTCTTATAAAGAAAGGATTTTTGCTCATACGCTCTAAACTATTATTTTTAATAGTTTCCCAATCGCAAGTATCATTTTTCCAAATATCATATTTTGTAGCTTTTATCTCCGACCAATCTAAAGGATGTTCTAACTCACGCTCTCCATAGTCAATATATTTATACATAGTTGTTACAGGTATATCAGGCGCCACCCCTTTTAATTGCGTAGAACCACCATTGACACGATAGAATTTTTGCAAAGTAATTTTTAATGCTCCTAACGGCTTTATATCGTTCATTCCTTGAACTCTTGCATCTAAGTCTTCAAAACGTTGCACAGAACCTTTTCCAAAACTATTTGTACCCATAACAATAGCACGCTTATAATCTTGCATAGCAGCAGCAAAAATTTCGGAAGCCGATGCTGACGATTGATTAATCATCACAACCAAAGGACCGTCCCATAATATGTCTGCATCACGATCATTATATACTCTTACAATGTTACTAGATTTGACTTGAACAACAGGTCCAGTCTCAATAAATAGTCCAGCTATATCTATACAATCCATTAATGAACCGCCCGTATTATTTCTCAAATCAAAAACAATTCCTTCTACATTTTCATCTTTCAATTTTTCAACTGCATCTGCTATATCTTTTGAACATCTGCGACCCCGTGGATCATTAAAATTAGCATAAAAGGACGGTAAATATATATAACCGAACTTCTTATCCGTTTCATTGTCGGTAATAATCATAGTTTTTGCATACGTTTCCGCTATAACAACTAAATCGCGAATAATTTTAATAGTTTTTTGCGTACCATCTATTTTTTGTATTGTCAGACGAACTTCCGTTCCTTTAGGACCACGAATTAACTTAACAGCTTTATCTAAACGCATCTCAACAACATCAACAGGTTCTTCAGCACCTTGAGCTACTTTCAAAATCTTATCGTTTACCTCTAAATCACCCTGTCGCCAAGAAGGACTGCCCGGTATAATATCCACCACAGTAATATAGCCGTCTCGTTGCGAAAGTGTAGCACCTATACCTTGCAACTGCCCTGAAAATCTAATATCAAAATCTTCTTTTTCTTTTGGAGGGAAATATTCAGTATGTGGATCATATTTAGTCAATAATGAGTTTATATAATAAGAAAATAAATCATTATGCTCCCATTGCGAAATAAAATCAAACCAATTATTGTATTTTTTCAAAACAGATTCTCTCGCTTTAGTTTCTATTTCTGAAAAACTCTTTTCCTTTACAGTATCACTTTTTTCTTTAGCTTTCTTTTGTGCCTCAATATCAGAATGAACGCGTGCCAATGTTTCATATTTCAAAAGTTGATACCAACGTTTTTCTAATGTTTCTTTATTCTTTTCCCAAGATATACTATCAACATTGAGTTGAATATATTCCTCTTTATCAAAATTAAAAGGTTCTTTTAGTGCATTTTTATAGTAATTTTCCGCTTCCTTAATTCGTTTTAGAATTAGTTCTTGTGATAAATTAAAAAAATCAAATTTTCCTTCTTTAAATTGATCATCTAAAAGATGTCTATAATGACTTAAAGTGTCAATATCACTTTGAATAAAGAAACGCTTGTAGTAGTCCAAGTTTTTCAAATAAGCATTAAAACTAACCTCAGAAAAAGAATCATCTATAGTTACTTGATTGATATGTATTTCATCTACTAATTCTTTTATCAAATTTTGTATATACGCGTCCCTTGTTATTTCAATACTTGATTGAGAATAACAAGGCTGAACTAAAAAAAGCAAAGCACAAATAAAAAAAACTTTTATCTTCATATTTCTTAATATCAATAATTTATTTAATTAAAAGTAAAATAAAATAGTACATTACATTCCTATTCTATCCATTATAAATCTCATCTCTAATTCTAAATTTTCAACCATTTGGTCAATAGATTGTCCGCTTCCATGTCCACTTTCAAAATCAATATAAAGCATTATAGGATTTGTTTGTCCCGGATGATTTTGTAACGCGGCAGCAAATTTTTTAGCATGCAAAGGATCTACGCGCGCATCATTTTCGCCTGCTTTAACCATTACAGACGGAAAATTAAATCCTGCTCTTATATTATGATAAGGTGAATAACGCAAAATTGTTAAAAAATCTTCTTTCTTATCAGGAGTTCCATACTCAGGTATCCAGTAAGGTCCCATTAAAAACTTATGATAACGCAACATATCAAGTAACGGAACAGCACAAATAGCAGCATTAAATAAATCAGGACGTTGAAGCATCATCCAACCAATTAAAATACCGCCATTACTACCACCTCGCAAAGCTAGTTTTTTCGCATTAGTATATTTATTGTCTATTAAATACTCACAAGCTGCTGCAAAATCATAAAAAGTATTTTCTTTCTTTTTTAACATTCCGTCTTGATGCCATTTCTCACCATACTCACCGCCGCCTCTTATACAAGCTAGCGCATAAATGCCACCCCTATTTAAAAATGAAAGATAATGGCTTATAAAACCCGGCTTAACCACATGGTTAAATCCACCGTAACCATACATTAATGTCGGATTGTTACCGTCTAACTTTATACCTTTTTTGTATATTATAAAAAGAGGAACTTTAGTATCGTCATAAGACTTGAAGAACTTTTGTTCAACAACAATATCTTTTGTATCAAGATCAATATTATCTTGCCAGAAAAACTCCCACTCTAAAGTTTTACCGTTCAGTTTATATATTTTGGTAGGAAGATCAGCAGCATAAAACGAAACAAATACAGTATTCATTTTTTTATTATAATTTAATCCGCCGAAATCAGCTGTTTCAGGAAGTTCCAAGTTTTTAATGAACTTACCATTTTTATCATAAACATCTAAACGCGATAAAACATCTTGACGATAATGAGCTAAAAAATAGTCGGAAGTTATAGCAAAACTCTCTAATTTCGTATCTTTTTCAGGATAAAATTCTTTCCAATTTTCAAATTCAGGAGCAGAAGTATCTGCTATCATAACTTTCCAATTAGGAGCTTCATAGTTTGTATAAACGTATATTTTACCGTCTTTTATAACAGGAGTAGCACGGAACTCTTTACTACTAAAAATTTTCTTTTTCTTAGATAAATCAGAACCTAACGGCATAATATATAGTGTGTTAGACCAAAAATCGGACTCGCTCACAAAAGTATAATTATTTCCTTCGCCTTTTGCGTCCCAAATACTAACAAAATTTTTCATATCAGGAGCTCGCATAAGTTCCTTATCAGAAGTACGTTTATCACCTAATTTATGTAAAGTAACTATCATAGGTATTTGCTTTTCTAGCATTTCACGGTCACGCAAAGTTAAATAAGCCGATTTTTCATCTTTTGTCCAACTAAAACCCGCAAGCCCAGAAATCGGCTCGCAAATTTGCTTGCCTGTACGTGTATCAAGAACATAGAAAGTATTGACTTCGTTGCCTTGAAACTGCAAACCTACAGCTACCTTATCGCCTTTTTGTGTATATTCAATATAAGAAATAGCAGATTTTCCCGTAGGATCAATTTTCATAGGGTCAAAAAGTAAAACTTCTTTACCTTTAAGACGTGTATAGAGCTTATATTGTTGCTCGCCACGCATTTTCTTCGTAAAAAATTCCCTTTCATCTACAAAAGAAGGAGCTGAAATCATATCTCTATCGTATATCTTACGAATTTCGTCAGCAAGACCGGGATATTCTTTGAAATTTTTCTTGATAAAATCAACAGTATATTGATGTTGAGCCTTAGACCAATTCAAAACTTCAGGATCTTTTTTGTCTTCAAGCCAACGATAATTATCAGTTATTTCAAATCCAAATAAATTTTCTTTGACAGGAATTGATTTTGTTTGAGGTGGATTGAAAGATTGAGATAGAAGATTTATAGATGCAAAATTACATATAATGATAGCTATCATACTAGCTTTTGTAAAGTATTTCATAAATATCAAATCAATAGTTTGTAAAATAATACGAATGCAAATATACGAAAAACTTTCTATTTTTAATTTAATATTTAGATAAATATTTTAGTAGAAATAACAAAAATAATTGTATATTTGTATCTTACATTTAAATTAGATATTTATGCCCTAACTAAATAAAGAAACAATGCAGATTTTGAAAGCACACAACATTTTTATATTAACATCACTATTTCTATTCATATCACATTGTTTTGTATTTGCTGACAATCATATTAATTCTATTTTCTCAAAAGAGAAGTTTTCTATTAACATACAAGCCGGCAAAGTTTACAACTTCAACAATGCAAATGTACATTATTTCAAAAACGGTGTTTCTTGTGGCACTTTTTCTAAAGGTAGCGGCTCAGGGCTTATATTTAATTTAGCACTTAATTATCCGCTCAATGATTTTATTCATATATCTTTAGGAGCTAGTTATATAGATCGTTCAAGTCGTCTTTCTTTTGACACTAACTATTTATTCCGCAACTATAACGACGAAATAAAAACAGCACAATTTGAAACAACTTTAGAAGCTGATTTACATTACTTTGAAATTCAACCTGATGCTCGTTTGTCATTAATTACGACTCCTAATTTAGGACTACGTTGTATCCTAGGAGTTCGTATATTTTCACCATTAAAGAATCATTTTGTTCAACGCGAAGCAATTGTAAATACAACAGATGCTTTTTTTGTTGATAAAAACGGCAACAGATCTTCTTCACGTTTAGTTGCTGAAGGTGAGATAGGAAATATTAGCAAAATAGGAATAGGTAGTATAATCGGCTTACATAACAGTTTGAAACTTAGCGAATCTTTAACTTGGACACAACAAATAAGTTTTGATTATAATTTTACACCTGTTGCACATAATTTAGATTGGCGACAAGGTTCAATCAATTTTATGACAGGACTAGCTTATCGTTTTAACAAAATAGAACCTAAAGTAGAAATACCTGATACTACTCAAGAACAAGAAATAATTCCAGAAGAAATTGTACAAACTGTTGTACCGCCAAACTTGACCTTAAAATCAGGCAAATTTGATGGCGAAGTACGTACTGGTGATGAATTTTTAGCAACTGCTCCTTTAGTTAATGCCGTTTTCTTTGATAAAAATAAAGCAACTCTACCTAAAAACTTGCGCTTCAACAAACTTAACAAAGAAGATTACTTCAAAATAGAACCAACAGAACAGTATTACTATATTTTGCCACGTGTAGTTGAAATTCTGAAAGAAAATCCTCAGGCTAATGTTACTTTAGAAGGTGCTACTGCAGGAACAAGCTTCGAAGAAGGAGGATTAACATTAGCAAAAAATCGGGCTGAAAATATAAAAGAAAAATTAATTGAATTAGGAGCTAATAAAGATAAAATACAAATTAAAACAAGTATGACACCACGTTTCCCATCAAATTCAAGACATATTGAAGGAATAGAAGAAAATCAACGCGTAGATATTATATTACACAATGCTTATTTCCAAGAATATACTTCTTTTATTCAATTTGCAGAACTCGTAGGAAAAGCCGGATATTATGCCCGCATTATTAACTCGGAAGATCCCGGCAATATCTATTCAATGCAAGCAGATAGCTCCTGCAAAGTTCCAAATGATGGAAAGATTTATGAATATTTTTTCAATGTCAATAAACGTTTAGAAAAAGAAAAATTAGTTGTTGATGAAATTGTTCTTGCAACTCCTGAAATAACGAAAGTAATATTAGATACAATAGATTTATCTAGTATTCCGCACCGCATAATCGATACCGACTATTCTAAGTTCAAAGCTATAATAAGATTTACTTATAATAGTAGCCAATTGTCAGAAGAAAACAAACAGCTTTTGCAACAGTTAATACAAAAACTACCTGAAAATTGTACAATACAAATTTTAGGAAGTGCCGACGCATTAGGCGGAGATGCAGTCAATAGAAAGCTATCGGATAGACGTTCAAAAGTTACAAGAGATTATATAAACGAACTGGCAGGCAATAAGTTCAATATCGAAACAGGAATAAATACGGAAAAATTTGATGAAAATACACCTGTAGGACGATTCTTAAATAGATGTATTATTATTCGGATACTTAGATAAAACAATGTTTTTGATAAATATCTATTTCATCAAATATCTTTTTTTTATAACGAACAATTCATACGGAGCTTTGAAAAAATCTTTTACTTTCAATTGCGAACCTTCAACATCTTCCCATTTGAATATGGGATGTTCGTATATTTTAGTCTTAGCTTTTTCATAACCATACGCAGTGATATAGCGCGCTAATAATTCAATATCAAAAAGCCAGCGAGAAGTAAATGGCTCTGAAAAAAGAGATGTTACTACTCTTTTATTATATAACTTAGCACCACACTGCGTATCGTAAACAGGTAACTTTAATGTTGTAGAAGCAGCAGTAGCAAAAATTCTTCCTAAATAATGTCTTAGTTTGTTTCTTTTAACTCCCGCACCTAATCGTTGCAATCTTAAACCTGTAACAATATCAAAATCATGCTCGACAATTAAATCTAAAAAATGCCTAATTTCTTCTAAAGGTGTAGCTAAGTCCGCATCCCAAAAACCTATGTAATCCGCTTGCATTTCATCTAAAGAATAACACATTCCTTGCCTCACCGCTTCAGCTTTTCCTGAGTTTTTTTCTAAATCTATATAGAAAAAATTTTCTCTATTCTTACATAACTCTTGCAAAACAAACAATGTATTATCTTTGCTACCATCATTTACAAAAAGGAACTTTATATCGGGATTTTCTTCAGAATACGCTATAAATTTATCTTTAGGAAGCCGCGAAGCTTCATTATAACAAGGGATTACAATTATATTTTTCATATATTTAACTTACTCTTTTACAAAAATTAATGTTTTATGCCAATTTACATACAACATAAGTTGATAGCCCCGGTACTTTTATTCCTAAGAAATGAAATAATCTGAAAAAATAAAAATCGCATAATAAAATACTTTTATATATGTATGTTACCAATTTCCCACCACTCCAACTACCAATTCCCGTTTCTGTATTAAAATTTTGTTCTTCTTGTTCTTTCCCTTTCTTTAAGCTCTCAATAAAGCGAATTAATAAAGGAAATGTAAAGAAATAACCGCTTTCAATTATTTGTAAGTTACTATCTTTCATTACTTGCATTATTTGCTTACGCGAATATCTGCGATAATGCCCTAACCATTTATCTCTATCAACATAGACAGAATTGAAAGCCGGAACAGTTATCATAAATTGCGTATCTTTTCCAATATATTCCTGTTGTAACAAAGTATCTAAAAATGCTCTATCGTCTTGAATATGTTCTAAAACATCTAATAAAAAAACTAAAGAAACTTTACTTTCAGTCTCAACTTGAGCAATATCTTTATAAAGTTTTACATCTATTTTGTTATACTTATTCTTCAAAGTTGCCATCAATTCTTCATCGAAAGCAGAATCAACAGCAATCGGACGAAAAGAATTATACCGCTGACAAAAATCATTAATAAAGAAAAGATCTCCGCATCCTACATCAAGAACCGTTGAATTTGGCGAAATTTTTTTTATGTGTCGCTTTAAAATAGAGTTAACAACCACACAGCGCGCATATTCCCAAGGATGATTCTGTTTATTCCATTCATTTTGTATGCTTAGTTCCTTTATATCCATATTGATTTATATTTTCTTTACTTTTATAGCAATTAGTTTCCGTTTGAATTTCAAATATAAACATTTATTGATTATCAAACAAATAAAAAACTATGAACAATTTTTATAAAAATAAAATTAAATCTACTGCTTTAATATCATATTTTTCTTTTACAAAAAAATACCTTCAATTTCTAAAAGCTTCCGTTTTACATCTAATCCGCCTGCATATCCTACCATTTTTCCGTTGCTACCAATAACGCGATGACAAGGTATAATAATCGCAATTGGATTTCGATTGTTTGCCATTCCCACTGCTCGCGATGCTTTAGAATTTCCTATTGCACAAGCAATATCTTTATAGGAACGCGTTTCTCCAAATGGAATACTTTGCAAAACTCGCCAAACACTTTTTTGAAACTCTGTTCCTTCAAAATGCAAAGGTAAAGAAAATACTTGCCGTTTTTGTTCCAAGTATTCACGAATTTGCAATATAGCTTCTTCGCTTAAATCATTTGGAAATGATTTTGCTGTATTGTCATTTTTAGTAGCAAAATTCACAGAAGTAATTGCAGAATCTGAACAGCAGATTTGTAATGTACCAAGTTTTGTATGATAGAAAGCTTTGTTTATCATAATTTTTCTATATTTGTATGCAATAAAAAAGGTTATTGTATTAATTTATCTACAATAACCTTTTTATTTTTGGCAAACTATTTTATCAATTATTTAATAAAATTTTTTCTTTTCAAGAATGCATCAGGTTTTGGATCAGAACCACGGAATGCGCGGTATAATTCGTCAGCATCTTTTGAGTCGCCTGCTTCAAGAATATTTTTTCTAAATTTAGTAGCTACTTCTTTATTAAATATATCGCCTGTTTCTGCAAAAGCTTGGAAAGCATCAGCATCAAGAACTGCTGACCAAGTGTAACCATAGTATCCTGCAGAGTATCCAAAATCACTTCCAAAAATATGATTGAAATACCAGCTACTATATCGTGGCTCAATTTCTTTTATCAATCCCATTTTCTTTTTAGAAGCATTTTCAAATTCAATAGCATCAACTTCTTTAGCATCAGTAAGCATATGCCAATCTAAATCAAGAATAGATGCAGCTATTAATTCCATAGTTATAAAACCTTGATTGAAAGTTTTAGAATCTTGAATTTTCTTGATTAATTCATCAGGTATTACTTCACCAGTTTTATAATGCTTAGCATACATTTTCAATAGTTCTGGTTCTAAAACCCAATTTTCAAGTATTTGAGAAGGTAATTCAACAAAATCTCTAGGAACATTTGTTCCGGCTATTGATTTATATTTACTATTAGCTAGTAATCCATGTAAAGCATGTCCAAATTCATGGAATAAAGTTTCAGCTTCATCAATACTTAATAAAGAAGGAACATCGCCAACTGGACGTGTAAAGTTACAAACGTTTATAATAACAGGAGCTACACGTTTTCCATCTTGATAGTATTGCTCTCTTATATTGTTCATCCAAGCGCCGCCTCTCTTTCCACTACGTGGGAAAAAGTCAAAGTACATAATTCCTACTAAATCACCATTAGCTTCTTTAACTTCAAATGTTTCACATTCAGAATTATAAACCGGCAAATCATCTCTCTTTTCAAACTTCAATCCAAACAATTTTTCACTTAAAATAAATACACCTTGTCTAACATTGTTTAATTCAAAATAAGGACGTATTTCTTCTTCATTCAGATTGTATTTTTCCTTACGAAGTTTTTCAGTATAATACCACCAATCCCAAGGCTCTAATTTGAAATTTCCACCTTCTTTGTCAATCATTTTTTGCAATTCTACAGCTTCTGCTTTTGCAAAAGGTACTGTAGCTTTTGCAATATTTTGTATTAAATCATTCGCATTTTTTGCAGTCTTTGCCATATTATAGCTAATAACAAAATCCGCCCAAGTTTTATGTCCCATTAGATTTGCTTTTTTCACACGAAGAGAAGCTATCTTTTGGATTATTTTTTTATTGTCTAAATCGTCATTATTGTTGCCACGATTAATATATGCTTTATACATTTTTTCACGTAGCTCTCTTTTATCTGCAAATTGCATAAAAGGAATCCAACTAGGTTTGTCAAGAGTAAAGACATATCCTGTTTTTTCTTCTGCTTTTGCGAGCTCTGCTGCTGCTGCACGACTCGATTCAGGTAAACCTGCCAACTCACTTTCTTCTGTTATAACTAATCTGAATCTTCTGTTTTCATTTAACAAGTTTTTAGCAAACTGAGTTGTTAAATTAACGAGCTCCGTATTAATTTCTTTCATTTTTTCTTTATCTTCTGGAGATAAATTTGTTCCACCACGAACAAAAGATTTGTAGTATTTTTCTACAAGCCTAGCTTCTTCACCTTGAAGTCCAAGTTTTTCGCGATTATCGTAAACAGATTTAACTTTCGCAAACAACTTTTCATTCATATTCATTTCATCAAAATGTTTTGTTATTTTAGGTGAATACTCTTCTTCTATTGCTTGCATCTCATCATTTCCATCGGCACTTGATATATTAAAAAATACCGATATAACTTTTGTCAATAGTAGACCTGCATTTTCAAGCGCCAATATTGTATTTTCAAATGTTGGCTCTTCAGCATTATTTATAATAGCATCAATATCCTGTTGATGTTGCTTCAAACCTTCGTCGAAAGCAGGTCTATAGTGTTCAATTTTTATTAAATCAAACGGTGGCACCTCAAATGGTGTTGTCCATTCCACAAAAAATGGATTTTCAGCCGTTGTCTTTGCGGCTTCCTCTTGTTTTTTACAAGCACTCATTGTAACTACTAATGTCATAATTACTAAAAGAATTTTTTTCATCATTCCCTCATAAATTTTAGGATTAATAATTTCAGAAATATTTTTTATAATCTTTAAAGATAATACTTTTTTTTGTAATAATCATAAGAAAATAGAAAAAGTGTGGATTTTTTCTTACTTATTTATTAAAAATATTTCCTTCAAATTGTTTAGCATAATAAAAACAATCTAAATATAAATTTTGAATTCATTAAAATATTTCATTTTCTGACTTTATATCTTTAATTGACAGTTGTGGGTTTTTTTGTCCATTCGCCCCGAAAGTTTCTAAATTATATAATATAGAAAACGGTTTTCCTGAATTGCATATATGTGCTTTGTTAGCAAGGTTTTGTCCTACAGCGTCAATAACAAAATTATTTTGAATAGCTCTAAAACGAATACTATTTGCTCCTACAATTCTTGCTCCATTTACCGCTCTTACACCTCGTGTACAAAACAAAGGTTTATTGTTAAAGAAACCAAAAGGAGCGAATTTATTTATTATCCTAAAAAACTTAGGAGATAATTCGTTGAATTGTAATTCTGTATCTATCAGCAATTCAGGTATAAGCATTTCTTCGCTAATATTTTGCTTTGCTATGTCATCAAATTTTTTATGAAATGCTGCTATATTATCTATTTCTAATGACAATCCTGCTGCATGTTTATGACCGCCAAATTCTAGTAATAGATCTTCGCATTCTTTTAGTGTAGTATGAATATCAAAGTTATTTATACTACGCGCAGACCCCTTAGCCTTATTTTCTATCTTAGTCAAAAGTACAGTCGGAATATGAAATTTATCGACAAGACGCGAAGCTACTATTCCTATAACCCCTGTATGCCAGTTTTCACCATATATAACCAATGAACGATGTCCCGCTTCTATTTGCTTATATGCAATGGGTAATGCTTCTTCAAAAAGTAGTTGATCGTACACTCTTCGCTTACGATTTTCATCTTCTAATTGCTGAGCTATACGAAAGGCAGCTAACTCGTCTTTTTGTATCATCATCTCTACAGCGCGACTGGCTTGCCCTAATCTACCTGCAGCATTAATAAGTGGTGCCATAGCGTAAACTATATTAGCAGTAGTTAATCTACCTTGCTTCAATCCTGTACAATAAATTAACCCTTTAAGACCAGGTCTTGGTGTTTCATTAATCAGACGCAAACCATGATGAACCATAATTCGATTTTCATCTATTAAAGGTGCCATATCTGCCGCTGAAGCAATAGCTACAAAATCAAGATACTTTAATACAATATCAGGTTTCCCTATAGTTTTTGCTATAGCTTGCATCAATTTAAATACAACTCCACATGCTGCCAAAGGTTTAAAAGGATATTTACAGCCGGGTATAAAAGGATTTAATATAGCATAAGCTTTTGGTGCTTGATCTCCCGGCTCGTGATGATCACAAATTATAGTGTCTATATTGTGTTCAAATGCCAAATCCAGCATTTCATAAGAGGTAATACCAACATCAACTGTTATAAGAATATTTGTATTTATCTTAACAGCTTCTATAATTGATTTTGTAGATAAACCATATCCGTCACTGAATCTGTCCGGAATAAAGTAGTCTACTTTAGCTCCTAATTCTCTCAGAAATAAAATTAGCATCGCAGCACTAGCGGTGCCATCTACATCATAATCGCCATGTATCCAAAATTGCTCACCATCTTTTATCCCTCTTAAAATACGTTCGACTGATTTTCGCATATCCTCTAAAAGAAAAGGATCATGCAGGTTTTCTAAATCAGGATTAAAAAATTTGTTTGCATCTTCAAGTTTATACAAGCCTCGTACTGCCAATACTCTTGCTAAACTGATTGGGATTTTCAATGATTCGGCTAAATTCTGTAGAGTTTCTTCATAATCATTCTGTTTAAAAGTCCAACGAAAATTCAAAACAATTCCAATATAATAATAAACTGTTGCAAATATACACAAAATAATTAAGTTGAACAATATATTTTTTTGTTTTTTTAAAAAACACAGTTAATTTATTTTACTTTTATTTATATACTCATAACTATAGCAGCAATAAATGTAAAAAAATGAATATTTTTTTGTTGTTTTTCTATATATTTTTTGTTTATTTTCAAAAAAAATGTTAAATTGTATTTAAATATTAGTATGATAAGTAGTTGTAACTCATAGTTTGTTTTATTTTTTGTACATTATGTATAAAAAATAACTTACATTTTATAGTATTGCTATATATCTTATTAAGTTTTGGAATGTTAAGAGTATTTTTAGCAGTTTCCAAGAATTCAATTATTTACGTTATTATATTAATTTAATTTATTTTATCAAAAATTAAAAGAAGTTTTATGAAACAATTAAACTTACTTTTTTTACTTTTAACTTGGTTATCTCTATCAGGAATAGCCTATTCTGGCAACTATAAGTCAGAATCTGGTTTAATAACAGATGAGATGCGTACTAAATTACAAAGTAAATTATTAGAGACTCGTTTGGGTAATGAATATATGGTTGTAGTTACTCCTAATGATTTAACTATGCCTAATTATTTGGCGGAGATTTACATTGGTGCAAAAGAACCTTGTAAAGTTCATATAGAACAACCTGCTGGCGAAGGCCATATAGCATCTTATGACATACTTAAGCCTTATGATATAGCAGTTCATCGTATGAGTAGTCAAAAATATGAAATAAGAGGCAAAGAAGAAAAACCTGAAAATTTACCATTGCGCATTTATTCTGATAAAGAAATTATGGTATACTTTGGTACTCATGCAAGTACTACTGCTGAAGGTTATATGGCTTTACCTGTAAATGTACTTGGCAAACATTATGTTCATTGTAGTTTTACAAGCAATAAAGAAGGTAATGATGACAAACATACAGGTTTTATCATAGGTGCTATTTCAGATAATACAAATGTAGCTGTAAAATTACGCGGTAGGAATCTAGCTCCTACCTCTGGTTGTGTGACGGATGGTGCAGGTCATAAGATAGGAGATAATTTTATGTTACGTCTTGATGAATGGCAAGCTATAAATGTGTGGGATAA